>NZ_LWBS01000097.1 GCF_001652265.1 Rhizobium leguminosarum
GCACAGTCCTGTCGCTTCGGCGTCAGCCGCTCCGACAGCAGCGCAAGCACCGGGTCGTGGCGCAGCGTGTCGTGATCATCGACATCCTCGTAGCCCAGCGCGATCGCCGCAATGCGCTGCCCGACCAGCGTGCGGGTGCTGTGGACCGTGCACTTGCGATCGCGGCCATCAACGAAGCAGGCGGCCACCCGGTCGAACAGCCCGATGGCCGCATCGACGTGACGAAGCAGCAGCGCACCGGCATCCGAGGTGATCGCGCCGCCGTCGAAACCAGCGACGACTTTGTGGCCGTCGAAGCCTTTAAATTCCAACTGCGCGGAGATACAGTCTGTTTGCATCGGGGCCTCCTTAGCGAATCTGGTAAGCCTTTGTAGCAAAAGCAGTTTCTCAGATTCGCAGCCCCGATGCACCCCTTACTTTGAGAGATTCGGGTTAAAGCGCTGACATCTGAGAAGCGTCCATATTCAATCGCGATGCTGGATGTCGATCACTTCAAGTCGATCAACGACAACTTCTCTCACATGATCGGCGACCGGGTCCTGGGTGCCATTGGAACTATATTGCGCGGCCAGCTACGCATTACCGATCAGGCAATTCGGTTTGGCGGCGAGGAATTCGTCGTCCTGTTCGCCGGCGCTCCCCGAGGCGCCGCAGATCTCTGCGAGAGGCTGCGTTCAGCCATTGAACGATGGGACTGGTCTGAGATCTGCAACGGGCTGCACGTCACGATCAGCATAGGTCTCGCCAGTACCCTGTCTGCCAAGTCTCCGAACGAGATTTTGGCGATCGCCGATCAGAATCTCTATACGGCGAAAAAGAGCGGTCGCAATCGCGTTGTTTCGTAGCGGGCGTTCCGTAACTTTCGGGCAAAGTTCGCAGTCTCACAAATCGGGGCGGATCGTCTGTGGGAGAGGTGTGTTTATAGCCCCTCGATGTCGAGGATGAACGCGAATTCGCCAGCAAGCCCCGGCGAGTAGGCGATGACGGGTCCGCCCTGTGCAAGCAGCCTGTCGACCGGCGGCATCGCCACCACAGCGCCGGCCTCTTCGGCGATCAGCGCGCCGGCGAGCATGTCCCAGGCATTGAGATGGCGTTCGTAATAAAGGTCGGCAGCACCCTCGGCAACGCGAACGAGGTCGATCGCGGCCGCGCCCATGCGGCGATAATCCATGCCGCGTTCGTGGAGCCGCCGCGAGAGCGCGAGATGGTCGTCGAAGCTCGTCTTGCGGGAATGGCCGAGAATGACAAGCGCATTGGCCGGATCGGCGGTCGCCGCCGCATGGACCGGAATCCCATCCTTGAAGGCGCCACCGCCGCGCACGGCGTGAAAGACCTTGTCTCCGGCGGCGTCGTAGACCACGCCGATCTCGACCTTTCCGCCGACGACGAAGGCGATTGAGACGCCCCAGTGCCGGAAGCCCCTGATATAGTTGGTCGTGCCGTCGATCGGATCGACGACCCAGGTACCGCCCTCGCCCGATCGTCCGCCGCTCTCTTCGCCCATGAACGTATCATCAGGAAAGCGCGAGAGCAGGCCGTCGCGGATTGCCTGCTCGGCCCTCCTGTCGGCGATGGTGACGAAATCCTGCAATCCCTTGTTCTCGACGGCGAGGGTGCCGGGGTCAGAGTCGCGCCGAAACCGGGCAACCTCCCGTCCGACCTCGAGGGCGACGGTGATCGCGACCTCCGCCCGTGCGCGGATGGCGGCAGGATCGAATGCGGAATTCATTACGAAGTCCTTCTTTTGATCAGTGTCACCGGCGTGAATTCGACACGCGCCGTCAGGTTCGGCTCGACTATGCGGCTCATCAGCAGGTCGACCGTCTTTTCGGCCTGGACGTCGCAGGGTTGGCGGATGGTCGTGAGATCGTAGGCGGTCCAGCTCGCCTGAGGAATGTCGTCATGGCCGATGATGGAGAGCGGCGGCGCATCATCGCGGCCGCGGCCCCGCATGATGCGATCGACCACGCCGCAGGCCATGTAGTCGTTGGCGCAGAACAGCCCGTCGATGCCGGATGCGGCAAGTTCGGCTGCCGCATCATAGCCGCTCCGGTAGTCGTTGATCCTGACCTGCAGAAACTGCGCCTCGACGCCGAACTGCTTGCAGTGTGCGATGAAGGCCTCGCTGCGCCGCCGCGCCGTATAGGATATGGCCGGGGCGGCCATCACGGCGGGCTTTCGCACGCCGCTGTCGATCAGGTGGGTGGCGGCGAGATGGCCGGCCATGCGGTCGTCGGAGATGATGCGGTCGACGAAGGGAATGTCGTTGCCCTTGTTGATCAGCACGATCGGCACACCCTCGGCCGCGCACTGCTCGCAGATCTCGGTCGGCGGCGCGTCCGAGGTGACGATGACGCCTGATACGGCGTAATGCAGCAGCTGGCCGATGACCGTCGAAGTATCGGCCTCCGGCGAGGTTGGCAGCAGGATGGGGCGAAAATTGCGGGCGAGCAGCACTCTTGCCAGATTCTCGATCTGCAACGTGCGGAACGGGTTGTCGAGGCCGGCGGCGACGAGGCCGACGAGATCGGAGCGTTTGTTGGTCAGGCTTCGGGCAAGATAGTTCACCCGGTAGCCGAGTTCCTTGGCCGCTTGGTAGACCTTTTCGCGCGTCTTCGGCGAGACGCTGGCATCCGGCGTGAAGGCGCGCGACACGGCAGCGCGCGAGACGCCGGCCACGCGCGCCACGTCGAAGGAGGTTACCTTGCGCGGTCCCTTATCCTTGTCTGCCAACTGCTTTTTCCCTGCCTGCCGGTGGCCGCATCAGATCGGGCAGATCCGTGCAGATGCCGAGAACCGGAAGTTTCATGATATCAGCGAGGATGGCCGGCCGCTCCTCGTGCCAAAGCACGATCTCGCGGCCTTCCTCGAAGGCGCGACGCATCAGTGCGTCGGTCACCAGATCCTGCGGACGCTCGCCTGCTCTCTCCCAGCAAAGATGCAGAATATCGGCGCCGGCCTCGTCGCCGAGCGCATGCGGATCGTGGCCGACACGGATCAGTACGGAAAGCGGAAAATCGCAGGCGGCGTCGCGGAGCTCGCGCACCTGAGTCGTATCGAAGGAACCGAGACAGGCGAAACGCTGGTTCATCTCGGCAAGGTGCCGCCAGCAGCGCATGCCGGTCCCAGGCGCCTTCAGCTCGACATAGAGACCGGTTCCGGTCTCGCGGCCGAGTGCGGCCACTTCCGAAAAACTCGGCACGTCGACGCCGTCGAGCCCTGCAAGCTCCGCCGCCGTCATCTCGGAAATGCGGCGGTCGATGCCGAAGACGCGCTCGAGGTGGTCGTCATGCGAGACGACGACCACGCCGTCCTTCGTCAGTTGCGTGTCGAGCTCCCACATCTCAGCCCCGAGTTCGGCGGCACGGCGGAAAGCGGCGATCGTATTCTCGCGTTCATGGCCACTGGCGCCGCGATGGCCGATGCAGAAGGGAAGCCGGCCCTTGGCCGTTGGCCAACCGTAACGCTGGAAGAATGCCGAGAAATCGCGGGGCATCAGAGCCTCCTGCCGTTTTCGTCGAAAACGAATACGCCGCGGCTGTCGATCGCCCAGCGGACGTCGTCGCCGACGTGGATATCACTGCGTACCGGCTGGATGGAGCGCAGCAGTGGTCCGCCGGCAAGAGCCACGTCGTAGAGGTTCTCGCGACCCTGTGTTTCGGCGAAGGTGATCTTGCCGGGCACGGTTATGTCGCCTGCCGGCGTAAAATGCTCCGGCCGGACGCCGAGCATCAGCTTCGTGCCCTCGGCGGCGCCGATGGTCACAGGCAGCGGCACACGGATCTCGCTTTGCGGGATTGTGAAGGCGCCCTTGTCCACGACGCCGCGCAGGAAGGTGATCGGCGGATTGCCGAGAAAGCCGGCAACGAAGGCAGTCTTCGGATCGTTGTACATTTCGGCCGGCGTGGCGATCTGGACGATCTCGCCTTCCTTCATGATGGCGATGCGGTCGCACATGCTCATCGCTTCCACCTGGTCATGGGTGACGAGAATGGCGGTGATGCCGGTTTCGCGCTGCAGGCGGCGGATTTCCGAGCGCATTTCGAGGCGCAGCTTGGCGTCGAGATTGGCGAGTGGCTCGTCGAGCAGCAGCACATCCGGCTTGCGGATCAGCGCGCGCGCCAGGGCCACGCGCTGCTGCTGGCCGCCGGAAAGCTCGGCCGGCCTGCGGCCCATCAGGTTGCCGATCTGAACGAGGGCGGCGATGCGGTCGACCTCCTTGCGGATTTCGGCGGCCGGCATGCCCTTCACCTTCAGCGGAAAGCCGATGTTCTCGGTAACCGTCATGTGCGGATAGAGTGCATAGGACTGGAAGACGACGCCGACATTGCGAGCCTGGCTCGGCAGGTCGGTAACGTCACGGTCGCCGAAGAGGATGCGTCCGCCGCTTGGCCGATGGATGCCGCAGACGGAAAACAGCGTCGTCGATTTGCCACAGCCGGACGGGCCGAGCAGCGCCAGCATCTCCCCGTTGCCGACTTCGAGCGTCATGTTCTCGATGACTTTGGTGGAGCCGAAGCTCTTTGAAAAATTGTCGAGGAGGATGCGCATCAGCCTTTGCTCCCGCCGCCGTAGATGTTCATGAGATATTTGTTGAAGAGCGCGTAAGCGATCAGCACCGGAATGAGGTAGAAGAGGCCGACCGCCTTGAACATGTTGAAATCGTAATTGTTGTCGTCAGCGAGGAAGCCCGCGAGATAGACCGACAGCACCTGCACCTGATTACCAGGCGCCAGCACCTGCGGCAGGATGAACTCGCCCCAGCCGGAGAGGAAAGAGAAGAGGCCGAGCGCCATGATGCCGGGCTTGACCTGCGGCAGCACGAGGCTGCGCCAGACCCGGAAGCGCGAGGCGCCGTCGACGACGCCGGCCATCTCGATTTCCCACGGCACGGTGTCGTAAAAGCCCTTCATCAACCAAATGCCGAGCGGCAGGTCGATCGCCGCCTTTACCAGGATGACGCCGATCAGCGAATTGTAGAGGCCGATCATCTGCAGCACGATGAAGATAGCGATGATCAGCGTCACCGACGGGAAGGCATGCAGCACCATGACGCCGGCGAGGAAGAAGCCGCGCGCCGGTACGTTCAGCCGTGACAGCACGTAGCCCGCCATCGACGAGACGATAAGCACGAGGCTGGTGGTGCAGGCAGCAAAGAGCAGGGTATTCACAGTCACCTGCCAGATGTTCGCCTTGCCCTCCGTCGTCTGCCAGAGGAATCGCCAGTGGTCGAGCGTCAAGCCGGAGGGTAGCAGTGCATCCGCCTGCTTGACGGTCACGGTGTCGAGGAAGAGATAGACATACATCAGGAGCAGCGGCAGGCTGACGATGGTCAGCGCCGTTATGACAGGCCAGCTGCGGTAATTTGCCGAGGGCTGCGATCGTTCGGCCATGGTCAATCCTCGATCAAGGGCTTGGCGACAAGCGTGCCGTAGTTGAAAACGCGCAGATAGAGGAGCGACAGCGTCACTCCGATGACGACGAGCACCAAGGCCATGGCGGCACCCAAGCCGTATTCGAGGTTGCCGGCATAGTTCCTCAGCGCAGTGTGATAGGCCGAGAGCGCCCAGACTTCGGTGGCATTGCCCGGTCCGCCATTGGTGGCGAGCAGGATTTCATTGAAGGAGGCAAGCAGCGACAAGGTCTGGTAGCAGGTGACGAAGAGGATTGGCCAGCGCATCTGCGGCAGGATGATGTAGCGGATCTGCTGCCCGCGGGAGGCGCCGTCGACCTCGCTCGCATAGAACTGGCTTTTCGGAATGGCCTTCATCGCCGAGGAGAAGACCAGCATGCCCATGGAGGCGCCGATGAAGCCGTTGATCATCACGACGAAGATCCAGGCGTTGTAGGCGTTGTCGAGAAGATAGTTCTTTGGCGGATAGCCGAACTTGCCCATCAGGATCGAAATGAACCCGGTGTCCCAGGCGAGCCACTTCCACAGCATGACGTAGATGACGACGGGGGTGATGCGCGGCAGGAGCCAGATGCCGCGGAAGATCGAGGCCGGCGTCGGCGGCATGTAATGCGTCCAGATGGCCAGCAGCAGCGCATAGCCGACATTGAACAGCATCAGCACTAGCGCGACGTAGAGCACGGTATTCAACAGCACGCGCGCCATGTCGGGCGAGCTTGTCATGCGCGAGAAATTATCGGTCGTCCAAACCCAGCCAGTATACGTGGCCTTGGCGACCGTTTCCTTCTGCTCAGCTGTCAGTTTGAAACCCAGACTATCCAGCGCCGAAAGGAGCTGCTCCTTGCTGTCGAAGCGGGTGTTGAGGACGGAACGGTTGAACTGTTCGGAGATCTGCTTGACGTCGCGCGTCGAAGGCCGGTCGGCGAGATCCTTGATCATGCGCTCGACGTCGCGGCGTGCCGTGAACACCTCACCTGCATGTTTGGTGCGCAATTCCGCGGCAATCCCCGGTGTAAGCCCGAGGCCTTCGATGGCCTTGAGGCCCGCCTCGTCGATCGCGTAGCGCGGTCCGGCCATTTCGGCGGCAATGTCTGGTATCGCCGATTTCAGCGCGATCAGGGAATTCGGTGCGATCTGGTAGACACCGCCTGATATGCCGGTCGCCGTCGTCATGCTGGTCATCGAGAAGACCGCCGTCAGAACGACCGGCATCAGGAAGAAGAGGATGATCATGATCGCCGCAGGCGCAATCATCAACAGTCCGAGCATTCTGGACGATTTCATGGAAGCCCCCTCGTCGTGGACCGACCGGGCAGCGCTGCCGCCGCCCGGAAGAGTGCTTCGATCCCAGAGCATGATGCCGAAAAGTGTGAGCGGTTTTCGGACGACATCATGCTCTAACCCTTTAATTTAGAACAGGATTTCAGATTTCAGGCCGAGTCGGCCTGAAATCATCCTGTTCTAGCGGATGACGATCTTGTCGCCGAGCGTGCTCTTCAGCTCGCTCTCTGCATCACTGACCGCGGCGTCTACGGTCTTGGCGCCGGTCCAGGATGCCTCGAGGTTCTTCCACATGATGTTCCAATATTTGCCGAAATCGGAATTGTTCGGCATCGCATTGGCATGCGGCAGCAGGCGCTCGGTGGCTTCACGCGTCCAGCGGTCGGCCGAGTAGAAGTCGACCGTCGATTCCGACTTGGAGATGCCGAGATGGGCTGATTTGACCGCATGCAGCGCGTTGGTGCGCGGCTCGGAGGCGATCTTGACCAACTGGGCGGCGATCTCGGTGTCTTCCTGGTCGTGACCTGCGGTCAGCAGGTAGACAAGCGGATGGGTCAGTGTGTTGGCCTTGCCGCCTTCGCCGGCGGGGATCAGCGTGAAGATCACGTTACCGAAGAAGTCCTTCAGGCCTTCTTGGTTGACGAGGCGGGCATAATGCCAGGTGCCGCCGTCCCAGATGCCGGCCTTACCGGTGGCGACTTCTTTCCACCACTGGTCGCCCGGCATGCCGATGTGGTTCTTCTTGGTGACGCCTGCCTTCACGGCATCGGTGAAGAACTGATAGGTGCGGGTCATCGCCGCCTTGTCGAAAACGAGCTTGCCGCCTTCTTCCATCGTGCCGCCGAAGCTGGTGTAGAACTGCCAGTAATCAGGGCCGTTGCTGGTACGCGGATAAAAACCGTAGCCGGCCTGGACGAGACCCTTGTCCTGCATCTTCTTGGCGTCTTCGAGCAGGTTCTTCATGGTGTACTTGCCGTCCTGGACGTTCTGCGGCAGCGCATCCAGATCGGCATCGCTGTAACCGATCGCCTTCATGTAAGGCTTCCAGAAGAACATCGGGCGGGATTCGGCGTCCTGCGGGATACCGTAGACGGTGCCGTTATAGGACGCGATCTGCAGCAGGTTTTCATAGATGTCGCTGAGCGGCCATGAGTCGAGATCGACATAATCTTCGATCGGGACGATGAGCCCGGCCTGCGACCAGGGGGCGATGTCTTCATGGCCGCTGACGACGATATTCGGGGCGGTCTTGGCTTCGGCGGCAAGGGTCAGCGCCTGCTTGAAGTCCTCCCAGGCCGAATAAGGCTTCTTCTCGACGGTGATCTTCAGGTCTTCGCCCTTGAGAGCAGCTTCGCGCTGCAGCTGCTGGGCTGCGATCTCGATGGCGTCGAGGCGATAGACGTCGTTCGGGCCGGTGCCGCCGGCCCAGACGCTGATGTGAACGTCCTTGGCAAGTGCAATTGCGGAGGTCGAGGCCAGGATGGCGGCTGCGACGGCAAGCGATTTCAGTGTCGGCAAAATGGTCATCTTCTTCGTCTCCCTAGAAGAGCAGTGTGGGGCCTCTTGACGGGTCAGCACTGCTGATGATGGCCGCTCCGAACCCCACGAAAACGTGGCGTATCCCGCTCTAGGGGTTGAACGTAACGGCCAAATGACAAAATTGAGCACGTGTGCAAAATTATTATGACGATGTTCTCGACGTGGTCAATTGCCGATGCAAAGATCAGTTCAGCTGAAAGTGGAATTCGACATCGACAGCGCTGACGTCAAGTCCGTCGTCGCAACAGCGGCCTTGCCACAATGGCACCCCCAGCCTCAAAGCCCCGACATTCCGCTCTTGCCTGTCTTTTATCGATCGGCTAATAATTGCGCCGGAGCAATTTCAAGAATGGAGGCGTGCAATGACAGATATTTCCTCGTCCAACGCCTCTTTGGCATAGGCTTCCGAAGCTCCTTACCCTCGATTCAATCCGAGACCTTTCAAGCTTCACCATCCGAAGACGGCACCCGTTTCGCATGCAGCGCCTGGGCACGGCAACGTCCGCGCGCCATGGCGCTGCGATCTTCAGGTTTGAGAGAAGGGCGGTTCAGAATTCTGACCGCAATTGATCATGAACAATCAGCACGCCGGCGAGAGCCTGGCGACATCCATGAGCGAGCTTTGCTCGCGATTTAGCTTTCGAGAGATTCTCGTCGCAACCATCATTGCCCGATGGAGGCGTCGTCGCATGGTGAGCAGCCTCGACTCTTTTCCATCATGGCTGCGCCGGGACCTCGCTCTGTCCGATGAATAGATCGACGCCTCGCTCATATTGCCGGAGAATATCCGGCCGGGATGGTTTCAAGGCAAATCATCCCGGCCGGCTTGCCGCCGTGAAGGCATATGGCTTCTGATTATGCCACCACCGATCTCTTCAGCGGCCAAGAGGTCCATCTTCCAAATGCAATTCGACCTCGCCACGCTTTGATTGAAATGCCTGGAACTTTGAGTTACGGAATCATCCTTGGATTTCTGCATCCATCGCATCCCGCACCCTCCGATCATTATTTTGCACATCCGTTCCATGAGCCTTGAGTCCGTCCGCGCCTTCTTCCGCGCCCATGCACCCGATATCGAAATCATCGAAACCGCTGAGAGCTCCTCGACGGTGGCGCTTGCCGCCGAAGCCCACGGCGTCGAGCCAGCCCAGATCGCCAAGACGATTTGCCTGCGCGTCGGTGAGCAGATGATGCTGGTCGTAGCCGGTGGCACGGCAAGGCTCGACAATCGTAAGTTCAAGGACACCTTTGGCGCCAAGGGGCGCATGCTCGGCGCCGAAGAGGTCGTGGCGATCACCAGCCATCCGGTCGGCGGCGTCTGCCCCTTCGGCCTGCCTTCGCCGTTGCCCATCTATTGCGATATCTCGCTGAAACGCTTCGATGAAGTCGTGCCGGCTGCCGGCTCGACGAACTCGGCCGTGCGCATCGAAACTGGGCGGCTGGCCGAGCTGACCGGCGCCAGCTGGGTCGACGTCTGCCAGTAATGGAGCCGAAGAACTTCACACGCGGGAAAGAGTACCTATATTAGGTCCCGACATGCCGTGATTGTGCATGACAGGAGATGAGGAATGCCGAGTGCCGTTTCGCGTTTTGCCAAGATCGCGGCAATTGCCGCACTGACGAGCGCCACCGTTTTTGCTTCCCTCGACGATGCCGAGGCGCGCCGCGCCGGCAGCTTCGGTTTCGGAAGCCGCGGCACGCGCACCTTCCAGGCCCCGCCTGTCACCCGCACCGCACCTGCCCCCGCAGCGCCGATCGAACGGTCGATGACGCCGCGTCCGCAGACTACGGCACCTGCTACCGCTCAGCAGCCCCTCGGCGCTCAGCGCCCCGGTTTCTTCGGCGGCTTCGGCCGTTCGATGATCGGCGGTCTGATTGCCGGTGGCCTTCTCGGCATGCTGCTGGGCCACGGTTTCGGCGGCGGCTTCGGCTTCCTCGGCATGTTGCTGCAGATCGCATTGATCGGCGGCGCCGTCATGCTCGCCATGCGTTATTTCGCCAACCGCCGCCAGCCTTCCTACGGCGCCGGCGGCCAGAGCCAATCCTATAGCATGTCGCCGACGAATAAGTCGTCCTTCCAAATCCCGGCGATCGGGTCGGGAGGCGGTTTCGGCGGGCCGCGCGGCAATCGGCCGAGCGACGAGATCGGGCTGGCGCAGGCCGATCTCGATCAGTTCGAGGAACTGCTGACCCAAGTGCAGACCGCCTACGGTGCCGAGGATTACGGCACGTTGCGCCGGCTGACGACGCCCGAGGCGATGTCCTATCTTGCCGAGGAACTCGGCGAAAACGCCACCAACGGCGTTCGCAACCGCGTCTCCGACGTCAAGCTGCTGCAGGGCGATATCGCCGAGGCCTGGCGGGAAGACGGTCAGGAATATGCGACGCTCGCCATGCGTTATTCCTCGGTCGACGCCATAGTCGAACGCGACAGCGGCCGCGTCGTTTCCGGCGACGACCGCCGTCCGAGCGAAAGCACCGAGGTTTGGACCTTCGTGCGCAAGCCTGACGCCGACTGGAAGCTCGCGGCGATCCAGGGTGCCGACCAGCGCGCCGCCTGAGGCGGCGCGTCACGTCGGCATTCTGTCCTAATTCACTTCGACCGGTTTCGAACGCATGCGGGAAACCGTCTCGCGTTCCGCCCGCTTGCAGCGCATCGGCGGCAAGCCGCGATCCATCAGGTCCATGTCTTCGAGCACCATGTCGCCCATTTTCTTGAAGGCGCTGTCGAGCGCCCCGGCCCGGTGCGCCGAACGGATGAAGCCTTTCAGGCTTCGTACCGGATGGTCGGTCGGCAACGGCTCTTGCGGGTAGACGTCGCTTGCGGCGACGATGTGGCCTGACGAGACGGCCGCCATCAGCGCGTCGAAATCGACGACATCGGCGCGGCTGAGCAGGATGAAGGCCGCGCCTTTGCGCATGCTGGCGAAGGCCTCCGTGCTGAGAAATCCTTTGTTTTCGCTGGTGACGGCGGCGGCGACGAAGACGAAATCGCTCTTCGTCAGGACGTCCTCCAGGCTTGCCGACTCGACGCCGTTTTCCTCGAGGATCGAGCGCGGCAGCCAGGGATCGAACACTCTGATGCGCGCCCTGAAGCCGGACAGGAGCCGGCGCAGCGCTTTGCCGAGATCGCCGAAGCCGACGATGCCGATCTCGGAGCCGGCGATCAGCCGCGCGCTTGCATTTCCCTCGCCGCCCCAGAGTTCCGTGCCCTGGCGGAAAGCGACATCCGCATCGACGATGCCGCGCGCTAAGGCCAGTGCGAAACCGAGGCCAATTTCGGCGACCGGCTCGGCAAAGACCTGCCCTGTGGTGACGACATGGATGCCGCGCTGGAAGAGCACCTCATAGGGCATGTTGTTGAGAAGATTGCTTTCGACGTTGAGGATCGAGCGCAAGGCCGGCATTCTGGCCAGCGTTTCGGCCGAAAGCGGCGGCTGGCCGATGATGTAGCGCGCGCTTCCGAGGATCTCGTCGCCGAGCCCGGCGATATTCTCGGGATCGGCCTCGACGATTTCGTATTTCGCATGCAGTTCGGCGCGCGCCTTGTCGCTGAAAATCAGATCGAGCGTGCGCGGCTCGGGCGCGCTGATCGCCAGCGGCCGTTCGGTATTCGTCATGGGTGTCTCCTCCATCGCAGCGATTTGCACCGTCTTCGCCGGACGATTGATAGACCCTGTGGGGGACGGTTTCCAGTTCGATCTTGAGTCGCGCGGCGCTGGGAGAAGCTATCGAAAGCGGCATCTGCCTATCAGATAAGCACTTGAATTGGCTTAGTATTTCATGGAGTTTTCGTTGACGGCGAGAATTCTTTGAACTAGCGTGATCTGCGCGACTTGGAACCATGCCAGTGTTCGGCCGCCGCAGGATAATCGAAAACTCACGAGGGAATGAGCAATGAAATCAGCAATCAAGAGCGGCCTGCTTGCCTTGGCTGCCGCAGCGCTTCCAGCCGTCGCCTCGGCCCATCCCGCCATCGGCGAAGCTGCCGGCTTCAGCCATGGCTTTGCCCATCCGATGTCTGGCCTCGATCACGCCCTCGCCATGGTGATGGTCGGTGTTTTCGCATTTCAGCTCGGTGGCCGTGCCACCTGGCTCGTGCCGACAACCTTCGTCCTGGTGATGGCGCTCGGCGGTGCCCTCGGCGTTGCCGGCATTGCTGTTCCCTTCGTTGAAATCGGCATCGCGCTGTCCGTCGTCGTCCTCGGCGCCGTTGTTGCACTCAACGTCAGGGCGCCGCTGGCCGCAGCACTTGGTGTCATCGGCGTCTTCGCCATCTTCCACGGTCACGCACATGGCGCCGAAATGCCGGAAAATGCCGCCGGCGAAGCCTATGCCGCCGGCTTTATGATCGCAACCGCACTGCTGCACCTCGCCGGCCTTGCGCTTGGTTACGTCATCGGCCGCACCGGTAAACGCCAGGGCGTTTTCGTGACGCGCACGGCCGGTGGCATTTCCACCATTGCCGGTGTCGGCCTTCTGGCCGGCTTGATCTGAGCCTGACGGCATTTCTGAACAAAAACCAGGCGGCGGCCTAGACATCTCAATCCGACAGAACGCCCGGCATGCGTAACGCATCGCCGGGCGTTTTTGCGTCGTCACTGCAAAGCGCTACGGATTTGATCCAAGTCAAATTCAGCCACGTCGCGTCCAGCTATATCTAGCCGACGATCAACGAAGGGACATCCAAATTGACGCAGGCCAGCCTTGCCGATTGCCGGAGGAACGCGAAGGTCGGTATAGTGATTTCAGAAATTTCTGAAATCACAGACGCAACGGAAACGACCATGAACCTTCCGCCTCTCGTCCAGTCCTTCGTTCTCCATTTCGGCGAAATGGGGTCGCGCTGGGGAATCAACCGCACGGTCGGCCAGATCTATGCCCTGCTCTTCGTTTCGCCCGCGCCGATCTGCGCCGAGGAGATCGCCGAGTCGCTCGGCATCTCGCGCTCCAATGTGTCGATGAGCCTGCGCGAACTGCAGGCCTGGAACCTCGTCATCCTGAAACACAAGCCGGACGATCGCCGCGATTTCTTCACCACGCCGGATGATGTCTGGCACATATTGAGGACGCTTGCCGAAGAGAGAAAGAAGCGTGAAGTCGATCCGACGCTGTCGGTTCTGCGTGAGATCCTGATGCAACGGCCGGCCAGCGAAGCCGAGCGGCATGCGCAGCAACGCATGAGCGAGATGCACACGCTGATCGAGCAGCTGACCCATTGGTACGAAGACGTAAAACAACTTGAAACAGAAAGGCTCGCAACGCTACTCTCGCTGGGCGCGAAAGTGACCAAGCTTCTGGAGGCCAAGGACCGGGTCGTTTCGCTCGGCCGCAGCCGCCGGCCGAACCCTGCGAACAAGAGTTAGCGCCATGGGCACTGCTTTCTTCGACGCGAAGGACACACAAGAGGCTCGAACACGGGATGGTGGTGCCATTGCGCCCGGCCGTGACGGGGCGAAAAGCGGGCTGCGCAGGGCGGCGATGCTGCAGGCACTGGCTGCGGCCATCTGGATTCCGCAGGCCGGATTGCTGGCTGTCTCGGTCGGCCGCATCGCCGATGGCGGCGGATTGCAAGACGTTCTCTGGCCAGCCCTCGGCATCCTTGTCCTCGGATTTGCAAGAAGCTGTCTCGACGCGGCCGGCGGCCGCCTGGCCTTTCACGCCGCCCGCGCCGAGCTCAGCCGCAGGCGGAAGATCGCCGCCGTGGCACTTTCCATGTCGTCGCCCATCGATCGCAGCCGGCCTGCCTCGGCCAAAGCCGCGAGCGTCATTGGCGAACAGGCAGAACTGATCGTACCCTACCTCGCCCGTTTCCAGCCGGCGCGCATGAAGGCGAGCCTCGTGCCGCTCGTCATCCTTGCCTTCATCCTGCCGGTCTCCTGGATCGCCGCGCTGGTTCTGCTATTCGCCGCGCCGCTGATCCCGATCTTCATGGCGCTGATCGGCTGGCGCGCCCAGGCGGCCAGCGAAAAGCAGCTCGTCGCGACCGGCGGCCTCAACGGCTTCCTGCTCGATCGGCTGCGCGGACTGGCGACCATCCGTGCGCTCGACGCAGTCGATGCAACGGCCCTGCGCCTGCGGTCGGAGGCGGAGTCGCTGCGTGTGCGCACCATGGCTGTGCTGAAGATCGCCTTTCTGTCCTCGGCGGTGCTCGAGCTTTTCGCCGCGCTCGGCGTGGCGATGATTGCGGTCTATGTCGGCTTCAGCCTGCTCGGCGAGATCCGCTTCGGCACTTGGGTAGGTCGGCTCGACCTGACCGAGGGACTGTTCATCCTGCTGCTGGCACCGGCCTTCTTCGAGCCTCTGCGCGAACTCTCGGCTGTCTGGCATGATCGGGCGGCCGGCGAAGCGGCGCTGAAGGCCCTGGACACCCTCGCTGCCGGCGGCCTGTCCATCCAAGGAGCAGCCGCGGTCGCGCCAGCGGCATCTGCCATCGTCGAAGCGCCGGCCATTCGTCTTGAGAATGTCGATTTCCGCTACGACGCCGACGAACCGTTGATCCTCGATGGTTTCAACCTCGATATCGCGGCCGGCGAACATCTGGCGCTTCTCGGCGCCAGCGGTTCCGGCAAGTCGACGCTTCTTTCGCTGATTTCAGGACTGGCGCCCTGCACCGGTGGCCGCATCGTCATCGGCGGCACCGCACTTGCGGATGACAGCGCCCATGCCTTGCGGGCCAGCATGGCATGGATCGGCCAAAGACCGCATATATTTGCCGGCACCATCGCCGGCAATATCGCGCTCGGCAGGCCCGGTATCCTGCGCGGCAACGTGACGGATGCGCTCGACGCTGCCAAGCTTGGAAAAGTCGCCACCGCCTATGGCTACCGGCCGCTCGGCGAAGGCGGGATCGGGCTTTCCGGCGGCGAGGCGCTGCGGCTTGCGATCGCGCGGGCGGCCTGCAATCCGCATCTCCGGATTATCCTGGCCGACGAGCCGACCGCGCATCTCGACGCCGCCACCGCTGCCGAGGTTACCGAGGGTCTGCTTTTGCTCGCCAGGGGCCGCACTTTGATCGTTGCGACCCACGATCCGCTGCTTGCCGCCCGCATGCATCGCGCCATGCGCATCGATGCCGACATCGTTATGAGGGAGGCCGCCGAATGAGCGGATTTGCTGCAGACCTCAAGCCGATCCTGCGTCTGTTCCTTGCCGAGCGCCGGCGTGCGCTGCTGCTTGGCGCAGCACTTTCGGCAGCGACGGTGACAGCCGGCATTGCTCTGCTCGGCCTCTCCGGCTGGTTCATCACCGCCACCTCGCTCGCCGGCCTTTCGGCCGCTGCCGCCATCACCTTCGACGTCTTTGCGCCCTCAGCCGGCATTCGCCTGCTCGCCATTGTCCGTACGGCCGCGCGTTACGGCGAAAGGCTTGCGACCCATGACGCAACGCTCGGCGTGCTCGCCGCCCTGCGCGAAAGGCTGTTTCGCGGCTTTGCCGAACAGGGTGCGGCTCGCGCCCTGTTGCATCGTCCCGCACGGCTGCTTTTCCGGCTGACTGCCGATATCGATGCGCTCGATTCCCTCTATCTGCGCATCCTCGTGCCGGCTGCGGTGGCGATCGGTGCAGCCCTGGCGGCAAGCGTGGTGCTGGGGCTGATGCATCCCGTGTTCGGCCTGTGCTTCGGCCTCTTTCTTGCCGGTGCCGGCCTCGCCCTGCCCTTGATCGCCGGGCGGGCGGCGCGCAAACATGCCCGCAGACGCGCCCATGGCATCGAGGCGCTGCGGTCGCGAACGATCGATCTCGTTGCCGGCCAGACCGATCTGCTGATGGCCGGCCGCCTTGCCGCGCAGACAGGTACCATCGCTGCGGCCGACGCCTACTCTGCCCGCGCCGACGACCGGCTGAACCGTGTCGAAACCGGCCTGACATTCGGCTTCGGCCTTGTCTCGACCGTGCTGCTCACAGCATCGCTGCTGGCCGTTGCGGTACTTGCGGAAACGAAGGTGATTACCGCTCCTGTCGCCGCACTCGGCCTGCTCGTCGCCTTTGCGGCAGTCGAACCCTTCACAACGCTGCGCCGTGGTGCCCTGGAACTCGCCAGGACGCTGCTTGCGGCAAAGCGCATCGCGCCGCGACTTGCCGTTGCGGCGGCACCCGAACCATTGGCGGTGCCGTTGCCGGGATGCGTTTTTTCGCTGACTGGTGTGTCCGCCTTCCATGAAAACTCCACCGTGCCGGCGCTCGAGGATATCGAACTCACGCTTCAACCGGGCGAACGCCTCGCCGTCATCGGCAGCAGCGGTGCGGGCAAGTCGAGCCTGCTTGCCCTCCTTTCCGGCGAATTGCCGGCAAGGAGGGGAAGCGTTGCCGCGATGACGGCAACCCTGCTGACGCAACGCACGGAGCTTTTCGAGGACCGCCTGCGCGGCAACCTGCTCCTTGCGAACCCGGATGCGAACGAGGCCCGTCTTCGCGAAGCGCTCGCCGCCGCCGGACTGCTTGCCGATATCGATGCCATGCCGCGGGGGATCGATACCCGGCTCGGCGAAGGCGGGCTCGGCCTTTCCGGTGGCCAGTCGCGCCGGCTGGCGCTTGCCCGGCTCTTCCTGCGCAATACGCCACTCTGGCTGCTCGATGAGCCGACCGAGGGCCTCGATGGCGCCATCGCCCGCGACGTGCTCTGCCGGCTGTCGGCAACGGCGACGGGCCGCTCGCTGGTGATCGCCACGCATATTCGCCGGGAGGCTGCGATCGCAGACCGCATCGTCGTCATCGAAGGCGGTCGCATCACAGAAGTTGCGCGCCGCGGAGAGGCGGCGTTCGAAAAGGCGCTCGACCGGCTTCGGCCGGACTAGAGCATGAAGCCGAAAAGTGTGAGCGGTTTTCGGACGACAGCATGCTCTACTTCTTTGATTTAGATACGGATTCAGATTTTAGGCCGGATCGGCCTAAAATCATCCGGATCCAGGCAAGATTGCATACCCTCATGCGCCGGTCGGCGCTGAGGAACGCCCTGTACCCCGTGGGACCGTGGGAGAAAGACAATGGAACTAGATATCGTAGCACTTTCGCGCTTCCAATTTGCGCTGACGGCGCTTTACCACTTTCTGTTCGTGCCCTTGACGCTCGGCCTGTCCGTGCTCTTGGCGATCATGGAAACCGTCTATGTCATGACCGGCCGCCAGATCTGGCGGCAGATGACGAAATTCTGGGGCACGTTGTTCGGCATCAATTTCGTGATCGGTGTCGCCACCGGCATCGTCATGGAGTTCCAGTTCGGCATGAACTGGAGTTATTACAGCTATTATGTCGGCGACATCTTCGGTGCGCCGCTGGCGATCGAAGGCCTGATGGCATTTTTCCTCGAGGCGACCTTCGTCGGGCTGTTCTTCTTCGGCTGGGACAAGCTGTCGAAGGTCGGCCATCTGGTCGCCACCTGGGCTGTGGCGCTCGGCTCGAACTTTTCCGCACTCTGGATCCTGATCGCGAATGGCTGGATGCAAAACCCCGTCGGCTCGGCGCTCAATCCGCAGACGATGCGCATGGAGATCACAAGCTTCTTCGATGTGGTCTTCAACCCGGTTGCCCAGGCGAAATTCGTCCATACGGTGTCGGCAGGTTACGTCTGCGCCTCAATCTTCGTGCTCGGCGTTTCTGCTTGGTATATCCTCAAAGGCCGGCATATCGAGCTTGCCAAGCGCTCGATGACGGTCGCCGCCTCCTTCGGCCTCGCCTCGGCGCTTTCGGTCGTCGTGCTTGGCGACGAGAGCGGTTATCTCGCCACCGAGAACCAGAAGATGAAACTCGCGGCAATCGAGGGCATGTGGAAGACGGAACCGGCGCCGGCGGCTTTCACCGCCTTTGGCTTCCCCGACCAGGAGGCGCGCGAAACGCATTTTGCCGTGCACATTCCCTGGGTCATGGGCCTGATCGGCACGCGCTCGCTGACGACCGAAATCCCCGGCATCGACAAGCTCGAACAGCAGGCGGAAACCCGGATCCGCGACGGCATCAAGGCTTACGCCGCGCTGCTGCAGATCCGTTCGGCATCGGCACAGGACCAGGTTGCGCAGGAAGTGCGCAGCTCCTTCGAGGATCTCGGCCATGATCTCGGTTACGCTCTTCTGCTGAAGCGCTACGTCGACGATCCGCGCCAGGCGACCGACGAGCAGATCGTTCAGGCTGCGCGTGATACCATCCCGCACGTGCCGACGCTCTTCTGGTCCTTCCGCATCATGGTTGGCCTCGGCATCTTCTTCATCCTGCTGACCGCCACCTTCTTCTGGCTGTCGGCGCGCCGGCATCTCGACAAATATCCGCTGCTTCTCAGGATTGCCGTGCTGGCGATCCCCCTGCCCTGGGTTGCCATTGAACTCGGCTGGGTCGTCGCCGAGTTCGGCCGCCAGCCCTGGGTGATCGAAGGCGTGTTGCCGACGGCCGCCGCCGTCTCCAGCCTCGGCGCCGGCACCGTGCTTCTGACCATCATTGGTTTTGCGGCGCTCTACACGACGCTGATCGTCATCGAGATGGGCCTGATGATCAAGGCAATCAAGCAAGGACCGGAGCCGGACGACGAGCCGGAAGCGGTTCTGATTTCCGAAACTCTCGTCCCGGCCGCGGAGTGACCTGCCATGATCCTTCACGAACTCATCGATTATGAAACCCTGCGTCTCATCTGGTGGCTGCTGCTCGGCGTCCTGCTGATCGCCTTTGCGACGACAGGCGGTTTCGACCTCGGCGTCGGCACGCTGCTGCCTTTCGTTGCCCGGACCGATACGGAACGGCGTGTGGCGATCAACACCATCGGCGCCACCTGGGAGGGCAACCAGGTCTGGCTGATCCTCGGCGGCGGCGCCATCTTTGCTGCCTGGCCGCCGCTTTATGCGGTCTCCTTCTCGGGCTTCTATCTGGCGATGTTCGCGATCCTCTTCGCGCTCATCCTGCGCCCGGTCGGTTTCAAGTACCGGTCGAAGCGGGAAAGCGCCAATTGGCGGAGCGGCTGGGACTGGGCGCTCTTCGTCGGCGGTTTCGTGCCGTCGCTGATCTTCGGCGTTGCCGTCGGCAATGTGCTGCAGGGCGTACCCTTCCGCTTTGCCGACGATATGCGGATCTTCTACGAGGGCTCGTTCTTCGCCCTGCTCAACCTCTATGCGCTGCTCTGCGGCCTGCTTTCCCTATCGATGCTGACGATGCATGGTGCGGCCTGGCTGGTGTTGAAGTCGAGCGGCCCGGTCGCCGAGCGCGCCAGACGCTATGGCAGCATCGCCGCCCTTGCCGTTATCGTGCTTTTCGCACTCGGCGGCCTCTTCCTGTGGATCGGCGTCGGTGGCTATCGCATCACCAGCGATATCAGCCCGATCGGCCCGTCCAATCCGCTGCTGAAGACCGTGGCGCTGGAGAAAGGCGCGTGGCTTACCAATTACGCCGCTCATTCGTGGATGATCATCGCGCCTGTCCTCGGCTTCGTCGGCGCGGCACTGGCCTTCATTGCCATGCGGGCAAGGCGCGAGATCATGACGCTGCTCTTCAGCAAGGTGGCGATCTTTGGCATCATCTCGACGGTCGGCCTGTCGATGTTCCCGTTCATCCTGCCCTCCTCGATCGATCCGCGATCGAGCCTGACGGTCTGGGATGCATCCTCCAGCCACATGACGCTGTTCATCATGCTGGTGGTGACGGTGATCTTCCTGCCGATCATCTTTGCCTACACAGCCTGGGTCTACAAGGTTCTGTGGGGCAAGGTCGACGAGAAATCCATCACCGACAAGAACAGCCACGCCTACTGAGCGGTTCAGCAGAACCGCTCTAACCTTTTGTTTTTACCCAATTCCGGACGGAAAACCGCTTCGCACTTTTCCTGGAATTGCTCTGAGGGAGACGAAACAATGTGGTATTTCGCATGGATCCTTGGCCTGCCGCTGGCCGCCGCCTTCGCCGTCCTCAACGCCATGTGGTATGAGTTGATGGATGACGCGGCCAGGAAGAAAGCTTCCGAGCCGCGCAAGTAGAAATGCAAAGGGGCGCGGTTCAAACCGCGCCCCTTGCCTAAATGTGGAATCGGCGGAATGGGCGGCATCCTTCCCAGAACATGGTGCCGCTGAAGCTGATCGCGCCGCCGCGAGGGTCTAGGCGTCTTGACTTGCCTGGGTTTGGGTTACTGTGTAATTCACTGTATTACGGAGCGATAATCATGCTGAACAGTGAAAAATCTCAAGTTTCTCTGAGACTGCCCACGTCCCTAGTTTCGGAGTTCGATCGTATCGCCGCAATTCTTGAACGTGATCGTACCTGGGTAATGCAGAAGGCGCTCAGTCAATATCTTGCAATTGAAGGGGCCGAAATCCTTGCAGACGCTCAGGGTCTCGATGAACTGGATCGAGGGGACAGCGTCGATCTGGAGGACGTGCTTGAGAAGGCTCGGGCGATCGTCGATGCCGCCGAAAATCGACGCCGTATGCGGGTGGGTTGATGCCTCGCGTTCGCTTTTCCAAAAGCGCAGAACGCTGGTTTTTGAGGAAGATTGCCGAACTCGCAGCCAGCCGCCGCAAGGAAACTCGTTGAACGCCTGGAAAGGCAAAGAGAGCTTCTTTCATCGTTTCCCCAAATGACCGAAACCGAAAGGGGAATCCTGGAAGGAACGCGCAAGGTGAGTATGCCTCCCTTCGTGCTCACGATTCGCTCGCGAGACGGCATTGTTGAAATTGCGGCAATCAGAGATGCGCGGCAGAAGGATGCTTATGCTCCAGTCGAGATGCTGGCCGTAGACGACGATGATGAAATCCACCATGCGAAACACCCCTGATAACCGAGGCTACAAGGGGTGTTGATGAAGCAATGGCCAAGAGGGCTGGCGGCTCGCACCGCGCCCTTTGCCTGTCAGCCTTCCAGCCACTTCACCTGCTCAGGCGTCAGCTTGATGTCGAGCGCCGAGAGGCTGTCTTCCAGTTCGGCGACGGTGCGCGGTCCGATCAGCGGAATGACCGGGAAAGGCTGGGCGATCACATAGGCAAGCGCGATGTGGATCGGATTGCGGCCGAGTTTGTTGGCAAGCTCGATGGCCCGGTCGCGGCGTCCGAAGTTGCGCTCGGAATACCAGACCCGGACGATCTCCTCGTCATCTCGCTTGTCGCGGCCGGCGCGGTCGGTAAAGAAGCCACGACCCTGGCTCGACCAGGCAAAGTTCGGGATCTGCTTCTCGTTCAGCCACTTCTTCCAGTCGTCGTCTGAGGCGGCGACGCAGCCGGCCCAGATCGGATCGAGCATCTCGGCGAGCGAGAAGTTGTTGGAAAGTGCTGCCGGCGCCGTCTTGCCGGTCTTTTCGGCATAGGCGATCGCCTCGTCGAAGCGCGCCCGCGTCCAGTTCGAGCCACCGAATATGCCGCGGATGCGTCCGCGCTTGACCTCGGCATCCATGGCATCGACGAACTCGCCGACGGGCACGTCGGTATTGTCGCGATGCATGAAATAGATGTCGACATAGTCGGTCTTCAGCCGGGCAAGCGACTGGTCGAGCTGCTTTGCGATCATATCGGGATAGCAGAGCGGCGAATGGGCGCCCTTGCCGATCAGCACGATCTCCTCGCGCGGCACCTTGCGGCTCGTGTGCCAGTCGCCGAAGATCGCTTCCGTCTTGCCGCCGCCATAGACATAGGCCGTGTCGAAGGCGTTGCCGCCGGCCTCATAGAAGGCGTCGAGCGTCAGCGAGGCGGAGGCAAAATTCGGGAAGAACTCGAAGCCGAGTGTCACCACCGAGGCCGGCTTGGAAATGCCGGGAATCTGACGCTGCGGAACGCTGTTGCCGCGCGCGACCGCGCCGCCGGCAATGTTTGCCGTGCGCTTGCTGGCTTTTTCCACGCCGTATTCAAGACCGACCGAGGCGCGCCACTGGTCGAGTACACGCAAGTTTCCAATCGAATCTGCCCAGCTCATGCCGGGAGAGCTGAATTCGGTCTTGCCGGCGCGAATGGCGTCGCCGGCCGCATCCGCCTCGAAGGAATAGAGCCAGCGGTCTTCCCTGAGTTCGACGGTTTCTCGGCTGCCGCCCTTGAAGATCTCGATCTTGCCGACGCCGCCCTTATGGCCGGAGGCGAACCAGAAGTCCGAAACCTCGATCCGGCCTTCCGAGCCGATGATGCGCAGCACATTGTCCTGCTGCGCCATGATCGAGCAGGAGACTTCGGCGATGATCTCGTTCGGGAATTTGAGCACGGCTGATGCCCATTCATCGACGCCGCTCTCTCCGAGATGGGCGACGCCCGAAACCTTTTCCGGTTCGAGGAATGCTTTGCCTTCCGCCGTACCGGCGATCAGTCTGGCCATCGAGACCGGATAACCGCCGACATCGAGAATGCCGCCGCCGGCGGTGTCGTTGGCGAAAAGCCGGTGTTCGGGCTTATAGCTGCCCATGTTGAAGCCGAAGCTCGAGCGGATGATCCGGACGGTGCCGATGACGCCGCTTTTGACGAGTTCGACCAGCTTCTCCGTCTGCGGATGCACACGGTACATGAAGGCCTCGCCGGCAAAGACGCCGGCCTTTTTCGCCTCGTAATAAACCGCTTCGGCATCGTAGGCCGACAGCGCGATCGGCTTTTCCACCAGGATGTGCTTGCCGGCACGTGCCGCCTTGATCGCCCATTCGGCATGGCCGGTGTGCGGGACGGCGATATAGATCGCATCGATCTCCTTGTCGGAGAGCAGCGCCTCGTAACCATCGACGATGCGGGCGCCGGGGAAACCTTCGGCAAGGCCCGGTTTTGCCGGATTGCGGGTAGCAATCGCTACCAGCTTCCCTATGCGAGAATGGGCGACGCCGTCGGCAAAAGTGCGAGCGATGGTGCCGGGACCGATAATGCCCCAGCGGATCGGTTGATCTGAAGTCATGGAAAATCCTCTTTCGTCTTTCTGTCCTGGGATTTTAGTTTAGCGAAGCCGTTTGCCGGCGCCGTCGAAAAGGAATGTGCGGCTTGCGGGAAGACCGACTGTCAGCGTTTCGCGGTTGCCGGCGACGCGCGATTCCGGCCGCTCGATGATCAGTTGCTCGGGGCCTATGGTGGCGTAGATGTAGCTGGTATTGCCAAGGTGTTCGGCGACATCGATGGTGACGGTGAGGTCGGCATCGCCGGCGCCGGCATCGACGAAATGTTCGGGACGGATGCCGAGCGTCACTTTTGCACCGGCTTCGATGGGATCGGCGATCGGCAGCGTCAGACGCGTATTGGCGTCGCTTTCGAGCGCAATCACTGCCCTGCCCGGCTGCGTCTCAGCCACCACGGCCTTGAGGAAATTCATCTTCGGCGAGCCGACGAAGCCGGCGACGAACTGATTGGCGGGATCGTCGTAGAGGTCGAGCGGTGCGCCGATCTGCTCGATATTGCCGGCGCGCAGCACGACGATCCTGTCGGCGAGCGTCATCGCCTCCGTCTGGTCGTGGGTGACGTAGATCATCGTCGTCCCGAGCTGTTTGTGCAGCCTGGAGATTTCGACGCGCATCTGCACGCGGAGTTCCGCATCGAGATTCGACAGAGGTTCGTCGAACAGGAAGACCTGGGGTTCGCGGACGATGGCGCGGCCGATCGCGACACGCTGGCGCTGACCGCCGGAAAGCTGCTTCGGCCGCCGCTTCATCAACTCGGTGATCTGCAGGATCTCGGCGACATGGCGCACGCGCCGCTCGGTGTCGGCCTTCGGATTGCCGTTCATGCGCAGGCCGAAGCTCAAATTTTCCTCGACGGTCAGGTGCGGATAGAGCGCGTAGGACTGGAAGACCATGGCAATACCGCGATCGGCCGGCTCGACGTCATTGACGACCCTGCCGCCGATCTGAAGTTCGCCTGATGTAATGTCCTCGAGGCCGGCGATCATCCTGAGCAGCGTGGACTTGCCGCAGCCGGAGGGGCCAACGAAGACGACGAATTCGCCGTCCTTCACCTCCAGATTGGCGCCGTGGATGATCTCAAAGCCGCCGAAGCGCTTGACGATGTTGCTGAGTGAAAGCTCGGCCATGCAGCCTCCCGATTATTTGATTGCGCCGGCCGCGATGCCGGCGATGAAATGGCGCTGAAGAGCCACGAAGATGACGAGGATCGGCGCCGTCAGCAGTACCGCGCCGGCCATGATGCCGCCCCAGGAGACCTTAGTGAGGCCGATCAGCGTGCCGAGCGCCACAGGCGCCGTCATCATCCCCGGTCTGGAATTGATCAGCAGCGGCCAGAGGTAATTGTTCCACGAGTGCAGGAAGAGAATGATCGCCAATGCCGCCATGGTCGGGCGCGCCAGCGGCAAGGCGATACGCAGGAAGATCTGCCATTCCTTGACGCCTTCGACCCGGGCCGCATCGAAGAGCTCGCCCGGCATCATCGAGAAGGATTGCCGCATGAACAGCACGCCGAGCGAATTGAACAGCGGCGGCACGATCAGCGCCACCCATGTATTCGCCAGCTTGAACTCGCGCGCCACCATGATGAATTGCGGGATGACGACCACGGAGAAGGGAAGCGTGATCGTGCCGAGGATGATGGCGATGACGACGGAGCGGCCGACGAAACGGTAACGTGCCAGTGCCCAGCCGGCCATCGAAGTCAGCAGCACCGAGAGGACTGTGTAGATGAGCGCCACGCCGATGGAGATCACCATTGCCCCGATGAAATCGGTATCGGCCTGCAGGTTTTTGAAATTCTCGACAAAGTTTGTCGATGGCCAGAGCACGATGTCAGGACTGAAAATGCCGTTGTCGGGCATGGTCGAAAAGACGAACATCATCCAGAGCGGAAACAGCCAGATCAGCGCCAGCGGCGCCAGTGCGGCATGCAACGCGATCTGGCGCAGCAGAAGGGATTGCGATTTGGATTTCATTTCGGATCCCTCCCGACCCAGAGATTGAAAAGCGAGATCGCCACGGCAAGGGCGGCCATCGTATAGGCGATCGCCGAGGCATAGCCGAAGTTCAGCGAGGTGAAGCCCTGGCGATAAAGCAGCAGGCCGAGCGTCTCGGTGCCGCCGCCGGGACCGCCGCGATTGGTGATCAGGAAGGGCTCGGCGAACAGCTGCATGGTGCCGATCACCGATAGCACCACGCAGAACAGGATGATCGGTTTCAGCAGCGGCAGGGTGATGTGGAAGAACTGCTGTACCTTGCTCACCCGGTCGAGCGTCGCCGCCTCGTAGACATCATCGGGAATCGACTGCAGACCGGCGAGGATGATGATCGCGTTGTAGCCGGCCCAGCGCCATGTGACGGCAAGGATGATCAGCGCCATGGCGGCATTCGCGTTGTCGAACCAGGAGACCGGGCTGAGACCGACGGCCGAGATCAGCTTGTTGATGATGCCGAAATCGAGGCTGAACATCAGCCGGAAGACGGCAGCATAGGCGACCTCGCCGACGACGACAGGCGCAAAGAAGGCGAAGCGGAAGAGCGGCCGCGCTTTCAGCAGCGGCGAATTGAGCATTACGGCCATAACAGTCGCAAGCGCAATCATCACAGGCACCTGGATCACCAGGATGATCAGCGTATTGTAGAGAGCGTTGTAGAAAGCCGGGTCATAGAAGAGCCGACCCCAATTCGCCTGGAAACTGAATTTCCACGGATTGATTCGCGTGTTCTGAAACGAAATCAGGAACGAATTGATAATCGGCCAGACCCAGAAGGTGGCAAAGACCAGCAGATAGGGGGCGAGGAACGCATAGGCGCTCCGGGTTCTGAACGGCATCAAGCCTCCTCCTCACGAACGAATGACCGGCCGCTTTGCAAACCGCGGGAAAGCCGGGCGCCTGAAGCGCCCGGCATCGTCATTCATTGCGCGATCGGAAGGCCGGTCGCCGAAGCGATCTGCTTGGCGGCATCGTCGAGAGCCGCCTTCGCATCGGGATAGCCGCCAGCGAAGAACTTCGTCTGCGTTGCCTTGAAGATGGCTTCCGCATCGCTCTGGAAGGCGGTGCCGCGGCTCGGTACGATCTTCGGCAGTGTCGCCAGAATATCCGCCCAGACCTTCTGGCCGCCCCAATAGGGCTGCGGCTCGTTGACGAAGGGATCCTTCTCAGCCGAAAGCAGCGACGGGACCAGACCGAATTCCTTCAGCATGGTGATCTGGCCCTCATCCGTGCCGAGGGCGTAGTTGACGAACTTCCAGGCGGCTTCCTTATTCGCGGATGTCGCCGAAATGGCGAGCGACGAACCGCCGAGATTGGCCGCATGCGGGCCATCGGCCGTCAGGCTCGGCATTCTGTAGACGCCCCACTTGCCCTTGAGATCGGGAGAGGTCGAGCGGACGGTGCCCTCATACCAGCCGCCATACAGCTGGCTTGCGGCCTTGCCGGCGGTATTGGCCTGGATCTTTTCGTCCCAGTTGGCCGACGTCAGCGTCCCGGCATCCTTCATCTCCTTCACCTTTTGCAGCGAGGCGACGCAGGCCGGCTGGTTGATGGTGATATTCTGGCCGTCGGTCGAGTAGTAGCCGCAGCCCTGTTCGTTGGCGATCATGCGAAACCATTCGCTGTCGCCGTTGAAGTCGGCCTGCGCCATGACGACGCCGGGATTGGCGGCGGAAATCTTTTTGCCGGCAGCGATGAAATCGTCCCAGGTGCTGATCGTGCTCGGATCGACGCCGGCCTTTTCGTAGAGATCGCGGCGGTAGAAGACGGCGACAGGACCGGAATCCCACGGCATGGCATAGGCGACATCGCCGACTTCAAGCTCGGTGCGCTTGAAATCAGGGAATTTCGCCTGGATATCGGCCGTGTAGCCGAGCTCCTTCAGATTGGCGAAGCAATCCGGGAAACGGCTCCAGAAGATTTCAGCCTCGAAATTCTCGATGCTGACAATGTCAGGCAAGCCGTCGCCACCGGCAGCGCAGGCAGCGAGCGTCTTGTCGAAGACCTGGCTGTTGCCGAGGTCCTCGACGGTGATTTTGATATCGGGAAACTGCTTGTTGAAGCCTGGAAGCGTGGACTTCAATGCCGATGCAGCGACATTCCAGCTCCAGATGGTGAGATTGGCCGACTGCGCGAATGCGGAGCCGGAAGCAAGCACTGCGACCGCTGCGGTCGCAGCGAGAAGTTTGAAGCGCATTGAAAATCCTCCCTTTTCAATTGCCGATCTTACGAACGCGGTTAAACTATCTGCAAGGGAGCGGCTGTCTCCTAAAAAGGGAACATGGATTTGGCGGAAAGTAAGATCGGTACGCGTGCAATCTACCAGCCCGGCGCAAGCAGCATCGAGGGATTGCCAATGGCGCTGCAAATGTTTCACGCTCATCCGCCTGTTATGGCCATGCCGCACTGGCACGCGCAGGTCGAGGTCAACTACGTGATTCGCGGCACCGTTCATTACCGCATGAGCGACCATGAATTCCGGTTGAACGCCGGCGAAATGTGCCTTTTCTGGGGTGGCCAGCCGCATCAGATGGATGAATCCTCAGACGATTCGCTCTATGCCGGCGCCCATCTGCCGCTCGTCTATTTCTTCCGGCTGCGCCTGCCGATCAGCGTTTCCAGCCGGCTGATGAAGGGCGAGACGCTGCTGACCTCGGCAACGGACGCCGCCGACAACGAGAACTTCACCCGCTGGTTCCGCTATGCCAACTCAGGCGATGCCGCCAAGGCCCAGCACGCCGTCGACGAGCTGCTGCTGCGCATCGAGCGCATCGCGCTCGAACCCTATTCGATGACCTCGCAGGCAGCCGTCAATCTCGAAGGGGATCACCCGCATCCGCATTCCTCGCGCAGCGTCGCGCGCATGTGCGATTTTATCGCCGCCAATTTCCTGCACGACATCGATTCCGTCGATATCGCCCGCGCCGCCGACCTGCATCCGAAATATGCGATGAACCTGTTCAAACGATCGACCGGCATGACGCTCAGCAAATATGTGACACTGCTGCGGCTGTCGCGCGCCCAGGCGATGCTGATGAGCGAGGGCGCCAATGTGCTGCAGGTGGCGATGGACAGCGGCTTCGGCTCGATCAGCGCCTTCAATAAGTCCTTCCGCCACATCGCCGGCATGTCGCCGTCGAATTTCCGCCGCGATATCCGGCTGGTGACGACGATGCCCTCCGGCGCTTTCCGCAACTAGCTCAGGGCCGGCCGCAATTCGGCGTTCTGTGCGTCTGCGTGCGACTTGTTCTTCACTGGGCAAAAAAGAACCAACGCCCAAGGTGGCGGCAGAATGCGCACATTTTCTGTGCAAGTGCATGCACTATTACATTTTCCAGGGAATTGGTGCCATCGCACTCTCAATAAAATCAATGATTTATAATTTGGCACACCCTTTGCTTCGATATTTGTAGAGTTGGTGGCTAGGGTTCCGGCGTCGCAAGACGTGACTGGTCCGAGAGCTGCCACCGGCGAGGGAGACATCCCGCCGGGTGCACGGCGGGACAAAAGCCCGGGAGACCTCGTAAGCCAAGGGATTGGCGGCACGATGGTCATTGCCGATCCCTTTTGAAGAAATGCAAAAGGGGAATTTCAATGCAGACTTTTTCGAAGATTCTATCGATTACCGCACTGACGGCGTCCCTGGCGCTCGGGCTCGGCTCCATCGCCAAGGCCGAACAGAAGACCGATTTCAAGGTCGCCTGGTCGATCTATGTCGGCTGGATGCCCTGGGGCT
This sequence comes from Rhizobium leguminosarum, assembly GCF_001652265.1. Taxonomy (GTDB): domain Bacteria; phylum Pseudomonadota; class Alphaproteobacteria; order Rhizobiales; family Rhizobiaceae; genus Rhizobium; species Rhizobium leguminosarum_D. Next base: position 28,779 of record NZ_LWBS01000097.1, read on the forward strand.
ATGCCGCCGATCACGGCATCGTCAAGAAATGGGCCGACAAATACGGCATCAAGATCGAGGTGACCCAGTTCAACGACTACGTCGAATCGATGAACCAGTATACGGCCGGCGCCTTCGACGCCGTGACCCTCACCAATATGGACGGCCTGTCGATCCCGGCTGCCGGCGGCGTCGATACCACAGCCGTGATTGTCGGCGACTTCTCGAACGGTAACGATGCCGTTATCCTCAAGGACAAGGCGAGCCTTGCCGACATCAAGGGCCAGAACGTCAATCTCGTCGAATTTTCCGTCTCGCATTATCTGCTTGCCCGCGCGCTCGAAAGCATCAAGCTGACCGAGCGTGACGTCAAGGTGGTCAACACCTCCGACGCCGATATGGTCGCCGCCTATAAGACGGCAGATGTCACCGCAGTCGTCACCTGGAACCCGCTGGTCTCGACCATCCTCGAGGATCCCACGGCCAAGAAGGTCTTCGACAGCTCGCAGGTGCCGGGCGAGATCATCGACCTGATGGTCGCCAATTCAGGCGTGCTGAAGGACAATCCGAATTTCGGCAAGGCGCTCGCCGGCATCTGGTATGAAACCGCGGCACTGCTGACCGCCGACAGCGCCGACGGCAAGGCCGCCCGCGAGGCGATGGGCCAGGCATCGGGTACCGATCTCAAGGGCTACGAGTCCCAGCTTGCCGTCACCAAGCTGTTTGCCGAGCCGGCCGATGCCGTTGCCTTCACCGCCTCGGACGGCCTGCCGAAGACAATGGATCTTGTCCGTAACTTCCTGTTCGAGAAGGGCCTGCTCGGCAATGGTGCGCCATCCGCCGACGTTATCGGCATCGAAATGCCTAATGGCAAGATCCTCGGCGATAGCGGCAACGTCAAGCTGCGCTTCACTGAGACCTACATGAAGGCGGCAGCCGACGGTTCGCTCTGAGCGATCTCAAAGCAGTGGCGCGGCGTTGACCGCGTCGCCCAACCTTCATCAGCGGAGCTTTCCTCATGCGCTGGATCAACACGAGGCCGAGCCGGGGCGCGCAGCTTGCCTTGACGCTGCTGCCCTTCGTGCTGCTGATCGTTGCCTACACGTTCGGCTCGGCGGCGCGGCTGGCCGAAAACGCCAACGACAAGCTGCTGCCCGGTCTTGCCGGTTTTGCCGATGCGATAGATCGCCTGGCCTTCATCGCCGATCCGCGCACCGGTCAATATCTGCTGTGGTCCGATACGGGGGCGAGCCTGGTCCGGCTGTTCGCCGGCCTCGGCATCTCGACCCTTACCGCGCTCGTCATCGGCATGCTGATCGGCATGTTGCCTTATCTGAGAGCCCTGCTCTCTCCTTTTGTCGCCGTTATCTCGATGGTGCCGCCGCTGGCGTTGCTGCCGATCCTCTTCATCGCTATGGGGCTCGGAGAAGCCTCGAAGATCGCGCTGATCGTCATCGGCGTTGCGCCGACGATGATCCGCGACCTTGCGCTGAAGGCGCTGGAGCTGCCGCGCGAACAGATCGTCAAGGCTGAAACGCTCGGCGGCACTTCCTGGCAGATCGGCCTTCGCGTCGTGCTGCCGCAGATTCTCCCCCGGCTGATCACCTGCCTGAGGCTTCAACTCGGTCCAGCCTGGCTGTTCCTGATCGCGGCCGAGGCGATTTCGTCGGATTCCGGTCTCGGCTACCGCATCTTCCTCGTCCGCCGTTATCTCTCGATGGACATCATCTTTCCCTATGTCGTCTGGATCACGCTGCTCGCCGTGGTCATGAATTATATCCTCGATCGCATCCGCATCGCCGTCTTCCCCTGGTCTGAACTGGAGAAGCAGGCATGAGCGAGTTGGTGATCGAAAAGATCTGGAAAGAGTATGGCGACCAGATCGTGCTTGAGGACGTATCGCTGACCGTCGCTTCGCGCGCCTTTGTCGCCCTCGTCGGCCCGTCCGGCTGCGGCAAGTCGACGTTCTTGCGTATGCTGCTCGGCCAGGAGCGGCCGACGCGAGGGACAATCCTGATCGACGGCGAAGCGCTGCCGCAGGAGCCGGGGCCGGATCGCGGCGTCGTCTTCCAGCGCTACTCCGTATTCCCGCATCTGACCGTCCTCGGAAACGTACTGCTCGGGCGGGAACTCTCGACGTCTCGCTACAAGGCCAAGCTTTTCGGCGCTGCCCGTCGCAACGCCATTGACGAAGCCCGGCGGCTGATTGCCGAAGTCGGCCTTTCCGGCGCCGAGGACAAATATCCAGCGCAGCTTTCAGGCGGCATGCAGCAGCGCCTGGCGCTGGCGCAGGCCCTGATCATGAAACCGAAAGTGCTGCTCCTCGACGAGCCCTTCGGCGCACTCGACCCCGGCATTCGCGCCGAAATCCACACATTGATGAAGCGGCTCTGGCACGAAACGCAGATGACCGTCGTCATGGTGACGCACGACATGCGCGAGGCCTTCACGCTGGCGACGCGCGTCGTCGCCTTCGAGCGCAAGCGTGACCGCCCGGAGGAAAAGGAGCGCTACGGCGCGACGATCACCAAGGATATTTCGATCTGGCCGCCGAGGCTTGCCGGCGCGCCCTCCATCTTCAGCCCCGACCGGGACGGCCCGGTCATTTCTCTGGGCCTTCGCCGGGACGACCCGGCTTCCAGTCCGTCAGGAGAAAAACCATGATGCATGTCAGGCGTTCGCCCGAAGAAATTGCCGCCAACCGGCAGCGCTACGAGGAACATCAGAAGAAGGGGTTGGAATTTGCCCCGAAGGCCCTGCCCGCGCCAAGCCCCCTGCCTGCCCCTGCCATCGATGCGGCTGCGATCATCCATCAGGAGACTATCCCCGGCGGCTGGTACTGGTCGACTACGGTCAAGCGCGGCGAGGCGCTCCGCATCGATCAGGGAGAAGGCGGATCGACCGTGGCGCTCGTTGCCTGGAACGCCACTGATACCAGCGAGCGGCTCAATCTCGTCGATACGGTCAAGGTGCAGTGGACGACCGCCCTCGGCAAGGGCCGCGTCATCTTCTCGGATATGGGCCGGGTGATGTTATCGCTGATCGAGGATAGTTCCGGCGTCCATGACTGCCTGATGGGCGGCTCGACGGCGGCTTCGAACGCTGCAAGATATCCCGGCGTCAAGACCCGCAACACCCGCGACAATCTCGTGCTCGTCGCCGGCAAGCTTGGTCTCACCAGGCGCGACATCGCTGGGATTCTCAACCTCTTCGCCCCGGTCCGAGTCGACGATGACGGCGGCTTCCAGTGGCGCGGCAAGCTCTCCAACAGCGGCGATTATGCCGAACTGCGCGCCGAGATGGACATGATCGTCGGCTTTTCGAATTGCCCGCATCCGCTCGATCCCGATCCGGTCTATGCGCCGAAGCCGGTGATCGTCACGCGCTTTCGCGCGCCCGCACCTGCAGTCGACGACCTCTCGCGCACGGCGACCGCCGAAGCCCTTCGCGGCTTCGAGAATAACGCCGCGATGCTGGCCTGAGGAGGATGACGATGACCGATTTCATCAAGACTTCAGCTTCGCGCAGCCTCGAAAACGCGGTGCAGGACCACTTCATCCCGGCCGAAGCGCCATGGTCCGGCATCGTCCGCAAGGGCCAGACCATCCGCATCGAGGACAGCTACGGCCAGCAGGCGATCGACACGCTGTTTTATCGTGCCGATGATTTTGCCGAGCGTTATTCCAACCAGGATACGATGCGGGCGCAGGGTGGCGCCTATATCGGCACCGGCACGAAGATCATTTCGAACGAGGGCAACGTCATGCTGGTCATGACGGCCGACAGCTGCGGCCGCCACGATACATCGGCAGGCGCCTGCTCCTGCGAGAGCAATACCGTGCGCTTCGGCCACGGCACGAAATACCTGCATGCCTGCCGCGACAATTTCGTGATCGAGGTAACCAAGCACGGCATGAGCAAGCGCGACATCGTGCCGAACATCAATTTCTTCATGAACGTGCCGATCAAGCCGAACGGCGAGATGACCATCGTCGACGGCATTTCCGCGCCTGGTGACTATGTCGAGTTGGTGGCGGAGATGGACGTGCTCTGCGTCATCTCCAACTGCCCGCAGATCAACAATCCCTGCAACGGTTTCGATCCGACGTCGATCCGGGTGCTGATCTGGGACGGCGAGGACTGATCGATGTTCACCAAGATCCTGATCGCCAACCGCGGCGAAATCGCCGTCCGCGTCATCCGCACATTGAAGAGGATGGGCATCGCCTCGGTCGCCGTCTATTCCGATGCCGATCGGTTCTCGAAACCGGCGCTGACCGCCGACGAGGCCGTGCGCCTCGGTCCGGCGCCGGCCGCCGAGAGCTATCTCAACGTCGATGCCGTCATCGCCGCCTGCAAGGCGACGGGAGCCCAGGCCGTGCATCCGGGCTATGGCTTCCTGTCGGAGAATATCGGCTTTGCCGAGCGGCTTGCCGCTGAAGGTATCGCCTTCATCGGCCCGCGGCCGGAACATCTGTCGGCCTTCGGCTTGAAGCATACGGCGCGCGAACTGGCGAAAGCCACCGGCGTGCCGCTGCTGCCGGGCACCGATCTCTTGCAGAGCCTCGAAGAGGCGCTTTCGGCCGCAGAAACGGTAGGCTATCCCGTCATGCTGAAGAGCACGGCTGGCGGCGGCGGCATCGGCATGCAGCTCTGCGCCGATGCAGCAAGCCTCAAGGCCTCTTTCGAAAGCGTGCAGCGGACCGCGCGGGCCAGCTTCGGCGATGCGCGCGTCTATATCGAGCGTTTCGTAGCCGAAGCGCGCCATGTCGAGGTGCAGATCTTCGGCGATGGCAAGGGCCGCGTGATTGCGCTCGGCGAACGTGACTGCTCGCTGCAGCGGCGAAACCAGAAGGTCGTCGAGGAGACCCCTGCACCTGGCCTTTCCGCGGAGATACGGGCGCGGCTGCACAAGGCGGCGATCGATTTGGGAAGCTCGGTCTCCTATGAATCGGCCGGTACCGTCGAATTCATCTATGATCCCCAGCGCGAGGAATTCTATTTCCTTGAGGTCAATACCCGCCTGCAGGTCGAGCATCCCGTTACGGAAGCCGTCTTCGGCATTGATCTCGTCGAATGGATGATCCGGCAGGCGGCCGGCGAGGACGTGCTCTCGGGCGCCGAGGCCCTGACGCCGAAGGGGGCGGCGATCGAGATGCGGATCTATGCCGAGATGCCGCATGCCGATTTCCGACCGAGCGCTGGCCTGCTGACCGAGGTTGTCTTCCCGGACAATGCCCGCGTCGACGGCTGGATCGAGACGGGAACCGAGGTCACGCCCTTCTATGATCCGATGCTCGCCAAGCTGATCGTGGCGGCGGAAGGCCGGCCGGCGGCGATCGAGAAGCTGAAGGCAGCACTTGCCGAAACGTCGATATCAGGCATCGAGACCAATCTCGACTATTTGAGAACGATCGCCGCTTCCGAACTGCTCGCCAGCGCCAAGGTGGCGACGACGGCGTTGCGCGACTTCGCCTTCGTCCCCGACGTCGTCGAGGTGCTTGCGCCTGGCGCGCAGTCAAGCATCCAGGAACTGCCGGGCCGGCTCGGCCTCTGGCATGTCGGCGTGCCGCCAAGCGGTCCGATGGACGAACGCTCCTTCCGCCATGCCAACCGGCTGGTCGGCAATACCGACGTGACGGCTGCGCTCGAATTGACGGTTTCCGGCCCGACATTGCGGTTTTATGCCGACCAGACGATCGCGCTTGCCGGCGCCCGGATGGCGATGACATGCGACGGCGTAAAATTGCCGCATGACGCTCCGGTGACAATCCGGGCGGGTCAGGTTCTGTCGATCGGTTCGATCGAAGGACCGGGACAACGCGCCTATCTCGCCGTCGCCGGCGGTTTTGCAGCACCCGTCGTGCTCGGTTCGCGGGCGACTTTCGGCCTCGGCCAGTTCGGCGGCAACGCCACCGGTACGCTGAAGACAGGGCATGTGCTGCATTTTGCCCGCCAAGTACCGGCCGAACCGGTGAGATCTGCGACGGCGCCGGCCACCTTGACGCGCGAATGGCATGTCGGCGTGGTCTACGGCCCGCATGGCGCACCTGACTTCTTTCAGGACGGCGATATCGAGACACTGTTTTCGACGGCCTACGAGGTGCATTTCAACAGCGCCCGCACCGGTGTGCGGCTCATTGGCCCGGCCCCGCAATGGGCGCGCAGCGACGGCGGTGAGGCGGGGCTGCATCCTTCCAACCTGCACGACAATGCCTATGCGATCGGGGCGATCGATTTCACCGGCGATATGCCGATCATTCTCGGCCCTGACGGCCCGAGCCTTGGCGGCTTCGTCTGCCCGGCGGTGATTGCCCGCGACGAGCAGTGGAAAATGGGCCAGTTCAAGCCCGGCGACCGCATCCGTTTTCATGCAGTCGTGCGGGCGGAAGACCCGATCGCTGGTCCAGCGGTACGGCGGGTCGCGGAAGAGACGGGTTCGCCGATCGTCGGCACCAGCGAGGACGGACCGGTTTCGGTCGTCTATCGCCGCCAGGGCGACGACAACCTGCTCGTCGAATACGGGCCGATGACGCTCGATATCGCGCTTCGGCTGCGGGTGCATCTGCTGATGCAGGCGGTCATCGAGGCTCGCCTTCCCGGCATCGTCGACCTTACCCCCGGCATCCGTTCCCTGCAGATCCATTATGACGGCACGCAGCTGACGCGCCGGCGCCTGCTGGGGCTGCTCTGCGAGATCGAGGCGACGCTTCCGGCAGCCCAGGAGGTCACGGTGCCGAGCCGCATCGTGCATCTGCCGCTGTCCTGGAACGATCCGGATGCGGAGCTTGCGATGCGCAAATACCAGGAGCTCGTGCGCCCAAATGCGCCCTGGTGCCCGTCGAATATCGAGTTCATCCGCCGCATCAACGGTCTTCCCGACGAACAGGCCGTCCGCGATATCGTCTTTGATGCCAGCTACCTCGTGCTGGGACTCGGCGATGTCTATCTCGGCGCGCCGGTTGCGACCCCGACCGATCCGCGCCACCGTCTCGTGACGACGAAATACAATCCCGCCCGCACCTGGACACCGGAAAATGCCGTCGGCATCGGCGGCGCCTATATGTGCATCTACGGCATGGAAGGACCGGGCGGCTACCAGCTCTTTGGCCGCACCATCCAAGTCTGGAACACTTGGCGGGAGACGCCGGTCTTTGCCAAGGGAAAACCTTGGCTGCTGAACTTCTTCGACCAGATCCGCTTCTTCCCGGTCAGCAATCAGGAGCTGACGGAGGCGCGCGCAGCCTTCCCGCACGGGGGCTATCCGATCCGGATCGAGGAGACGGAATTCTCCTATGCCGCCTACGAGAAGGAATTGCAGGCGAACGCGGCGTCGATCGGCCGTTTCAAGGCAACGCAGCAGGCCGCCTTCGATGCCGAACGCCGGCGTTGGAAGGAAGCCGGGCTCGACAGCTTCGTCACCGATGAAGGGACGGGCGAAAGTGCGGACGGGGATATTCCCGACGGCTGCTTCGGTGTTGCCAGCGCCGTACCCGGCAATATCTGGAAATTGCTGGTCGAGCCGGGTGCCTCGGTTGCGGTCGGCGATACACTCGCCATCATCGAATCGATGAAAATGGAAATCAACGTCACCGCCCATGCGGCAGGCCGCGTCCGCGACCTGCGCGCCGGGCCGGGAAGAAACGTCAAAGCCGGCGATATCATCGTCGTTCTGGAGGAATGCTGACATGCTGCCGACCATCCTCGATCTCTCAAGCCTTCGCGCCGCCTATCAATCCGGCCTGACGCCGCTCGACGCCATCGAAGAGGTGATCGCACGGCGTGCCGCCTCGAGAGATCCGGCAATCTTCATCACCCCGGTGCCGGATGACGAACTGCGTGCGGCCGCGAAAGCCTTGATGGCACGCGCGCCTGAGGCAAACAGCCTGCCGCTCTGGGGCGTTCCCTTCGCGGTGAAAGACAATATTGACGCCGCCGGCCTGCCGACGACAGCGGCCTGCCCGGCCTATGCGTATCGGCCGGAAGCGGACTCCACCGTCGTTGCCCGGTTGAAGGCGGCCGGCGCCATCATCATCGGCAAGACCAATCTCGATCAGTTCGCGACCGGCCTCAACGGCACGCGCTCGCCCTATGGCGCGCCGCGTTCGGTCTTCGATGCGGCCTATATCTCCGGCGGCTCGAGCTCCGGTTCTGCCGTCACGGTTGCTTCCGGCCTCGCGGCCTTCGCACTCGGCACCGATACCGCAGGCTCCGGCCGCGTGCCGGCCGCCTTCAACAATCTGGTCGGCATCAAACCGACGCCGGGTCTCTTGCCGAATACCGGCGCCATACCGGCCTGCAAGAGCGTCGACTGCATCACGATCTTTGCGGCGACCGTCGGCGACGGTGTTACGATCCGCAAGGTCGCCGAGGGTTTCGACCCTGCCGATCCCTTCTCGCGCCGCGCCAAGCCGGCAAACCTGCCGGTATCGGGGTTGCGCATCGGCGTCCTGACCGACGCCGAGCGGGAGTTCTTCGGCGACAAGGAGGTGGAGGCGCTCTACGACCAGGCGATCGAACGCGCCAGAGCGCTCGGCGCGACCATCGTGCCGTTCGATTACGCGCCATTCCGCGAGGCCGCCGCCCTTCTCTATGACGGGCCCTGGGTCGCCGAACGTCTGGCGGCGGTCGAAGATTTCCTCGCCACGAACGCGGCCGATTTCGACCCGACGGTCAGGGGGATTATCGAAGGCGCCAAGGGCAAGACCGCGGTCGAGGCTTTCAACGGCCGATACCGGCTGGAAGAATTGCGCCGCGAGACCGAGGCCGAATGGGAAAAGGCCGACGTGCTTCTGCTTCCGACCGCACCGACCACCTACACCGTTGCGGACATGCTGGCCAATCCCGTCGTGCTCAACGGTCGCCTCGGCCGCTACACCAATTTCGTCAACCTGCTCGATTGCGCGGCGATCGCCGTTCCGGCCGGCTTCGGAAAAGGTGGGCTGCCGGGCGGCGTTACCGTCATCGCACCTGCCTTCACCGACGATGCGCTGGCGCCGCTTGCCGATGCGCTGCACCGCGCAGCAGGTTCCGGCATGGGCATCGACCGGCAGGCTGCGATCCCCGAAGCAAGCCGTGTTGTGCCTGGCGATGACGGTTTCATCGAGATCGCGGTCGTCGGTGCGCATCTGACTGGCATGCCGCTCAATCACGAACTGGCAGGCTCGGGCGGGCGTCTGGTCAAGACCTGCCGCACGGCCGGCGATTATCGCCTCTTCGTTCTGCCCAATACCACGCCAGCGAAACCAGGGCTGCTGCGCGACCCCGGCCATAAGGGTCAGGGGTTGGAGGTCGAGGTCTGGGCACTGCCGGCCGATGCTTTCGGCCGGTTCGTCCAGAAGATTCCGGCACCCCTCGGCATCGGTAAGCTGGCGCTCGAAGACGGTTCCAGCGTCTCCGGCTTCGTCTGCGAGGCCCATGCGGTGAAAGGTGCCGAGGAAATCACGGCGCTTGGCGGCTGGCGCAACTATATCAGCGCCAAGCTGGCAAGCTGAGGGAGGCCTTCCATGGCAGCAAAGCTCATGCGGCGCCTGATCGATCTGCTGCGGGACGGTCTGACCGCCCGCAGCGAAGCGATCGGCAGCACCTGTGTCAGCCCTGGCGGTTCTGAGAGCGTTCGGCAAGTTCGACGATAATTCCGTCGGGGTCGCGAACGAAGGCGATCTTGTTCAGCATCTCGGAGTGGACGGGCAAAGCGCGGCCGCTCCTTGATCTCGACGCCCGCCTTTTCGAGGCGGACGAAGGTCTCGTCGACACTGTCGAAATGAAAGGTGAGGTGGCGGACGCCGGCCGTATCTTCAGGCACGTCGACCGCTCTCGACGCGCCGCCGGGCGGCGCAAAGACCTCCAGCATGCCGCCGCCTGCATCGAGGAACGCGACCTGCAGCCCATTCGCCATCGTCTTGCGCAGCACGAGGCTGAGGCCGAGCAGGCCACAGTAGAAATCGACGGTGCGGTCCATGTCGCTGACCGTCATGCCGACATGCTCGAAGGATTTCAGCATGGGAAAGCCCTTCCCGGTTCAGACGGTGGCCGCAGCACGCCATTCCCCTGCCGGAAGCCAGGAGCGGTAGAGCGGATGATCGGCGGCGATCGGCATCGGCGTTGGTTGTCCGGTGCGCTGCGAGAAATAGGCGGCCGTTACCAGTTCCAGCGAATTGCGGGCATCCTGCAATGTCACCGGTGGGTCGGTGTCCTCGACGATAGCCTTGTGGAAGAGCTCGAACTGACGGGTGTAGCCATCCTCGCCAGGCACATAGGCGGCGAGCACTTCGTCGATCCGGGCCTGATGTTCCTCTGTCCCGGCGACGAACGTCCACGGATCACGGCCCATCGTATAGGGTTCGATGATGCTTTCGGCGACGAGGTCGTTGAAGCAGAAGCGCAGCCGCGAGATCTCCTTGCGCGAACCCAGCGTCATCGACAGCGTCGCCAGCGAGCCGTTCTGCATCTTCACCGAAAGGGCCGCCGTATCCTCGACCTCGATCGGATTGACCAGCGTCGCCCCATAGGAAAACACCTCGGCGCAGGGACCGTGCACATAATTCAACATGTCATGGGCGTGGATGGCGTGGCCGAGGAGGCCGCCGCCCAGCTCGCTCGCCCATTTGCCGCGCCATGGCACGGCATAATAATCCGGGCCGCGCCACCAATGTGTCTCGATCGTCGTCAGGAACGGCTTGCCGGCAAGGCCGCGCTCGATCAGCAGTTTCAGTTTCTGCAGCCCGGAGCCATAGCGATACTGGAAGATCGGCATCAGCTTCCTGCCGGGGTAACGATCGAGGATGCGCCCCACCTCGTCGACCTCGGCGATCGAGCCGAAGAGCGGCTTCTCGCAGATCAGGTGCTTGCCGGATTCGATGCCCTTGCGGCAAAGTTCAAAATGCGAACTCGGCGGCGTCGAAATGTCGATGATGTCGAGATCGTCACGGGCAAACAGCGAATCCGCATCATGCGTGTATTCGCCAATGCCGTACTCCTCGCACAGCGCCTTGCCGCGCTCCTCGTCGAGCGAGCAGAGCACGGGGACCTCGAAAAGCTCCTTGTTCCAGCCGAAGCCGGCCAGATGCCGCGCAGCGATGCCTGCGCCGATGACGCCGACGCGCAATTTTCTGGTCATGATATCCTCCTCAGCGGGCGCCGATGCGCGCGGCTTTCGTCTGGGCTTCCAGCGAAAGACGGCAGACTTCAAAAACGTGATCCTGGGTCATCGCCGTCTGCGTACGGTTGCCGACGTCAGCCATGAAAGCGTCGAAATAATCGAGTTTTTCGCCGCTGCAATCGATATGGGTCATTTCCTTGCCGTTGACCAGGAAGAGGTGATCCTTGCCCGGTCGGCCGGCAATATCGATATATTTGCGCAGCTCGATATAACCTTCGGTGCCAAGAATGGTCAGGCGCCCGTCGCCCCAGGTCGGCAGCGCCTCCGGCGTGAACCAGTCGACGCGGACATAGCCCGCCGCCTTTTCGGAACGCAGAAGCACCTCGCCGAAATCCTCGAAGGCGGGCTTGTCGGGCATGCCGAAATTGCCGATCGAGCTGGCGATGACCTCGCCTGTGGTCGAGCCGGTATAAAACAGGAACTGGTCGACCTGGTGTGAAGCGATATCAACGATGATCCCACCGAAGGCTTCCGGGTCGAAGAACCAGTCCGGTCGGGTCGGCAGCTGCAGCCGGTGTGGACCGACACCGAGCGTCTGGATTACCTTGCCGATCGCGCCTTCGGCGACGAGCTTGCCGGCCTTGACGGCGGAGCGCACGCAGTGGCGTTCGGAAAAGCAGATCGAGAAGATCTTGCCCGTCTCGGAAACGGTGCGCCTGACGTCCTCGAGTTGGGCGAAGGTCGTCACGCCGGGCTTGTCGGTCATCACGTCTTTGCCCGATCTCATCGCGCGGACGGCAAGTCCGGCACGATCACGCGGGATTGCGGAAATGCAGATGACATCGATTGACGGATCGTCGAACAGCTTTTCCCGGTCGATCTGCGGCGCGTCAGGATAGGTCTTCTCAAAGGCCTCACGCAATGCCGGCACCGAGGTCTGCGGGCAATAGCCGACGAACTCGCCGCCTGCGGCCAGCAATCCCTTCACGTGATCGAACGTATGCCCATGGTCGATTCCGACGACGGCAAATCTCAACATCGCTGCAATATCCTCCCGGGATTTTCGTGCGGCCGGCTAATGCCAGCCTCCTCCATGTCGGGCAAAACAGATAACGAAAGCTGGCTCCTGTCAAGGCGAGATGAAGAGGGAAACTGACCAGGTTACAAATTAAATATTTGAAATATAATGCTTAATTTGTATCTAAATAGTTATTTTGCAGGTTTTTGCGCTTGGTCTTTCGACGATAGGGCGACGGCTTGAACCGATCGGGCGAAAGTCTTTTTCCCGGACGCATCTTGCCCCATCTCCGTGAATGTGATCGATTTCGGCCGCCGCCGGGCGAGAGGGCGGCACACCCTGCAACGTTTTGAAGAGCGCTCCCCGCTCGCCTGTGACGGAAGATCACCATGTCTCAACCTCTGCTCGATGTCGCTGCTTCGGATGGTCTTTTTGTCGGCCGCGCCTGGAATCCCGAGGTTGCTGGGCCAAATATCGTGACGCTTCGGGAGGGGGTGCTGGTCGACATCACGTCGCGCGAAGCGCCGACGCTGAGCGCCCTGCTCGAGCGGCAAGATGCCGCCGCCTTCGTCCGTGCGGCAAGCGGCAAGGCGGTTGGCTCGCTGGCGGATATCGCCGCCAACAGTACCGGAGCTCCCGATCAAACGCGTCCCTATCTCCTTGCGCCCGTCGACCTGCAGGCAGTCAAGGCCTGCGGCGTCACTTTCGCCCAGTCGATGATCGAGCGCGTCATCGAGGAGAAGGCCGCCGGCAGTCCGGAACGCGCCGCCTCGATCCGCGAGCGTGTCAGCACGCTGATCGGTGGCAGCCTCACCAATCTGAAGGCCGGTTCGCCGGAGGCCGCCAAGGTCAAGCAGGCGCTGATCGACGAGGGCATGTGGTCGCAATATCTCGAGGTCGGTATCGGGCCGGACGCCGAAGTCTTCACCAAGGCGCCGGTGCTCTCCTCCGTCGGCTGGGGTGCCGATGTCGGCTTGCATCCGATCTCGACCTGGAACAATCCCGAGCCGGAAATCGTGCTCGCGGTCAATAGCCGCGGCGAGATCAAGGGTGCGACGCTCGGCAACGACGTCAATCTGCGCGACGTCGAGGGCCGCTCGGCGCTGCTGCTCGGCAAGGCCAAGGACAACAACGCATCCTGCTCGATCGGTCCTTTCATCCGCCTGTTCGATGCCGGTTATGGCCTGGATGACGTCCGCAACGCCGAGCTTGACCTGAAAGTCACCGGCCAGGACGGTTTCGTGCTGCATGGCAAAAGCTCGATGTCAAAGATCAGCCGCGACCCGACCGATCTCGTCAAACAGACGGTCGGCGCCCATCACCAATATCCTGATGGTTTCATGCTTTTCCTCGGCACGTTGTTTGCGCCGACGCAGGACCGCGACGCGCCGAAACAGGGTTTTACCCACAAGATCGGCGATGTCGTCGAGATTTCCTCGGCAGGCCTCGGTGCGCTCGTCAACACCGTGCGGCTCTCCACCGAATGCCCGCCCTGGACCTTCGGTATTTCGGCGCTGATGAGCAACCTCGCAAAGCGCGGTCTTCTCTAAATTACTGATTCCGTCGCCTGCCCTGCAGCAGGTCGAGGACGGAGTTTGCCGCCTCGAGAACGTTTGTCCCCGGGCCGAACACGGCTGCAACGCCGTGTTCGTGCAGGAATTCATAGTCCTGACGCGGGATGACGCCGCCGCAGACGACGATGATGTCACCACCGCCCTGTTCCCTCAGCCTGTCGATCAGCTGCGGCAGCAGCGTCCTGTGACCGGCCGCCAGTGACGAGACGCCGACGACATTGACCTTTTCGCTGAGCGCGACACCGGCGGCTTCCTCCGGTGTCTGGAAGAGGGGACCGGCGAGCACATCGAAGCCGATATCGCCGAAGGCCGAGGCGATCACCTTGGCGCCTCGGTCGTGTCCGTCCTGACCGAGCTTGGCGACCATGATCTTCGGCCGGTGACCCATAGCTTCCGTCACTTCGGTCATGCGGGCCCTCAAGACAGCGAGCTCCGGCTCATTTTCATATGCTTCGCCATAGACGCCCTTGATGACTTCAGGAATGGCGGCATGATCGCCGAAGGCATCGCGCATCGCATCCGATATCTCGCCGACCGTGGCGCGGGCCCGCGCCGCCTCAATGGCGGCTTCCAGCAGGTTGCCCTTGCCGCTCTGCGCGATCTCTTCCAGGGCCGCCAGCGTCTCGTGCACGGCCCCGCCATCGCGCCGCCGCTTGGTTTCCTCGATACGTCTGATTTGCGCTTTGCGTACAGCGCTATTGTCGATCTCCAGAATGTCGATCGGCTGCTCGTTGTCGAGCCTGTAGCGGTTGACGCCGACGATGACCTCCTCGCCCTTGTCGACGGCTGCTTGGCGGCGCGCGGCCGCTTCCTCGATCAGCCGTTTCGGCAGGCCATCGGCCACGGCCTTGGTCATGCCGCCCAGTGCCTCGACCTCCTCCATCAAGACCCAGGCCTTGTCGGCAAGCTCGGCCGTCAGGCTTTCGACATAATAGGAGCCGGCGAGCGGATCGATCACTTTTGTCACGCCGGTTTCGTGCTGCAGGATCAGCTGAGTATTGCGGGCAATGCGCGAGGAGAATTCCGTCGGCAACGCGATCGCCTCGTCGAAGGAGTTGGTGTGCAGCGACTGCGTACCGCCGAGCACGGCCGACATTGCCTCGAAAGCGGTGCGGATGATGTTGTTATAAGGGTCCTGTTCCTGCAAGGAGACGCCGGAGGTCTGGCAATGGGTGCGCAGCATCAGCGAGGACTGTTTCTTCGGATGAAACCCTTCCATGATCCGCGTCCAGAGCAGGCGGGCGGCGCGCAGCTTGGCGGCTTCCATGAAGAAGTTCATGCCGATAGCGAAGAAGAAGGACAGGCGGCCGGCGAACTCGTCGACGCTCAGGCCTTTGGCGATGGCGGCGCGGACATATTCGCGGCCGTCGGCCAGCGTGAAGGCCAGTTCCTGCACCAGCGTCGCGCCGGCTTCCTGCATGTGGTAGCCGGAGATCGAGATGGAGTTGAACTTCGGCATCTCGCGGGCGGTATAGTCGATGATATCGGCAACGATCCGCATCGATGGTTCGGGCGGGTAGATATAGGTGTTGCGGACCATGAACTCCTTGAGGATGTCGTTCTGGATAGTGCCAGAAAGTTCGGCCCGCGAAACACCCTGCTCCTCGCCGGCTACGATGAAGGAGGCGAGGATCGGGATGACGGCGCCGTTCATTGTCATCGACACCGACATTTCGCCGAGCGGAATGCCGTCGAACAGGATCTTCATATCCTCGACGCTGTCGATTGCCACACCCGCCTTGCCGACATCACCCTCGACGCGCGGATGATCGCTGTCATACCCGCGGTGGGTGGCAAGATCGAAGGCGACCGACAGGCCCTTCTGGCCGGCCGCCAGATTGCGGCGATAAAAGGCGTTCGATTCCTCTGCCGTCGAGAAGCCGGCATATTGGCGGATTGTCCAAGGCCGGCCGGCATACATCGTCGCCCGCGGGCCGCGGGTGAAAGGCGAAAAGCCGGGAAGCGAATCAAGGTGCCTGGAGCCGTCGAGATCCTCGGCCGTATAGAGCGGCTTGACGGCAATGCCTTCCGGCGTCTGCCAAGTTAGCGTTTCGGGCGAGGTGCGCAGTTCCTTTTGCGCAAGCTCCGCCCAATCCGACAGCGTCTTCTTCGTCATGCGTTTCCTCCGGCCTTTTTCATCCCCACCCTACCATTTCACCGGCGCCTCGTGCGATAGAGCCCGAACAGGATAATTTTAGGCCGAGCCGGCCTAAAATCTGAATCCTGTTCTACATTATATAGTTAGAGCATGCTGTCGTCCTAAAACCGCTCACACTTTTCGGCATCATGCTCCAGGATAATTAATGCGGCAAATCCTTGATTTCTATTGCCGGCTTTGGGACCCGCCTCATGAAGACCATGCAGATCTATGCCTTCGACATGAACTGTGTCGGGCATATCAACCACGGCCTGTGGACGCATCCGCGCGACCGCTCAGCGCATTATACCGATCTCGACTACTGGACAGAGTTTGCCAAGACCGCCGAACGCGGCAAGCTGGACGGCATCTTCCTGGCCGATATCGTCGGTGTCTATGATGTCTACAAGGGCAGTCCGGCACCGGTGATCGAAACGGCGGCGCAGTTTCCTGTCAATGATCCGCTGATCCCGATTTCGGCGATGGCCTATGTTACGAAACATCTGGGTTTTGGCGTGACCGTCAACACCACCTACGAGCCACCCTTCCTGCTGGCGCGGCGCATGTCGACGCTCGACCACCTGACCAAGGGACGGATCGGCTGGAACATCGTCACCGGCTATCTCGACAGTGCCGCCCTCAGCATGGGCTTCGACAAGCTGCCCGAACATGATGCGCGCTACGATGCGGCCGAGGAATATCTCGAGATCCTCTACAAGCTCTGGGAAGGGAGCTGGGACGACGATGCGGTACTGCGCGACAAGACAGGCGGCACCTATGCCGACCCCTCCAAAGTGCGCACTGTTCGTCACGACGGCAAATATTATCGGATGGAGGGCATCCATCTCTCCGAGCCCTCTCCGCAGCGCACGCCCCTGCTCTTTCAGGCCGGCGCCTCGGCACGCGGGCAGGACTTTGCCGCCCGCCACGCCGAATGCGTCTTCATCGCCGGGCCGAATCCCAAGGCGGCCAGGCCGACCGTCGATGCGCTGCGGGCGAAGGCGGAGGAATTCGGCCGCGGCGCCGACGCATTGAAGATCCTGAGCCTGATCACTGTTGTCGTCGGGCGGACGGAGAAGGAAGCACGGGACAAGCTGGAGGAGTACCGCCGCCATGCGAGCGTCGAGGCTTCGCTTGCGCATTACTCCGCTTCGACAGGCATCGACTTTTCGAAGTATGGATTGGACGACGTCATCGACCAGGGCTCGACCAACGCCAATCAATCCGCACTTGCGGCCATCACGAAACAGGCGCCGAAGCCGGTGACGCTGCGTGACATCATCGACCAGATGGTGCTTGGCAGCCGGATGAAGCCGATAGTGGGTTCGCCGGAACAGATCGCCGATCATCTCCAGACGTGGATCGAAGAGGGTGGCATCGACGGCTTCAACCTGGCGCGGACCGTGGCGCCGGAAAGCCTGCGCGATTTCGTCGAGCTGGTCGTCCCGGTGCTGCAGGAGCGCGGCGTCTTCAAGGCGGACTATGCTGCAGGACCGTTGCGGCAGAAACTTTTCGGCGGCGGGAACGGCAGGTTGCCCGCCGCTCATCCCGCAGCCCAGTTCCGACGCTGATTTATCGGTGGTCCAGCTTAGCGACCAGCCGGTCGCCAAGCCACTGGATGCCGCAGACGAGCACGATGAGGACGGCCACCACCGCGATCATCACACTGGTTTCGAAACGCTGATAGCCATAGCGGATGGCGAGATCGCCGAGGCCGCCGGCGCCGATCGCGCCCGCCATGGCCGAGGCGCCGATCAGCGTCACCAGCGTGACGGTGAAACCGGCGACGATGCCTGGCAGCGCTTCAGGCACCAGCACCTCGCGGATGATGGTCCAGCGATTGCCGCCCATGGCGCGCACGGCGTCGATCAGCCCGCGGTCGACCTCGCGCAGCGATACTTCGGCGATGCGAGCGTAATAGGGCGTTGCGGCGATGGCGAGCGGCACGATGGCCGCCCAGGTGCCGAGCGCCGTGCCGACGATCAGCCGCGTCAGTGGGATCAGCGCCACCAGCAGGATGATGAAGGGTATCGAGCGGAAGCCGTTGATGACCCCGCCGAGCACGCGGTTGATCCAGAGGCTTTCGGCGATGCCGCCGCGCGCCGTCGCGACCAGGGCAAGGCCGAGCGGCAGGCCGGCGACGAGCGAAATCACTCCCGAGGCGACGGTCATCAGGATCGTCTCCCAAAGGGAGCGAATAAGCAGTTCAAGCATGATCGGTGTCATAACCAAGCACCTCCACCCGGGCGGACCGGGCCGTCAGGAATTGTTCGACCTTTCCGGCAAGGGCGGGGTCACGCGCGGGAACGGCGATGAAGAACCGCGCCACCGGCTGGTTCTGGATGTGGTCGATGCCGCCATGGACGAGGCGGAAGGAATGCGGCAGCGCCGCCGAGAGTTCGGCAAACAGCGCGCCCTGCGCCTGCGGGCCGGCGAGATCGACGCTGAGGATCGCTTCGCTGCCCGCCGCCGCCGACAGCCGGCCGGCGATATGCTCAGGAAGCTGCGGGCGGATGCCTCCAAGCAGGCTCCCGGTGATTTCAGCCTGCGGATTGGCGAAGACCGACCAGACCTGCCCTTCCTCGACGATCCGCCCGGCATCGATGACCGCGACGCGATCGGCAATGCCGCGGACCACTTCCATCTCGTGGGTGATGAGCAGAATGGTCAGTCCGAGCTTACGGTTGATGTCCTTCAGCAATGCCAGGATCGACCGGGTCGTTTCCGGATCGAGCGCCGATGTCGCCTCGTCGGACAACAGCAGTGCCGGGCGTGCCGTCAACGCCCGGGCGATGCCGACGCGTTGTTTCTGGCCGCCGGACAGCGATGCGGGATAAGCCTTCGCCTTGTCTGCAAGGCCGACCAGCTCGAGCAGCTCATGCGCTCGTTTCAGGCGCTCGCCCTTTGCTAAACCCTCGATCTTCAGCGGCAGCGCGACGTTTTCCTCGACGGTTTTGGCAGAAAGCAGATTGAAATGCTGAAAGATCATGCCGATGCGGCGGCGCAGCGGCTGCAGGTCCTGTTCTGAAAGTTCGGTGATGTCTCGGCCTTCGATGAGGATCTCGCCGCTATCGGCGCGCTCCAGGCCGTTCAGGCAGCGGATCAGCGTCGATTTGCCGGCGCCGCTGCGGCCGATGATGCCGAGAATCTCGCCTCTCTTCACCGTCAGCGAAATACCGTCGAGGGCTGAAGTGGTTCCGAACCGTCGCTTCACGTCGGTCAGCCTCACCACCTCTTCGGAAGCCGCTTGAGACTGTGCCTCGATCGCCGTGGTGGAAACAAGGGAATTCATGTGGTTTTCCTTACAAATACTGAAGGCGGTCCGGGCAGAGAACGCCCGGGCCGCCTCTCGGCAGGCCTTAACCCCAGCCCTGCCACGGATCAATAGGCGCTGAGACCCGTCCCCTTGTAGACCTTGTCGAATTCGGCCTTGACGGTGTCGTTCTGATAAGAAGACACAAGCGTCTTGACCCAATCGGCATCCTTGTTGTCGTCCTTGACCGCGATGAAGTTGCGGTACGGATTATCGGCGATCGGCTCCTGGGCGATGCGTTCGGCCGGCGAAAGACCGCTCTTCAGCGCCCAGTCGGTGTTGACGATACCGGCATCCAGATCGTCGATCGAACGGCCGACGATGCCGGCGTCGAGTTCCTTGATCTCGATCTTCTTCGGATTGTCGGTGACGTCGGCGACGGTCGCGAGAATACCGGTGCCCTCCTTCAGTTTGATCAGGCCTTCGCTCTGGAGAACGCGCAGCGCACGGCCTTCGTTCGAGGGATCGTTCGGCACGCCGATGACGGCACCTTCCGGGATCTCTGCGACGGACTTGTATTTCTTGGTGTAAAGGCCGATCGGCCAGACCCCGGTATAACCGACGCGAACGATGTGATAGCCGTGCTGCTGGATCTGGTTGTCGAGATAGGGCTGGTGCTGGAAGGCGTTGGCATCGATTTCGCCGCGCTCCAGCGCTTCATTCGGCTGGGTGTAGTCGTTGAAGATGACGGTTTCGATCTTGAGACCCTTCTTGCCCGCCTCGCTCGCGACCACGCGCCAAATGTCCTCCTCCTCGCCGGCCATGATGCCGACCTTGATCGGCTTGTCCTCGGCATGGGAAGGGGCGGGTGCTGCAAAGGAAAAGACTGCGGCCGCCGAAATAGCGACGGCGGCAAGAGCCGCCCGGCGCGAAAGGTGGAAGCCGTGAAGATTTTTGTTCTTGGTCATTGTATATCCCGTCTGACTGAATGAGGCCAAGCGCCCCGAGCAGGCTGATCATGGCAAATGCGCGTATCGGGAGCGAAGCACGAATGTCCGATGTGGAGGAAGGGCCGGAAAAACTCTTGCCCTGCCATCGATATCGGCAGGATAAATTTCCATCAATTTTGTGGACTATATTTAGTTGAGAGGGATGGCCGAAATGAAAACGGCGCCTCCGCGGCGCCGTTTCAAGCCTATCCCGCACGCTTCACTCGGCGGCGATAAGCGCTTGATTCCGGCTGGGAAAGAAGGCCGCAAGCTCGCTGATGACCTCGCCGATCCGCTTGGAAAGCGGGTCGGATGAGACACGGTAATCGGTGAAGTCGCGGTCGGACGCGTAGACGGCGGTCGGCAGCGTGTGTGACATGAAGAAACCGAAGAGCGGGCGGAGCTGATGTTCGACCATTAGCGCATGCCGGTCACCGCCGCCGGTCGCGGTGATGATGATCGGCTTGGCGCGCAGCTCATGCGGGTCGATCAGGTCGATCAGATGCTTGAAGAGGCCGGGATAGCTGCCCTTGTAAGTTGGCGCTCCGATGACCAGTACATCGGCATTGACGATGTCTTCGATGACTTCCTTGGCGCGATTGTCGAGATCGTCACGGCGCAGCGCCTGGCCGAGCGAAGGGCCGACGTCGGTCAGATCGTAGGTGGTGTTGTCGAAGCCGTATTTCTCGGCAGCGAGACCAGCAACGTTTTCAACAAGCGCAAAGGTCTTCGACGGGCGGTTGAAGCTACCCGCAAGGCCGACCAGTTTGGGAGCAGACATGCCATTTCCTTCCAATATCGTGCCGAAACCGACGTCATTATTGGACAAATATTATCTATAAAAATAGTGGATTAAAGGAATGGTGATCCCTCTTCCTCATAGGAGGAGAAAAATACGTTCGGGCCTGTGGGCGATGACGACGTGCGTAACTGCAGGATGCGAGTCGGAGTGTCGGTGACATTCCGGCTCGATCGATTGTCCGCAAGCGATGTCGCCTCAGATTGGTTTTTGCTTGGGAATACGCGGCAGGAAGACCGTCAGGAGACCAAGCAGCGGCAGGTAGGAGCAGATCCGGTAGACGAAATCGATGCCATGGGTATCGGCAAAATCGCCGAGCAGCGCTGCGCCAAGCCCCCCTGCCCCGAATGCGAAGCCGAAGAAGACCCCGGCAATCAGCCCGACGCGCCCGGGCACCAGTTCCTGTGCGAAAACGACGATTGCCGAGAAGGCCGAAGCGAAGATCAGGCCGATGACGACGCTGAGCACACCCGTCCAGAAAAGGTTCGCATAGGGAAGCAGGAGCGCGAAGGGAATGACGCCGAGAATCGAGAACCAGATGACGAAACGCGCGCCGAAGCGGTCACCGATCGGCCCGCCGAGGAAGGTGCCGACGGCGACCGAGCCGAGGAACAGGAAGAGCATCAGCTGTGCCTGCTGCACGCTGAGCTCGAACTTGTCGATGACGTAGAAGGTGAAGTAGCTCGACACGCTGGCCATGTAGACATTCTTCGTTGCCGTCAGCAGCACGAGAATCAGCAGCGCCCAGACGACCCGGTTCTGCGGCAGCGGCAGGGTCCGGCTTATTGCCGGCTTGCTGGCATTCTGGCGCCTGTGGCTGATGTACCAGTTGCCGACCCAGCTCAGCACGATCATGCCGACCATGGCGATGGCGGCGAACCAGGAGACGCTGTGCTGGCCGAGCGGCAGCACGATGATGGCGGCAAGCAGCGGACCGATCGCCTGGCCGGCATTGCCACCGACCTGGAAGAAGGATTGCGCGAAACCATGGCGACCGCCGGAGGCAAGACGGGCAACGCGCGACGATTCCGGGTGGAAGACCGCCGAGCCGAAGCCGATCAGGCTTGCGGCAACCAGCAGCAGTTCGAAGCTGCCGGCATTGCCGAGCAGAATGAGGCCGCAAAAGGTACTCGCCATACCGACCGGCAGCGAATAGGGCATCGGCCAGCGGTCGGTGACGATGCCGACCAGCGGCTGCAGCAGCGAAGCCGTGACCTGGAAAGTCATGGTAAGGAGGCCGATCTGCACAAAATCGAGATCGTAGTTCGCCTTGAACAGCGGATAGAGCGAGGCGAGCAACGACTGCATGATGTCGTTCAGCATGTGGCAGAAGCTGACCGCCATGAGGATGGACATCGTTGTTTTTTCGAAACGGGGCACGCTCTCGGCAACGGTTGCCATCAATATTTCTCCTGCACAGGCACGGCCGGTGCCGTGCCACGTCGCTATTATTCGATGGATTTTCGGGCGATCGGGGCTAGGAAGACTCTCGTGCGGCGGTCGCTGAAGAGCATTTAGCGTAAGCCGGGACGCAATTACAGCCCAGTTTCATCCTAATTGGTACGGCTTTTGATCGATTTGCACTTCGAACGCGTGATTTTCGCGTGATTTCACGTCTTTCTGGACGGGGGCTTTCATATCACAGTCAGTCGCGATCGTCGCATATCCACTATGCTATATGAAAACAACCATGGAAAACCAATGCGGGGGATACTACAGCTGCGCCGATTGAAAATGCGATCGAGGCTGAAAACACACGATGAATGTCAAGACAGCGAATGCAATAGACAGCTATGTCGGAGCGCGCATCAGAATGCGCCGGCAGTTGCTCGGGATGAGCCAGGAACGGCTTGGCGAGCAGATCGGCTTGACCTTTCAGCAGGTTCAGAAGTACGAGAAGGGCATCAACCGCATCGGCGCCAGCCGGCTGCAGCGGATTGCCGAGGTGCTTCAGACGTCGCCAAGCTTCTTCTTCGAGCAGGAGAATTCCGAGCCGTTGACGCTGCAAGGGCTGGATCTATCCGCAAATATGGACCCGGTCGCTGAATTCCTGCGAACGAAAGAGGGATTGGTGCTCAATCGCGCCTTTCTAAAGATCGCCGACAGCAATATCCGCGAAACGGTCATCGCGCTGGTGAAGGCGATGGCGCAGGCGGAAAGCGATGGTCTGACATTGGGGACCTCCAAAGCGGATATCACCCATCCGCTCGGAGAGTAATCAGGCACACCGGCAGGCGATACCCGCATAGAGCTCAGGCTCGCGTCATTCGGCGAGTTGCTGCTGATCGACCCAGACGGGCAATCGGTGGCGCTTCCAGAAAAAGGGCCTACTTGGCAGAAGGAACAATATCGCGAGGCTTCGCGCGGGCCGGTTTCTGAGATCTGAAAGGCGGCGCAGTCCTGTCACGCGCGTCTTCGTTCAAGAGAACCAAGTTGTCTCGGCACGCGGGACTGAACGGACGCTGACTGGCAGGGCCTCGCTGCAATGGCCCGAACGCATCTTGCGAGGGCTTTCGCATGATGAAGCGATTGCTCACTCTGGCGCGCTTCTGCATCCCAACTTGTCAGCAGACTTTTACGACGTCCAGATCCAGGAGTTTTCCAAGCTTCTCGATGCGCCCGGCAATGTGTCCGACGCCAACTGCGCAATGGTGGGCGGGTCCCTGTGCGTTCCACGCCTCAACAAAGCTCCGGGCTCCAAGTGGAAATCGATAGCGGCTGTTGGTGTTGCCGATTTCGAGGATCGGGCCCGCCACAGAGGCGCCTTCGGCGCAAAGCAGCCTGATGTTGCCAGCGTCTTCGACGATAGAGAGCAGCGTCACCGGTCCGTGCTGAACCGACATTTCAACGCTGACGCCGGAGCCGACCTTGCCGTGAAAAACGTTGAGGGGCCGGATCTTCGTACGCCCCTGGGCAATTTTGGTATGCCCCGGCCCGTCATGCCCCATCAGTACGACGTCAGCGGCGAAATCCATGGCATAATACTCGGTGAATGAACCGCCCACACCGAAGCTGTCCATGATCTTCATCGCCTGGGCGTTCTTGATCTCGTATTCGCCGGCAACCGGCACGCCACTGGCCGTCAATATCGAACAGCCTACGATTACCGAGGTGATGATATCCTCATATTCGTGGCCGGGCTGGGACTCGTAGTAATAAGCAAGCGAGCCGAGCGATTTCTTGTCGACCAGCTTGCGAAGCGCCACGGCTGTCTTTGCCGCACGTGCCAGTTCCTTGGGGTCGCAATCCGGCTGGACATCGAATTCGGCTAGGATCGTCGCCAAGCAGGTGGAGACGTCTTCCTCGCTCACATCACGCCGC
The DNA here is from genome assembly GCF_001652265.1 of Rhizobium leguminosarum. Lineage (GTDB taxonomy): Bacteria > Pseudomonadota > Alphaproteobacteria > Rhizobiales > Rhizobiaceae > Rhizobium > Rhizobium leguminosarum_D. Next base: position 52,950 of record NZ_LWBS01000097.1, read on the forward strand.
AATTGCGCCAGTTCGTCGATTTCCAGCACCTCGATATGGGTGCCGAAGGCCGCTGCCTGCGCGGTGAGATCTGAATAGATATCGAGCATGCCGTTGTAGTAGCGGCCCATGACGCCGAGCCGGTTATGCGCCATCACATGCGCGACGCGGGCGGCCTCGATCCAGTCGTTGATCTCGTTCTCGACAATCGGATCGCCGGTGAGAACGCCGGTCACCTGGTGAAAGCTTATGCCCGCCCGACGGAAGACATTGGCGATTTCGGGGACGGGGCAGGCAGAGCAATGCGCCAGCCAGTCGCCGGTCATCGCTGTCCGATCGCCGAGGGCGTTGAAAGTGGCATAGTCGATGGCTGCGGTCGGCTGCAGATTGAGGATGATCACCGGAACCTTGGCGCGACGGACCACTGGAAGAACCGTCGAAGACAACGCATAGGTGGTGATGTAGAGAAAGATGATATCGACGTCGGCCTGGCGAAACTGGTGACCGGCCTCGATCGCCTTTTCGGGGGTGTCGATCAGCGCGAGGTTGACGACCTCGACGCCCGGGCGCGCAAGCTTGGCCTCGACGGTATCGACATAGCCGCGCAACCGCGCTTCCAGACCTTTGAATTGCGACCAATAGGCCTCCAGACCGATACCGAAAAGGCCGGCCTTCAAGGGGCGTTCAGACATTTCTGTTTCTCCGATGGAATGAGAATGGCGTCAGCTCTGCAGGCGCACGCGCAGTTGATCGACCCCAACCGCCATTAAAAGGACGACGCCTCGAGTCACGTCCTGCCAGAAGGAGGACACGTTCATCAGCGTCAGGCCGTTGTTCAGCGTGCCAAGGATCAAAACGGCTATCAGCGTGCCCCAGACACTGCCGCGTCCGCCAAACAGGCTGGTACCGCCGAGGATGATGGCAGCAATGATGGTGAGCAGGTGCTGCCCTGCGGCATTCGGTGCTGCGGCGCCGAGCATTGCTGCAAGGATGATGCCAGCCGCCGCCCCCGAAAGGCCGGAGACGACATAGAGCACCATCTGGGTCCGCTCGACGGGCACACCGAGCAGGCTGCTTGCTTCCGGATTGCCGCCGGTCGCATAGACGAAGCGTCCGAACGGCGTCTTTGACAAGATCAGCCAAAGTGCGACGAAGACTAGCAGCATCAGGATGATAGGAAACGGGATGCCAAAGAGGCGCCCTGACCCGAGCCAGTTGAAAGCCGGAACGAAGAGCGGCTTCGAAAGTCCGCCGGTCAGCACCATGGAGAGACCGGAAAAGATGCTCATTGTGCCGAGTGTGGCGATGAGCGGATTGAGCTTCAGCCGGGTGACGATGAAGCCGTTCAGGACGCCGACCGCGCAGCCTATGATGAGAGCGGTGACGCAGCCCGCCCAGATGTTGATTCCGTTGGCATGCATCAGCGCCACAATGACGCCAGCAAGACCGGCGACGGCGGCAACGGACAGATCGAGCCCTCCACCAATGATCAGCGGGGTGCCCGCGGCTGCCATCAGCCCGATGAAGGCCATGTTGGTGCCGATGTTGGACAGGTTGCTCAGCGTCAGGAAATAGGGGGAGAAAACCGAAAAGGCGATCAGCAGCAGGACGTAGAACACCAGCAAGAGAACGATGCCGGCGGCCGGGCGGCCAAGAAGGTCGCTGAGTGAATTTGCCGACCTCTTCGACGATTCTGACGCTGCGGGAATGGAAGGCGACTTGATCATGTTTTCTCCAGTTCATTCCTATCGCGGAGGGCTGCCCGCGGCTCGGCTGCCTGCATCAGATCCGTCGCGGTTGCGTCCTGCCCAAGCTCGGCAACGACCTTGCCATCCTCGAGTACGAGGCTGCGATCTGCGAGCCCCGCCACCTCTTCCGCATCCGAGGAGACGATCAGGATCGCCAGCCCCGCCTCCGCCAGCCGGCGGATTTCCATGTAGATCTCGCGGCGGGCACCAAGATCGACCCCGCGTGTCGGCTCTTCGAGGATCAGAACATTCGGGTTTCCGAGCAGCCAGCGCGCAAGGCAGATCTTCTGCTGATTGCCGCCGGACAGAAGGCGGATCTCTTGGTCCGGACCTGAGGTCTTGACACGCAGGGTTTTGATCCATTCACGAGTTCTGTCGTCTTCCTGTTTCTGGTCGACAACGCCGGATTGCGTGAACAGTCTGAGGTAGGGCAGTGTCGTGTTGGTTCGCACCGACAAATTGCCAATCAGGCCCTGGCGCTTTCGCTCCGCGGCCACGAACCCGATGCCGCTGCGCACTCTCTTTCGCGGGCCAGAGAGACCAATGTCCATATCGTTCAGCAGAATGGCTTCGGCATGGGCGGCAGGCTCGGCGCCATAGATTGCCCGGCCTATTTTCTCGGCGCCGGAGCCGATAAGGCCGAAGACGCCGAAAACCTCACCGCGTCGCACGGTCAATGCCACGCCGTCGAGCCATCCGGGAAGTGACAGTCCATCGACGGATAGGACGGTCTTTGCGTCCTGAAGCAGTTTCGATTTGAGGGGGTAGAGGTCGCCGAGTTCGCTGCCGAGCATCGCCGCCAGAACTTCGTCGCGACTGGTGTCGCGGGTTTCGAACTGACCTCGGACCTCGCCGTCACGCAAGACAACGATACGGTCGCTGAGCCGGAAGACCTCGTCAAGATAATGCGAAATATAGATGATGGTGACGCCTTGGGCTTTCAGGGCCTCGATGACATCGAACAGATTGTCGGCATCCGCCTCGCTCAGCGACGCCGTCGGCTCATCCATGATCAGGATCCGCGCCTTGCCGGCCAGCGCGCGGGCGATTTCGACAATGCGCTGTTCGGACAATGGCAGCGAGCCCATGCGCCGGCCGGGCTCGATATGGTCGAGCCGCAATCGCTTCAGGAGCGCCCGCGCCTGTGCGTCGACGGCCACCTGATCGATCATCGGAATACCCAAAAAGCGGCGCTTCGGCATGGAGCCAAGCGCGATGTTTTCGGCGACTGAAAGATCCGGATGAACGGAAAGCTCCTGCGGCATCAGCCGGATGCCGGCCGCAACAGCATCCCGAGGCGTGGAGATATTCCTGGCCGTGTCGTCAATTCTAATCTGTCCGGTGTCCAGCGTGTAGACACCGGAGAGGATTTTCATGAGGGTCGACTTGCCCGCACCATTGGCGCCGAGAAGCGCCACGATCTCGCCCGCATCGGCCGAAAGCGACACGTTCTTCAATACCGTCACGCCGGCAAATGCTTTGCTGACATTGGCGATCTGGAGCCGCGGAGTGCGGCTCCCTTCGGTGCTATGGACGGTCATGTCACGCTCCCCTGACGCTATCTCGCTCATTGCTGAGGGAGAATGGCCTCATAGCCCTTCAGCCAATCCTGCTTCTTCAGGTCTGCGAGGTAGGTTGAAAATTCCGCTTCCGGAAACACGTATCCATCCGTCTCGCCGGCACAGGGGAACTCCTTGTAGAACTTGCAGATATTTGCCTTGGTGACCATTTGGTGCGTCACGAAGGTCGCCTCCGGGACAGGCTTTCCGGCAAGAGCGGAGAGCGCGATCGGAATCAGATAGTTGCCGTAGCTGCCGGGGAATGAACCGGTGGCAGCAACCAGGTTCGGATCGGTGGCGAGCGCCTCCGCCTCATCTGCCCCATTGCCAACCGCAATTGCCTGATCGATGCGACCGGCAGCCCGCACGGCCTGCAACATTCCCATCGTCGCCTGATCGTTGATGGCAATGATGAGGATCGGCGCGCCCGGCGGAATGCGGCCGATGACATTGTTCATCTGCGCGAAAGATTCCTGCAGCGTGTTCTTGGTATCGATCTCGATGATATGGTCGGCCGGGAAATCCTTGGTCAGGGCCATAAAGCCGGCCCGCTGACCGTCCGTGCGCATGCGCGGGATGACGCCCGACTGCGGTAGAGCGCCGATGACCAAATAACCGGTCTTCACGACATCGGCGCCGAATTTCTTTGCGGCCGCCGTTGCCAGATAGGATCCACCCATGAAGCCAGATTTCGGATTATTGACGCCGAAGAAGCTCGCGCCTGGCATCGGGATGTCGATCGCAGTCACCTTCGTGCCGTCCTGTTTGAAGACTTCCATCACAGTCTGCCCGAAATTGGCGTCCGTCTGGAATTCGATGACGTAGTCAACCTTGCGTTCTGCAAAGGACTTGGCATTGGCGAGCGCGGTCGGCCCGTCGAGGCGATTATCCGCAATCACGAGTTCGACGCCCGCAGCATCGGCATTCTGCTGAATCCCCTTTTCAACGAGCACACCGAAAGCGATATCGCGCTGCAGATTGGCGAAACCAATACTGTAGCTCTTTCCGTTCCTCGGCGGCGTCGCCTTGGCCGCATCCGCCGCCATCGCCTTCAGATTTTCGGCCGATAACATGTTGCCATCGAACTTCACCGGATCGAACCCGTGAAAATCCTCGGCATAGGAAGCAGAAGCCGCAAGGCATGCGGCAACCACCAGCAGTCTGGCTTGATTTTTCATATCTTTCTCCTCCCGGCCACTGCCCTCCCTGGCAGCGGCGGCCCGCTGATGATCTCAGCAAATATTTGCGGGGCCATTCTAAAACTGACCTTGCCTTCTGACGTTAGCACTAAGCATTTTCGTTGACACGCTGGCAATTTCCGCAAAAGTGATCTTTTGCATGCAAAATATGATCGTCAATCTGGGCCGCCGTCATGCAGAGCTACTTCGTCTACATGCCCGACAACCGCCTCTGCGCCGCGTGGGGCTGCACGGCCATCTCCACCGGATATACAGAGATCGGATCGAATTCCGACTACCCGCCGAGCCGTCATCCGGACGACCACCATTTCAGCTGGTCGCGCGGCCGTATCCTGAGCGCCTATCAGATCGTGCAGATCAGCGCGGGCAGCGGCCGGCTGGAGTTCGGACCAGAACGTCGGCAGGTTGCCATCGCCGAAGGCTCTATTTTCCTGCTCTTTCCCGGCGTCTGGCACCGTTTTGCTCCGGACCGCCGGACCGGATGGGTCGAACATTGGATCGAATGCCGGGGAAGCGCCTTCGATTTTGCGCGCGATGCAGGCCTGTTGCGCCCCGAGCAGCCGGCCCATGCCAGCAGCTCCGAGATTTCTGGTGTTTTCGCGTCGATTCACGCGCTGGCGCAGGACGATTGCCTCCGCAATCAGCCGCTGCTGTCGACCCTCGGCCTTCAACTGCTGGCCCTTATATGCCGCCCCGCCGATCTCAACACCAATGCTGCCGACAGGCTCGTCGATCGTGCACGGATGATTCTGATGGAGCGCTGCGGCCAGCCTCTGTCTGTCGAACAGCTCGCCGACGAACTTGGCGTCAGCTATCCCTATTTCCGGCGTCTTTTTCGCGAGCAGACTGGCATGTCGGCCAAGCAATATCAGATGAGGGTGCGCATCCAGCGGACCGTCGACTTTTTGGTGAATACTGACAAATCGATCAAGGAGATCGCCGGTCTCCTGGGTTTTCACTCGGCGTTCCATTTTTCGACCCAGTTCCGGCAACTGATCGGCTCCAGCCCGACGGATTTTAGGGCCGTTAAACACTCGTAAGGGCCGCCTTGGCGCGGATTGAACCAGACACCCATGATCTTTCGGAACCGGGGGATTGGTCCCCCTGTAGGAGCGGTTGCATGCGGAGTGGGATCTCCTATCTTGCGCTCGGCAATACCCAAGTGCGTCTCGAACCGGGGTCCAACATATGCTCGGAAAGCTGCAGCATGGATATCAATTGCCCGGCGCCAGTCTTTCGGAGATAGAGGCATGTGAGGCTTCGCTCTCGATCATCATAGCCGACAATCTCTTTACCAACGCCGTTTCTGGGAAGCCAGGCTACTCGCGAAACCGAAACATTCGGTGGGTCAGCTGTTGTGCGGATATCGCGCCAAAGTTGGACCCGGCCCCGTGGCAAACAGACCTCCTTTTAGGACGACAGAGTCCAAGGGTCTGCGACAGGCGCCTCCAGGGAACCGCCAGCTCGTTCCAAAGGAAGACGGGTATGATTGGTGGGTGACGCGACGTGGGAACAGTCGCACTCGATCTCGATCTGCAGCAGGGAAGGTTCGGGATACGAAAAAGCCTGCCGCGGGAGGAGGTGCGGCAGGCTTTCTGAAAACCGAACAGCGACTTGGAGGAGGAGTGCCGCTGTTCCGACAGACGTCCCTTGGGAGGAGGAGTGGGCCGTCCGAAAGTCGAAGCTTTGCGGGAGGAGGTGCAATGCTTCGATAGTCTTGATCATACACCGACCACGGATGGTGCCAATGTCTTATGCTGCACTGCAGCTATGCAAGGACTACAAGGCGGAAGGCTTACAATACGAACGAGGATTCCAACGAGCTCAGCCACGGAGCTCGACGCAAAAACGCCCGCATCAGGAGCGGGCGTCAAGCGGTGATAGATATCAAGTGCTGTGCGGTTAGCGCGCGATCGATGCGCGGGCAACGCTGCGGATGTCAGCGCGGTCGATCCCGAGGTCCTGGAGTTCACGGCTGGACATACGGCCGAGTTCGGTGACGGTCTGACGGAACTTGCGCCAGTTGTTGAAAGAGCGTGCTACGTTCATGATAATCCCCTTTCCTGAGGGCTGTCTGACGTCAGCAACCTTGCTTGGCTCCGGCGTCGTTTCGATGATTGGAATATAGGCGGTTCAATCGGTTTGAAACAGCGACAATCTCTCACCTCAGCTATGCGATGAACGCATAGGCTGTTTCTTTTTTGGGCGAAATTCTCTCTTTTTTAAGCCGCGGAGGTGAAAGCCGTAGGATCGACGGGGCGCGGGTCTCGCGTCACAGAGTGAATCCAATGCTGCGAACAGTTCTTGATGACACGTGTTGAGTTCCGAGCGCTCGAAGTATCCGACATACCCGGACGGAAGCGCTCAGCGGCAAATCTCAACGCCACGGCGTGACGATATCGGGGCCAAATTCTCCGAGGAAACAAGCAGGATCCCCGCCACGCTGAGCGTCTTGCTGAACAAATCGGTGGCCAAGGCGCTGATGGTCTGCGGACCTTGAATTTGCGGAAGCGCACGGGCGCCTTCGATGAAAGGATGCATCGCTGAAGGCCCAAAGTGAGGAATTCGTTGGGAAGAAGGGACTATCGAAAGGCGGCTGTTTCGGGCAAACGCCAAAAATTAGAAAATTCTATCTATGGATTTTATAGATTATATCGTTCCATAGCCCTGTCGAATTTGACAATGAGATTTTCGAACGCCCGGCGGATGCTTCGCTGGGCGCATGTGACTTGCCGTCTTCTTCCAAGATCAATCAGGAGATTTCCATGAGCAATCCAGTTCTCGTCAATCAGATCATTCCCGAGTCCGATGTCGTGCCGCTGACTGGCCGCGTCGGCGCCGAAATCAGGGGCATCCGCCTTGGCGGAGATCTTTCGGACGCAACGGTGGCGGCCATCAACCAGCTTCTCCTGAAACACAAAGTCGTCTTCTTCCGCGACCAGGAACATCTTGACGATGCCCAACAGGAATTATTCGCACGCCGCCTGGGCGACCTTGTGCCTCATGCAACCCAGGGTCCGGTGACCGGCACGGCCTCCATCCTCAATCTCGATTCCAGCCGCGGTGGCGGCAGGGCGGACCAATGGCACACCGATGTCACCTTCGTGGATGCCTATCCTAAATTCTCGGTCCTTCGTGGCGTCGTCATTCCGACAGCTGGAGGTGATACGATCTGGTCCAACACCCATGCCGCATACGAAAGTCTGCCGGCATCGCTCAAATTGCTGGCGGACAATTTATGGGCCATTCACAGCAACGCCTATGACTACGCAGCCGTGCGCCCTCGTGCCACCGCTGAAGAGAAAAAGCATTTCGAGGACGTTTTCACCTCGACCATCTACGAGACCGAGCATCCAGTCGTGCGTGTCCATCCCGAAACCGGCGAAAGATCGCTGCTGCTCGGCAATTTCGTTCAGCGCCTGGTCGGCTTGTCGAAAAGCGACTCCACGAAACTCTACGAGGTGTTCCAGTCCTACGTTACCGCCCCGGAAAATACCGTGCGCTGGCGCTGGAGAGCCGGGGACGTGGCGATCTGGGATAATCGCGCGACCCAGCACTATGCTGTCAACGACTACGGCGACCAGCACCGGGTCGTGCGCCGCGCCACCGTTGACGGCGACGTCCCCGTCAGCGTCGACGGCCGCCGCAGCATAACCCACGTCAAGGCCGCCAAACCGAAAGCAAAGGCCGCGTGAGCGCGGCCGGACAGGGGGCGACCATGAAGCTTCATATCGCGCGGTGCTTGCCGCGCTTGCGCCACCGACAGTCATCCAGGCATCGCGAACAGCCTGACGGCACCCCATTCGCGACCCGCTGCATGGCCCAGCGCGGCGATGCAGCATTGGTCAGCTGTTGCCATCCATTCACAGGTTGGGACAATAACTCTCACACGTCGTCACAGGCTTTGACGACGTGCTGCGCTTTTAGCCACATCACCAATCCAGCTGTTGAGCAACGACGCTGCCGCATGGCTTTGCACGACGAACTGAGGCACCAGATCGATATCAGGAAGGCTGCGCAGGCCGAGCGGTCCCATTGCGAACAGCCCATGTAACGCGCTCGCCTTGGCCCGCCCGCATTTATCTACGACGATACCGATCCGAGTTCGTCACGCGTTACAAGCCCGGCAACGATAAGCGAACGGACAAGCGGGCTATCGGTCCCGGACTGTCGGAAGCGGCAGTCTATCGTCAGATCCGCGGGAAGGACCTCGAGCCCGGCCGGGGCCGAAAACAGCACGCCGTTCGTGGCGATGCAATTCACTTTTCCCTTCCTCAGGTGTTTGCCACCATGGCTCGAAACGCATTATATGGCCGAAGCCTCCGGTGAGCTCGAGTGCCGGCAATATCGGCAGCCGGCGTCGCAGACCCGACAGTCCGCCGGCTGCCCATGCTAGATGATCATCGTGTCGAACAGCCGTGACCGCGATTGCCAACAGAGGCCGATCATCATGACTAGCGTGCGCCTCCCGGGTAACGTTCTCGTCGCTGTCATGATCGCCTGCGTCGCCACTTGTTACGGCTTCGGCCTCAGCCTGTTTCCCCAGATCATCCCCGACATGCGGAAAGATCTTGCCTTCGACTATGCGTTCGTCGGCACTGTCACCGGCTTGGTCCAGTTTTCCACGGTGGCATTCGCCGTGCTCGCTACCTGGCTCGTCCATCGCATCGGTGCCGCACGGACGGTGGTGGCGTCCGTGTCGCTCTGTGGGCTTTGCCTGTCGGGCATCCCCATCATCGACAATCTCTATGTTGTTGCCGGCCTGCTGATGGTCGCCGGCGCGACGGGCGCATCGACCTTCGTGCCGATGATTAACCTCGCCTCGCGGGTGGTGAGAGCAGAACAACGCGGCTTTGCCATGAGCCTGATCTCCAGCGCCCCGGCCTTTGGCGTCCTCATCAATAGCGCACTCGTGGCGGCATACGCCGGAAGCGGTCACTGGCAGATGGTCTGGTATCTCACAGGCGCGGCCACGATCACACTGGCCATTGTCACCCACATCCTCTTCGGGCGGGCCGGCCTCTTCGACAGCGGGGCAAGTCACGAAACGCTCGCGTCAACTGCCGGCGCTTCAGCAAGCCTGCGCTCCATCATGCCATGGGTGGTGCTGATCTTCGCGCTCGGCTTCATCAACGGCCTGATGCCCTATCCCTATCTCACCTACCTGTCGCCGTTCCTGCGCGAGGAACTCGGCTATTCCGTCGGCTTTGCCTCGTGGCTCTGGGCAACGATCGGGGTGGTGGGGATCAGCGCAGGCTTCGCCATTGGCACAATATCGTCGCGCCTCGGATCGCGCTATGCCATGCTCGCCTGTTACTCAAGCTTCCTCGCCGCCGGCGCCCTCGTCGTCCTCGATCCCTCGATGCAACTCTCGATCCTGTCAGGCATCTTCTTCTCGCTGGGCTTTTATCCGATCTATGGCCTGCTGCCGGCCTACGTCTCACATCGCGCCACGCCACGCCTTGCGGTGACTGTCTTAGGCATCTGCACCGTGTTCCAAGGCATCGGCGGCACTACAGGGAACTTCTTTGGCGGCGTGATCAAGACATCGACGGAGAGTTTCAGCGGCATCTATCTTGCCGTTGCAGTTACGGCCGCCGTCGCGGCGGCGATGACGATTTTGCTGCCGAAGGATCAAAGGGTGCAGGCCGAGTAACGTCTGCCGATGCTGCCTTTGGCGCAAACGCTATTATATGTGAGCATCCTCGCCGAACGCGCCTGCTGTTTTTTTGCCGATCAGGCCTTTTCGAAGAGTGGCGAGATGACCATTTCCGGCACCAGCACCAGGCCCTTGTCCGTTATCCGGATTTCCGGGATGACCGACAGCGGGATGAGATTGAAGCCCATATAGGCGATGGTGCAGCCTGCCTTTTCCCATTCGAGCTTCAAGGCCCTTACCTCGTCGGCGACCTGGTGCACGCGCTTGTCGGACAAAAGCCCGGCGATCGGCAGTGGCACCATCGCCGTCACCTTGCCGTCCATGACGACACAGACGCCGCCCTGCTTTTCTTCGATCGCGTCGAGCGCCACCTGCATGTCCGCTGCATTGGTGCCGGCGACGATGATGTTGTGGCTGTCGTGGCCGACCGAGGATGCGACAGCGCCTTGTCTGAGGCCGAAGCCGTTGAGCAGCCCGTGGGCGACATTGCCGGCAGACTTGCCGTGACGCTCCACCACCGTCACGAAGCAGAGGTCGTGCTTGTCGAAATGCGCCTGCCAGTCATTGGCCGGCTCCAGCGTGACGGTGACATGGCCGAGGGTGATGCCAGGCAGCTCCGTCTTGATCGTATGAGCGACGACCGTCTCCGTCGGTAGGTCCGGTGTCAGTTTGAGGTTCTTTGGCAGCTTGACCGTGTGGTAGGCGGCATCCGGATAGCGGTACGGTTTCGACAGGGCTTCCTCGAGGATCGGTGTGATCTTCTTGCCGTCGACGACGAGTTCGCCACCATACCAGGTGCTGACCGGCGTAAGGTCGTCGCTGAGAAGCACCAGGTCGGCGCGGCGTCCGCCGCCCAGACCGCCGATTTCGCCTTCCATGCCGAACCGCGTTGCGCCGTGCAGCGAACCCATCGCCCAGGCCTGTTCCGGCCTCATGCCGTATGTCACGGCTTCGCGAGTCACCCAGTCCAGGCCGAAGGCGAGCAGATCTTCCGCATCACGGTCGTCGGTGCAGACGGCAACGCGCTTGTGGGAAGCGCCGAGCTCGGTGATCGTCTTGATCGCCTGCGGCAGCGAATGCCAGGGAGTCGTCGGCGGGCCGCCGCGCAGGAAGATCCACACGCCGGCTTCCAGCAGGTCGTCGGCAATGTCGCGGTCGATGGCTTCATGCGTGTCGGTAACGCCGGATGCGGCATAGGCGGCAACAAACTCTCGTCCGTAGACATGGCCCGACACCGGCCTGCCGCGCTCGAGTGCTGCAGCCAGGATCGCATGGCTGCGCTCGTCGCCCATCGCAACGGGGACGAAATCCATCTTCTCACCGAGAGCCACGGCTTCCGGCCATTTGTCGAACAGTGCGGCGATCTTGTCCGGCGTCAGGTCGCCGCCGGCTGTTTCGAGATCCGGCGTCGTCGCCGGCACGGTGCTCGGCACGGTCAGGAAGATCGACAATGGCGCCTGCCGTGCATCCTCGAGCATGGCCTCGACTCCGGCGACGTCCATCACGTTGCCGATCTCGTGGCTGTCGCAAAAGATCGTCGTCGTGCCGTTGAGGAGCGCCGCTTCGGCATAGGCGCAGGCCGTCACCATCGAGGATTCGATATGGATATGCGGATCGACCAGACCGGGCGCGATGATGCCGCCCTTGGCGTCGTACAGCTTAGCGCTTGCGCCCCTGTAGCTGCCGGCCGGCTTCACGGCCGCAATGCGGCCCCCCGAAATCCAGACTTCCCGTCCGTCGAGAAAGCGCTCCGAATAGGTGGACAAGACGCGTGCGCCCTGGATGACCAGGTCGGGTTCCCGACGAGCGGAGGCGACATCCGCAAGACGGCGGGTCATGGTCGAGAGCGGCTGAACGGAGAAGCGGGTAAGCGTGCTCATGAAAACCTCATTTCCAGGGCGGGGAGAACAGGCAAGATTGTAAGGAACGCCGTCGAGGGAAGGAAGCACCAATAGTTCTTGTCTCTGGCGTAGGCCTACCGAACGGGGCAACAGGCAGGGATGCTCTACCGCTCAGGGCACCCTGACCGACATCGTTCATTCCGGCTTCGAGAAATCTTGTCTTGAACGTCATCCGGTTTCCCTCACGGCTTCGTCTAGCCGGCGGAAAAGCACCTGTCGGCAATATCCCGGCCGATCGGAATCGACGACGTGGCCGCTGGCGACGGCGCATTGCAGACGTGCAGCATGCGACCCGTCCTTAGGAACAGGAAATCATGCTCCAGGCGCCCGTCCCGCATCACGGCCTGGGCCCGGATGCCCGCTTCCATCGGCTGGAGGTCTTCGAGTGTCAGCGATGGGCAGTACTTGCGGCACGCTTCCAGATAGTTTTTCCGCCACAGCGAGTCCCTGAATTCGTTCACGGCGCCCCCTGCGTTCTTCCAGAGAAGCCGCCATAGGCCCGGAAACGAGAGACACTCGCTGAGATCCCGGACGTTTATGCTGAATTTCGGATACCCCTCGCGCGCCATTCCCAGAACCGCATTGGGTCCGACGGTAAGGCTGCCGTCGATCATCTTGGTGACATGAATGCCAAGGAACGGAAGCGACGGATCGGGCACCGGATAGATCAGGTGCCTGACCAGTCCATTCCGCGACGGTGGCAGACGGAAATATTCGCCCCTGAAGGGTATGATCTGATGATCGATCTTGAGGCCCGCAAGTTTGGCGATGCGGTCGGACTGCAGGCCGGCGCAGGCGATCAGCTGTCTGGCCAGCCATTGGCGCTCACCCGCTGAAATCTCCACGAGATCCGAGGTTTCGCGGATCGCGGAAACCTGCGTATTCAATTCGATTTCCACGCCCTGAGCGGCCAGATGAGCGCCCATGGCGACGCACACAGCCTTGTAGTCGACGATACCCGTCGCCCGAACGAAAATTGCCGCGATACCTTCGACCATGGGCTCCCGCTGTTTCAGCCTATTCCGATCGAGCCATTCGATATCGATGCTGTTGATCTTTGCCCGTTCGGCCAGGTCCTTCAGGCGACGGTGTTCGAGCTCGTTGGTGGCAACCACCAGTTTTCCGCATTGTTCATAGGGTACAGCCTTCTCCCTACAGAACGCCTTGATGGCATCGGCCCCCTCGCGACAAAGGCGCGCTTTCAAGCTGCCTGGCGCATAATAGATTCCCGCGTGGATGACGCCGCTGTTGTGCCCTGTCTGGTGGACGGCCAAGCCAGGCTCCTTTTCAAGGAGAACGACACTTGCGCCGGGGCGCTTTTCCAGAACGGCCATGGCGGTGGCAAGACCAACTATGCCGCCGCCTATGATGCAGACGTCGTGAATCATTGCGACACTCATTCCCGATCGATCGAAGTTAACGCTGAGCGAAAGCTTGGCGCGTTCGGCGATTCGTTGTTAGTTCGAGCCGCTGAAAGCCGGGCAAATCCGACTTCACGAACATGTGGGCGACCGCAGCTATGGGACGCGAAATATCTGCCTTGAACCTCACTCGGGATCGCGTTCGGGGCGAACTGATCTATCACGTCCTACGGTTCGCGTATTGCGTTGTCGAGGCCACGCAGCAGCGGATATAGGAAATAGGAGATCACCGTACGGTTGCCGACCTTGATTTCCGTGGTCACAGTCATGCCGGGAAGCAGCCGCACCGGCACATCTGTGGCATTCAGCCGGGTGTCGGCAAGCAGGATCCGCGCCTTGAAGAAGGGAGCGGCCGGCTGGTTGGTGGGGGCCTCCTGCTGGCCCGTGAGGAAGGTGTCCTGGCTGATGGTCCTCACCTCGCCTGTCGCGGTTCCGTATTTCTGGAACGGATAGGCATCGAGCTTGATACGGGCTTCCTTGCCGACAGCGACCCGGCCGATATCGCGTGTGTTGATCGAGACTTCCGCTTCCAGCGGCACGTTAATGGGCACGAGCGTGACCACCGGCTCCGCCTCCCGCACCACCGAACCGACCGAGCGCTGCGCCAGGTCGAGCACGACGGAATCGGCCGGCGCCGTCAGCGCGACCAAGTTGCGGCGCAGTGCCATCTTCTTCAGTTCCTCGTCCGCCATGTCACGCTGGCCGCGCAGCTCGACCAGTTGCTCCATCGCCGCCCGGCGGAAATCCTCGATGAAGGCCTGCCGGTCGGCCGTCAGCTTGGCATAGGCGTGCGCGGCCTCGTCGGCCCGGCCGCGAACGGCCGTCAGATCGGACTCGACGTCAAGGCGGGCGGCGCGCGAGCCGAGCAGCGTGATCAGCGAGCCGCTCTGCTTGTTATAGAGCCGCTCGCGCGCTGCCTCGATCTGCGAGAGCCCATCACGCCTGTCGTCGAGCACGGCCTCCTGGTTCTTACTCGCCAGAAGGGCCGCCGACTGTCCGGCCATCTGCTGCTCGAAATTCTGTAGCTGCGCCGTGTAGAAAGCCTGTCGCTGGCCGAAGAGCTGCGCCTGCAGTATCTGGTCGGGCGTATCTCCCGCCATCTTCGTGTAGTCGTCGCCGGCAAGCTCGGCCTCGATGCGCCGCACCTGGGCGTCGAGCGCGGAGAACTTCGCCTGCTGCTGGTCGACATCAGCCTGGCTGAAAGTGGCGTCGAGGGTCGCGAGCGTTTGGCCGGCATGCACCACTTCGCCGGCCTTCACCTCGATCGTGCGGATGATCGAGGTTTCGAGCGGCTGGACGACGATGGTCGGCTGGGTGGTGACGAGCTTGCCGGGCGCGATCACCACCTCGTCGATTGACGAGACCGAGGCCCAGATGATCGCCGCAGCAATCAGCGCCGTCACGCAATAGAGCGTCATGCGCGCCACTCTGGGCGGAGCGCGTTCCTCGAGCTCGACGGCATCGGATTGGAATTCCGCAATTGCCGGCGGCAGCGGCAGGCGGGCGGTCAGTTCCCTTCCCTTGTGTGAGGGCGCCTTGTCTGAAGGGCCTTTGCCCGAAGGGACCGGCAGGTTCTCGCTGGGTTTTCTGGTGTGCGCATTCATGCGACCTGCCTCATCTGCTGGGCCCACAGGTGGCGATAGGTCATGCAGCGCGATACAAGCTGATCGTGCCGGCCGATATCGGCGACCTTGCCACGCTCGATAACGAGAATGGCATCGGCATCGACGAGCGTCGAAAGCCGGTGCGAGACGATGATGACGGTGCGGCCGGCGGCGATGCGGCTCAGATTGTCTCGGATGATCGCCTCACTGTCGGGGTCGAGCGCGCTCGTTGCCTCGTCGAAGATCAACAGCTTCGGATCGGTAATAAGCGCGCGGGCAATGGCAAGCCGCTGCTTCTGGCCGCCTGACAGGTTGGAGGCGTTTTCCTCCAGCATCGTGTCAAAGCCGCGCGGCAGGCGCTCGATGAACTCCTCGGCGCCGGCGATGCGGGCGACTTCCATGATCTCCTCGATGCTGGCATCGGGCTTGGCGGCGGCAATATTTTCGCGCACCGAGCCGCGAAACAGGAAACTATCCTGCAGCACGACGCCGATGCTCGTTCTCAGATGCACGAGGTCGATCTCGCGGCTGTCATAGCCATCCATGCGCACGAGGCCTTCCTGGCTCTGATAGAGCCCCTGGATGAGCCTGGTGATCGTCGTCTTGCCCGAGCCGCTCTTGCCAACCACGCCGAAGAGGCAGCCGGCCGGGATGGCGAAGGAGACATTGTCGAGCGCCGGTGCGCTATCCGGGCCGTAGCGGAAGCTGACCCTGTCGAATTCGATACGGCCCTGCAAATGCGGCCGAACACCTCGCCCGCGGCCCGCCTGCTCCGGCCGCTGGTTCATGATCTCGCCGAGCATGCGTACCGAGAGCGCGACTTCCTGATATTCGTGCACCATGGTGACGATCTGCACCAGTGGTCCCGAGACTCGGCCGGCGAGCATGTTGAAGGCGACCAGCGCGCCGATCGTCATCGCGCCGCTGAACACATCGAGCGCGCCGAGACCGATGATCGCGACGCTCATCAGCTTCTCCAGCAGTCCGGTCATCGCCTGGGCGATGGTCGAGATCTTGTCGACCCGGAAACGCACGGAGATCGACTGGGCCGAATAATCGTCCCACACCTTGCGCTGGCGCGGCTCCAGCGCCAGCGATTTGACGGTGCGCATGCCGTGCACGGTTTCCACCAGCAGTGCCTGTCGGTCGCCTTCGGCCTGGTAGAGCGCCTGCAACCGGCGCTGGAACGGCCCGACGAGCATCATCACCACGAGCCCGACGAGGGCGGCAAAGCCGAGCACGACAAGCGTCAGCTTGACGCTGTAGAGAAGCAGGATCGGCACGAAGACCAGGAGCGAAACGCCGTCCAACAGTGTTAGAAACAGCCGACCGGTCAGGAATTCGCGGATGCGCCCCGTCTGCTGCATATGCTTGACGAGAACGCCGGCCGAGGCCTGCTCGAAGAGCGCGATCGGCAGGTTGAGCAGATGGCCGAAGGTGCGGGTCGCGACTCGGATGTCGATCCTGTTCGTCGCATAGAGCAGCAGATAGCGGCGCAGGAAGGTAAAGGTCGCGTCGAAGACGAGCGCGATCGCAATGCCCACTGTCAGCACCGTCAGCGTCGCATAGCTCTGATGCACCAGCACCTTGTCGATGACGAGCTGAAAGAAGATCGGCGTCGTCAGCCCCAGCCCGTAAAGCACGAAGGCGGCGAGCGCGACATCGCGGAAGAAGCTGCGCTGCTTGATGATCTCGGGGACGAACCAGCGGAAGCCGAAGGGCCGGTCCTCATCGGACATGCGATAGTTGCGCTTCAGCAGGATCACCGATCCGAGCCACGCCTTGGCGAACTGCTCTTCGCTGAGCATCATCACTTCGGCGCGTGATGCCAGCGGGTCGAGAACGCGGATTCTCTCGTCCTCCCCGCTCCCGACAGCGCCGGCGATGACCACCCAATTGCCGTTCGTCAGCTCGGCGAGCACCGGGAATGCCTCGCCAAGTTGGAACAGGGATCGCCAGTCGAGCGTCAGATGCCTTGCCCTGAGGCCGGCATCCTTGGCCATGCGCAGCAGCTGCCGCAAGGCAACAGGATCGTTGCCGACGGCATAATCGTGCTGCAATCGTTCAGGAGCAAGGTCGACGCCGTGATGACGCGCGACCAGTGCAAGACAGTGCAGGTTGGTATGCAGAAAACCACTCATGGCCCACCCGAAACAGTACGAGACCGAGGCAATATTTGTTTATCAGTTGAAGTTCGGCGAGGCGTTCGAAGGGCCGGCCTGCACCGACTGGATATCGGCAGCCGCCGCAGTTGACATATCGCCGACGCGACGGACCGCACCCGCCTCGACCAAACCGCCAAGCGCCTTCTGCATGAGATCGACCGCATTGGCGAAGGCATCGACCGGCATGATGATGCGCTGGCGGAAAACCGGCTTCGGATTGTTGTTGGCGTCACGATCGGTGGCCGAGAGCGACATCAGGTCGATGCGCACGATCGTTCCCGTGATGGTGATTTCGCCGATGCCATCTGCATAAAGTTCGTTGCTCATTGTTCTCTCCTCCGGTTGATAATCAAAACGTCTTCATCTTAGGGCGCCCTACGTCCATTAGGATGCTCTAGCTATTTGGATGTGCGTGCTGCCAGGTCGGAAACGGGTCCCGAAGCCCGGCGGCGGTCTGCGGATCGAAGCCCGCCGCCTCACCGGTCAGGCAGTCGTCGAGCGCAGTGCGGATTGCGTCTTCGTCGAAGCCGGCGCCGATGAAAACGAGTTCCTGGCGGCGGTCGCCCCAGACCTCGTCCCAATGCCGGTTGATGAGCTGGTGGAACTGCGGATAACGCGGCCATTGCGGCTTCGGCACGGACGCCCACCAGAAACCCTTGGTGTCGATGCGGCACTGCGTGCCGGCGATCGACAGCAGGCCGATCTCGTCGGGCCTTGTCGCCAGCCAGAAATGGCCCTTTGCGCGGATGAGGCCCGGCCATTTCCTGTCGAGAAAATCCCGCAGCCTGGAGGGATCGAACGGCCGGCGGCTGCGATAGACGAAGCTCGAAATACCGTATTCCTCCGTCTCCGGCACATGGTCGCCCCAACCGAAGAGTTCCTTGTGCCACAGCGGATGGCGGGCAGCTCTCGCTTCGCTGAAGAGGCCGGTATTCAGGATGGCGTCGAGCTTCAGCCTGCCGAAGCCGGTCTCGATGACGCGGGCATCGGGGTTGAGTGCGGCAACGATGCGGCGAACCTCGGCAAGCGCTGCAGGCGGCACATCCTGCGCCTTGTTGACGACCACGACATCGGCAAATTCGATCTGCTCGACGAGCAGTTCTACCAGCTTGCGCTCGTCGTCTCCGTCCCGGCTCTCGCCGCGATCCCTCAGGAACTCCGCGCTCGCGTAATCGGCCAGAAGATTGACCGCATCGACGACGGAAACCATCGTGTCGAGCCGCGCGACGTCGCAGAGGGCTGCCCCGCTCTCGTCGCGGAAGGAGAAGGTCGCTGCGACCGGCAGCGGCTCGGCGATCCCGGTGCCCTCGATCAGCAGATAGTCGAAGCGGCCGGCGGCGGCGAGGCGGCGCACTTCGCTCAGGAGATCGTCGCGCAATGTGCAGCAGATGCAGCCATTGGTGAGTTCCACCAGCGTCTCGTCCGTCCGCGACAGGTTCGCTCCCCCGTCGCGCACGAGATCGGCATCGATATTCACCTCGCTCATGTCGTTGACGATGACGGCGACCCGGCGCCCCTCGCGATTGCGCAGGACATGGTTGAGGATCGTCGTCTTGCCGGCGCCGAGAAAACCGGCAAGGACCGTCACCGGAAGTCTGTTGTCTGCACTCGTCATCGGTACTCCCCGCTCGCTTTCTTTACGCCGCGAGCTGCGGCCTGAATGCTACGTCCACATAGTAGTTTGTGCTGTTATAGCTGGCACTCGGGAACAACCCGCTCGACCCATAGGCATAGACGCCGTTGGTGCCGCCGAGCGCCCTCAAGTCGCCATTCGTCACATCGGTGCTGAAGTAATTGCCGGTCGCCGAATAATTGCCGTTGGTGCTGTAGGAAACCACATAGGTCGTATCCGCGGCGACCGCGACCTGCTGGGTGAGCGTCGCGGTCTGCCAGCCGCTTGCCGTTTCGTTGCTGAAGCTGACGCTGCCGAGCAATGTGCCCGAGGCGGTCCAGAGATAGCCGTTGTGCGGGCCAGTATTGTCTGCCCCCTTGTAGAAGCGGATGCCGGTGACCCAGCCTGCCGTATCGGCCTGGAATTTCATGCCGAGATTGACCGGCTGGTTGTCGTTGACGGAGACGATTGAAGGCGTCGCATTGGCGGCAAAGAGGTTCTGCTCCGGCCCTGCCGTCTGGCCGCCGTTGATGGTGAGCGCAACCTGCGCCGACGCCGTGCCGCCCTTGCCGTCTGCAATTGCGTAGCTGAAGCTCGCCGGTCCCGAATAGCCTGCCGTCGGCGTGAAGGTCACCGTCTGGGCCTGGGCATCGTAGGCGACCGAGCCGTTGACCGCGCCGCTGACGCCGGTGATGACAAGCGGGTCGCCATCGGCATCGGTGTCGTTTGCCAGGAGCACTGAGGCCTGGATGGTGATCGGCGTGCCGGTATTGGTCGACAAGCCGCTGTCATTGGCGGCGACCGGAACCGCATTCTGCGCGCCGCCCTGCTGATAGAGCACGTCGACCCAGTAATTGCTCGCATTGTAGGAAGCGGTCGGGAACAGGCTGCCCGAGCCATAGGCATAAAGGCCGTTGCCGCCGCTCGCAGCACTCGACGGTGCCGTCAGCGCGCCGTTCGTATGGTCCGTCGTGAAGTAGTTCGCCGTTGCGGAATAGAAGCCGTTCGAATGGTAGCTCGCCACATAGGTGGCGCCGGCCGTAACATTCATCGGCTGCGTGAAGGAAACCGTCTGCCAGCCGCTCGCCGTCTCGTTGATGAAGGTCGCCTGGGCCAGAACCTGGCCGCTCGCCGTCCAGAGCGAGCCGACATGCGTGCCGGTATCCTGGGCGCTCCTGTAATAGGTGAGCCCGGTGATCTGGCCGCTGGCGGAAGCAATGAACTTGACGCCGAGTTCGACCGAGTTGGCGTCATTGGCGGCGGTAACGCCGGAGGTGTCGGCGCCGGTGAACAGGCTTGACGTCGTTCCTCCCACGGGCGGCGTGCCGACAGTGAGGCTGACCGTGGCCGACGCTGTGCCGCCATACCCATCCGCGATCGAATAGGAGAAGCTTGCAGCACCCGTATAACCCGCCGTCGGGGTGAAAATGACGGACTTGGTCTGGCTGTTGAAGGTCACCGTTCCGTTGACCGCACCATTGACGCCGGTGATGCTGAGGGGGTCGGCATCGGCATCGGTGTCGTTTGCAAGCAGGCTGGCTGCGGCAATCGACAGCGCCGTGTTGGAATAGGTCGTGTAGCCATTGTCATTGGCGGCGACCGGCACCGCATTGCTAGTCTGATTGTAGACGACATCCACCCAGTAATTCGACGACTTGTAGCTGGAGGTCGGGAAACCGGAGCCATCGGCAAAGACGCCGTTGCTGCCGGTAAGCGCCGTCAGCGAGCCGTTACTATGGGCGGTCGTGAAATAGTTTGCCGTCGCCACATAGCTGCCGGTCGTGTGGTAGGAGGCGACGTAGGTCGTGCCGGCCAGAATATGCACCGGGTTCGAGAATGTCGCGGTCTGCCAGCCGCTCACCGATCCGCTGCCGGCGAAAGTGACGGTTGCAACCAGCGTGCCGTCGGCCGTCCACAGCGAGCCGGTATGCGAGCCGGTATCGCCGGACGCCTTGTAGAAGCGGATGCCGGTCACCATGCCGCTGGACGAAGCGGAGAACCGCATGCCGAGTTCCAGCGACTGGCCTTCGTTGAAGCTTGCACCCGTCGGCCCTTCGCTTGAGGTGAACAGCGTTTCCCCGGCAGGGCCCTGGTTTACGGTGAGGCTGACATTGCCCTGATCCGTGCCGCCGCGCCCGTCCGACAGCGTATAGGCGAAGCTCGCCGGCCCCGAATAATTGTTGGTCGGCGTGAAGGTGACGGTGCCGCTCTGCTTGTTGAGCGTCACCGTGCCGTTGACGGCATTGCCGACGGCCGAAATCGTCATCGCATCGCCATTGGGATCCGTATCGTTTCCGATGAGCGAGGCGATCGAGATGACGACGCTGTCGTTGCGGGTGATGGTTAGCCCCGTGTCGTCGGTCGCAACCGGCGCGCTGTTGGGCCCGGCATCAAAGACCACGTCGACCCAGTAGTTGGTGCCGGTGCCGGGGCTCTGGCCGGGGAATGTGCCGGCATTGTCGCCATAGGCATAGACGCCGCCGCCATCGACGGCCTTCAGCGCGCCGCTGGCATAGGGGCTGCCGAAGTAATTCTGGGTGGCGGAATAGTAGCCGCTGCTGTGATAGGAGGCCACATAGGTTGTGCCGGCGGCAATCTGGATCGGCGAGGAGAATATCACCGTCTGCCAGCCGGAGAGCGATTCATTCACCGATACGCCGGTCGCCAGTAGCGTTCCGTTGGCGCTCCAGAGGCTGACGACATGGTCGCCGATATTGTAGAAGCCCTTGTAGAAGCGGATGCCCTGCACGGAACCCGCGGTCGTTGCCTGGAAGCGCAGGCCGAGCTCGACGGAATCGCGATCGATCGCCACTTCGGTCGCGGGCTTTTCCGCCAGCGTCCACAGGCCCTGTGTGACCGGCAGCGTGACGGTGACCTGCTTGCCGGCCGATGGCGCCTCCATATTGACGCTGTCGTCGACGGCCCGTGACATGACCGTGTAGGTTCCGCTCGCCTGGACGACCCAGTTATAGCTCCAGCTCTCGCGGCCTGACGCCTTGAACCAGTGCTGGCCGCCATCGGTCGAGACTTCCACGCCGGCAATCATGCCGCCGCCGAAATCCTGCGCCGTGCCGGTGATCGTCACATGCTGCCCTTCGAGGAAGCTTGCCCCCACGATCGGCGTGCTGACCGACGAGGTCGGCTTCAGCGTGTCGGTCGATTGGGTGGCGAGGATCAGGCTCGCATCCAGCGTGGTCGGCTGAATGCCCATGTCCGCGAACATGTTGACCATCGCCTGCTGTACGTTGCGATCGGTTGACGTGGCCGGACCCTGGTGGTTGTCACTCAGCCCCCAGGACCAGAAGACAGTCCCAGCGCCGAAGACCAGCGCGCCGCTTGCCGCCCGGTACATGGTCAGGCTGTGGGTCGCCACCGCATCGCCGACCGTGGTGCCGTAATCGCGCAGATATGTGCTCACCGAGACCGAGGAGAGCGACAAGTTGATCAGTCCAGCCGGCCGGAACCCGTTCTCGACGTCGGAATCCCACTCATAGCCGAGCAGGTTCTGCACCAGATTATAGGTCTCGCCTTCATTCAGCTCCGAAACGTCGGTATTGCGCCAGAAGCGCAGGTTCGAATAGTCGTAGGGGATGGAGATCGTATCCTGGCGGTAACTGTCCACCTGGAACATCGTGCCGGTCAGCGCATTCTCCGGCTGCTGCCCCGCATCGGCATAACGCGGATCGCGCCAGGTGCCGGTGCCGACATTGCTCGGATCCGTGCTCGTGCCCCAGGTTTCCTTGTAGCAGACCATGGTGCGGTAGGCCTGGCCGCTGCCGTCGATGCTGCTTTCCCAGCGGACCTTCCAGTAGCACTCGTTGCCGCTCCAGAAGGCGAGGTTGACGCCGGCATCGCGCGCCGCCTCGACATTGGCGCGCTGTTCGGCAGACCAGTATTCGTCATGCCCGACGGAGAGGTAGGCGTCGTGGTTGAGCAGCAGGCTGCCGCTGCGCGCCGTATCGACGCCTGATATGTAGGACACGTCGTAGCCGTTCTGCTCCAGCCACGAGATGGCAGAGGATTCGACGCCGAAGATGTAATCATGCGAGCCGCCGATCGGGCTGGTATTGGTGATGATCGGCCTGTTATAGCTGACGGCCGAGGCGCGGCCGATCGCGGTCAAGCCGCAGCTGCAGTTCGGCGGCAGGTAGCCGATCATGTCGGCGGGATCGACCGGCACTTGGCCATAATAGAGGCTGGCGCCGCCCCAGGCATTATAGGCCTGCCATGTCGTATCCGAGGTCTGGAAGACGACATTGCTGGTGGAGGCGTCGTCGCGCACGACGAAGGGGATGATGCTTGCGTCCGCGGTGCCGTCCTCGCGCACCAGCTTGGCGAAATAGACGCCCGAGACGGCATCGGCAGGGATCTGCCAGCTGGCGGACACCGACCAGTTGCCGCAATCGATGAGACCGAGCGACATGTCGACGATCGGGTGCGGCTGGATCTGTGCCGTGGTCAGCGATTGTTCGATCGAGTCGACCTTGCGCGCGCCGGCCCCGCCATAATAGCCCATGCGGTAGATATCGATGCGGTAATGGGTGGAATCCGTGGCGATCTTGAAATCGACCGTCTGGCCGATATTGGTGCTGATTTCGGTGGCAAAGCCCTGGATCGTGCCTTTGCCATCGCCCTCCAGTCCCCATTCGCTGATGGGGTTGCCCTGCTTCATGTTCTCGAGCGCGATCTTGTTGGGCGTCGCAGCAGTTGCAGCAGCTGCGGCCGCCGCCACCGGTGCTGCAAGCGCAGTCGGGGCCGCGGTCGTATTGGCGGAAGCGTCCTGGCTTGGCTCCAGCGAGATGGAGGCTATCGAGGTCTGAAGGCGCAATGACGTCGTGCCGGAACCGGCGGCAGGATCGGCCGGCGGCGTGGTAGCGCCTCCCGTGCCGGCATCGCTGGCAACACCCGTCAGCACGGGCGCGGCAGGCAGCGTCGCAGCCTCCTCGTACGGGTCCGGGCCGAGCACGGTGCGCTCGGATGACGTGGTCGTCGTCTGCAACACCGTCGCAACCGATGCCGTCTTGGCGGACGTGTCCTGTGCGCTGCCGTCGCCTGCAGGCGCGGGCATCGCCGTTGGTGGAATCGAGGCAGTCTGCCCGCCGCCTGCTGAGATCAGCGCGGCGGGCAGCATGATATTGCCTGTGTGGGAGGACGGGACAGCGCCGCCGTCGGGATTGGCGAAGCTGCCCTTACTGGCAAAGCTTAGGGAACCACCGGTACTCGTGGAAGATACAACCGTCGCGGTTCCCAGCACTGCGCTCCAGGCTGAAGGTGCACGACAGATACTCAACGCTCCACCAAATGTACTCAAATACTCACGATTACTGACATGAATTCTCCGCATCAGCGGCGTCCCCTCCCGCATCGGCCGGCCCTTCGACCGCTATAGCAAGACGTTCATTCTGGCACCTTTGCTAAGGGAATGTACGACAGCAATCTGGGGTATGAGGGAGGTATCCCCTACGCCGATATGATGACCCTCAACGTATACCGGCCGACAAAGTCCCAGAGCTGCCTGCGGCTACTGGTAGAGCCTTTCCGGGCTAGAGATGCCCGCACCGCTTCACGTTGGCGAAGCTCTGCGTCTCCTCTCAATCGACCTTGACAAGCACGTCCAAGTCGAGACGCTATTGGGCTCGTAACATCGTAGAAAAACGAGGATAGGATGAGGTTCAGCAGACCGGCAGTCGCAGGCGTGATTGGCCTGACAGCGTGTGTGTTTGGCGCGTGCCTTGCTGCATCGGCTGCGCTCACACAGGAAGTCGAGCCGCCCGCTCCATGGGTTAAGCTCACCGGTTCGCATGCGGGAGCGGTCGGAACATGCTCAACGATTGATGCGAGCGACATCGAGGCTTGTTACATGGTCCGGTGCGACGCCAAGAACGGTCTCATCTTCGAGATTGGCGATGCCACTGTTGGTGAGAACGGCCTGCGATTGGCGCGCTTCGAGATTGGGAGGTACAAAGAGACGATCCGCCTCGACGGGAACAGTCCCGATCGGCGAACGATTGTTCTCTCAAAGCATCCGAAGCTGCTTGCCGCCCTCACATCTGGCGCTGATTTCGCCACTATGTTCGCCATCAAGGCCGGTGTGATAGATTACAGCACCGGCTTTGAACTTACGGGGGCGCGAGACCAGATATCTCGCCTGGCAAATGGCTGCCGAACCAAGCCGTGACGGTGGGCAAGGGTCCTGTCCTAGGTAGCTGACGCTGGTTGAAAAAATTCCGGGCCGGATCGGCTGCTCGAGCCGATTACGTTGTCCTGCGCTGCCCGCGCTACCAGGCCGGAAACGGATCTTCGAGGGTGGCCCAGTCGCGCGGATCGGCGCTGGCGAGACATCTGTCCAGTGCGGTCCGCACACCCCCCTCGTCCATGCCCACGCCAATAAAGACCAATTCCTGCCGACGGTCGCCCCAAGCGCTGTCCCACCGGCTCTCGAGCTGCTGACGAAACTGCTGGTGGCTCGGCCAGTCCTGCCGGGGCACGGCTGCCCACCAGAGCCCCATGGGCTCACAGCGCCGTTGCACCCCGGCAGCCGACATCAGGCCTACATGACGCGGGCGCGTGGCAAGCCAGAAATGGCCCTTGGCGCGCAGCACTCCCGGCCAGGGCTCGTCCAGGAATTCGCGAAACCGCATCGGATCGAAGGGACGCCTGGTGCGATAGACAAAGCTGGAAACGCCATATTCCTCCGTTTCCGGAACATGCTCATCCGGGCTGTACAATTCCTTGTGCCACAGGGGATGCGCTGCGGCCTTTGCTTCATCGAAGAGGCCCGTATTGAGGACAGTTGAAAGAGAAATCTTGCCAAAATCCGTCTCCACCTGGCGCGCATCCGGGTTGAGAGACGTAACTATCTTGCTCACCTCTGCGCGGACCTCTTCGGTCGCGTCCGAGATCTTGTTGATCACGACGACATCGGCAAACTCGATCTGATCCACCAGCAGGTCGATGAGTGTGCGCCGGTCCTCACTGTCGCGTTGCAGGCCGCGGTCGGCAAGCAGATCGGCACTGCTGTAGTCGGCCAACAGGTTTGCAGCGTCGACCACGGTGACCATTGTGTCGAGCCTGGCAAAGTCGGAGAGCGAAACACCATTCTCGTCGCGGAAGGAAAAGGTTGCCGCAATGGGGCGTGGCTCGGCAATGCCGGTGCCTTCGATCAACAGATAGTCGTATCGCCGCTCTTCGGCCAGCCGCCGCACCTCCGTCAGGAGGTCGTTGCGCAGAGTGCAGCAGATGCAGCCATTGCTGAGCTCGATCAATGTCTCCGTCGTATGCGACAGGTTGCAGCCACCGTCTCGAATGAGACTGGCGTCTATATTCACTTCGCTCATATCGTTGACAATGACAGCGACCCGCAGGCCTTGACGGTTATTCAGGACGTGACTGAGGAGCGTCGTCTTGCCAGCACCGAGAAAGCCGGCCAGCACGGTCACCGGGAGCCGCTCGACCTTGTTCATCGGCATTCCTTGAATGCGGGCGGTCGAAGCGCCCTTCGCCGCGACCAGCATTTGCGTCGTATTGGTCTCATTCGAAACTGATCCCTAACCTTATCCTTTGCGTCACGCCACAAGCTGCGGCCGGAAGACGACGTCGGCGTAGTAATTGTTTGAATTGTAGCTGTTGGTCGGGAAAAGACCTGTGGTGGCGGAACCGCCATAGGCATAGAGGCCATTGCCAGTGGCCGGAGCCGTCAGCGGACCGCTGGTAACGGCGGTCGTATAGAAATTACTGGTCGCCACGTAGCCGCCGGTCGTGTGATAGGAGGCGACATAGGTGGTATTGGCGGCGATCGTGACCGGGGTTGCGAAGTTTACCGTCTGCCAGCCGCTCGCGGTGGTGGTGGTGAAGGTGGCGGTGCCGAGCTTGGTGCCAGTCGCGGTCCAAAGGTCGACGACGTTCTGGCCGTTGTCATTGGCGCTGCGATAGAATCTGATGCCTGTGACATCCCCGGCAACGTTCGACGTGAACTTGACGCCGAGCTCGAGCTGCTGACCATCGTTGAGGTTGGTCAGGGTCGGCGTGCTGGAGGCAGAGAACAGGCTATAGGTCGTCGGCGCCGTCGACACGGCGATGTTGAAGGTCTCGTTGGCGGCAAGGCCGCCAAGATCGGTTGCCGTCACTTTGACGCCGTAGGTTCCTGACGTTGTCGGCGTGCCGGAGAAGGTGCGTGTCGAGGCGCTGAAGCTCAGCCAGGAAGGCAGCGCCGTGCCGTCGGCAGCGGTTGCCGAATAGGCCAGCGTCTCGCCGCTGTCGACATCGGTAAAGGTCGTCGTCGGCAGGACGAAGGAGAAGGCCGAGCCGGTGGTGGCATTCTGGGTCGCCGTCTGGACCGCCAGCACCGGCGCATCGTTGGCGCCATGGACGGTGATCGTCAGGTTTGCCGTGGCCGTGGCGCCGGCGCTGTCGCGCATCGTATAGCTGAAGACATCGCTCAGCGTGTTGGTCGACTGGCGCAGCGCCTGGACGGCGGCATTGCTCTCGTTGACAGCATAGCTGTAGGTGCCTGATGCATTGAGCACGAGGCTGCCATAGGTGCCGTTCAGTGCCGAGCCGAGCGTGCCCGACGTCGCGCCAAAGACCACTGCCGTGACGGTCTTGGTGTCACCGACATCCGGATCGGTGTCGTTGGTCAGCACGTTGCCGCTCGCAACCACGCCGCCCGAACCATTGGCAACACCGCCCTTCTCAGTCGCGTTGCCCGTATCGGCAACCGCCGTCGGCGTCGTGTTTCCGGGAACCGATACGGCGATGTTGAAGCTTTCGTTGGCGGCAAGGCCGCCAAGATCGGTTGCCGTCACCTTGACGCCGTAAGTGCCGCCTGCCGTCGGCGTGCCGGAGAAGGTCCTCGTCGAGGCGCTGAAGCTCAGCCAGGAAGGCAGCGCCGTGCCGTCGGCAGCGGTTGCCGAATAGGCCAGCGTCTCGCCGCTGTCGACATCGGTAAAGGTCGTCGTCGGCAGGACGAAGGAGAAGGCCGAGCCGGTGGTGGCATTCTGGGTCGCCGTCTGGACCGCCAGCACCGGCGCATCGTTGGCGCCATGGACGGTGATCGTCAGGTTTGCCGTGGCCGTGGCGCCGGCGCTGTCGCGCATCGTATAGCTGAAGACATCGCTCAGCGTGTTGGTCGACTGGCGCAGCGCCTGGACAGCGGCATTGCTCTCGTTGACGGCATAGCTATAGGCGCCTGATGCATTGAGCACGAGGCTGCCATAGGTGCCGTTCAGTGCCGAGCCGAGCGTGCCCAATGTCGCGCCGAAGACCACTGCCGTGACGGTCTTGGTGTCACCGGCATCCGGATCGGTGTCGTTGGTCAGCACGTTGCCGCTCGCAACCACGCCGCCCGAACCATTGGCCACGCCGCCCTTCTCAGTCGCGTTGCCCGTATCGGCAACCGCCGTCGGCGTCGTGTTCGAGCTCGGCGTGGTAAACATCACATCGACCCAATAGTTCGTCGACTGGTATGTGCTCGTTGGCAAGAGGCTGTTGCTGCCATAGCGGTAGACGCCGTTACCGCTGGCCGGCGCCGTGAGCGGACCGCTGGTTACGTTTGAGGTGAAGTAGCCGGTGGTCGATGAATAGTGGCCGACATTCGTATGGTAAGATGCCGTGTATGTTTGTCCGGCCGTAAGCGACACCGGGCTGGTGAAATATGCAGTCTGCCAGCCGCTGGCAGTCTCGTTCGTAAAGGTGAGGGTGGCAAGCTGCGTGCCGGTGCTCGACCATAAAGAACCCGTATGCGTGCCCGTATCGAGGTTGCCCTTGTAGAAACGAATGCCGGTGACCGTGCCTGCCACGGAAGTCTGGAATTTGACGCCGAGTTCAACGGCTGAGGTGTCGTTGGTGTTGACGACCGCTGGCGTCGCCGAACCGAAGAGAGAGGTGTAACTCGGCCCGCTGACAGTGACCGTTCGCCCCGCCGAGGGTGTTTCCAGGTTGACGTTATCGTCGACTGCGCGGGACCGGATGGTGTAGGTCCCCGCGGTCTGCGGCGACCAGGTATAAGTCCAATTCTCATCGCCCGTCGCCGGATGCCAGCTCGCCCCGTTGTCGGTCGAAACCTCGACCGCGGCGATGACTCCGCCTCCCGTATCGGTAGCGGTGCCGGTAATCGTCACTGTGGATCCAACGGTCGCCGTGGCGGGTACCGTGATGACCGAGGTCGGTGCAGTATGGTCTGACGAAACAGTCCCGGCAGCAAGGCCGGATTGCAGTGTCCCCGGCTGAATGCCCATGTCGGCAAGCAGATTGACCATTGCCTGCTGCACGCGAGGATCGGTCGCAGTCGCCTCGTTATCGTGATTGTTGCTCAGGCCCCATGTCCAATAGACCGTACCGGCGCCGAACACCAGCGCGCCGCTCGGCGCCCGATACAGCGTCAGATTGTGGGTCGCGGTCGCATTGCCTGTCGTGTTTCCGTAGTCGAGCAAGTAGGTGCTGACCGGAAGCGTCGTCGATGACAGCTTGACGAGACCAGCCGGATCGAAGCCGTTGTCAGTCGCTTCGTCCCATTCGTAACCAAGATAGTTCTTGGTGAGCGTTGCCGTCTGGCCAGGCTGAAGATTGGCAACGCTCGTATTGCGCCAGAAGCGCAGATTGGCGTCGTCATATCCGACCGTAATCGCAGCAAGATTGTTGCCGACATCGTCGACCTTGAACAACTGTCCGGTCAGTGAGTTTTCCGGGTTTCCGCCGCCGATGGCAGGCGGGCTGAAGCGTGGATCGCGGAAGGTGCCGGTCCATTCACTGGAAGGATCGATGCCGCTGTTGGCCCAGGTCTCCTTGTAGGTGATCAGGGTGCGATAGGGCGTGCCGTCGGCGCTATAGGCATTGCCCCAACGGGTACGCCAATAGACCTCGTTGCCGCTCCAGAACATGAGGTTGACTCCGGCATCGCGCGCGGCTTCGACATTGGTTCGCTGTTGACCGGACCAGTATTCGTCGTGCCCGGCATCGATATAGGTCTTGTGATTGAGCAACAGGCTGCCGTAGCGGTCGGCGTCGACACCCGACATGTAGGAAACATCATAGCCGTTCTGTTCCAGCCAGTAGATGCCTGCATATTCGGCGCCGAACAGATAGTCCTGCGGCCCGGCATAGGTGCCGACCCCGCCGCGGGTCGCAATCGGTCTGTTGTAGCTGACCGCATAGGCGCGGCCAGCACCCTGCCCCGTCGCGGGGCCGTTGCCGCCATAGAGGTTTGCGCCACCCCAGCCGTTGTAAGCCTGCCAGGTCTCGTCTGCCGTCTGGAAGACGATGTCGCTTTGGCTGGCGTCGTCGCGCACGATGAACGGGATCTGATTTTCGCCAGAGGTGCCATCCTGACGCACGAGCTTGGCGATGTAGACGCCCGAGACGGCATCATCGGGCACGG
Source organism: Rhizobium leguminosarum (assembly GCF_001652265.1). GTDB lineage: Bacteria > Pseudomonadota > Alphaproteobacteria > Rhizobiales > Rhizobiaceae > Rhizobium > Rhizobium leguminosarum_D. Next base: position 83,171 of record NZ_LWBS01000097.1, read on the forward strand.
TCCACGATGCCGAGACGGCCCAATTGCCGGCGTCGACCGTACCGGTCGTGGCATTACGCAACGGGTTGGGCTGCGTCTGCAACCCGGTATGCTGCATGGTCGCGACTTTGCGGGCGCCCATGCCGCCATAATAGCCGAGCCGATAGATGTCGATCCGGTAGTTGGTGGAATTGGTATTGATTTTGAAGCTGACCGTCTTGCCGTTGTCGACGCTGATGTCGGTTGCAAACCCTTCGATGTTGGTGCTGCCCGCACCGTCGATGCCCCACTCGCTCTCTGGATTACCCTGCTTCTGGTTTTCCAGCACGATTGCGTTGCTGGCCGCCGCCGCGGCCGCCAGATTTTGCGTTGTCAGCGACCGCTGTGTAGAAGGCTGCGTAGGGGGTGGCGTCGTCACCGAGCCGGAAAGGGTACCGACACCCTTCGTGGTGGTGCCCTTTCCGGTCTCTCCGCCACCGGGCAACGATCCGTTCAAGATCGTCGAATCCGTCCACGTTGCGGTCCCGCGCCAGCCCGAGAGCGGAGACAAGTTGCGATCGAGAAGCGGATCGCTGACCGAGGCGCCGATGGCCTTCTTGATCGCCGCCACATAGTCCGGCCCTTCGGTCAGCCTTGTTCCCGGCAACTGACCATCTTGCTGAAGCAAGGCGCCGCCATGGGCCCAATCGAGAATCCGTGTGGGGGACGTATAGTAGCCGCACCCGCACACACCAAAGGGCATGCCAAACGCCAGCGCATTTGCTCCAGCATGTTGGCCGGTCGACTGCGCCGACGGGCTCGATTCGAGAATGACGACTTTGCCCGAGGGCGTGCGCTCAGCCGCCACCGCAGCAGAACCCTGCCCCGAAGTTGTCGGTGCGGGGCTTTGCGGCAGATACGGAGCCAAAGGATCATCGCCTATGAGGCTCATTCCAGCGTAGGTGCGATAAAGGGACGATTGAGCCCCGAACGCAACTCCGTTCGCGTTCCGCTGGAAACCTGCAACACCAGGCGTGTGGGCGGGCAACACAGACGCGGCAGTATCACCGCTTCGCCCCCCCATCTCGCGATTTGTTGCGAGAGCGTCGAGCAAGGGCGGCGATTCGCGGGTGATATTGGCCCGACCGTCCGGGTCGTCGATCACGCTCACTCTATGTTGCGAGTCATGCTCGTTGAGCGCCGCGTTGTTGTGGGAATTGTCGACATGGCTATCATACTTGTTTCCATCCGCAGTTTGCACGGATGCCGCAAGTTGAGCACTGTCCTCGTGCCTTTCGGCAGGCTTGCGCGGCCTTCCCTTGCCGCCGATGGTCAACCATGCGGGAATCAACGAATCCACCAGGAGTGAGTGCGAGGTCCACCGACGAGCGTTGCGATACATGGCAGGCACCTTCCGCGAGATTATCAGGATCGAATCTATGAGGACCGCTCGATAGGCGGCCCTGAATTGTAGTCGAAAAATGAGAGAGTATCTGCTACGCCTTTCGCTCTACAGGCGGCATCCTTTGGGCAACCGGCCGTGTTGCACGCCCACGTGATCGATGACACGAGCGACGGTTTGCCGCTTGCTGTGCAAGGCTTGAAGCCGCATAGACCATTGAGATGGCGGCGTCTTCGGTCGTCAAGATCTGGCACGAGAACGGCCTTGTGCTGCACCGCTGGCGCTGCTTCGAGTTGTCGAACGAAAGGCGGCGACGCCGGTCAATATCGTCGTCCGGCAAAATTGGCGATGCGAGCATAAACGCCCTGCCGCGGGGGATTGCGGTTCTTCGAGGCTAGCGCGCCCGAGGCGATGCCTCTGTGTCGCGCGAAGATATGTGTTTCTGCTCGATTTAGGCTTAAGCATCCTCCCCACCTCATCAATTGTGATTAGGCAAAGTAAACGACCTCCACCTTCCTCAAGGCTTCGCCAGACTGCACACTAGCGATCTGGTTTCGGGCTTGGCGTCCGGCGTTCGAACAGCGCTTAAGGCATTGGACCAGCGTCCGTTGAAGAAGGATGTTTTGAAGGCGAGACATGTAATGAATCTATCGCACCGTGCCCCTCACCCGTTCTTTCGCGCTACGTTTGTCATCAGCGCACTCGTCTTTCTTGCCGGAGCCGCGTCGCCGGCTCTCGCCGATAGCGCCCCTTTGGCTCCACAAACGAAAATCCGCCTGACGGTCGTCCAATGGATGCCGTCCAAGGGCCAGTTTGAGCGATGGGATGCGATCGGCGGCGAATATACGGTTTCAGATGCAGGTGAAGTCTCCCTGCCCTTTCTGGGGCCGCAGCCGGTTGGACTGGACAATACGAGCCTCACCAACGAGATTGCCAAGCGCCTTCAGGCAAAGATGGGTTTGGCCCAGGCACCTGCGGTGACCATCGACGTTCTCGACTATCCGTCCATTTACGTCGTCGGAGACGTGACAGCGCCGGGACAATATAAATTTCACTCCGGCCTCAGCGTCCTGCAATCCCTGGCCATGAGCGGCGGCCCGTTGCGGGCTGCGGCACAGCAGCAATCGGAGACGATCAAGCTTGCCGGCGAGTTGCAAGAAATCGACCATTCGCTGCTACGCAGTTCGGCGAAACTCGCGCGGCTGCAAGCGGAGATGGCCGGCTCGAAGGAGATCGTCTTCGATCAGCCGCCCGCTACCGATCAGCAATATGCCGAGAGTCTCTACCAGGAGGAGCGGGTCATTTTTCAGGCCCGTGCAAACGCGCTGGACAAGCAGTCGGTGGCCCTCGTCGAATTGCGCAATCTCTTGACGGCAGAAATCGACACGCTGGAAGAAAAGCTAAAAGGCTCGGATGACAATATCCAATCGGTCGAAGAGCAACTGACGAGCGTGAAGACGCTGGTCCAGAAGGGCCTCACGATCACCTCACGCCAGATGGATCTGGAACGATTGCTCACGACCTATCGCTCCGACCGGCTCGACCTGGTCACCGCCATCATGCGGGGCCGCCAGGCAATCAACGAGACGACGCGCAATCTCGAGGGACTTTCCGACACTCGCCGCAGCGAGGTGGCTTCAGAGGTGCAGGCGGAAAAGGCCACTCTCGATCAGCTCAAGTTGAAGCGCGACACCACGCAACAACTGCTTCTCGAAGAACTGTCGAACGGCGCTAGGGTGAGTAACCGCGGTGAGGAACTGCCGCTGACGTTCATCGTGAGCCGACGGGACAAGGGACAGGTCAATCAATTCCAGGCCTCCGAAACGACCGAGTTGGCGCCGGGCGACGTGGTCAGGGTAACGCGGGCCCACAGCGCCGATGCGCCGTCCGAAGACGCCGCCGCGCTGCCTGTTCAGACAGAGGCGCATGTCAGTCAGGTAAGCCGGTGATCCGCAAAATGCATGTGCTGCAATCGAGCCCGCGGCGGGAGATTGAACGCTGGCCCGGGATAAACGGCCAGGGTTTCCGATGACTTTGAGGATGACCCCACCCAGCAGCCCGACCTACACCCAGATCCTCAAATCGACGATGTTGATGGGCGGGTCTTCGCTCGTCAACGTCGCACTCAGCATTGTCAGAAACAAAGCCATGGCTGTTCTGCTTGGGCCGGAAGGCGTGGGACTGATGGGCCTTTACGGGTCGATCCTCGATATCGCCCAGGCGATTGCCGGGCTTGGCGTGGGCAGCAGTGGCGTGCGCCAGATTGCCGAAGCTGCAGGCACCGATGACGCAGAAACGATCGCCCGATCAGCAGCAGTGCTGCGACGCATATCGGTGGTGCTCGGATTGTTTGGTGCGCTCCTTCTCGCCGCGTTGGCATTCCCGGTCTCAAATTTCACTTTCGGCGGCTACCAGCATGCCGGTGGCATTGCATTGCTGTCGCTGGCAATCTTCTTTCGACTGGTCTCTGCAGGGCAGACTGCATTGATCCAGGGCCTGCGCGGCATTGCAGATCTTGCCCGTATCAACGTGCTTGCCGGGCTTATCGGCACGGCTGTCAGCATCCCGCTGATCTATTTGTTCGGCCTGCAGGCGATCGCACCGTCCCTCGTGGTGATTGCGGCTGCTTCAATCCTTCCGACCTGGTGGTACAGCCGGCAGATCTGCCCGCATCCCTCGCCAATGCCCACGCGCCAGTTCGGTCGGGAAGTGTCGGCACTGCTCAGGCTCGGCTTCGTCTTCATGGCAAGCGGGCTTCTGACCTTCGGCGCAGCTTATGCCATCCGCCTCATCGTGCTGAAGGAGGGCGGCGTCATGGCGGCTGGATTGTACCAGGCGGCCTGGGGCCTTGGCGGTCTCTATGCCAGCTTCATCCTGCAGGCGATGGGGACGGATTTTTATCCGCGCCTGACTGCGGCCGCCGAGAACAATGCCGAATGCAATCGGCTGGTCAATGAACAGGCGGAAATCAGCATGCTGCTCGCTGGCCCCGGCCTGCTCGGCACCTTGACGCTTGCGCCGCTCATGATGAGCCTGTTCTATTCGGCGGAATTTCAAGGGGCAGTCGACCTTCTGCGCTGGATCTGCCTTGGAATGATGCTGCGGATTATTTCCTGGCCGATGGGTTTCATCGTCGTGGCGAAGCGTACCCAGGCGATTTTCTTCTGGACGGAGGTTGCGGCGGCAATCGTGCATGTGGGGCTTGCCTGGCTCTTCGTATCGCTGCTCGGTACGCAAGGAGCCGGCATGGCGTTTTTTGGCCTCTATGTCTGGCACAGCATCCTGATCTATGTGATCGTGCGGAAGCTGACCGGTTTTCGCTGGTCCGCCGCCAATCGCAGACACGCGCTGCTTTTCTTGCCCGCATCGGGACTGGTATTCCTGATGTTCTCGATTTTGCCGCTATGGCCGGCGACGGTGATTGGCTTCGTCGCCGTCGCTCTCTGCGGGGTCTATTCGCTGCGCATGCTGATCGACCTGCTTCCGCCGGAGTCCGTGCCAGCAACCATCCGCGGATGGATCACGAAATCAGCATAACGAAACTATGCGCGCATCCGGAGATACGCGCATTGTTTCGTTATACAAATTGCTACGTCAGGCAAATGCGGGTTCAGGCGACAGCGACGTCCATGGCACGTTGCAAGCTGGCGGCTCCGACGGTCGCTTCCGCCAGGGCTGCGCGAAGGGCCTCAACAACCCGGTCCATGTCAGACACGGTCATCTGGGCATAAAGCGGCAGGATTATCGTTTGCTGCTGCGCAGACACGCTTCGCATCAGGCTGGTGGCAGCGCGGTGGGAGCTCTCATCAGAATAGGCTTTCTCCAGATGAATGTTCATCACCCCGCGCCGGGTCGAGATCCCCTGATCGAGCAAGGCCTGCATGACGGCCCGCTGGTCGACCGTCTCGGCCAGTCTCACACAGAAGCTCTGCCAGTTGCTGCGAGCCCAGCGCGGCTCGGCCGGCAGAGAAAGCCCGGCAATCGTCGACAGACGTTCGCAATATTGCTCGGCAAGCAGCCTGCGCTGGGCAACCAACTCCGGCAGCCGCCGCAACTGCTCGCGTCCGACGGCCGCCTGAAGATCGGTCATCCGGTAATTGTAACCCAACTCGTCATAGTCTTCGAAGATGACCTGTTTCGAGCCGTGACGAACGGCATCGGTGACGCTCATGCCATGCTGGCGCCAGAGCCGGAACTTCCGGTCATATTCGGGATTGGCCGTCGTCAACATGCCGCCATCGCCTGTCGTGACGACCTTCCTCGGGTGGAAGGAGAAGCAGGCAATATCGCCATGCGCTTTGCCGATCTTTTCCCAACGGCCGTCCCATAGGATTTCGCTTCCCGTCGCACAGGCTGCATCTTCGATAACCGGTATCTCGTGGCGCTTGCCGATCTCCACGATGGCGCGGAGATCGCAAGGCATGCCGAGTTGATGCACACATAGGATTGCCTTAGTGCGGGGCGTGATGGCTGCTTCGATCAGGCTGGGGTCGATATTGTAACCATCGGCTTCGATGTCGACGAAAACAGGCACCGCATCGCAGTAGCGAACCGCATTTGCGGTCGCGATGAAAGAATGGCTGACCGTGACGACTTCATCACCGGCGGATACGCCGACCGCCTTCAGGGCCAGATGCAACGCAGTCGTGCAATTGGACATGGCGCAAGCATGCGCGGCGCCCACAAAGGCGGCGAATTCACGCTCGAAAGCCGCGACTTCCGGCCCCTGGGTCACCCATCCCGACAGAATAACGCGGCGCGCAGCGTCAGCCTCTTCCTCCCCGAGAACGGGTTTGGCGACCGGAATTGTGGATTGAGATGAGCTCATGCAGCCGCCCCCCCTGCGTTGGTCTGCATTTGCCACCAGGCAACGAGATCACGAAGCCCTTGCTCCATAGAGATCTCCGCCTTGAAGCCGAGGAGCCGTTCGGCCTTGCTGATATCGGCAAGGCGACGGGTCACACCGTTAACCGTGCGGGCCTCTTTGTGCTGCGGTTCGAGCGAGGAACCCATAATGTCGCTCAGCATCTTCGCCAGTTCCAGCAGGCTTATTTCCTTGCCGCTCGCGACGTTGAACACTTCGTCCGTGACATCGCTTTTGGCGGCCAGAATGTTTGCGCGGCCGATGTCGCGTGCATCGACGAAGTCCATCGTCTGGCTACCATCCCCATAGATGAGGGGAGGCATCCCGGCCATCAGGCGTTCCATCCAACGGATCAGAACTTCAGTATAGGCGCCGTAAACGTCCATGCGCGGCCCATAGACGTTGAAGTAACGGAGCGCGACATAGCGCAGGCCGTACATCTCCGCAAAGCTACGCATCAGCCCCTCGTTGAATGTTTTCGCCGCGCCGTAGATCGTCCGGTTATTGTACGGATGATGTTCTTCGGTCGTTGGGAAATTCTCCGCAAGCCCCAGAACCGAGGCGGAAGAGGCAGCAACGACCTTCGATACGCCCGCCCTGACGGCGGCTTCGAGAACGTTGAACGTCCCCTCCGCAAGGACATCGAAAGCCAACCGTGGCTCTTCGGCGCATTGCGTGATGCGGATGGCAGCCTGATGAAAGACGATGTCGACGCCTTCGAAGGTTTTTGCGAGAAGCGCTCTGTCGCGGATATCGCCCTCGATGATGTTAACGGACCCGCTGGCTATCGCCGTGCCGAGGTTGTCCCGGCGCCCACGCACGAAATTATCGAGGATGATGATCTCGCGAGGTTTTTCCAATGCGACAAGATCGGCAATATGCGAACCGATCAGACCGGCACCGCCGGTAATGAGCACCCGTTTGTTTCTCATGATCTACCCTCACGCGACATGTTCGTCATCGGATCCTTCTCCGAACGCCAACGTATGAATTTCGCAGGGACACCTGCGGCGACCGAGAACGGCTCGACGTCGGAAACGACAACTGCCCCCGCTCCAATGATCGCCCCCTTCCCGATGGTCACGCCGGGAAGAATGGTCGCATTCGTTCCGATATCGGCCTCTGCACAGATTCGTACCGGCTTGATTTCAAGATCCGTACGAATGATCGGCACATCCAAGGGCAGTGCCGTGTGGGTCGAGCCAAGTACCTTGGCGCCAGGCCCCCACCCGACAGAATCCTCGATCACGAGATCGCGAGCGTCGAAATAGGCCATCGGCCCGATCCAGACATTATCGCCGATCTTGCATCGGCCGTCGAAGCGACCCTGGATATAGGCCTGAGCCCCGATGAACACCCCATTGCCGATGTCGAACGTCTCGGGATGTTTGAAACCGGCACCGCCTGCAACCTGCAATCCTGTGCCACAACTCCGCGTGATGGCTTGCCAGATGGCTTTTCGCATCAGAATATCGATGACACCGTCACCGGTCGCGAAACGACCGTATAGTTCGATCAGGCCAGCGCGCCCGTATGACTGCCTGAGTTCTTCGGCCAGCCCGGCCTGGTAGGCAGGGTCCGCCGGCCTTTCATGACGGCCATGGACCGCTTGCACGATCCGGGCCTCGCCCGCACGATTAGCTGACATAGGTGTTCTCCAGCGCGGCGGCCACCTGGTCGACGTGCCACGCCGGCATCTCGGGATAGATCGGCAGCGAGAGGACCTCCCGTGCGGCAGCTTCCGATATTGGGAAATCGCCGGCCTTGTAACCAAGGTCGGCATGGGCCTTCTGCAGATGAACTGGGATCGGATAGTGCAGCCCGGACTGAATGCCCTCTTCGCTCAGTACGCGCTGAAGCTGGTCGCGATCGCGGCTTCTGATGGCATAGACGTGATAGACGTGGCGCCGGTCGGCGATTTCGACAGGTGTCCTGAGATTCGCCGAACCGCCAAGCAGCAACGAGTAGCGGCGTCCGTGGGCGCGCCGCGCTTCGGTCCAGACCTCGAGGTGCCGGAGCTTGATGCGCAGGATCGCACCTTGAATGGCATCCATGCGGTAGTTGAAGCCCTTCAGCAGATGGTGATAACGCTGTTCCTGACCCCAGTCGCGCAACATGCGCATCGTCTTGGCCTGATCGTCGCTGTTCGTGACGACGATACCCCCCTCGCCGCAGGCGCCGAGATTTTTGCCGGGGTAGAAGCTGAAGCAACCGGATGTGCCGATGCTGCCGGCGCGCGCGCCTTTGTATTGCGCTCCGTGCGCCTGGCAGGCGTCCTCGATGACCGGTATCCGGTAGTGGTCAGCAATCGTTTTGATCGCGTCCATATCGGCCATCTGACCGTAGAGATGGACGGGAACAATGGCCTTGGTTCGGGGTGTAATCTTTGCCTCGAGTTGAGCCGGATCCATCGTGAGCGTCACGGGCTCGACATCGACGAATACCGGTCGTGCACCTGCGTAGCAGATCGCCGATACGGTCGCGACGAAGGTAAATGGCACGGTGATGACTTCATCGCCGGGGCCGACGCCTGCCGCGAGAAGCGACAGATGCAGGGCACTCGTTCCGGTGTTGACGGCTATCGCATGTTTGACGTTGCAATAGTCCGCGAATTCCTGCTCGAGGCGAGCGACCTCCTCGCCCAGTATGTACTGCCCCGAGGCCAGGACACCGAGCACGGCGGCGTCGATTTCGCTCTTAATGGATTGATATTGTGCCTTGAGGTCCAGGAACGGGATCATGCAATGCGCCTCGCCTCTTCAAGCTCGATGATACGACCGCGCTGGGCGAGCGATCGGCTTGCGGCTTCAAGGATGCGAACGACCCGCAGCCCGGCTTGGCCATCCGTAATGGGTCGCAAATTTTGCTCGATGCAATCGACGAACTGATCCAGTTCGCGTTTCAACGCCTCGGTCATATCGAGCTTGGGCGCCCACATGTCGCCGCTGCGGTAGCCGACCATCATCTGATGCACCTTCTCACCATATGCATCGGAATTGGGGCACATGGTAATGCCCTTGTCATAGACCTTGATCTTTTCGCTGGGCTCCAGATCGTCATAGACGATCATCTTGCTGCTGCCGCCGATCAGCGTGCGGCGGACCTTGACCGGGGCCAGCCAATTGACGTGGATATGTGCGATGAGCTTGCTCTCGAAGAAAAGCGTCAGATAGGCGATGTTCTCCGGCTCGCCGAGCACATGGCTCATGCCCGTCGCAGAAACGGCGACCGGCCTTTCCTGCACAACATGGTCCAGGATGGAGAGATCATGCACCGCGAGGTCCCAGATGACGCTGACATCGTGCTGGAAGAGCCCCAAATTGACCCGAACCGAGTCGTAGTAATACATGTCGCCGAGGCCGCTTTCGACGAGTTCGCGCATCTTGCGGACGGCGCCTGTATGGACGAAAGTATGATCCACGGCCAGCACGAGGCGTCTGCGCGCGGCTTCTTCGACCATCCGCGAGGCTTCGTCCGTCGTCGAAGCCATCGGCTTTTCGACGAAGACATGCTTTCCGGCCATCATAGCCTGCATAGCGAGCTTGAAATGGGTGAAGACCGGCGTCGCGATAGCGATGGCATCCACTCTCGGATCGCGCAGGACTTCCTCGAAATCATCGGTGATCGTCACTGCGGGGTAGCGGCTTTTGACAGCCGCCAACCGTTCGACATTCAGATCACAAACTGAAACGAGGTGCGCGCCGGCCGCTTCCGAGATGTTACGAACCAGATTCGGACCCCAATACCCATACCCAACAACGGCGATACCGATCATTGCACTTCTCCCAACGCTTGCATGTTGACTGATCGGTCATGAACGCGACCGATGATCCTGGCCGGAACGCCGACAACAATGGCACCGTCCGGCACATCCTTGGTTACAACCGCGCCGGCGCCGACCTGTGCGGCTTCTCCGATGATGACGCCAGGCAGAATGGTGGCGTTGCTGCCAATCGACGCGTGGCGCTTGACCAGAGTAGGGATGACAGCCCAGTCGGTTTCGGTCTGCAGGCTGCCATCCGGATTGACGGCGCGCGGGTACATGTCGTTGGTAAACATGACCCCGTGGCCTATGAACACGCCGTCTTCCAGCGTCACGCCCTCGCAGAGGAAGGAATGGCTGGAGATCTTACAGTCTTCTCCGACGATGACATTCTTCTGAATCTCGACGAAGGTGCCGATGCGGGTTCCTGCGCCGATCGTGCAGCCGTAGAGATTCACAAGATCTCGATGGTGAATGACGCTGCCGTCACCCAGCTTGACGTTTGATGCAATCATCCCTGCAAACTCCTAAACTCATAACAGGCCCGATTTTCAGTTAAACAAAGGTCGATTGCGTCCAATGTTACCCAGGACAAATACTTCTCTCCATTCCAAAGAGAATTGTTTTCTTCATCTGAGTAAAGAAACAAATCGTTTAAGCTTATCCGCCGAAAGGCGTATCTACTTACGACGACTTACGCCCCAGTTTATGCCCCTGTCCAACATTGGTGGCGGGTCACCTCTCGCACTCGTCGGCTGGCGAACGCCGGAGACAGCGATGGTTTCCATGCATTTAGGGGTTCATTGCCAAATGGCGGCGCAACAAGAGAGACTATCCCGCAATCGTTCTAGTAAGACCTAGGTCTATACTCAGGCTTATCTTCAATTTCTTATCCAATTATAGAAGTTGTGTAGTACTTAACCTATATTAGCTACTGCAACGCCCGGCGAATTGTGGTAATCCATTCCTCCTTTAGAGTTTCCTAAACCCCCGTATGGAGAGGGGTCGGTACTCGGGCCGTAGTGGCGTAACGTGTTATAGGGAGGGTGAAGCTGTGAATTCAGCACTTATACCGAATCTAGACCGCAGGCAGGAAAACATCTCTCTTCCTCTTAAGATAGACAATAACGCGCACACACCTGTCTTGTCGGCAAGGCAAACGCATTCGCTTGTCATTCTCGATAATCGTGAACTTGATAGGCAGTGCTTGGCGCAATGCATGGCTGCTCAAAAGGCGGATTTGCAGATACTGGCATTTGGATCAATTGAGGAATGGAAGCAGAAGCGCGACGAACATCCTCCGCTTTCGGCAATCCTCTTGAACGTCGGCGGCAAAAAGATCGATGAACCGGCCGTTTCGGAGCAAATCCGCAAGCTTGCGTCGGAATTTACATCAACGCCACTCATCGTATTGGCTGATAGCGACGATTTCGGCCAAATCGTCAGGGCGCTTGAGTACGGAGCCAAAGGGTTCATACCCGCCTCAGTCAGCGTCAGTGTGTGTATGGAGCTGATCGCGCTGTCAGTGGCAGGAGGAATTTTTGTGCCTGCAAGCGCCCTGTTCGCCATGCATCACTTGCTGGACTCGAGCAATTCGACCGCACGCCCGCTGGCCGGCATATTCACGGATCGTCAGGTCGAAGTCGTGGAGGCGCTCCGACGCGGAAAGGCGAATAAAATTATCGCTTATGAGCTCAACCTGCGAGAGAGCACTGTCAAGGTGCATGTTCGCAATATTATGAAAAAGGTCAAAGCAACGAACAGAACGGAAGTCGTGTTCAAGCTCAACGACTTATGTCAAACCGGTATTCCGGCATGACCGTGGATAGGGCGTCGGCCTGATGCTTGTTGGGGCAAATCTTTTCGTATCTTGGAACCACGGTCTTGCTCAAATCACCCCGGTGGCGCGAATGCGTCACCGGGGTTTTTGATATCGGGCGATCTATTATGCTTCCCGCGATCTTGGCGTGAGCAGCGATCGGGCTCCCAACCACGGACTGCTTTTCCCGTCTTTGCAGGGAACTAACCCGGCCCGGTCCTGCCTGTTCATGCTGCAGCTCTTCGCCGCATAGAATTCAAGGCGTACCAGTACTTTGGGCCGATGGTTTGCTTGCAGACCAACTTGATCCAGGGCAATGAATTTCGCACATCAGGAGAAACCTCGAGAGCAAAACGCTGAATAGCCACGGCTGTGGGAACATCGAAATTATTAAATGCCATGCCCGCCAGCCGAAGCGCCTCTTTCCCGAGATCCCTGGCAAGAAAACGTCTTAATTTCTCATCTTTCCTGAGGCTTTCCGCGCCTTGGCGAAATAGAATATCGAAAGCCTGTTTTCGTTGCCGGAGGTCGGGAAGGATACTTTGTCCATAGTATTGTAGCGACATGTTCGAAGCATGTCTGCGGTATACTGCCTGGTCTTCGTTGATGTAGCCTACACCGGCATGTGATGCGAGCCGCAGCCACATCTCCATATCGCCGGCATGCGGCAGTTCCTTATTATAGCCGCCGACCTGTTTTTGCAGTGTCGTTCTCACGATAGCCGTCGGTGTCGGAACCAGGTTGTTTGCTCCACTCAACCGTATGAATTGCGGACCGGACAAGACCTGCATCGGAGGCACACTATTGTCGCCGAGAGGATCGACGCGCTTACTGACGCCACTCGGCTCAGCTATGAGCGCGTTTCCGAACGTAAACCCCACATGCGGATGATTGCGCATCAGCTCGGAAGCGCGCCCCAGCGCGCCCGGCAAGAGATAATCATCCGCAGAGAGAAGCAGGAACAAGTCGCCGCCCGCCCACTCGATTCCCCCATTATAGGTGGCGATGTGGCCCTTGTTTTCCGTCTGCCGCCGATAGGTGACCCGTTTGTCCCGGGATGCCAGGGCCATTCCGACTTCCGGCGTATTGTCTGGCGAGCAGTCATCCAGAATAAGCACGCGCACATCGACGCCTGCTTGTGAAAGAACACTACCAACACATTCCTCAAGAAAATGAGCGTAGTTGTAGCAGGGAATGACGACATCAACGCGTTGCAACCTTGTTCCTCCGCAGGCAATCGTTTCGTTCGGAGCATTTCGTGGAACCCGAACTCGGCTTCGTTTCGCTCTTACGCGTTCTTCGCTCCGCGATTCATTGGCGCGGCGTCGATGCGCACGCACGCATAGCCGATTTCGCGCTGGACCATGCCGCTCTCAACAAGGCGGATCGGGCAAGCAGCCGCGACCCTGCACGCTTCAGGCCACTCTGAACGCGCGCCCAACGGGTAAGCGCAAAACGGGTCCGGGACCGAAACGTATCGTAGAAGGCGACGTTCGGGCTCAAGCTTCCTGATTTCCAGGGCTTCACGTTGGTCACGAAATGAACGATCGCGAGCTTCTGCTCGAGCGCGATGCGGGCGATCGCCTGCGTTGGCTCGAACTGAAAATTCCAGGCACGGTCCAGGATCTTCCACTTTCCGTCGCAGGCAAAGTTAAGAGCGTCCTGATCCGAATATTCTGTCGTCGGAAAGCGGTCGAGATAGTCCAGAGACCGTTCCGATATTCGCTCGTTTCGCCATTTTTCAAGGTCGATAAGAAGAATGCCGGCGTTGAAATAACGTTCGACCCGAGGGCCGCCGGTTGCACCTGGTCCGTTGCGCACAACATTGTCCAGCCAGTAATCCGGCACGGCGCCGATCACTGCCTCGCCAAGATCGATACTCCACAGCTGTTCAAGCGCTGTCAGGACCAGGATGTCGCCATCCAGATACAGAACCCGATTGCAGGTCTGCGGAAGGAACTGCGGCAAAAGGAGTCTCGCGAAGGTCATCCTCGAAACGCCAGGGCGAGTGGAAAATCCGCTTGCGAAGGACAATGTGGCGATGGGATGCCACTGAATGACTGCAGAATTTGCGGGCAGAGAATCAAAGATCAGTCGCTTTGTTTCTTCGCCTATTCCCTCATGAACGACATGGACATTCAAGGGCCATGCGCTTCGGTTATTCTCGGCGACCGATCTAAGGGCGGTCGCCAAGGGAACGGCGTAGGCCGCATCGACCGCAAAGACGATGGGCCCCAACCGCTGTGTTGCACCCGTAGGGACGGCTCCTGCTCGTATGCTATACACATTCATGTTTCCGGCACCATCCCATCGAAAGAACACGAGCTTCGACTTGCAATGATCGACGTTGTTGTTCACGGCCCGATTGATACGGCTTCCTGAACGGGAAGACCGACGGCCGGGGTAGGCAGATGGGTGTAGGCCGTTCGCGAGGACTGGACGCCAAGCGTGCTCTTCACTCCGCCAGAAAGCTTCCACTCGAAATACGCGATCGTTTTCTCGAGCCCCTGTCGCAGGTTCACTGTCGGCTGCCAGCCCAGGTCCTGCCTTGCGCGGCTGATGTCGGGCTTGCGCTGCGTCGGATCGTCAATCGGCAGAGGCTTGTAAACGATGCTTGATTTCGATCCCGTCATCTCGATGACCATTTCGGCCAGTTCCCGGACCTGGAATTCTCCTGGGTTACCGAGATTGATCGGACCTGTAACGCCAGCCGGCGCCCCCATCAGGCGGATGAAGCCCTCAATCAGATCGTCTACATAGCAGAAGGAGCGCGTTTGCGTGCCATTGCCGAATATCGTGATCGGCTCGTTTTGAAGCGCCTGAACGATGAAATTGGAGACGACGCGGCCGTCATTGGTCTGCATGCGCGGCCCGTAAGTATTGAAGATGCGGGCTACGCGGATTTCCACGCCATATTGACGATGGTAATCGAAGAACAATGTTTCGGCACACCGCTTGCCTTCGTCATAACATGCCCGCGGCCCTATGGGATTGACGCTGCCTCGATATTCCTCGGGCTGAGGGTGGACTGCCGGATCGCCATAAACTTCGCTCGTGGATGCCTGGAAGATCTTCGCCCTGGTGCGTTTTGCCAAGCCGAGCATATTGATGGCCCCGTGCACATTGGTCTTTACGGTCTGTACGGGGTCGTGCTGATAGTGGACCGGAGACGCCGGACAGGCGAGGTTGTAGATCTCGTCGACCTCCACATAGAGCGGGAAGGTAATGTCATGGCGCAGCACCTCAAAGCGAGGATCGTCAAGAAGATGCAGCACATTGTCGCGCGAACCGGTGTAGTAATTGTCCACGCAGAGGACGTCATTGCCCTCTCGCAAAAGCCTTTCGCACAGGAAAGATCCCAGAAAGCCGGTGCCGCCGGTTACCATAATTCGCTTTTGTCCGTGCATTGGTGTGCTCCGTTGTTGACGGTTGCCTCGCGAAAGCGAGGATGGTCAGTAGGCTCCCCTGCGCTTGAAGACCGCAGGGATTGTGCTGAGAAGAATTTGGCAGTCAAACCACAGCGACCGGTTGTCGATGTAGAACTCGTCGAGTTGCTGCTGCAGCTCGATATCCGCATTGCTTCGTTCGGATATTTGCCAAAGGCCCGTGAGCCCCGGCGTGACGGAACGGCGCTTGTTTCGAAATTCGCCTTCCATGGCCAGGAGGTGATATTCCGGGAACGGACGTGGCCCGACGATGGCCATCTGGCCGGCAATGATGTTTGCCAATTGCGGGAGCTCGTCGATGCTCGAAGAGCGCAGCATATGTCCTATAACCGGAAGGATGCGCGGATCGTCCTTGAGCTTGAAGTGGCTCAACCACTCGGCGCGCATAGTAGGGTTGTCTCGGAACAGTGCTTCAAGGCGCTGTTCTGCATCTTGGTACATCGTCCTCAATTTCAGGACGTGCACCGGCTTGCCGGATCGCCCTTCCCTGGTATGCCGGAAGAAGACGGGACCTGGATCGATGGCATAGATTGCGGCCGCTGCAAACGCGATGAATGGCGCGACCACGATCATTGCAGGGATGGCGATTGCAAGATCGAGGATTCGGCGAACCAGATCCGAGTTGACCCAACTCCCACCGGTGGTGAGGCGAATACCGATCTCTCCGCCGACATCCGCAGGTCGCAAACCACTTACCTTGAGGTTGGGCGTGTCGGACAGCAAAATGACTTCGGCGAACTTCCCACGCAGCCCCGCCAAGTCGGGTACAAGCGATCCTGTGTCGCCGGCAATCACGGCAATGGATGGCACGCCATCGGGCAATGCCTCCAAAGTATCGGGGGAAAAGGGCTCCGGCCTGATGCCGTACTGCCAGCGATTCTTGAAATGGGCCACGAGCGCGGGAGCAAGGTTGCACCCTCCTATGACAACCGCGCGCTCGCCCCAGATTCCAAGTTTCCAGCACAGGCCTCGTGCAAGCCAATGCACAAGCGGCTGAACAATCAGCCCGAGGGCGAGGAACCCAATAACGGCAAGCAGCAGTCGTTCCCCCTCGGGCAGGATAATTGCTCCGAATGCCGCCAGGACAGCCACCTTGACGGCAGCTATGCTGCGCCGCCTCAGATGTTCGTGGTCAAGTAACCGATATCCAGGATAGAGGCCGGCCGATCCGTAGAGTACGATCGCAGCAAGTGCTGCGATCGTGAAGGTGCGCTCCACTATCGCGCCCTCCGAACCACTGGGGAGAAAGGACAGGAGAGCAAAATAGGCAATCAAATAGCTGGCAATGTCGCCGGCGACCAGCAAGGACGAGGTTGCAAGCCGAGGAAGCCGGCGCCGCAGTGCGACGGGCATATTCGGCCCTGCCCCTACAAAGGGATCGGCGGGCTTAGCTGCTATGGGTGGCACGGAAGCTGCCGGAAGCGCCCGCGCCGTCATGTCATTTGATATGGCTGCCTTCGACGGGCCCGATGTCATTGCTGGCGACGCAAATAGGGACATGATTGCTTTACACCTTTGCAGCTGCTGCTTTTGGCGCGCTTGATCCAAATACCGCGTCTTCGATCGGAAACTTCCGAAGCCCCAGTCTCTGGAATGCCGTCAGTGAGATGAAGGTCGGTACGACGAGCGCATAGCGCCGCCATAGCCGTCGCGGCTCGCACAAAAGACGAAACGCCCATTCGAAGCCGCTTCTTTGAATGAACCTTGGAGCCTGCCGCTTGAGGCCGGCGTGGAAATCGAATGCGGCTCCGACCCCGATGAGCATCGATGCTTCCAGACTATCGCGCATGCGCGCCATCCAGAGTTCCTGCTTGGGACTGCTCAGCCCGACCCAGATGATATCGGCGCCCGACCGATTAAGCCGGTCAGCAATATCCGTTTCCTCCTGCGTCGACAGTTTGCGAAAAGGCGGCGCGTAGGAGCCGACGATCCGTGCTTGCGGAAATTTTGCCAGAAGGCGAGCCTGCAGTTGTTCGAGCGTTTCGGCCGTTGCGCCATAAAGGAAGTGGCGCAAGCCCTTGGAGCTGCCGACATCGAAAACGGATAGCATGAGATCCGGTCCATAGACCCTGTCGCTTTCGGCATGACCAGCACGCTTCAACGCCCAAACAAGCGGCATGCCGTCGGGAGTTACAAGGAAAGCCCGGTTATGTATCGACCGAAGCTCGGGATCATCTTGACAGCGGACGATGCCGTGTGCGTCGCGAACGCAAACATATTCTTTCCTGCCGTCTTCGATCGCTTTTTGAATAAATCCAGTCGCGCTTTTGAGATTGACTGCCGAAACGCGAACACCAAGGACATTCGTCCATTCAAAGGAACCCTTTGGATGAAGAACTGAAGTTTGGCTGCTGCCTGCTGTTTGCTTTCCCATGACCTACGCTTTCGCGATCGAAACTGTCATCAGAATATCCCGGCAGGCCGATTGCCTCCATACTTGCAGCTCCAGCTATTGGACGTAGAAGAGATTTCATATTTACGTCTTATGCCACGATGACGTACAATATTCGAAGTAAGTCTATGTACCCCACAGCTTACCCTGTTGCTCTTATTGATGACCGGTGGCCCGAAATGGCGCTTCGACCCGCGCAGAGCCGCAGAAGCTATTCACTCTAGTGCGATCAAAGCTGGTGAGGTTTGAGCGCGAACAAAGCCGGGGAGAGAGACATGGTCAATCCAATAGGCGAGATGAGGGCCCCGGCTGGCGAGCATTCAGAGATGTCCGACAGAAACCAACCAGCTGCGGAAAGATCTAAGTTCCAACGGCTATGTGCCATATCGTCATCAGGGAATTCCTGACAGCTGAGCAAGTGAAACGCTTGAGCCTGGCAGGATCTTCGAACGGATCTGGCCGCGGCTTCGCCTGGACGCTCAAAAGGCCTTCCCTTGACGCGATCGATCATTCGACGGCTCGGCGGAAGCCTCGCGCAGGATGCGAGTTGGGCAAGGGTTGGAATTTCGCTTTGAAAGCGGCGCGCCACGCTCATCTCGTCACCGTTCCTGCCTGCGGCAGTTACCAGCAGCGCGTGCACGCCATGATTGAAGGGTGTGATAAGTCGCCATGGCTGCGGACTTTATCGCAGCAGAACACCCGTCGTCGCGACGCCTTTTGTTACTCGGGCGGCGTGACCACGCTTCCGGTGTCCGCCCCAGCCTTCTGAAGATCTCCTAGACTGCCAAATTCTCCCGGACGCATGATCTCCGGACGTACCCTGAAGCTCTTGTCGTTCAAGTTGCCGCTGTAGCGGTTGCGCGCGAATTGCACAAATCCAAGCCCAAGATCGGGAGCGTTTACATACGCTACAACGCCGCTGTCACTGTCAACCGATACAACATTCTCCTCAATGCGATTAGGGCGTGCCCATGGCGGGCGCCAACCCCTGCCGGTACCGTCATCAACGCGAAAAGCCGCGCCCGATCCGTGTGTGATGACGTTTCCCGCCACCAGGTTGCTCCAACCGCCGTTGATACCGATCGCCGCGACGTTGCCCGAGAGCGTATTTCCCTCGATACGCAGCCCGCTCGCCTTCCCATCCGTATAGATCGCCCAGCTGATAGGCGACGGCCATTCGCTGGTATTCTCATATCCGGGAGGCCAGAACGTCCCATCGACCCTGTTCATCAGATGACCGGTCCCGGTCACCAGATTGAAGCGGATGGTGCTGTTGAGAGGGTCGGCCTGCTCGCCCATCATCTTGATGGCGCCGCCATCTGCCGTCTGCTGATTGGCGTTATGGATCACGTTGTGCTCGATGACAGCGTTATAGACGGCGTCGTTAGAACCCCATAGTGAACCGCCGGCGATTCCGAACTGCGCCGTGTTTTCGATCAGGTTGTCGGCGATCCTGACATTGTCAGCCGCCTGGAACCATATTCCTGCGGTCTCGATGTAAACCTTTCCGATGTCATGGATATGGTTTGAAAGGATCCTGGAGCCGTTCGACTTGCCGAACGTGCCATAATTTGTGCCGACGTAAATCCCGTTGCCAGCGACATCCGCAATCACATTGCCGGCAATCAACGCATCCTTGCTTTCCGTCACATGGACCCCGACGCCGACATTTTCGATGCTGTTGCCGAGAATCTTGACGCCATCAGCGTGTTCGATCCGTATGGCGCCAAATCCTCTGGTTTCTGTATAGAACTTGCCGCTGCCTTCAGGAGCTCCATCTCTAAACTCGAGCCCTGATACGACCATCCCATTTGCCTCATCCAATTTGAAGAATGTCGGCAGGATGCCAGCAACGACGACGGAATTGGGTAAGGACTGATCGACAGGGATATAATGAAGCTGGCCCGCGACAAGGTCGTACCACCACTCTCCGGGAGCATCGAGCAAGGCCTTGGCTCCGGTTAGGAAATAGCGGCTGCCTTCTGCGGTAAAGAAATAGCCTGTGCCTTTCGTATGGACAGTCCGGCCCGCGCCATCGATGGATACAACTGGAAGCGTATCATTGCCCCACTGGCTTCCGGGTTGATACCCCCCAACGATGTCCACGACCAGCCCACCTGTATCACCCATTGCCGGAAGATCGCCGGCATGGAAACAAAAACGCGTGTTTCCTTCCCACATGTCGATGGCAGGCTCGCACTTTGCGGCAAACAGCCATCCCTTGCGTGGATCGCCATCAGCGGGAGCGTTGGGGAATCGAGCCCGAATTTGGCGTATCCCGTTGACGAAAAGGTCACCGACTCCTTCACCCGGTGGCAATTTCAGCGGCGCCGTCCAGCGACCATCCGCCTGGCGAGTCCAATCGCGCACGCGTTGCCCCCCATGCAAAATCGGCTCTTCATTGCATCTTGCTGTCAGGATCAAGCCTTTGTCGCGGGCGTCAAAGACGATCGGCTGAGTCAGGTAGTAATCGCCTTTTCCCAGCGCGATTATGTTGGTGCCGCCCTTCTCACGGGCAGCATCACGGGCCCTTTCAATGCCGGCGAAAGGGCCGTCGCCGCCCTGGTCATCTGCGGTGGGAAGGAGGCCACTCCAGGTGTCCCTGCCATCGGGAGAAACGTAAAATATCGTCCACGGCCCGGTGCTGCCGGTCAATACGTCGCTTAAAGAAGTCCCATTCAACTTGGCTGACAAAGTCGCGGAAGCTTCCGCGCAAGTGGCCTCCCTGACGAGCATCTGCAAGCGCTCGGGCGCATCTATCTCTGTCCCGACCGGAGCCGGATTGCCAGACTGCGGATAGAGCATGACAGGCAAAATGCTCAGGATCAGTCCAAAATGCCGCCTCATGATATCTGCAACCCGCTCGCAAGGCCACGCGAGGGCGCCTGCCAAGATGGCGAACGGCTGATCGAAACGACGGGCGCGTACAGCGAAAACATGATGATGGCTGCGGTAAAGAGGATGAAGATGGTGTCATTCTGAGAGAAAAAAATACTCTCGGTCAGATTCATCACCAGAATCATGATCGTCAGGACATTGAGCCAGAGCCACCCGTACTGCCGGTCATGACAATGAAGGGTCGCGCCCTGGCGGATTGCATGGAGAAGCAGCAGAACAAACGGAATCATTCCCATTATTCCAAAGCTCAACAAGATATCGCGGTATCCATTATGCGCGTGAGGCGCCGCCCATCCGATCTTTTGCCACATGCGCGTCGCTTCGGGGTTCGCGACTGTCCAGAAAGCCTGGTAACCGTAGCCAAACATCCAACGATCGGATATTTCGCGATCGACCAGCTCCCACAATGGCACCCGACCCGTCAGAGTCGCGTCCTTGCCGAGTGCTTCAAGGGCCGGAACCAGGAATTCGTGAAGCGAAATCAGAATGCCAAGAGACAGTTGAACAAAAAACAGAACGATGACGACGCGGCCAATGCTGCTGCTTCTTTGCAGGAGGGAATAAAAGCCGATCAGGCAATACGCCACTGACGTGGCAATGATCGCGGTCATCGATCCAGAGCTTGCAAGGCAGATCACACCCGCGGCCAACAAGATGAACGCGGTTCGCCGCAGGCCGAGCGTCCCGTCGATCAGCACGGCCGTTGCCACCAAGATCATCAGAGACGCGTACCAGCCCAGGACGTTCTTGTGAATGAAAATGCCCCGCATAGTACCATCCGGCATACTGGCGAGGCTTGGTGACACGACTGACATAATCACACTGAGGACGATACAGGCTCCCAGGGTCACAAATATCAGGAACAGCAGCTGCCTTGGCGTGAAACGTATCGCCAGGACATAGGAAAGAAGCACGCAAAACAAAAGGCCGATTGCACGCCTCAAGGTCGTTGGAGGTCCTATTGACCACAGGGTGGACAAAAACGGCAGGACAAGGATCGCGGGAACAATAAGATTTCGCCTGAGCGCCGTTAGAAATTGCGGAAAATTGCGTATCAAGATCACGATTGTAAATACATATACGGGAAAGCAAGGAAGACGCAGTATAGATCTGGCAGATTCGCTGAGCGCTCCATCCGCATCTGCCAGGATAAGCGGCAGCAACGCGCCTGCCTGAAAGAAAAGGGATATGCCGGCGCCCCAGCATTCTATGGCCCGCCAATTGATGGTTGGTCCGCTGGCAGTTCCGAGGCTATCCACTCTCATTATCCGTCCCGACTGACTTGAAAAGACAAGCGACTGTTGATCGCGGCAGATCAAAAAAACAGGTGTCGGCCTTCGTGCTGCGCTGCTCTCAAGCAATCATCCAGCCACATCCGCAGTCAACCTGTCCTAGCGAAGGGCAGGCTACGCCTAATGCACCTTCGCTCCACCCAAAGACGGTGTTGTGCGTAAGCTTTCAGCCGGTGTTTACCCAAAAGGCGGGTCTTCATGTCCGCCGATTGCCCATAAGAGCAGATGTTGCGCATGTCCGTTCACCGCTACCGTGGCGATGAGTGTCTTGTGAAGCGTGGTGGGTAAGCCGCCGTTCCACTGGAATGAGGCAACAATTCTGACAGAGGCTCTCTCTGCAGTCGAAGCCTGGAAGGTTTAGGATTATTATGTTTCTGCGTCACGATCCTAGTTCTCTATGCAAGGCGACGGGCGCTCTACTCGTCGTGGCGATCTTATCGGCTCCGCGCGAGATGCTGTTCGGCCGACAAGGTCTTTTGGATATCACCGTTACCGAGGCTCCGAACCTCGATGGCTGCGTAGAGGTCGACGTCCTAAGCAACTTTGCGCTGCTGTACAGCGGTGCATCGCCGCAACTCGCCTGAGAGCGCGTCATGGAGCAGCCGGCCCTCAGTGTCCTCATCAATAATTACAACTACGCTCGCTTCGTTGGGCGGGCGATAGACAGCGTGTTGAGCCAGGACGCGCGCAACGTCGAGATAATCGTCGTCGATGACGGCTCCACCGACCAATCGCGGTCCGTTCTGGAAGCGTATGACAGCCGAGTGAAGGTGATCTTTCAGGAGAACGCAGGACAGGCCGCTGCGATCAATACCGCTGTCGGATCAAGCATGGGCGAGATCCTCTGTTTTCTTGATGCCGACGACTGGTGGGCGTCGAGCAAGCTGTCGGCGACGGCAGCAGCGTTCCGCGCAAACCCTCAAGCATCGCTCGTCTATCACCGACTGCAGCCAACGCTTGTCGATGGCACGCCGACTTCCAAGCCGATCCCTCGAAGCCTGTGTTCGGGCGCTTTGTCGCCGCTACTTACCAGATCGGCTGGCTGGTGGCCCTTTCCGATGACGTCAGCCATCGCTGTACGACGTAGCGCGTGGAATGCTGCGGGCAGCATTCCCGAACAATTCCGCATATCAGCCGACGCCTGGCTCGTGGGAATCTATCCGTTTCTGGGGGACGTCATTGCCATGCCGGATCCGCTTGGATTCTACCGAATCCACAATAACAACTGGTATCGCGCGACCGAGGATGCGACCACGCTGAGGAGGCGGATGACACACTGGCAACAAACCCTTGAAGCAACGAACCTGTTTCTCTCAGCCCATAAGCTGCCGGCAAGACTACATCTCAGGGATCACTATCCCTACCGCATCGCGTCGGCAAAGCTGCAGGGAGCCGATGCACGCACCCGGTTCAAGCTTGCCGTCGAAGGCCTCTTCTTTGCCGGCGAACCGAACCTGCTCAGGCGGATGCGCGATAGTTTGCGCTGGGCACACGGCCTGTCACGGCTCGGTCTGGACGTCGGCTTGTCGGAGGCAACGAAATGAAGGCGCTGCTATTGGTTTCCGAACTGGAAGACTATACCATCGCGTTTGCCAGCGGCGTTGCCCAACACCTGAACGTTGTGCTTGCCGTGCCACGCCGGCGCTATGCACATCTCGCCTCTTCCATCGATCCGGCTGTCGATCTGCACCTTCTGGACTGGCCGAGACACCGTTCTCTCTCCAATCCCTGGTTTCTGTACCAGCTTACGCGTCTGATCCGACGGGAACGGCCGAACCTCATTCATCTCCTCAGCAATTCTACACTTTGGCTGAACCTCGCCGTGCCGTTCTGGCGCCCGATCCCGCTTGTGACGACCATTCATGACGTGGAAATCCATCCCGGCGATTCCGATACGCGTACGCTGCCCGGCTGGGCCCCCGAATTGATGGTGAAGCAATCCGGACATCTTGTCGTCCACGGCGAGGGACTGAAGCGGCTGGTCCTTAATCGATATTCAAAATCGGCGGAATGTGTCCATGTCCTGTCGCATCCCTCCATCCTTCGCTATGCGGAGCTCGCCCGGCGACAGAAGATGACGCCGCGCGAAGCGGATGGAACTGTACGCGTCCTGCTCTTCGGACGGATTTTTGCCTACAAGGGCCTGGAACATCTGGTCCGGGCCGAGGCGATGCTCAAGGACGTACTTCCCAACCTACGCATCACGGTCGCAGGCCGTGGCGACAATCCGCTGATCTTCCAGCCGCTCATGGGGGATCCCGGCCGCTACGATATTCGCAATCGCTTTATCGAGGATGCAGAGGTCGCCCAGCTTTTCCTGGACACCGACATCGTCGTGCTTCCCTATACGGAAGCATCCCAAAGCGGTGTGCTCAACCTTGCCGCCGCATTTGGAAAACCGGTCATAGTTACGGATGTCGGCGAGTTGCGGGGCACCGTTCAGCCCAACGGGTTGGGAATGGTGATCCCTCCCGGAGATGCCAAAGAGCTCGCGGCAGCTATCAGGACATTGGCAGACAACGGCGAGCTTAGAAACAATTTCGGTGCCAATGCGCTCGAATGGGCCAAAGGACCGAATTCGCCTGAACGGGTCGGCGCCCAGGCCGCGGCCGTTTATCGGGAGGTGGTCGGGTCATGCTGACGGAGGCCCTCACGGACAGTAGTCGAATGGCAGCACGGAGCGCGGCCAGCGTCCGCCACTATGTTCCGGGCGGCTGCGAGAACGGCGGCGGCATTGGCAGGCTGGTCGGTTATATAACAGAGGCAGCGAAAGAGACCGGCACGAAGCATTTCGTCACCGATACCAGAGGGGCTCGATGGTCCAAGGTGACGTCACCCGCACGCCTGCTCGGCGCCATCCTGACGATGGCAAAGGATCGGATTGTCGCGCCAGCCCGCATTCACCATTTCCATATCGCTGGCCGCGGCAGCACCTACCGAAAACTGATCCTGACCGAGGCTGCCCGTTTGTTCGGGTGCTGCCACATATTGCACCTGCACGACTACGACTACGCCGGCGACTTTGCGAAACGCTCGCCACGCCAACAACGGCTCATACGTCGGATGTTTCAGAATGCCGATTGCGTTGTGGCGCTCGGCCGGCGTGATTGCATGACGCTGACGACACTTTTGGGCGTTGACGAGCGCCGCACGGTCGTCGCCCATAATTGCGTCCCCGATCCTGGGGCGCACAATATTCGCGTCGGTGAGACACCGTTGATCGTATTCCTTGGCCGGTTGAGCGAACGCAAGGGGGTCACGGAGCTTCTGTTGGCCCTGAGCCACCCGGTTATGAAAGAACTCCAGTGGCGGGCCGTACTGGCAGGCGACGGACCTGTCGAGGATTATCGCCGTCAGGCTGACGCCATGGCGCTTTCAAATCTGGTAGAGATGCCCGGCTGGCTTGACGCCGGTGAGGCGCGAGCCCTGTGTGCGCGTGCGGATATCCTGGTCTTGCCTTCGCACGCCGAAGGTCTGGCAATGGCCGTGCTCGAAGGGCTGTCCCACGGCCTCGCCGTCGTCACCACGCGTGTTGGGGCGCATGACGAAGTCATTACCGACGGTGAAACCGGCCTCTTCGTTCCAGTCGGAGACCAGGATGCCTTGGCTGCAGCCCTGGCGAAGCTGGTGTCCGATCCAGAGATCTGCATCCGCCTTTCGGCCCGGGGGCGCGCACATTATCTCAGCCATTTCAGCATGATGGCCTATATGCGGTCGCTCGAGAAACTTTACGAAACCGTTTCCGCGAAACCTCGAGCAATGGTTGGCGCACGATGACGATTTCCACTGTTCCGCCGGACCGCAACCTTCCGATTTCACAGATGCGCTACGATCCTCGCTTTCAGGTGGAGACCAAGGCGGACAACTTCGATCTGGCAGCCGCCTTCCGTCTCGTCCGGCGAAGAATGATCATGATCATCGCGATAACCGCGCTTCTGATGGCGCCCACGGTGATTATTATCTCTGGGTTGAAGCCCGCCTATCAGGCCTGGGCCCGATTGATTATCCACCAGCCTCTCGCAACATCACTTGGTGCCGACGATAGCCACAGTGATCTGCTTGACGCGAAATCGGAGACTGAGCGGCTTCTATCCAGAAGCATCGCAGAGCGAGTCGTGCACGAACTGCGGTTTAACGTGCGGCCGGAATTCAATCCAGCGCTGCGCGAGATCTCGTTCATTGACAGGATCCGGGCAATGTTGCGCGGCCTGTTCGACACGGAAAAACCCACCTCGCCTGTACGCGACAACATCGACGCCATCATCCCGGAATATTTTAGGGCGCTCGGCGTGTGGCACGAGGACAAGAGTGACGTTATCCAGATCAGCTTCACGTCGAATGATCCTGAACTCGCAGCCGCGGTCCCGAACCGGATCATCAGCATCTACCTCGATGAACGGAAGGACAGTCTCGGTAGCCGCCTGGATTCAGCGCAAAAATGGATCCGACAGCGCATCACCGAACAGCAGGCTCGCGCGGATATTGCTCGCGACGCAGCCCGCAACTATCAAGAATCAATGGACGTCGTCTCGAAAGAGGACGCTCAAGATGAACGGATCAAGTCAATCATAGAAGTCACTGGCCGCGAAGGGAAAATCGAAGAAAGCCGGCTTGAGGTCAAGGCCACGATATCAACGCTGGAAGCAACGGATAACGCTTCGGTCGCTGCGGAGAATATCGCCGTCCCCGACAACATTTCCACAAAGCAACGCGATCTTCGCGGACAGGAGCAAGATCTCGCCCGCCTTCTTCAGACATATGACGGTAATGCCGAGACCGTGGTGGATTTACGTGGAAAGATCCAGGAATCCCGTGCCGATCTCAACCTTGCTACCAAGCAATATCTCCAAACAATGCGCGCCAAGCTCGCCGCACTTGATCACGAAGCTAAGTCAATACAATCCATCTTGGCTGAAGCTCATGAAAAACGCACACGCGATGCGCTGGTGCAGTCGGAATTGACGCGACTGCAACATATCGCCGACTTGGAACAAACGTCACTCGACAAGCTTGAGGATCAGCGCCGTGACCTCGCCGCCAAGGCCATGCTGCCGGGGGCGGAATTGGAAGTTCTATCACCGGCTTCAGTGCCGATCGCGGCACAGGGACGTGGACGGCTTTTCTATCTGGTGGGTGCCCTCCTGGCTGCAATCTCGGGTGCCGTAACGGCTGCTTTCGTGATCGAAATGTCGGACCGGACGGTCCGGAGTTTCGACCAGATAGCGGCAATGGCGCGCACGATCCCGGCTGGACTTATCCCGCGTCTGGCGCGGTGGGAAAATTCGAAAACGATGTTCGAACATATGCCGGTCCCAATGTTTGACGAAGCAATCCGTACCGTGGTGCTTTCGCTCAAGCAGTCCAATGGCGGCAAGTCGCCGAGCAGCATCGTCGTTACCTCGGCCCATAGCGGGGAAGGCAAGTCGCTTGTCGCGAGATCGCTGGCTATCGAACTTGCCGCCGCCGCAATTCCGGTGCTGCTGGTCGATGGCGACCTTCGGCGGGGAAAACTCGATTCGTTTTTCAGGTCGGGGTTAATGTACGGACTGAACGAATTCCTGAATGGTCAGGCCGATCTCCGCGACATCGTCTACCGCCATCCAAGCGGTATCGACTTCATTCCATCTGGAAGATTCAGTCTCCAGCGGCGCACCCGTTCGAACGGCCTGGCAGAAATCATTGAGATGGCGGGCGCGGCCGGCCAGATTGTCATCTTCGACAGCGCGCCTGTGCTCGCCTCGACAGATACCGTGCATTTGACTGCCCTGGCGGAAAGAACACTGGCGGTCGTTAGATGGGGAAAGACGAGCCGCCGCGCGGTCGAGTTCAGCCTGCAGCAAATGAAAAGCTCGCGAAATTCGGAAACTGTTGTCGCGATCAACAATGTAAACCCCAAAAGCCACGCGTTGTATAATTTCAGCGACTCGGAACTGTTTTCGAAATCCCTGATGAAATACTACAGCCTAAAATAATGAATACTTCTACATAAGGCGCAAACGCTCACCTTTACGAAATTGTACGTACCAAACATCATAATATGCTTCTGCATTAGTATTCGAGTTGGAGGGCAATCATGGATACGGGAATGACAAAGAACCAAAAAGTCGCGCTGATTACGGGTATAACAGGTCATGACGGTGCGTATTTGGCCGAATTGCTCCTGGAGAAGGGCTACATTGTTCACGGCCTCAAGCGACGCTCATCATCCTTCAACACCAGCCGCATCGAACATCTCTACGAGGATCCCCATGTCGAGAATCCTCGCTTTATTTTGCATTTCGGGGACATGACAGATTCAACGAATCTCATCCGTGTCATTCAGGAAACGCAGCCGGACGAGATCTACAATCTCGCCGCACAGAGCCACGTTCAAGTCTCTTTCGAGACGCCGGAATATACAGCCAACGCAGATGGAACCGGAACCCTTCGGCTACTTGAAGCAATTCGCCTCCTGGGGCTGACCAGGAAGACCCGCTTCTATCAAGCGTCCACCTCAGAGCTCTACGGCAAAGTCCAGGAAGTCCCGCAGAGCGAAACGACGCCGTTCTACCCTCGATCACCCTACGCGGTGGCCAAGCTCTATGCCTATTGGATAGTGGTCAATTACCGCGAGGCATATGGCATGCACGCCTCGAACGGCATTTTGTTCAATCATGAAAGCCCGATCCGCGGCGAAACGTTCGTGACGCGTAAAATCACCCGGGCGGCGGCGGCGATCCATCTTGGGCTGCAGGAAAGGCTCTATCTCGGCAATTTGGATGCCAAACGCGACTGGGGACATGCACGAGAATATGTCCGCGGCATGTGGCTGATGCTGCAACAGGACGAACCGGAGGACTATGTCCTTGCGACCGGCGAAACGCACTCGGTTCGTTCCTTTGTTGACAAGGCCTTTGCCAAGGTGGGCATGGCGATTGATTGGCGCGGGAACGGGGTTGAGGAAAAGGGATACGATAAGACATCCGGTCAGTGTGTGGTGGAGATCGATCCAGCTTACTTCCGTCCGACTGAAGTTGATCTTCTGATTGGCGATCCGACGAAGGCGCACACGAAGCTTGGCTGGAAACATGAGACCAGTCTTGATCAGCTGGTTGCGGAGATGGTTCGCGAGGATCTGAAAGTCATGGCACGAAATGTTCCGTCGGTCGGTGTAACCAAAGGTTTTGCCCATGCCTGAGGTGATCTACAGCCTTGCCGGAAAAAGGGTCTATGTCGCGGGTCACCGCGGCATGGTGGGCTCTGCGATCGTGCGGCGTCTCGCTTCCGAGGGCTGCGAGATTTGACGGCCACCCGCGCCGAGGTCGATCTCAGACGGCAGGACCAGGTGGAGGCCTGGATGAGTAAGAATCGTCCCGACGCTGTCTTCCTAGCTGCTGCGAGGGTCGGCGGTATTCTGGCGAACGCTACCTATCCGGCCGACTTCCTTTACGACAACTTGATTCTGCAAGCGAACGTCATCCACGCAGCCCATAGAGCTCACGTCGAAAAACTGATGTTTCTGGGCTCGTCCTGCATCTATCCGAAATTCGCCGATCAGCCGATCGTCGAGGACTCACTTCTGACTGGATCGCTTGAGCCCACGAATGAATGGTATGCGATCGCCAAAATTGCCGGATTAAAGCTCTGCCATGCCTACCGCAAACAGCACGGTAGAGATTTCATCTCGGCCATGCCTACCAATCTTTATGGTCCAGGGGATAATTTTGACCTCGGGTCGAGCCATGTCATGCCGGCGCTCATACGCAAGGCGCATGAGGCCAAGATCAACCAGCAGCAAGAGATATGCATTTGGGGGACTGGCACGCCGCGGCGCGAATTCCTGCATGTTGACGATTGCGCCGACGCCTGCCTCCATCTCATGAAGACCTATTCCGCCGAAAGTCATGTGAACGTAGGTTCGGGCGAAGACATTACCATCCTGGATTTGGGATACCTCGTCTCCAAGGTCGTAGGTTTCGAAGGCAAGATCACGCTCGACCTCACCAAGCCAGATGGCACGCCACGTAAACTCTTGAGCGTCGACAAGCTTCGCACTCTCGGCTGGTCGCCTAAGATCGGTCTGAAGGAGGGTATCGCGGACGCCTACCGCTCCTTCCTTGATGGGCATTATCTCGAACGCAGCAACCGGGCTTTGTCGGGCGACTTGATCGGTCAAAGCGATATCAGTTTTGAGAGAGCTAAAACTTCGGCGCTGCACACGCCCACGCTCTCTACAGTCGCACATCATCCCTTGCGCACAGCGAATTTGCACGAGGGATAATAAGGTTTTGTCTCGGGGGACGCATGTGCGGGGGGAGCAAATAATGCAACTAGTAGAAATTAGGATTGCAGCATTAATTTTCCTATAACCGTGTGGGTGATGATTATCAGAGCGGCAATGGATTTTTTCGCGGTTCAGATGCCGATATCGCTTGTCGCGTGCTTACACGGATAGTCCATGTCGAATGGCTCCGCGAGATTACCTTCGGCTGAGCGATTTATCCTCCTTGCGCAGACCGCCCAGCCTTGATGCCGACAATCGGCAGGTAAAGCGCGCAAGTACGCGGTATCACCGAATTGACGGTAAGCGCGGAAAGCAGAGCGCCGGAAAGCAAGATGCGTGTGCTCGAGCCAGTCTTGCCGGCGGTCGAGCGGGAGTGATATCTCTCATAGCTTCCGCCATTCCTAGCGGTTCGAGGAGTCTCTTCTCACTTTCGCTAAGCCAACACTGTTTCAGTGACACGACGCCCTACAAAATCATGCGAACCTGGTCAGGTTTTTCGCGCGCGCTTTTGCAGCTTCTTCCTCGCGGCTGTGCGGCGGATGTGAAGTCTCGAGCGAATTGAGCAGTTCGCGCGCGCA
Organism: Rhizobium leguminosarum; assembly: GCF_001652265.1. Lineage (GTDB taxonomy): Bacteria > Pseudomonadota > Alphaproteobacteria > Rhizobiales > Rhizobiaceae > Rhizobium > Rhizobium leguminosarum_D. The sequence goes on from NZ_LWBS01000097.1 coordinate 113,846, forward strand.
TGCCGCGATCGAAACGATTGCGTGTTCGAACGCTGCCTCATTGCGTTTCGAGGGTTTGGTCGTTCCACTCAGCTTTCGTACGAACTGCAATGCGGCATCATGGATTTCCTGATCGGTCGCCGGCGGATCGAAATTGAACAGCGTCTTTATGTTTCGGCACATGGCTTGCTCCTAGTGATCTTCATCTCCTTTCGGCCTTAAGACGGCCTGCCCACTCACCGGGCAGCGCAGGTGCTGCGGTCCTTTGCCCGGTCGAAAGGATCTTCTGGCCATCCATCAGACCGTGCATCCTAGGCCGCTCCACCGCGGTTGTGAACAAAGATACCGTCACCGCCGTCCTCGGACCGGATGAAGCCAACCCTTGTTGCATTAAACCACGTCACGGTACCCGTCGCCATAGCGACTACCCTTGATCATTTCATTCTGCCGCACCTTGATCGGGTGGATCACATTTGACGACGACAAAAACAGATCCTTCTGAATATCAAGCCGAAGCAATCCCACCGGCGCCGTCACGCTTCCGCTGCCCGTTGCGAGCGTGAGAGGCCAAGGATTTGGCTGCGACGCTTCCATCGTGGATCCCTGGAACGAGTTTGGCCGGCGCTCCCGTCGTCCAAGCGTAGTGAGGACGACCTGACCTTCACCTGAGGAGCATTCATTGTTCTTATTGCAAGTCGTTCTAATTACTCATGGATTTCGGTTAACGCTGGTTGACTCGGGTCCTGTGCGTTTCTAAATGCCGTCTATTGAACGCTGGCTAGGCGATATCGACCGACTCCAGCAAATTTCAGGTCGAATCTTTCTTTCCTGAAAGATTTTCCCTTCAGCAGATCGGCGGCATAGCGACTGAGGCAACGCTGCGATCGGCGAGGGGGATCTGCGTATAACATCGAGACATGCCAAAATCTCCAAAGTGAAGCCATTGTAATCATTTGCATGTCGCACTTGGAAATAGAATGTACCCCGAAACCTAGTTTTTGAGGCGTAAGCATATTTATGGAACTTTTCGGCTCTCGACGGAATGATCCGATTTCTTACACCTTAGCAGAGCCCGTTTTTGTGATGTTCCTGGTGATTATCGCGTGGATCTAAACCATTTTTCATTTCTCCGTGATCCACGGAGATTTTCAGAAAGTTGATTGTGGACATTCTGTTGCCGCGGATTTTAGTTGGCCAAGCCAAAATGGAGAAATGGGTCAAATCCTGTTGCAACTCGCCTCTATCAGGGAGGTTTCGCCTCGCCCGATCCTGCTGGCGCACTCGCGTTACCTCAGCGAAGATGCCCACGCGGCCGCAGTTGGGCCGAAACCGGAAGGATGTGACACCTTTCGAAAATCTGAAGTCGTCCTTCGGAGAGCATCTTGCTTGATCGACTGTGGCCCGCCCCAAAGGGCGGGTGCCATTTGATGAGGTTCGCAGGACCGGATCTGGCGCGGAGCTAGTTGACTCCTTCTATGATGAAGGACCGAAAGTCCGCCCCAAGAAAGCGGTGTTTTACGGCAGCCTGCTATTCCGGGCTGTCATAGAAGGCGGTGCCGCCCCATAGTGGGAAAACTGACCATCACCACACCTTCCGAAGCAGCCCCCTCGAGGACATCCTGACGTCCGTGGGCTGCAAGTACGGTCCCTCCCGATTTCCCCAGTTTCAGCAGTTTTGCATGTGTCTGCAGTTCAGCTGCATTGCGGCTGCGTTCTTGCATGAAAATTGCATAAGCGGTCATGCTAAAATCCCCTTGAGAGTTCGAGGCCCGGTCCGTTGCACATGACGACCTTGCCTAAGACATTTCGGTTCGAAGCTGGTCGAAGGCTGCATGGGCTTTGTCGAAGTCGAAGACACTGTCGACCACCGCGCAGATTTGGAGCTACGCCAGCCATTGACGGGGCATAATTGGGAGGCGGATCTGCGGATCAGGACTTGAAGCGTTCTCACCCTTTTCCGTCATATCCGCCGCCCGCGCTCGACATCAGTTCGTCGCGACGGTGATAGGCACGTCGATATTGCCTTTCACCGCGTTCGAGTAGGGGCACGTCGCATGTGCCGCCTGTACGATTTCCTCGGCCGTTGCCTGATCGAGACCGGCGATCGCGACATCAAGCGCAACTGAAAGCACGAAGCCACCGCTGCCATTTGGCCGTAAGCCCACTTCGGCCACTACTACGATGTCGGCATCCTTCACCCTGGTCGCCTTGTTGCGTGTGACGTGGATCACGGCATTTTCGAAGCAGGCCGCATAGCCGGCCGCGAACAGCTGCTCCGGATTGGTCGCGTCGCCCTTGCCGCCCATCGTCGTGGGCAGCGCCAGCGGAAGATCGAGAACACCGTCTTCACTGCGGACGGTGCCGCTGCGGCCACCGAACGCGGTGACCTTGGTGCTGTAGAGTGTGCTCATCGCCCTATTCCTGTTACAGCATGCTCGCCATGCCGAGCGACGTGAGCATAGCGTTTTGAATTGGGCCTACTGCCTCGTTCAGTCGCTGGACACCGAGGTCCATACCCTCAGGCATGACCACTGTCCGCAATGGACGCCGCTCCGTGGCCTCGACCAGTTGCACGATGGCATCGGCCACCCGTTGGGGCCGCGGGGGATTGGCTTCGTCGTGTCCGGCGTTGGCGTTGGCCTTGATCTGACCCGGGATCGCCGCGACTTCGCCATAGGAAGCAAGCACGACCTGATCGGAGGGCTCCGGGCTGGACGCGATGAGGTTGCTCGGGAATGGCCCTGGCTCGACGATGACGGAGTCGATTCCAAAGCCCTTCAGTTCATACCGATAGGCCTCGGCAAGCCCCTCGAGCGCGAACTTGCTCGCGGAATAGATGCCGAAGAACGGAAAGACCACCCGTCCCATCAGCGATGTCACATGAACAAGCAACCCGCTGCCGGCGGAACGCATATGTGGCAGAACGGCGCGGTCGGTCCGCACGGCGCCGAAGAAATTGACCGTAAATAGCCGTTCGACGTCCGCGACCGTGTAGGCTTCCGTGACCCCGACGGGCATTATTCCGGCATTGTTGATCAGGACATCGATCTTTTTGTGCTGCATAACGACCAGCTCGATCGTGGAATTGACCGACGCCTCGTCGGCAACGTCCATTTCAAGGACTTGCAGCACATGTCCTTCAGCTTTCACCGCGTTGATGAGTTCCTTTCGGACTGTCGCATTTCTTCCTTCGATGTCACGCATGGTCGCAACTACCGTATGGCCCCGCCTTGCGAGCTCCAATACCGTGAGTTTCCCAAAACCACTGCTCGCGCCGGTTACAACAACGACTTTTCCGCTCATCTCAAGACCTTTCTTTGAAATCCATTGGCGCGATTATCAATAGACAGACCTGTATGTATTTGCAATCCCGAAATTTACAGAATAGTCTGTCTATATGCAAATGAAGAATCTGAGGTTTGGGAAATGCAGACGCGCAGCGTGCTTGAAATTGTGGATGTGGAAGGACAACCGCTTAACGCCCTCGCCCCGCGAGAGCGCATATTAAAGACGGCATCGGACCTGTTTTACCGGTTCAGCATCCACTCTGTCGGGATCGACCGCATCATTGCCGACAGCGGCGTGGCCAAGATGACGTTCTACAAACACTTTCCATCGAAGGCCAACCTGATCGCCACCTATTTACGTTACAAAAGTGACATCTGGTTTCAGATGCTCGCAACCGCGACTGAAAGAACCGGACTATCGCCGCTGGAGCGCGTCCTCGCTATTTTTGATGCGCTAGACGAACCATTCCGTTCGCCTTCTTTCCGCGGCTGTCCGTTCGTGAAAGGGCTGGCCGAATTCGGACCGGAGGCTAACTCCCCTGACGTACAGGCAACCATCGCCTTCTATTTTAAGGGCTTACATGAATTTGTTGCCTCACTCATTGAGCCCCTGGCATTGAGCGACCCCGAAAAAGCCGTGGTCCAGATCCTGTCGCTCATCCAGGGCTCGATTGTGATGGCACAATCGACGCCCGATCCTGGACTTGTTAAGACAATCCGCGATGCAGCCACAGTGCTGCTCGAGGATGCGTTGATGTCGTCTTCTGAAACCTGAAGTTCGTGAGGCGTTGAGGTAGACGGCCCCGCCACGGACGCAGCTCTGAGCTAGTTCGTCCATGGCATCGATTCCAACCGGGCGCTCGACGCGAGCGCCTGCATGAGGATCAAGAATAACGGAATTGGACTTCGGAGCTGACGCGTTCGCACCCATGATTGATTTTCATCGACCGATGAGAGTAGTGCTCGTGACCAGCATCACGATCAGTTTATTTCTAAACCAGTTCCCAAAACGCCTCCGCAATAGCGGTCATCCGCTTTCGGGGGCGGATAAGAACGATCTTCACGCTAACGGTCCATTCATCCGACGCAGCCTTCGTCAGCCGGCCTTTAGGCCCCAGTTCGTCCGCAGCAAGGCTTTCGGGTATCCAGGCCACTCCCTTCCCATCGGCTGCCAAGGCTTTTAGCACCATCGCAAGATGGGACGTAAAGACGGTTTTGAGATGAAGCCCGCCGAGTCTGGACGACAGGTTCGAGGCAAGGATGCGCCCCATGCCGGACTTCTCTTCGAATGCAATCTCGGCGACCGGAGCCTCCTGAGTACCGGGCAGACGATGAAGCGCACCACCTTTCTCATCCTTACCGCTGACCGGAATGAGCCGGTCGGTCGACAGCTCAACATGTTTGAAGTCCGCCGCGTCCAGGCGAATTTTGCTGTTCTCGTGGTAATGGCACAGGAGAAACTGGGCCCTCCCCTCCAGCATGATCTTCTCGCATTCATTCATGTTGTCGGACAACAGCCGAATAGGCATGGTCGAGATGACATGTCCGAGGCCTTGTATCCAGCCTGGGAAGAACACGAATGACAGCGCGTGGGTCGCGGCGAAGGTCACTGTCGAAGAATCCGCCCGCGTACGATCCAGGTCTTGCCTCACCCGTTCCAGTCGGTTGGCAACATCGTTGGCCGCATCCAGCACGATCTCCCCCGCGGCTGTCAGTTTCAGGCGGTGCGTGGATCGATCTATCAATTCCAACCCACACCATTCTTCCAGGGCTCGGATACGACGGCCGAACGCCGGCTGCGTGACGTTACGATGTTCGGCCGCACGGGAAAAATTCAATGTTTCGGCCAGGGCTTGAAGATCGGCCAGCCAAACAGTCTCCATCCTATCGTACCTCAGTGAGCCATGCCGCCACCGCACCGAGATACATCCAGTTTCCCCGCGAAATCAAGATGAACGCTGGCGCCAGATCGAAATGTTCAGTTTTCGCTATGCCAAAACGGCACCAATAGAACCCGTATCGGCATTGGACGAGGAGCCTCCCTAATCCCTATGACATGCCCTGTGCGGAGGAACGCATTTAAACAGGGAGGAGAGACCAATGGCTAAACGCCTGTTGAGTCAGCTTTACATACAGGTGCTGATCGGCATCGGGATCGGTATCATCGTCGGGCTTTTCATTCCCGACTTCGCCACCAAACTGCAGCCCTTCGCCGACGGCTTCATCAAACTGATCAAGATGCTGCTTGCGCCGGTCATCTTCGGTACCGTTGTCCTCGGCATCGCCAAGATGGGCGACATCAAGGAAGTCGGCAAGATCGGCGCGCGGTCTCTGATTTACTTCGAGGTCGTTTCGACGATCGCGCTGGTTCTCGGGCTGATCGTCGTCAACATCATGCAGCCCGGCGTCGGCATGAACATCGACGCTAGGAAGATCGACGCCAGCACGATCTCAACCTACCAGCAGACCGCCCAGCAACAGGGCGGCGTCATCGAGTTCTTCATGAACGTGATCCCAACGACGATGGTCGATGCATTTGCCAAGGGCGCGATGCTTCAGGTCATCCTGATCGCCGTGCTGATGGGCTGCGCACTTGTCCAGCTCGGCGAGAAAGCCAAGCCCGTCATCGACGTCTTCGATTCTCTGCTCCAGGCTCTGTTCCGGATCGTCGGCATGATCATGCGCCTGGCACCGATCGGCGCCGGCGCGGGCGTGGCCTATACGATCGGAAAATACGGCGTCGGCTCGCTCTGGGCACTCGGGCACCTGATGCTGGGCGTCTACCTGACCTCGGCCCTGTTCGTGATCGTTGTCCTCGGATCGATCGCCCGTTGGTCGGGGTTTCCGTTGCTGCATTTCTTCCGGTACTTCAAGGACGAAATTCTGATCGTTCTTGCGACCTGTTCGTCGGAAGCTGTGTTGCCGCGCATGATGGCGAAGCTGGAGAAACTCGGCTGCAAGAAATCCGTCGTCGGACTGGTGCTGCCGACCGGATACACCTTCAACGCCGACGGCACCTGCATCTATTTAACAATGGCCGCCGTCTTCGTCGCCCAAGCGACGAACACGCCGCTCGGGATCGAAGGCCAGCTTGTTATCTTGGGCGTTCTGCTGCTGACTTCCAAGGGGTCGGCAGGCGTCGCGGGCGCGGGTTTCGTCACCCTGGCGGCCACTCTCTCCAGCTTCCATGCCATCCCGGTCGCCGGTCTCGTCCTTCTGCTTGGCGTCGACCGCTTCATGAACGAGGCCCGCGCCGTCGTAAACCTGATCGGCAACGGCATCGCCACCATCGCCATCGCCAAATGGGAGGGCGCTCTCGACCAGGACACCGTCAAGGCAGTGATTGCCGAACAGCGCGGCGAGCGTCCCCGAAACATCACCGCATCACCCGCCGAACTGGCATCCTGATCACAAACAAATCGAACAATACCGAACGGAGAATGCAATGCGCATCGTTGATGTCTGCGAAGTTACCAAGCCAATCGCTTCGCCAATCCGCAACGCCTATATCGACTTCAGCAAAATGACCGCCAGCCTGGTTGCCGTCGTCACCGACGTCGTCCGGGATGGTCGTCGTGTTGTCGGCTACGGCTTCAACTCGAACGGCCGCTATGGGCAGGGTGGCCTGATCCGTGAGCGCTTCAAGGACCGTATCCTCGAGGCCTCCCCGGAAAGCCTGATGAACGACGCCGGCACCAATCTCGACCCGCACAAGATCTGGGCAACGATGATGATGAACGAAAAGCCCGGTGGGCATGGCGAGCGTTCGGTCGCCGTCGGCACTCTCGACATGGCGATCTGGGATGCGGTTGCCAAGATCGAGGGCAAGCCGCTCTTTCGCATGTTGGCCGATATGAAAGGACGTGAGGCCAATCCGAAGGTCTTCGTCTATGCGGCCGGCGGCTACTATTATCCGGGTAAGGACAACAGTGCGCTTCGCAAAGAGATGCGCAGCTATCTCGACCGTGGCTATAACGTCGTGAAGATGAAGATCGGCGGCGCGTCAATCGATGAGGATCGTGGTCGTATCGAATCGGTCCTCGAAGAGATCGGCTCGCAGGCCCGGCTGGCGGTGGATGCCAACGGTCGCTTCGATCTTGAGATCGGCATCGCCTATGCCAAGATGCTGCGCGACTACCCACTTTTCTGGTACGAGGAAATCGGCGATCCGCTCGACTACGCCCTACAGGCGGCGATTTCCGAGTTTTACGATGCCCCGATGGCAACCGGCGAAAACCTGTTCTCCCATCAGGACGCCCGCAACCTTCTTCGCTACGGCGGCATGCGTGCCGACCGCGACTTCCTGCAGTTCGACTGCGCCTTGTCCTACGGCCTTGTCGAATACCTGCGCACCCTCGACGTCCTGCGCCAGTTCGGCTGGTCGCCCTCTCGCTGCATTCCGCATGGCGGCCACCAGATGTCGCTCAACATTGCGGCCGGGCTTGGCCTCGGCGGCAACGAAAGTTATCCGGACCTGTTCCAGCCTTATGGCGGCTTCCCGGATTGCGTGAAGGTCATCGACGGACACATCACCATGCCGGAACTGCCGGGCATCGGCTTCGAGGGCAAGTCCGATCTCATCAGGGTCATGCGCGAGCTCGCTGAGTAAGACCACGAAGCGGGCGAAGCACTTTCGCCCGCTCCAACTCGCACTTCGTCAATGCACTGCCAAGAAGCGCCCGCTGAAATCCCTGAACTCTGTTGTAGCACCTGGATGATATCTTAAGCACCTGAACCTTCCCGCGATACGCCTTACAACGGAAGCGTCTGTCAGCCCCGCGGTATATCTGCGTTCAGCCCAGTCGATGACTGACGCATGTCACGTCGCATGAAAGCCCAGTCGATGAGTTCCGCCATCGATGGGCCTAGGGCGATCCCCATCTCACTGAGTGCATATTCGACCCTTGGCGGGACCTGGGGATAGACGGTTCTGGTCACGATGCCGTCCTTCTCCAACTCCTTGAGTTGCTGGATCAGCATCTTCTGGTTCACGCCCTCGACGCGCTTTTCGAGCTCCGAAAATCTAAGCGGGCCCTTTGCAGCGAAAAGCTGACAGATGATGACGATTTTCCACTTCCCTTCAAGGACCTGCAGAGCGTCCCGGGTCGCCGCTGCCCATACCATTCGCTGCTTGGGGTCGTCACAGCGCCAGTCTCGTTCAATTGCCATACTTACCTCAAGGTGGGTTACCCACTTATTAGTCGGTTCTTGCCGTATCAGATAGCTATACCTATTCTTCGGAGCACAAAAAGTCACGTCTCCATCGGAGTGCGCGTGAATTCCATACTCACAGCAAGGAAATGATATGAAGATCGGAATTATCGGCGCAGGAAACATCGGCGCGATACTCGCACGCAAGCTCGGAGCCGCAGGTCACGAGATTAAGCTCGCCAATTCCAAGGGCCCGGAATCTATCCGCGAGCTCGCCGCTGAAGTTGGTGCGACGGCTACGACCAAGGAAGATGCCGTGACAGGAGTGGATACTGTGATCCTCTCCATCCCGTTTTCAGCCTATCGCGACCTTGCCGGGTTGTTTGAAGATGTTCCCGCCAACGTCGTCGTCGTGGACACGTCCAACTACTACCCGTTCCGTGACGGAGCGATCAGCGACGTCGATGGCGGCAAACCGGAAGCGGTCTGGGTTGCCGAGCAGATCAATCGACCCATCATTAAAGCCTGGAACGCGGTGCTTGCCGCGACCCTCGCGGAAAAGGGCGTAGAGAAGTCGCAACCCGGCCGCATCGCCCTTCCGGTCGCGGGTGATGACCTCGAAGAGAAGTCACGCGTCATCGAACTGATAGAGGCAACGGGCTTCGACGGCCTCGATGCCGGGAGCCTTGAGACCTCATGGCGACAGCAGCCCGGCACGCCCGCTTACTGCACGGAACTAACAGTCGATGAGCTGAAAACGGCTCTGGAAAAAGCAGACCAGACCCGCTCGGCCGACAACCGCGAAACCTTGATCAAGGGATTCGTGGAGAGAGGCGATAGCCTGACCCACGACGAAATTGTCGCCCGCAACCGCTCCGTAACCGCGTGAGAGATACAAGAGACATCATGCAAGTTGGTATAATCGGCGTCGGCCATATCGGGAAAACGCTGGTCCGGGAACTGAGCAAGGCCGGCTATGATGTGAAGGCGGCAAATTCTCGCGGTCCCGACACAATCGATCCGGAGGTGTTTGCGTCAGGCGGGCAGGCTGTCACTGTCGAGCAGGCAGTCGAAGACGCATATATCCTGATCCTGTCGATCCCTCTCAATCAGTTGCCCGAAATTGCAGCTCGACTATCCGGACTTCCGGAAGACACGGTGGTCATCGATACATCCAACTATTACCCAATGCGTGACACCGCTATCGCCGATATCGAAGCCGGCGATAGCGAGAGTGTCTGGGTATCCAGACAACTCGGCCGACCGGTCGCAAAGGCTTGGAACGCTATCGGTTCGGACTCTTTCGCCCGATTGGGAAAACCTGCCGGCCACCCGGATCGGATCGCCATTCCGGTTGCAGCGGATAATGAACGTGATCGATATGTCGCCATGGCGCTTGTTGGCAATACGGGGTTCGACGCGGTCGATGCTGGATCGCTATCTGAGTCATGGCGTCAGCAGCCGGGCTCCCCTGCTTACTGCACCGATCTCACGGCCACCGAGATGTCCGATGCACTTGCCGCCGCGGAAAGATCAAGATTGCCAAAGCGACGAGACCTGTCCGTCGCTGCAGTTCGGGAGAAGCTTGGCGATACGAAGAGCAATCCCACTGCGGACTATCTCGTGCGTTTGAACAGGGCCTTGTTCATGTAGATCGCAACCTTCTGTATTCGTCGCTCTAATCCGCTTTTTTGGCAGACCATGTTGATCAGTTGTGAGGTCAGAGCCGACAGTAAGGTCGGGATCAGAACTGAACCAGATCGAAAGTGCGCCTCATGCCGAGATCAGTTGAAGGGATGCGAACCGGCGAGGTGTAATTTGGACGAGCTAAATGATTGATAAACGGACCTCGAGGCATAACGTCCATTTATGGAACTTCGCACCAGCGATATTTGTCTGAACATAATGATGATCAGCTGCGGGGTGGCCGGCCCCGCCGTAGGGGTATTAGCACGGGCCTGCGGATTTCGAACCGTAATTCAGATTGCTTCTTTGGTCGCAAGCTTCGCCGCCGCTGTCCTGTTGTCCAGTCGGCGCCGATACAAAGTGTCGACGTCGTCCCCACCTTGAGAGGCTCATCTTTGCGCGTCTTTCGGCAGCCTGGTGTTCAGGCCTTGAAGCGATCGAATGCGGTGAGCCACTTGATCGGTGGATCCGCTTCAGCCAGCGATAGATTTCCGACCGCAGATAGCAGAGTCCCCCGCCGAAAGCTTCTTCCGCAAGCTCAATCCACCAGGAATTCGGACGGCCGTCACTGACATCCGACCGACCGGTTCGAGTTCAGGTCTTGAAGGGAATGGCATTGCAAATGTGGGATCTATCTCAGGTTATTCTGCTGCCGTTAGATACTCTAACGGAGCCGTGTATGCGATCATTTTGATCCACACCAAACCCAACACTCCATACGCCGAAGACCTGGTAATTATAAGCGCATCCCACCATCGCGTCCACACCTGGAAATGAACCGCGGTCCCAGAGTTCTTGTTCACCTGAAGAGACCTCGTCGCGAAAGGTACGCTTGCAAACAAAGCCGGCGACTTGCAGAAATCTTTGTAGTGCCAGACCCCGAGGTTCTGAGGCCGCCACGGCTCTGATGCGGGTGTTCACTTCATTTATTCCTGCAGGTGTTGTGACCTGCCACTGAGAATTTCCTCCAGAATGGATTAGAGTCCGGCCCATTAAAGGACGGACGAATGAAGAAGCAGAGATTTACGGAAGAGCAGATTATCGGTGTGCTGAAGGAGCAGGAGGCAGGCG
>NZ_LWBS01000098.1 GCF_001652265.1 Rhizobium leguminosarum
GTTCATCTTTGCGATGTGATGACGACGATCGGCGTTGTGTTTGTACGGCATGGCACTCGGATCAAGCTGATTGCGATCCTGTTTGCCTATCGCCGAACCGTTCAGAAACTATTCATGCACCAAAGCCGTTCAGATCACATCGTCGCCCATTGCGGCGACGCATGGAACAAGCTGGTCGCTCAACCGTGGAAGATCATGTCGATTGGAATGCGTGACTGGGCGCACCGGTTTTGATTAGCGCTCGTAGGTATTATTACTCTACCATCACGCGTACAATATCATTGCAGTAACGCTGAGAGTGTGCTTGATAGATGCTGGCTGCCATCGAATAACCGAGTGAGGCAGCGGCACTGTTTCAAGGAGGAAGTAACATGTCGGACGCTATTGCTGGCAAGGAACCACGTGGCCCAATTGAGCGCAGCGCACGGAGCGCTGTTATCCAATTGCACAATCAGACCAGTGCAATCCTGCAGTTGCAGCAAGACACATTAACTCTAGAGCATGGTGAGTGGGTTATCTATCCACCAGCGAACATATATCCAGGTCAGATAGGGTCCTGGCAAACAGACTCAAACGGCTTCATGACCGGAACGGAAGGGCGCTGCACCTATCAATTCATTGTCGGCTCAACTATTGCAAACGTGAAGCTGCATTGGGACAATCCATATGTGGGTGGCAACAGTTATAGCATTGGGGTAACGCCACCGCCTTACAGCGGAGACTATAGTGGCGGAAGTGGAGACAACTCGACGGTCACCTACAAGGTGTATCGGATAGCTTGATGAAAATGAGCTACGAACTTTCCGCCTAATTTGAGTAAGCGCATTTCAACTGCCGCAGATATGTTCTGTTGCAACGTTTCCCGGATGAACACTAATATTTCCGGCCACGGTCCAAGTAAGATCGCTGGGTAAGGTATATTGCCATTCATCGAAAATATTTGCAACAGAACATCAGAATTATATACGACAACAATTGGGTGGTCAGGACAATGCATGATCGTATTTCCAGCATGTGGAGCATAGATGACATTAAAGTTACCTACTCTTCTAACTGGTGGGGGTTTACGCTGACGCTAAACGAAGACGCAACGCAAGCGCTTCAAGATGTGGAAAATTGGGTTGTAAAGATTGCGGCGGTCTTACCTGCAGAGCTGGACTGGTTGGGCGACGTCATTGCGGGCTATTTGTATGTCCGAAAACTAATTATCCAAGCCGAGGATAAAGGTGCAGGCGTTAAGCTCGTTTCTCCTTGGATCGCGCCAACTCTGCTTATCCCCTTTCCCGTGAATGCTCACATCGATGACGGCCAGCTTCGATGGTCCGTTTGCGGGTTCGTCGACGCCGAACATAATACTTTATCGTGGTGCGATGAAACGAAGATGACCGACGTCTTTTCAGAAGATGGCCCGGCACTCGCCGTACACCAGGATCAGCTGTACTGCGTGGCACGCGGCGGCGGCTCCGATTCTATGCTCTGGTGGATGAAATATCAAACATCATGGAGCACCTACACTCAGATCAGGGACGATGTTTTTTCCGCATACGGCCCCGCACTTGCATCCTACAATGGTCTACTATACTGCCTTGCGAGAGGGGCCGGAAGCGATAGTCAGATATGGTGGATGTACTATGATGGCAATGGTTGGAGCCAGTATACTCCATTTCCGCAGGTATTCACCGCCTCTGGACCCGCTCTTGCGGTATACAACAATAGATTATTTTGCGTAGCTCGAGGCAACGAGGACGATCTCTGGTGGATGGCATACGACGGCGAGAATTGGAGCCAGTATACACAGATCCCCAATGCGATGACCGGTGCAGCTCCGTCGCTCTGCGAGTACAATGGTAAGCTATACTGCGTGCACAAAGGAACCGGCCGCGATAATAATCTTTGGTATTTGAGCTATGACGACCAGAACGGATGGTCGCAGGATAAGCTGATTTCATCCAGCGTCTACACAGCTGACGGGCCGTCACTTGCCGTGTTTGACAATCGATTGTTTTGCGCAGCAAGAGGAAACGAAAATGACCAGGGGCTCTGGTGGCTGTATTTCGATGGGCTAGACTGGAGTCAGTACCGGCCAATTGCCAATGCCAAATCGGCTCGGCGCCCTGCTATTGTCCACTATCAACAACCGAAATCAAGCCGCGACCAGCTGCTGATGATGCATCGAGGTGTTGAATCATAGATTTAGAGTCGCACTCGAAAAGAGCTCAATGGGGTATTGCCAAATTGTTTGACCGCCGCTTTTCGGGTATCGAGAGGGGATGAAATTACCGAGCACTTTTCCCCGTCTGAAGGGGTTTCGTTTTCCGCGTGAGGTTACCGCCCATGCGGTTTGGGTCTATCACCGATTTGCGTTAAGCACGGCCCATGTTA
>NZ_LWBS01000099.1 GCF_001652265.1 Rhizobium leguminosarum
CATATCCGATGAAAGCGCGTTCAGCGCTGACAGCGCCGCATCCGGGTCACGATAGATCTTCTCCAGCAGCGGCCGCAGGATGGCTTCGCGCTCTTTCCACGCCGGCGACGCAAGCTGTGCCAGCCGCGCATCCTCGGCGACGCTCCTGGCAAAGACCGTGGTGGGCGCGATCAGATATCGGCCACCAGCTACGTCCGCCTCCGAGACAGGTTGGGGTTGGGTCCGTTGCTCGCTATAAGCGACCCGCCGCTCCCGCTCGATCGCAAAGCCGAGCGCAACGCCCGCCCGCTCCCAAAGCTTTGCGACTTGCTCGCGCCTCTCGGCGATCTCGGCCCACCGCCGGGAAAGGCTTTCCTCCACCCCGGCCGTGGCAAGCGAAAGATGATCGAGACCACGGCGTCGGGCGAAGTCGTCGGCATGGGCGCGATAACCGGCCTCGCTCTCGAAATCGAGCGTCGTCGTCTTGGCGCCGGAGCGCGACAGGCGCAGGACGAGCTGCTTGAAGAGTTCCGGTCGATGGCTTTCCTGCTCGATACGCTCCTGGCGGGCTTCGGCGGTTTCGATCTGCTTGGCAGTCCAGACATTGCGATCGACTTCCCTTTCCTCGAACCGCTTCTGCCCGGTTTGCTCGTCGACAATCGGAACCTGGACCTTGACCCGCTCCACGCCGTCCTTGCGCAGGGTCACCGTATCGCCTTTCGAGATGCCACCCTCCTCGAGCGCCTTCGGCAGGCTGACACCCCATAGCCGATGAACGGTTCCGTCATCCGCCTTCACGTCGGCATAGGGACTGTCGTCGGCATCCTCGTCATTCGGCCGGAACTTGGCTTGTCCGGTTTCCACAAGCGCACCGGTGACGCCGGCGGCATGATCGACACGTGGTTTCCTGCCCCATTCCGGCCTCGCCTCAAAATCGTCCTTGGCGGCATAGAGATCGGCCCGGTCGCGATGGCGGGTCATCGACACATAGGTCAGGTGCTGGTCCATCATGCCGGTGGCAAGCACAAAGGTTCGCTCGACGGTGACACCTTGAGATTTATGGATGGTCGCGGCATAGCCATGATCGACATTGCGATAGCTGTCCTCACTGATGACGACATCACGACCATTGTCGAGATGGACCGACAGCAATGTGTCGCCACGTTTGTCGCCGGTGGACACGACCGTGCCGAGCATGCCGTTCTTGACATATTGCGGACCAAGACGGGGAGCACGCGGCTCGAGGAAACGGGCATTCTCGAGGAAGATGATGCGGTCGCCGGCGGCAAACTCCCGCGCGCCGCGTTCGGTCCGGAAAGAGCGGCTCTCACCCAGCGCGCCCTCGTCCGTCATCACCGATCGCAGCGCTTCGTTCAGGCGCTTCACGTCTTGATTGGTATGGGCGAGTACAAGAAGCTCGTCACCGCGAAGGCGGGTTGTGTTTGCGCCTTCGGCAGATTCCCGAACGAGCGCGCGACGGGCATCTGTCCAGTCGGAAACAATCCGCCCGATGATTTCGTCGCGCGTCGCCGCCTCGATAAGGTGACCCTGTTGCGCATAGGCATCGAGACCTTTCTCCGTCTCACCGCGCGCAAAAAGCCGCGACGCCTCGCGCGCCCAGTCTTCGCGCTGGCGGCGCACGCCGGCAAGTTCGGCAAAACCGATCCGCTCGGTGATCGCCCGGAACGCCGCACCCGCCTGGATCGGCTGGAGCTGCATCGCATCGCCGACCAGCACGACTTTCGTGCCTGCTTCTTCGGCGATCTTCAACACACGCGCCATTTGCTGCGACGACACCATGCCGGCCTCGTCGATGACAAGCACATCACCACGATGGAGCGTATCGCGCCCATTGACCCAGATGAGTTCCCAGGAGGCGAGTGTTCGTGATTGGATGCCGGAGCTGTCTTCCAGGCCCTCCGCTGCTTTGCCGGCAAGGGCCGCGCCGATCACCCGGCGGCCATCGTGTTCCCAGGCGACGCGTGCGGCGGCAAGCAAGGTCGACTTGCCGGCGCCGGCAAGGCCGACCACCGCGGCAATGCCATTGTCGCCGGTAACATGACGGATGGCATCGACCTGCTCCGGATCGAGCCGGAAGGATTTTTCCGTATCCCGGGTTTCGACGTTCTTGACGGCGGCCGCGACATGCCGTGACGAAACGGCAAAACCGCGACGTTCCGATAAAACCTGCGCCGACCGCGCCATGTCATATTCGATGCGCAGAATCTCGCGCGTGGTGAAGACGGCGGGTTCGCTCGCCTTGCCCGTTTCGGCATCGATCTGCTGCGGCTTCAGCATGATGAGATCGTCCGACGCCATCAGCCGCGCCCGGATATTGGCGAAGACTAAGGGATCGTCGACGTATCGATGCAGCGCCTTGGCGATATCGCGCTCATCGAAGGT
>NZ_LWBS01000100.1 GCF_001652265.1 Rhizobium leguminosarum
CGCTTCGGCGTCAGCCGCTCCGACAGCAGCGCAAGCACCGGGTCGTGGCGCAGCGTGTCGTGATCATCGACATCCTCGTAGCCCAGCGCGATCGCCGCAATGCGCTGCCCGACCAGCGTGCGGGTGCTGTGGACCGTGCACTTGCGATCGCGGCCATCAACGAAGCAGGCGGCCACCCGGTCGAACAGCCCGATGGCCGCATCGACGTGACGAAGCAGCAGCGCACCGGCATCCGAGGTGATCGCGCCGCCGTCGAAACCAGCGACGACTTTGTGGCCGTCGAAGCCTTTAAATTCCAACTGCGCGGAGATACAGTCTGTTTGCATCGGGGCCTCCTTAGCGAATCTGGTAAGCCTTTGTAGCAAAAGCAGTTTCTCAGATTCGCAGCCCCGATGCACCCCTTACTTTGAGAGATTCGGGCTAGATCTCAAGAATGACTGATTTCGGCTAGGAGCCAATCACGAAATGCCTTCACCTTGCGTTGGTGGATTGCGCGCGGCGGATACACCACGAAGTACTGCGAAGCGGATGTGAGCGCCTCTGAAAGGCCTGACCAGTCGGCCCGCGGCAAGGTCGGCGGCGACGAGCATCGTGCGCCCCAAAACCACGCCTTCTCCCTGTACTGCGGATTCGACGGCGAAGGTAGCAGAGTCGAAGGTTAGGCCGCTCTTCGGATCGACATCCCTGACAGCCTATGCCGGCTAATGCATGTCGCCCAAAGTGTGCGGCGGTTTTGGGATCGCGATATGCATCACAGAGAGACTAAAGCGCGGCGCGCTTTAGTCCCTTTGAACTCTTGGCTGGCATTGGCAATTGCACGACGCACAAGCATACTGCTACCCGGGATGTCTGATTGGAATTGAGGGCGATCGATGGAGACTGCGGTCAGGAACCTGTTCGCGCGATATCAGCGGTTCTTCAATCGCGCGCTGAATGGTGATGTGGACTTGGATGCGAGCGCGTCGTTCTACGCTTCCGCGTTCATCGCAGCCTCGCCCGCCGGGGTCATGGCCGGAAAAAACGACGATCAACTCGGACGGCTCATGGAGCAGGGCTATGAGCGGTACCGAGCGACAGGAACGAAAGAGATGCGGATACGCGATCTCAGGCTCTCCCCGATCGATGAGTGTCATTGCGTGGCTCACATTGCCTGGACGGGGATCTACTCTCGACGGGATGCGCCGGATGTCTCGATAGATTTCGATATCCATTATCTCGTTCAGAAGCTGAATGGAGAGCCGAAGATATTTGGTTGGGTTTCTGGCGACGAGCAGGCGCTCTTGAAAGAATACGGAATCGTCTGACACAGCGCGTCCGCAATCGCGCAAAAACAAAAAGTTAGACCACCTCCGTGGCACGGAGAACCAGGAATGATCTAGCCTCCGCGACGACGATACGATCCCGCGCCCGTCAGTGCCCGCCTTCGGTCTTGGCAAGCAGCCTGGCCAGTTCTTCGAGCTCTCCGGCCGAAAGGTGCCGGAGTTCCACCGGCGGGCGATAATGCTCCGCCAAAAGCTCATCCTTGGTGGCTGCGCCCTTCCCGGTCAGTTGTACCAGCTTGACGCGGCGGTCGTGTTCCGGCGTCACGCGTTCGGCAAGGCCCGCTCGCTCCAGCCGATCGACCAGCCACGTCGCAGTCGAGGCGTCGCATCCCCATTGACGGGCGAGCGCGCTGATCGGCTTCCCCTCGTCGTGCAAGGTGAACAAAGCCCTGGAATCGTTTGGCGTCAGCCCCCTCGCCTGAAGGCTTTCCAGCCGCTTCGGCGCCGATTTCATCAAGAGATCGAACATCAGCCGCCACGCCGAGGCGGCGGCTCTGGCATGACGGTCGGAGGCGGAAGGCATCAAATATCCTCGCAACATACTTGAAAAATAGTTTTATTACTCAAATTATCGTATCGATCAAACCTTATCGGCGACTTCCCCGGAAGGTCCATTGGGCGTCCACCTTGCCAAGGAGCCATGCCATGCGTTCAGCCGTCGCGATCCTCTTCCTGATCGAAACCTGTCTTTATGCCATTGCCTCGCTCACCCATGCCGGGTTCATTCTCGAAGGCCACGAACACCGGCAGGCGATGATTGCCGAAGCGGTGATATCGGCCGTCCTCCTTCTCGGCCTGATCTCGCTCGGCCTTGAGCGATCGTGGAGCCGAACGGCTGCGATCTTCGCCCAGTCCTTCGCCCTCCTCGGCACCCTCGTCGGCGCCTTCACCATCGCCGTCGGCGTCGGCCTGCGCGGCGACAAACAAGGTGAGACTCAGCGTCAATCAGGATGAGACTCGGCGGCGGGGGTGTGACGAAGGGAGGGCGTAGCCCGACCGGAGTTACACCCCCGCCGCGGCGCAATTTTTCGGCGTCT
>NZ_LWBS01000101.1 GCF_001652265.1 Rhizobium leguminosarum
AACCAGATCGATGGTCGGATCGGGCAGTTCACAGCCGACGGCGCCTATGACGGGAAGCCCACCTACGACGCGGTCACCGACCACAGTGCGGCTGCCGTCATCGTCATTCCCCCGCGCGCCAACGCGATCGAACCAGCCGGCGATCAATCTCCCGGACAAAGGGATCAGCAGATCGCTGCAATCAGCAGAGACGGGCGAATGAAATGGCAGGCCTCCACCGGCTACGGCAAGCGCTCGCTGGTCGAGACTGGCATCGGCCGATACAAGTCCATCATCGGGCGGCGTCTGCGGGCTCGGTCGTTTCACGCTCAGCAGACGGAAGTGGCCATCGGCTGCGCCGCCCTCAATCGTATGCTTGCATGCGCACGCCCTAAATCCATCCGCCGCAATGGACCGACCACATAGATAGCCCCATCACAGATCCAGATCCGCTCAAGTCCCGATCCATGCACCAACGCCCAACAATTGCCGATTTGGTCGACTGGTCAGCCGTGGAACACCAGCAATGAGCATGGCGGGCGACCTGGATCCATGGCAGGTGAGCAGTGAACTGCGGGTCGATATTTTTCTGAGCCAGCCGAGGGAAGCAAGCGTCAGGCTGTGGAATGCGGCCCGTGACGTTCTGAACGAGGAGGAGCGCCAGCGTGCCCGACGCTTTGTCTTCGACCGCGACCGCGACATGTACGTCTTCAGCCATGGCCTGCTCAGGCTGTTGCTTGCCCGCTATATGGTCGCTGATCCGCGTGAACTGACTTTTGCTTCTGCACCCGGGGGACGGCCCGAACTCGTCTCGCCGTCCTCTGCTCCGATCCGCTTCAACCTGTCTCATACCGATGGATTGGTGGGCTGCATCCTCACGCAAAAAGCCGATTGCGGCCTGGATGTCGAGCAGATCGGCAGGGTCGACTACCGGCATCTGGTGCCGACTGCGCTTGCTCCAGAGGAGCGTTCGGCGCTGCTGAGGCTGGCGGAAGCGGATCGACCGGATCGCTTTTGTGAGATCTGGACACTGAAGGAAGCTTATCTCAAGGGGCGAGGGCTGGGCATATCCTATCCCATCCGTAATATCTCGTTTTCTGGTTTCGACGGTAATCGCCGATGTCGCGTCGTCGGTGACGAACGAGATGACGGCAGCACATGGCACTTCTGGAGCAGGACGTTTGCGGGTGCATATTCTGCCGCGGCGGCTGTGCGAACGCAGCGCGACGACGTAAAATTCTCCGCGACCTTTATCGAAGACCTGCCGTGAGTGCGGCCGGAAGGCTGGCCTTCGGGCGCGAAGCGACGACCACGGGCTCCGCGCCGGCGCTGGATTGAAGCCGTCGACTCCGCACGCCACTCGGTTACGATCAGCGTTAGCCCGAATCTCTCAAAGTAAGGGGTGCATCGGGGCTGCGAATCTGAGAAACTGCTTTTGCTACAAAGGCTTACCAGATTCGCTAAGGAGGCCCCGATGCAAACAGACTGTATCTCCGCGCAGTTGGAATTTAAAGGCTTCGACGGCCACAAAGTCGTCGCTGGTTTCGACGGCGGCGCGATCACCTCGGATGCCGGTGCGCTGCTGCTTCGTCACGTCGATGCGGCCATCGGGCTGTTCGACCGGGTGGCCGCCTGCTTCGTTGATGGCCGCGATCGCAAGTGCACGGTCCACAGCACCCGCACGCTGGTCGGGCAGCGCATTGCGGCGATCGCGCTGGGCTACGAGGATGTCGATGATCACGACACGCTGCGCCACGACCCGGTGCTTGCGCTGCTGTCGGAGCGGCTGACGCCGAAGCGACAGGACTGTGCAGTCCTTGCCGGCAAATCCACCTTGAACAGGCTGGAGCACGGCCGCCCCGGCGCGCCAACGCGCTATCACAAGATCGCCTATGACGCTGGGGCTCTGGAAGCGCTGTTCGTGGAGCTGTTCCTGGATGCACACGACAGGCCGCCAGAGGAGATCGTGCTCGATCTCGACGCCACCGACGATCCGCTGCACGGCCATCAGGAAGGGCGGTTCTTCCACGGCTATTATGACGGCTATTGCTATCTGCCGCTCTATATCTTTTGCGGCCGACATCTGCTTTCGGCCAAGCTGCGGCGCTCCAACATCGACGCCAGCGCCGGCGCGGTCGAGGAGGTCGGACGGATCGTCACGCAAATCCGCACGCGCTGGCCTGGCGTGCGCATCGTTCTGCGCGCCGATTCTGGCTTTGCCCGCGACGAACTGATGGACTGGTGCGAGACCAGCAACGTCGACTATGTCTTTGGCCTTGCCCGCAAC
>NZ_LWBS01000102.1 GCF_001652265.1 Rhizobium leguminosarum
CGAGCGCTCCGTTGACGCCTTGTGGGATACCGTCGGCAAAATCGTCACGCTCTTCAAACCGCAGGAATGTGCAAACTACTTCGCAGCAGCCGGATATGACCCCGATTAAAATGGACGTGCTCTAGCTCGGCATTGAGAATGCGCTCCGAAAGCGCCCTCTTCAGGTCATCCAGCAAGCCGTCCTTGCCGAAAACCTCGGACGGATCACGTCCCGCAAGAAGCTGGTCCAGAAGTTCTTTTTTAGCCATGTGATGATTCTCTCCTTTTCATCATCATGGCCCCCCGCACAGAATTCCTGACAGTCCCGGACGCGGACGCACTTCGCGACATCGTGCGAGAATATGTTGTAGAAAACCTCGCCACCGATGATGCGGTCCTGGTCATCGATGAGACGGGCTTCCTCAAGCAGGGCAAGACATCATGCGGTGTTGCACGTCAATATACAGGTTCGGCAGGCAAGATAACGAACTGCCAAATCGGTGTGTTCGCCGCCTATGTGTCCGTTCGCGGTCATGCCTTTATCGATCGAGCCTTGTACTTGCCCAAGAGCTGGACCGGCGATCCGGCAAGGCTGGCAGCAACTCATGTTCCTGAGGCTACGGCCTTCGCTACCAAGCCAGGCCTGGCTGTCGATAATGATACGGCTGCGCTGGCAGCCGATGTGCCGTTTTCCTGGGTGGCTGCAGATGCGGTATATGGCGTCGGGGACATTGAAGGCACGCTGCGCCGAGCCTGTAAAGGCTACGTTCTTGGGGTTAAATCGGACCACCATTTTGGCTCCTGGTCGGGTAAGCCTCCAGTCGCCGGCACAGCTCAGGAGGTCATGGTGCCCGGCCGGGACGGGCATCCAGACGCTCGTTTCCGTCGAAGGCCATCGCTGGGCGATCGAAGACAGCTTCGAGACCGCCAAGAACGAGCTCGGACTCGACCACAACGAAACCCGGTCATGGCATGGCTGGCATCGTCACGTCTCCCTCGTCATGATCGCCTTCGCCATGATGGCGGTGATCCGGTACCGCGCCAATGCCGTGACGCCCCAAAAAAGACCGCGGATACCGACCATCGGGATTTGATCCGCTGGTCTATCCAGGAAGTCCGCCGCATCGCCACCAGACTCGCCCAGCGTCGCATAAACCCCGCCTACGTCATCGCATGGTCATGCTGGAGACGCGCCCATCAGGCCGCCGCTCGACGAACTCGCCTGAATTCTAAAAGGCAACTGTAATGCTAGGTACCGTGACATGAACGACAGTCAGCAACCGGAAACCCATTCGCTCATCGAGACGCTGACCGACGATGAAAAACTCACCTTCCTCCACAGCCGCCAGATCGACCCATAACTCATTTGAAATGGCCGCGACCATCATTCGGGCCAACAAGCAGCTCCATTATATTGACTGCAAGGCCCGAACGGTGGAACACTCGCTTATCGTGGCGAGCATCCCCATCGGACAGGATAATGTTAAGGACTGATAGCGCCCGCAGCCAAAGCTGCCGCCCATAGGAGAAAGCCACAATGTCCAGCGAACGCAAAAACCTCATCGACGCCGCACTGTCACTTGACGAAGGCCTGTCGCCTCGTGTCTTCGATCCGCCGAAGCCCAACGATCCCAGCGAAGGGACGATGCCGGCTGATGCGACGGTCGTGCCCGATGTCCGTAATTTGACGATCAGTCGGCCGGTGAAGACAATAGCAAAGGTGTGACGGAATAGCACTGTTGCATGGATCAGACTTTGGACGAGGCAACCCTATCCACCGCATTTTTCATGCACGCGCTCGAACTTGGGCCGGCCAAGTTCTGTCATCCGGTTAAGAACACGGACGCCAATCTTCGCTTCAGTCTTCTGATTGTCAAAATGTCGGGCCTTGAGTTTGGGCCCGATCACAGCCTTCCATCGACCCATCTGGGTCTCAGCGCGACTGCGCTTGTTGTAGCCGGCGGATTTCTGCCATGCCATCCGCCCTTTGGTCTGGATTCTGCAATATGGCGATCGCGGACAGATGGAACCAGCACCGATTGAGGGCTGGCAACGGCAGTCTTGGGAGGTGGGATAATGACCTCCACGATCTCACCAAAGCGTGTCGCCAGAAGATCTCGGGTTGGCGTTCCATCATAGGCACCTTCGGCAATGAACTTCTCGACGGGGCCACCGATCTGGTCCAGAAGTCCTGGTAACGCTGTCGGATCGCCGACATCATCCACGGTCAGATCGGAACAAACAATCTCACCACTGACAAGATTGAGACCAA
>NZ_LWBS01000103.1 GCF_001652265.1 Rhizobium leguminosarum
GTGTAAGGAAAAATGTGAAACGGTTAATTCTCTTGGAGGTAAAAAATATTCCAAGGGGGCCGGAACGTGTACGGTGGAATAGCTCTTGTTTTGGTTTTCGTCACCCAGGCGGCTTACGTGCCACCTGGCTTCTAACGTAACGGGAAAAAGCGCCTGAACTCAGCCAGCAGCCTTGATGCTCGTGTTGCAGAGGCTCCAATAGCCGCCACCCTTCTGGATCCACTTCAGGTCGCCCAGCGTGCCGGCATCCTTGGCCACATGGTAGGCGTCGACGCAGGTGTGCAGGCGGGCCTTACCGGCCGTCTCACTCGAATATTTCTTGTCGATCGCCTTCGGGAACTTGACGCTCTTCGGCGCCGCAGTGGTCGGCTTTGCCGGTTCCTTCTCGCTCGTAGCGGTGACGTCCGCTTCGTCAGCCTTGTCGGCAGCAGCAGCGTCGGCGCCACAGAACTTTGCGCGGAAATCGTTCCACTTCACGTCCTTGGCGGAGCCGTCGGCCTTGGCGGCCTGGTATTTGGTGCTGCACTCTTTCATCGTCAACGCATGCGCCGGCGACGACATGAGGAAAGCAGCAAACACCGAGCCAGCGGCGGAGAGAAGCAGTTTGTGCGTGGTGTTATATGACTTGGTCGATGCAACGAAACCCATGACACTCTCCCTGGTTAATTTACAGCGCGAACGGTGCCACCCACCGAATGAACCACGGATGAACAAAGGCCACTGCCAAGTGCATCAAAGACGCTGCGTCGGGGAGGATTCGCCCGGACGCGGAACCCAAAGCAGAGGAACGATTGGTTTGACTGATTGCAATGGAAATCGTCAGGGGCCGCCCAACGTACAGGAGACCCAATGCTTGGGGTAAGCAATGATCGCTGAACGGCCGAATAGCACTGTATGAAATACTACTCGAAATCATAGTCAATTTATGTTTTGGAGCAAAATGAAAGAAGGAAATTTTTAGTTGAATAAATAACTGTAGCACCACCGCGCGCCGATGGTTTGTCCGGAATAGCACAGGAACCGCTATCGCGCGCGCGCGCAGTTTGGAAGTCGGATCGCGGGAGAAAGAGACCCAGTCTGCGGGTCTCAGCCGCCCCTAAACTCTTGCGATCCACCCCCCAAGGGGTTAGCCGCGCAGAGGCAAAGTTTTTAGTTGTTCCTTCACACTATCGCCTTCGGTAACGCTCTGCGCGGCCTCCTGTCCAAAATTCGATCGTTCCACGCCTCCGTTCCCTATGTGCGACCCACGACGACCGAACAGAAGCCGGTCGCCAAATCCGGCAGCAGCGATACAAGCGGCGAGGCCACCTCAGGCACGAAGAGCAGGACGCAAAATGCCAAGCCTGCAGAGGGCTCGGGCAACGCCGCCACCACGCAAAGCGGCGATACGTCGAAACAGTCGACCGATCAGAACTCTTCGACGACGAACAAGAGCTCTTCCGGACGTCCAACACCAAGACCAACGTCAACATTTCCGTCGAGCAGCAGACCGAAATTCGCACATTGGTGAAGGAGGTCCAGGTTGCGCCGGTGAAGAAAGTGACTTTCACGGTCTCCGTCGGAACGAAGATCCCGAAGAAGGCTCGTCTCGAACCACTGCCGCCACGCTGGTGAAGATCGTTCCGCAGTATGAAAGCTACCGCTTCTTCATCCTCGCGAGTGGCCGGATCGTCATCGTCGATCCCGATGCTCCTACGATTGTCTACATCATCGAGGCCTGACAGGCATATCCCGGCGGCGTCTCGCGCGCCGCCGGGCCAGCAGGAGTAGTCAATGATCTACCATGAAGATAAGTCGTCCAGCGTCGCGTTTCCCGTTGTCGTCATCTTGCTTGCCATGGTGGCCATTGTGGTCAGTTTGGCCTTATCCTCGGGTCACCAGACATCGGCTCGGGTTTGGGTTCCTCGTAGTTCGGGAGGACTTCATATTATCACGCTGACGGGTCGCCGAACGAGGTTTTGGGTATTCAAGGGTAACCGGTTGCGGTCACATCGGGCGGCGAGGATCTGATGCCATGCGGCATCGTCAATCGCTTCCGTGCCAAGGGGCTGACCGCGCGGGTCGCGATTGCCGACAGCTGGACGTGTTGCAGGGATCAGATTCTGTGCGAGATAACCCCACCCTTGGGATTTTTCATACAACACGCCGCAATTCTGGACGGCCAAGTTCAGTCATCCGGTTGAGAACGTGGACGCCGATCTTGGCTTCTGTTTTCTGATTGTCGAAGTTCCTCG
>NZ_LWBS01000104.1 GCF_001652265.1 Rhizobium leguminosarum
GTCGGGTAGCAGCGGGGCATTGCTGCCCCGCCGCCCCCTAAGAACCGGGCGTGCGGATCACTTCGCACCCGGCTCAAGCCATTCTCCAGCGCCACGTTGTGACACCGGGCTCCCCGGCGGTATGTTTCGCGTTCTGACGGTGGGCGAAGTAGGTATCCCATGTGGGATCGAACGGGTTCGCCAACGCCGGGATTTTGGCGTGCCTCTTGATTGAGACAGCCGCTGCGCGGACAAGCCCATACTTGGCGTCTTCCGTGCTGAAATCCCATGATTGGCTACCGTTGACCTGGAAATACCTTCTCCTGATCCACCGTGCTCCTTTGTTGGGGTGTCGTCGGCACGCCCATCTCCAGAGCATGCGCCAGATGTAGAAGTCTATCGAAGAGAAGGTCGCCTTCGCCACGACATGGCGGTGATACATCGCCCATCCCCGAATGATCGGGTTCAGCATTTGTATCAATCCCTCCTGCGCGATGGCAGCGTTGCCTTTGATAATTCTCCGGACCTTATCCAGCAGCGCCTTGACGCTGTGTTTGGACGGCGTGATGAGGAGTTTGCCGTTGTACTTTCGCACATTCTGGCCCAGAAAATCGAAACCATCCGCAATGTTCGTGATTCTGGTTTTCTCGTCCGAGAGTTCCAGTCCGCGAACAGCCAGGTATTTCCTGATCGCCGGCAAGACCTTGTGTTCCAGCACCTCTTTCGATGCACTGGTTACAATAAAGTCGTCGGCATAACGGATGACGTGGGGTTTGGCTTTTCGGTACGTGGATTTCGACGATCCCACGCTTGCATCGACTGCGGCCTCAAGCCCGTCCAACACTCTGTTAGCGATTGTGGGCGAAATCACGCCCCCTTGCGGGGTTCCCGCCCGCGTCTCGAACAGAGTTCCCTCTTCAATGTATCCGGCTTGAAGCCACTTCCGCAGGATCGCCTTGTCCATAGGCATATGCTCGAGGATGTAATCATGGCTGATTTCATCGAAACAGCTTTTGATATCGCCCTCTAGAATCCACGTGGCGGACTTTCGTCTTGCCAACGTGATGAAGCACTGCTCAATGGCGTCGGCTGTTGAGCGTTTGGGCCGAAATCCATAGGAATTCGGGTCCGCCAAGGTCTCCGTCACTGGTTCCAGCGCAAGCTTCCATAAGGCTTGCATTGCGCGGCACAGCATACGGGGTATCCCGAGCGGGCGCTTCTTGCCGTTACTCTTGGGAATATAAACGCGTCGCAACGGCATCGTACGGTAGCCGTGATGCCGCAGCGACATTACTCCCTTCCATCTGGCCACCGGGGTTGTCCAGATTTCTCCGTCCACTCCCGGCGTTTTCTTCCCGCGATTCTCCGTCACCCGCTTCACAGCCAGCATCTTGCCGCTGTGCGAGCGGGTCAGCAGACGTTGCAAGGCTTTTACCTTACCCCATCGGCCTTCGCGAGTGGCCTTGGCGATACGCACTTGAAGTCGCTTCACGGTTGCTTCAATCTGCGACCAGTTTGTCTGATCCCACATCTGCCCTCCGTGCGAGGACGCACCAGCATTCGCTGCTTTCGCATCGATTGCCGTCATCTGCTTTTCCTCGTCCAGCAATTAGTCATGTTCTCTCGCCATGAATGACCGGGCGGAAGTCTGCCCACTTTCGTGTCGGGCGATGTTGCAGCCCGTATCTCGACCATTACAGCCGGGCCTTCGCTTTCTCCGCCTTCCTTTACCCACAACACCAACAGCGTTCCTTACGGTTCGCCTGCCGTTACCGGCAGCGCTATGGGCTTACCCTGTTCCGCATGAATCTCAGAGCCAGTCGGACCCTTCCTTTTCGCCAGCAGCTTTCCGTCCATGGAGGTCCAACCGGAAAGGACCACACCTTGCTGCACACCTTTTGGTTCAAGCCTATCAGCACATTTGGCTTGTTCCTTGTTACGGCGTTTATCGGAAGTTCACTTGTGTTGGTCGTCATTGCTCATCCCTTGCACCTCACCGCCTTTGTGCTGGCAGTTTCCACTTCGCCTCACGGTTCGGTGAACCGGTCACCCGGTGGTTACGTTGTCCCCGAAGCTCCACACGGAGTCGTTGCCAACTTCGCATGTTCGGGTAGGGAACGACCGATGGAACGGTCGGTTTCGTAAAGTTCACATCACGTGTTCTCCTCTCGAAACAGAGATTCATGCGACTTTCAGGTCGCACTCCGGC
>NZ_LWBS01000105.1 GCF_001652265.1 Rhizobium leguminosarum
CCAGCCCGTAGACGACGCGTAGGGTCAAGCACAATGTGATCGCCAGATCCGAGTATTTCGGCTGACCGCCCCGCGATCTCCGCCTCGGCGCCGTCCATAAAGCAAGGGCCTCATCACTCACCCACACGGTCAAATCACCACGTTGACGCAGGCTTTCATTATAGGCCGCCCAATTCGTAACTTGATATTTCTGCTTGGCAATCTTGTCCCGTCGGTCGGCATTGAACTTATGCAACATCATCAAAACCCCGATCAGGAGACTGAAAACCAAAGCCCAATATCAGTCGCCGGGTGATCCGCGCAACAACGCCAAGCCGCTCCGGAGCTCGTGACATATTCCACGAGCAGTGCAATGATAGGGTGCTTTTAACTCGGAGGGGAGAACTATGAGGTTGCGTGCTATTATTGGCCTTGTCGCACTCCTTGTTACACCTGCTTCACTCAGCATGGCAAAGGACGCCACGGGCTGCGTCGCAGGATCGCGCTGCATCACGGTCACCAAGGACGGAAACCCGAACCCTAGCGGTACTTTTGTTGCCCAATGTCGCGGGAAATTCCCCGATTTTGTCGTGCCGCAGGAACGGCTCACGGGCTGGAGTGGCCAGATGTTCGAGCTCGCGCAGAACTATCCGCCAAGTGATCCCGGCACTGATGCGCCTTGGCGTACGATCGACTTCCGCACGCCCCAGGGCGCCGATGCCTACATCCTTGCCCTGCGAGACTATGCGTTTGATGGCATGATCGAGGCTGATTTCAAGCCTGAGGCGAGTAGTGGCCGGCGCTGGTATCATATGCCGATGATGAATTTCGGGCCTGTCAGCCGCGAATTCGTGCACGGGTTAACCGAGGAGCGCGCGGTTACTGGGCCCGAACTCGGCCTTAAGCCTGGCACACGCATCCGTAATTTTGCCGTCGGCTTCTACAATGCGGCGGCGGCCACGACAATTGGCAAGGTCTGGGCCTCAGATGATCCGAACCTGATCAACACCTCATTTCCTGCCGGTTCGATGAGTTTCAAAATCCTGTTTTCTGCGGTGAAGCCTTCTGATTTTGCAGATGGCGTCGATCGTTTGGCAGGTGCGCCGACTTGGCAGATTTACGAGAATGGCCAGACCATCGATTTGCGCCTCATGCAAATGGATGTGGCCGCCGCAGCGCCTGATACCCAGACCGGATGGGTCTTCGGTACGCTGGCCTATGACGCAAGCGTGCCGGATCCCTCGCCATGGCGGCGTATGCGCCCCGTAGGCCTGTCTTGGGGCAACGACGAAGGCGTCAAACCGAGCGAGGTAAGTGCCGGGCTGAAAACTCTGCACGAGACAGTTGTCAGCAGCCTCGCGCCGGCATATGCGGCTCAGCACCTGGGTTGGGCGGGGCGTATGAACGGCCCCGTCGATAATCCGATCTCCGGCTGCATAAGCTGCCACGGCACAGCGCAATCGCCCCGTGCTCCAATCTTTCCAGTAGCTGGCTGCACCAGTGAAGATCAAAAGCTACATTGGTTTAGGAATCTGCCTGGAACGGTTGCTTTCGGCTTAGTCGATCAGACTACCTGTCAGGCGGTACAGTCAACCGATCCGATTGTGGCGCTTGACTATTCGCTGCAGATGGCAGTCGCTGTCCAAAACGTCATACAGTTTCATGACGTCAATCCCTGCAGTGGGCAGAACATTACACAGCCGCGGATATTCCGTGTGTGGAAGGGCGACTTTCCTGTTGGGGGAGAGATCCCTCCGGAAAATGAACGCATCCATCGCTGATTGCCAGACAAGCGCCTATCCTCGACACCCCCCGTTTCGCCTTGTCAGTATACATCCATCGTATCGTTTTGCCGCCGAGAGCGCCTTTACATAATTCTCCGCCATGTCGCGGGTCATGTTTCCGTGACATACGCTGGCATGCGCCTCGGCGTTGGTGCACGGACCGTTTAGCGTTCTGAGTTAGGCAGGAGGGAACCGCAACAGCTCTTGTCGTTTAGTCATGCCTTTCAAACACAATGCCAGCCGTCGTCATCACATTGAGAAGACGAAGTTCAGGGTTACGAACTGGCCGGATATGAAGCAGGCCTTCGTCGGCGTGGCAGCCTGAACTTGTGGCTGACACCGGAAGCCCTGTC
>NZ_LWBS01000106.1 GCF_001652265.1 Rhizobium leguminosarum
GGAGTCGTTGCCAACTTCGCATGTTCGGGTAGGGAACGACCGATGGAACGGTCGGTTTCGTAAAGTTCACATCACGTGTTCTCCTCTCGAAACAGAGATTCATGCGACTTTCAGGTCGCACTCCGGCGTCAAGGACTGCGCGGCCCCTCCAATTTTCCGCCGCTGTCCCTTCGGGCCATCACCAGAAAATCGGTTCCTCCGCTTGCCGCCGCTGGCGGTCGCGTCCGCGATCCCTGACCCCTCGCGGCTACGGTGCGGCCTCCTTCCGTCAGAGACGGAAAGGAGACACTGATATGTCCAATGACTGGTACGACGTCCATCAGCTCGCAGTGCTTGCGGGCTTCAGGCTCATCGTCCTTGCAAATCGCTTGGGTTGCGAAGATGAATTCCTATTGGAACTGCATGACAAGCTCATCGAGGGACTGGCATGTGCAATTGCGCGGGTGCAATCCATCACGGCACTGGAGCGACAGCTTGCCATTGACACGGATGAGGAAGGCCTCGCGGCCTTCCAGCTTCATGGCGAAGAGGAATGCCTTGCCCGTTTCCGGATCACGCTGCTTGATCATCTCGAAATCGACGTCGACACTCACGAGTACCGTGTGAACGGCGGCGACTGGCATTATGCGCTCGCGGCCGATTGCGACGGCATCGAGATCAGCTATCCGAGCCTTTCCGCTCTCACGGACGACGAGCTGGGCACGCTCGCCCCGATCATCCGCGCGATCCGCAGCGAGGCGGGCATCGGCATCAGCACCGCCCGTGTCATCTACGGTTGATGCGCCGGCGAGGGGCGGCTTTGGCCGTCGCCTTTTCCACGGGCTCGGCCGCTTGCAGGCATTAAGCCTGCGTGCGCCCTTGAGGGGAGAGACTTGCCGCCTCTCCCCTCAAACTCCCCTCTCCCTGCCGTGCGGGTCGAGAGCCGCCCGGCCTTTCTGGCCGGTAAACGGACGCTGCCGCGACTTCCCCAAACAAGACGGAGAGGACGAATTCCTTGCGCTCCACCCTCATGCTTCGGGCATCCGCTGCAGGTGCTCGTCCTCTCCTGCGGTGCGCTCGCCGTCTCATCGTTCGGATGTCATCGATGCCCGTTCCCTCCGGTCACGGACATCCCGACACCTCACGACGATGGCTCGCTTCAGCATCTCTCACCAAATCTGCCTGGCCACCGCGCTGTTCCTCCGCCGCAGACGACAGGCTTGCGCCTGTCGTCGCTGTTGCATTGTCTGACGACTCGCAACAGCATGGGCGCCTCGGGCACGGTGGCCAGGCAGATTTGGTGAGAGATGGCAGGATAGGCTAACGGTATACCATTAGCCGTTTCGCCCAAGGTGCAATCTTTGAGGCGTGAATCGTGGATGGGTTAATCAGCGACTGGGTGCGCAACGGCTCGCGCGGATTGGGGACTGGGCGGATCAGAGAATAGGTGAATGCGCTCTTCGGCGACTGCGCGTTTTGGTAAGCCGATGATCATGCGAAGTGGCAAACGGCGGATTGGGAATAGGCCGACGCAAGTGAGATCATGGGCGTTTAGACAAAGGGGCAATCGCGCCGGCGCGTGGATCAGCGTGTGTACGGGTATGGAAGGGATTCTCGCCTCGATCCGAAGCGCGGTCCAATGACAGCATTGATTCGATGGGCACCGACCCCGATCGGCGCGCTTAAGGAGCGGGGCCGACCACCCCTTTCTTTTCCCCTTGCGAAATCGATCGGCGATCTCCCGGACGATCCGATCGACCTCCTCATCGGCGCTCTCCATTTCGGCCAGGCCGGATTTCGTTGCGCGCGGGCAAACCGATCAGCCGATTAACGATCAATAGGCGTTTGCGTTCGCGCAGCTTCTCGATCTGGGTGATCGAGATCGGAGATCTATGTTTTGGTCGCCATTGCTTGTTCCTTTCCGGTCAGGTAATCGAACTAAACGGTTATACTAACTAGAATAACATAGTAAAATGCGCTAGCCTGCAACCGGAAAAGCGGCATCGGGCCCTTCGGTCCGATCGGTTTGAGGGCGCAATATACGTCGCTGCCGCGACGTGCTCGCAAGAGGTGGAGACGGCAGTGGCGATCATGTTCGTCAGAGCGCAGGTGATCAGCAG
>NZ_LWBS01000107.1 GCF_001652265.1 Rhizobium leguminosarum
C
This sequence comes from Rhizobium leguminosarum, assembly GCF_001652265.1. Taxonomy (GTDB): domain Bacteria; phylum Pseudomonadota; class Alphaproteobacteria; order Rhizobiales; family Rhizobiaceae; genus Rhizobium; species Rhizobium leguminosarum_D. The sequence continues at coordinate 2 of NZ_LWBS01000107.1, forward strand.
GCCTGCCTCCTGCTCCTTCAGCACACCGATAATCTGCTCTTCCGTAAATCTCTGCTTCTTCATTCGTCCGTCCTTTAATGGGCCGGACTCTAATCCATTCTGGAGGAAATTCTCAGTGGCAGGTCAGGAGCTGGGCCAAGAAGCGGTCCAAATGATTGGACTAGTCCTGGCGTCAAGACTGAAAATCAGCGGAAAGGGAGAATCAAATGTCCTTGCATGTCAGCTACGTAGACAAGGAAATGACGGATCATGCCCGTGCATCACAGCCGGGAAGCGCGGCGCTTGCCCAAGGAACGCAATATTCGTTGCTGTTGAAGAATCAATCGGCGCAACCTTGGACCTTCTATGTCTATCAAAAGATGCCTCAACCTGTTGCCAATGTCTTCTCCTTGGCATGGTTCTGCTCTCCGTATCAAATTCGGGTTGGCAATCAAATCAAGTTCACTTGGGAGCTCGCCTATAATTTCGTCTGGAGCGACACGGGACAACTGATTCCTGGCGTGGACTTTTTTGCCTCCGGGGTGGAGGACTGCAGCCCCAGCGGGAAAAACACCACTACTTTTTCACTAAGTGGTGGACCCGGCCTGACCGTGCCGATCAAGGCGGATCCTGCAGGATCACTGGTCATCAACGATGCTGGCAATGTGCCAAACAATCGGTTCTCTGTGGGTATCGGCATGTCCGGAACAGGAACTTATGTTGTACAAGCGGGCACCAATCTGTTCCACACGTTCACGCCGACTCCGAGCTATTGGATTGCGGCGGGAACGAATGTGTCTATCGGTTCGGTGCTCAGTATCGACACGATCACCCAGACCAGTGAAGCCAAGTTTCCCTCTGCCGTCTTCAATCTCGTAGGCGTGCTCCACGAGGACAATACCTGGGATGTCAACCCGGCTTGATGGCAAGGTGAATTGGCTTCAGCTCCGCCGGTCAGGTCGGAACTGATGCATGGGAGTGCCTCTTGTTGCTGATAAGTGGCACTCCTTCCCTCACACATCAATCTTGACCAAGGAACAAAAGATGTTTGCAGGGCCTCCAATCGGTGCGGTCTGTCCCTTTGCGGGGCAAGTTGCCCCTACCTCGCGCTCGGTCAATACAATCTGGAGCAACACGCCCTGCGCAAGCTCTGGCGTGGCTGCGGGTACAAATGCGGAAGCTCCTATCAGCTACGTCGAAGCCCAGGGATGGATGCCTTGCGACGGACGTTATCTTAGGGCTGCCGCTTATCCAGAACTCTATGCCGTTCTCGGCGGACTCTATGGAGAGCGGAATGGAGAGCGGAGTTCTACGGCCGATCTGGAATTTCGGATTCCAGACTACCGTGGGCTGTTCCTGCGCGGCTTCGATGCCGGTGCCGGTATGGACCCTGACGCGAAACGACGGCTAGATCCAACTGGCAATAATGTTGCGAATGTTGTTGGATCACTCCAATGCGATGCTCTGCAAGTTCACGCGCATCCCTATGAGATAACGACGCCGGCGGGAATTTCGCAACAGGGCAGTGCCGCCGGAACTTCCGTTTCAAGCAAATCGACAGGTTCACCGGAAAATCCGGCACGCACAGCTCTTGAGACGCGTCCCAAGAACGTGGCCGTGAACTACCTGATCAAGTTTCGATAACTTGAAAGGGGCGCAGGTCCTTTCACTCGATTCAGAGACATCGGTCCGGAAGCGACATCTTGCCGGTCGGCAAAAGAGGAGAAGCTTAATGACTGCTACTTTGAGAGCTTTCGGATGCCTAGCTGCTTTCGCTCTGACCGTCACATTCGCGCAGGGTGCTGCGGCTGAGGAGCATCAAAAAGGCAAGGTCGTGGCGACGCCCGTGGAAACTGGCGTTGTGATCCGCGGCGTCACACTTGCCGGCCCGGTTGGAAATCCGGGAACGTCAACCGGGAAGTATCCATCCGAGGTGGGCCGCAGGACTTAATGGGGTTCGCGTGGTAACGTCGGGTTCATGGAGATCGATGAGGACAAGATCGACGATGCCGTTTTGGCGCTGTTATGGCTAACGCTGCATAACGAG
>NZ_LWBS01000108.1 GCF_001652265.1 Rhizobium leguminosarum
GTTGCGGGCAAGGCCAAAGACATAGTCGACGTTGCTGGTCTCGCACCAGTCCATCAGTTCGTCGCGGGCAAAGCCAGAATCGGCGCGCAGAACGATGCGCACGCCAGGCCAGCGCGTGCGGATTTGCTTGACGATCCGTCCGACCTCCTCGACCGCGCCGGCGCTGGCGTCGATGTTGGAGCGCCGCAGCTTGGCCGAAAGCAGATGTCGGCCGCAAAAGATATAGAGCGGCAGATAGCAATAGCCGTCATAATAGCCGTGGAAGAACCGCCCTTCCTGATGGCCGTGCAGCGGATCATCGGTGGCGTCGAGGTCGAGCACGATCTCCTCTGGCGGCCTGTCGTGTGCATCCAGGAACAGCTCCACGAACAGCGCTTCCAGAGCCCCGGCGTCATAGGCGATCTTGTGATAGCGCGTCGGCGCGCCGGGGCGGCCGTGCTCCAGCCGGTTCAACGTGGATTTGCCGGCAAGCACCGCACAGTCCTGTCGCTTCGGCGTCAGCCGCTCCGACAGCAGCGCAAGCACCGGGTCGTGGCGCAGCGTGTCGTGATCATCGACATCCTCGTAGCCCAGCGCGATCGCCGCAATGCGCTGCCCGACCAGCGTGCGGGTGCTGTGGACCGTGCACTTGCGATCGCGGCCATCAACGAAGCAGGCGGCCACCCGGTCGAACAGCCCGATGGCCGCATCGACGTGACGAAGCAGCAGCGCACCGGCATCCGAGGTGATCGCGCCGCCGTCGAAACCAGCGACGACTTTGTGGCCGTCGAAGCCTTTAAATTCCAACTGCGCGGAGATACAGTCTGTTTGCATCGGGGCCTCCTTAGCGAATCTGGTAAGCCTTTGTAGCAAAAGCAGTTTCTCAGATTCGCAGCCCCGATGCACCCCTTACTTTGAGAGATTCGGGCTAGCGATTGAACCTGTCAAGAGGCAAGGCAGCAGATGATTTCGACGAGAGCGAAGGAACCCTCAACGGGCACAACCCAGATACCGCGCGCCAACAGCCTGGCGGGCGACGTCTACGAGGCAATCTTCAACCAGCTCATGTCGTTGAAGATCGCGCCCGGGGCTCGGATTACGGTCGACAACCTGGTCAGGGAGTTCAACGTCTCTCACACCCCGATCCGCGAAGCCCTCGGCCGGCTTGAAGGCGAAGGCCTCGTCGTCAAGCAGCATCTCGTCGGCTATCGTGCCGCGCCGCAGATCACGCGCCACCGCTTCGACGAGCTCTATGAACTGCGCCTACTGCTGGAACCTGCCGGCGCTGCGAAGGCGGCCGAGGCGATGAACGACGAAAAGCTGGCCATCCTGACGGAGGCAGCAGGGGTGATGACACGCAGCGACAACAGGGACGAACGAGCGAATTATTCGGCCTTCGCCCGCAAGGACGCTATTTTCCATGACCGCATCATGGAATTTGCCGGCAACGAGTTGATCCGCGAGATGCTGACATTCCAGCACACGCATTTCCATATCTTCCGCCTGATGTTCCATCGCCGTGTCACCGAGGAGGCACTCGGCGAGCATCAGACGCTGCTCGATGCCTTCGCGGCGCGCGACCCGGGCGCGGCTGCGAAGGCAATGCGCATCCATATCGAACATTCGCGCGACCGGCTGTTGCCGGCTTTCGACGAAATCTGAGCAACCCCGGGCAGGAAAGGTCGTGCCTACCCGATCTGACAATGAGGAGGAGAACCCATGCCAGGCAAGAAAATCCTGATGCTCACCGGCGATTTCACCGAGGAGTACGAAATCTTTGTCTATCAGCAGGCGATGGAGGCGGTCGGCCACACGGTGCACGTCGTGTGCCCGGATAAGAAGGCCGGCGACATCCTCAGGACGTCGCTGCACGATTTCGAGGGGGATCAGACCTACACCGAAAAACTCGGGCACAACGTCACCATCAACAAGACGTTTTCCGAGGCCGAGAACCAGCTCGACCAGTATCATGCCGTCTACTGCGCCGGCGGGCGTGGACCGGAATATATCCGCACCGACAAGCGGGTGCAGGCGATGGTGCGTCATTTCCACGAGCAGAAGAAGCCGATCTTTACCATCTGCCACGGGGTCCAGATCCTGATTGCGGTCGACGGTGTCGTTCGCGGCAAGAAGGTGGGTGCACTTGGGGCCTGCGAACCGGAGGTCACCCTGGCAGGCGGAACCTATATCGACCTCTCGCCAACTGAAGCGTATGTCGATGGCACGATGGTTTCGGCCAAGGGCTGGACGGCGCTCGCTGCCTTTATCCGCGAATGCCTGAAGGTGCTGGGAACAGAGATCCACCACAGCTGAGACGACGGCACCAAACAACGAAAGGCCGGCAGGTGACAGCTGCCGGGCCTTTTTTTGTAATGGGCCTGCAATCACGCTCCGCCGCGGTTCCAGCCGCGGCCACGGTCGCCGAACATTTCATAGCCGCCATCGGTGATTGCAAGCGTATCCTCCAACTTGATGAATCCGCGCTTTGGGTGAAGCATCGTCGTCTCGACCGAGATCACGCTCCCGGTTTCCAGCGGCTTGTCGGCATCGATGCCATCATAGGTGACAGGGTGGTTCGTCATGAGGAATGGCGCTTCGTGGGCGATGAGGCCCATGCCATGGCAGAAAAAGTCGGTGAAGGCCGCCGACGGCGAGGCCTTGAGCTCGGCTTCTGCTGCCTCAATCATTTCACTGCCCGGAGCGCCTGCCCTGACCTTGGCGAAGGCCGCTTGCTGGATGCATTCGACTTCGGCCAGAAGGTCCTCCAGCTCCGCATCCGGCTCGCCGAGCACACCCATGCGGCAGAGGTCACCGATATATCCGTGATAGTTGCCGCCGGAATCGATCGACAGGATCTCGCCCTCGGCCCAGGCCTGCGGCGAGCCCGCGCGATTGTGGCTGGAGCCGAGCGTCAGCAGGCAATATTCGAAGTGCAGGCCGCGGTTCGTTTCCTCCCGGCGCAGCTGCTCGATGATCTCCATCTTCGTCGAGCCGGCGCGGGCCGCCGCGATCGTCGCCAGCATCGAGTCGGTGATCAATTCGGAGGCGCGTCTCAGCTTTGCCAGTTCATCCGTCGTCTTGACGGCCCTTAGCCGCTCCAACACATGCGTGGCATCGACAAATCGAGCGCCATCCAGCCGCGAGGCAAGCAGGTCGCGGGCGTCGGAGGGCAGGAAGGCTGGCTCGATGCCGATGCGCCCACCGGCCTTGCCGATCTTCTTCAGGTGCTCGACGGCGAGCCCGGCGGCATCCTGCGTGCCCCAGCTCGCCGTATGTACGGCGGGCGTCCAGAATGGGTTGTTCTGGTGCTCGGCGCCCTCCATGCGGTTACCCACATAGGCAGAGTGATCAGGCGCGCCCTTCTCATAAATCACCATCGGAAGGTACCGGCTATGCCCGATCGCATCCATGGCGGCGAAGAAGATGAACTTATAGCCGTCCATGAGATATTGCGTGTTGTGTTTGGAGGTGGCGACGATGACGTCGATACCGGCTTCCTCCATGAGACGGTCGAGCTTGGCCGTATCGAACGGCGTCACGGCGGCCTGCCTTGTTTGCCCTGCATTGTCGTTCATCGTCTTTCCTCCCAGAAAATGGATGCGCCGCCTCAGAAGCCCGGCGGCAGCAGGCGGAAGTCCGGCAAATCGCGTAGCGCAAGCTCCGGCCCGGCCGGTGAGTAGACCACGAAAAGGAGCATCTTCCCGCCGCCAGTGTTCTTCGTCGAATGAAAGCGACTTTCCGGAATATAGATCGTGCAGCCGCTGGCGACCTTCTGCGTGATCGGATTACCATTCTCGTCCTCGACCATCTGCTCGCCCTCGCCGGAAATCACAAAAATGATTTCCTCCGCGCCAGGGTGATTGTGGCGGGAATGGCCCTCGCCGCTTGGCACCTCCACGACGCCGCCGGAAAAGCGGCTGGCGCCGTTGACCTCGGGCGCCACAGTCAGCGACAGCTTGCCCCAGTCGAAACCGAAGGCGCTCACATCCTCAGGATAGATAAAGTACTTGTCCTTTACCATGAAACCGCCTCCTCCACATCCTTCCTCAGACGACCGCGCCGATGGCGAGCGCCTTGAAATCTTCCGTCTGCTTGCGGATTGCCGCCTCTGCCGGCAGGCGCTCCATCGAGCTTGCGCCATAAAAGCCGTGGCAGCCAGGGCAACGCTCGAGAACGTAGCGCGCATCCTCCGGCATCGAGATCGGGCCCCCGTGGCAGAGCACGATGACGTCGTCGCGCATGGAATGTGCCGCCTTGGCGATCGCGCCGATCTCCTCGACGCAGTCATCAAGCGACTTGCCGGATGTGGCGCCGATCGTGCCACCGGTCGTCACCCCCATATGCGCCACGACGATGTCGGCGCCAGCGGTCGTCATGGCGATAGCCTCGCTCTCGTTGAACACATAGGGCGTCGTCAGCAGGTCGAGCCCGTGGGCGGTGGCGATCATCTCGACCTCCAGATTGTAGCTCATGCCCGTTTCCTCAAAACTCTGCCGCATCCGCCCATCGAAGAGGCCTATTGTGGGAAAGTTCTGTACGCCGGAAAAGCCCATTGCCTTGAGGTCGGCGAGGAAGCGCGGCATCAGCACGAAAGGGTCCGTGCCATTGACGCCGGCGAGCACCGGCGTCTTTTTCACGACCGGCAACACTTCAAGCGCCATGTCCTTGACGATCTCGTTGGCATTGCCATAGGCGAGCAGTCCGGCCGCCGAACCGCGGCCCGCCATGCGGTATCGCCCGGAATTGTAGATAATGATGAGGTCGATACCGCCTGCCTCCTCGGCCTTGGCGGAGATGCCGGTGCCGGCGCCGCCGCCGACGATCGGCACGCCGGCTGCGATCATGCCGTGAAATTTTTCGAGGATGGTGCTACGCGGTATGACTGGCATCGATTTGTCTCTCAGGGGTTGGCGATGTCACGATAGGCCGCGACGGCGGCCTCGGCGAAATCTGGATCGTTGATATGGAGCGGCAGGCGAATAATACGTCGCGATGCCGTCGGCTTCACCGTCGCCTCGAGCGCGGCGAAAAGCGCGGCGTCGGCTTGTCGGTCGAAGAACGCGCCGCCTTCGATGTCGAGGGCCGAAACGCCCCTTTCGGGAATGAGGAGGCGTACGGGGCCGTGGCAGAGATTGAGCTTGTCGCCAATCCAGCGGCCGATCTGCGCGCATTCGGCCGACGTCGTGCGCATCAAGGTGACGTTCGGGTTGTGCCGGTAAAACAGCCGGCCGGCATAACGCTCCGGGACGGTCTCCGGCGCCCAGAAGTTCACCATATCGAGCGCACCGACCGAGCCGACATAGGGCAGGCCTTTGCGAGCAATGGCGCCGAAACGGTCCGAGGTGGCGGGCAAGACGCCGCCGAACAGCAGGTCGCAGACCTCGGTCGTCGTGATGTCGAGCACGCCAGAGATGAGCTCGCTGTCGGCAAGCTTCTCCATCGCACGCCCGCCCGTGCCTGTCGCGTGGAAGACCAGGCAGTCATAGTCCGCTCGGAGGCGCTCGACCATAGCGGATACAGCAGGTGTCGTAACGCCGAACATGGTAAGCCCGAGGGCTGGTTTGGATGCAGTCACCTCAGCCGGCCGGCGGGCCATGGCGGTGATCGCCTGGGCGGCGTTGTGAAGGATGATGCGGCTCAGCCGGTTCAGGCCCGCCATGTCCGTGACCGAGGGCATCATCACGATGTCTGAAACATCGACAAAGGGAGCCACATCGCCGGATGCGAGCGTCGAGACCATGATCTTTGGCAGACCGAGCGGCAATTGGCGCATGCCTGCGGTAATGATCGAAGTGCCCCCGCCTCCACCGATACCGATGACGCCAGCAATGTCCTGGCGCTCCACGAGGAAGCGCGCAAAGGCAATGCCCATCGCCTCGACCGCCCTTCCGCGGTCGCCGCCGGCAAGAACGGCTCCAGCCCCGTCCGGATGGCACGCCGCCACTGCGTCGGCCCTCACATCGACGGAGGTTTGAGGCTCGCGGATGCCGACGTCGACACGGACGACAGCCCCGCCCGCCGCCTCGATGCAAGCGGCCAGATAATCAAGCTCCTCGCCCTTCGTGTCGGCCGTGCCGACCACGTAGATCTGCTTCATTTCCCCTCCGAGACCGGTTGGGTTTCCTCCCAGAATATCCCACGTCCGGGCAAAGCGATGGGCCCTTGCAAATTAGTGAGACGCGCGTATCATAAAGATATGGATGTCTCACGTCAACAGAACGAAACAGCCAGGACCGAGCGAGGCCCGCGTGCCCGAACGCGAAAACTGATGCTCGAAACGGCAACGCGCCTCATGCAGTCCGGCATCACTCCGTCGGTAAGTGAAGTCGCCGAGGCTGCCGAAGTCTCGCGCGCGACGGCCTACCGTTACTTTCCGAGCCAGGCCGCGCTCGTGCATGCCGTGGTGGATGAGGCTCTGGGGCCGATACTCAGCTGGTCGTCGGACAGTCCGGATGCACGCACCCGCGTTGCCGACCTCTTGGCGACCGCAATGCCGCGCATCGATGAGTTCGAAGCCACCTTCAAGGCGGCGCTGAAACTTTCACTGGACCAGTGGGCGCAGCGCCAGGCCGGCACGCTCGGCAACGAGCCGCTATTCACGCGCGGCCACCGGGTCGACCTGCTGAAGTGCGTGACGGCTCCCCTGCAGGGCACCGTGCCGCCCGAATCCCGGGAACGCCTTGCGCAGGCGCTTTCGCTTGTCTTCGGCGTCGAGGTACTGATCGTGTTGAAGGACATCTGGGGCCTGACCTCCGAAAGCGCGCAGTCTGTTGCCGAGTGGGCCGCCAGGGCGCTTGTTGATACGGCGTTACGGCAGGCGGAGAGGAAAGCATGACGTGGGGAACCTTCAGATTAATCCAACAATTGGTTGGACCAGATGAAGCAAATGTGGTCGGGATTGGCGAGCAGGAACGTGAGTTCGCCTGACAAGACCGCATTAGCGGAGCCGCAATTGCGGGAATAGATCCAGAAGTCTGGAAGACGAACCTTTGCTAAAATGCTCTCCGAGGCTCACTCTTGACGATATTGGCGTTTGGTACTACCAGATTAGAGAATAACATTCAGGCTTGAGATCTGAAACGCGCCAGGGGTCGGGGAGGACCCCAGCACGAAAATCACCCAGGAGGATCGGGAAGCCGGATCGGGAGGCCGCGATGACGCGGGAAGCGTGCATAAATGGGAGGAAACGTTATGCGCAAGACTATGGCCGGTCTCTTTGCCGGTGTCGGATTGATGTGGGCCTGCGGAACATCCGCACAGGCCCAGGAACTGACGATTTTCTGGGCCGAGTGGGACCCGGCGAATTACCTTCAGGAACTTGCCAACCAATACGAGGCTGAAACCGGCGTCAAGGTCACGGTCGAGACCACACCATGGTCCGACTTTCAGACCAAAGCCTTCACCGAATTCAACGCAAAGGGCTCAGCCTATGACCTGGTCGTCGGCGATAGCCAATGGATCGGGGCGGCGTCAGAAGCTGGCCACTATGTCGATCTGACCGACTTTTTCACCAAGCACAATCTGACCCAGGTGATGGCTCCGGCGACGGTGAAATACTACTCCGAGTATCCGGCGAACTCGAAGAAGTACTGGTCAGTTCCTGCCGAAGGTGACGCCGTCGGCTGGTCCTACCGCAAGGACTGGTTCGAAGATCCCAGGGAGATGGAGGCGTTCAAGGCGAAATACGGTTACGACCTCGCCCCGCCGAAGACATGGGCCCAGATGCGCGACATCGCCGAGTTCTTCCATCGCCCAGATCAGAAGCGCTACGGAATCGCCATCTACACCGACAATTCCTATGACGGTCTCGTCATGGGTGTCGAGAATGCAATCTTCTCCTTCGGAGGTGAACTCGGCGACTACCAGAACTACAAGGTTGACGGCATCATCAATTCCGAGAAGAACGTCAAAGCGCTCGAATTGTATCGCGAGCTCTACGGCTTTACGCCTCCGGGCTGGGCCAAGTCCTTCTTCGTCGAGAACAACCAGGCGATTACCGAGAACCTGGCGGCGATGAGCATGAACTATTTCGCCTTCTTCCCGGCTCTGGTGAACGAGGCGTCGAACCCGAACGCCAAGGTTACCGGCTTCTTCGCCAATCCGGCAGGCCCGAACGGCGAGCAGTTCGCAGCGCTCGGCGGCCAAGGCATATCGGTCATCTCCTACTCAAAAAACCAGGAAGAGGCGATGAAATTCCTCGAATGGTTCATTAAGGACGAGACCCAGAAGCGCTGGGCCGAACTCGGCGGCTACACGGCAAGCGCCAAGGTCCTTGAATCGCCGGAATTTCAGAACGCGACACCCTATAACAAGGCCTTCTACGAGACCATGTTCAAGGTGAAGGACTTCTGGGCAACGCCTGAATATGCCGAACTGCTGATCCAGGCGAACCAGCGCATTTATCCCTTCGTCACCGCCGGCCAAGGCACGGCGAAGGAAGTGCTCGACTCTCTGGCAGCGGACTGGAACGCGACGTTCAAGAAATACGGACGCAATAAATAGCAAACGCAATCAGCGGAGGGCTCCGTCGCCCCTCCGTTGCATTCTGCATCTCGCGCCCAAAGGCGCGGTTCGAGAGGGCGCGGCGCCCGGAATTCACTTCGCGCATCGTGATGCCTTTTCCGGCATTGCGCCGACTCTCGGAGGAGGAGAGGATTGGCCACCGCAGTCATGACATCGCTGGACACGAGATCGCGTGCCGCATCCCGCGGCATGAGCGACATCCGCATTCGCAATCTCTTCATTATCCCGACGATCCTGTTTTTGATCGTCTTCAACATCTTTCCGCTGATCTATTCGCTCGGCTATTCCTTCACGGACTTTCGTGCCTCAACGAACGCGCCGGCCAACTTTGTCGGCCTGCAGAACTACCGCGAATTGCTGAACGATCCTTTCATCTGGTCGAATTTCGCCATCACCGCGAAATATGTGATCGTCTCTGTGACGGGGCAGGTGATCGTCGGCTTCGGCACCGCGATGCTGCTCAACCGCGATATCCCGCTGAAGGGTCTTCTGACGACGCTGCTGCTGCTGCCGATGATGCTCTCGATGGCCGTGGTCGGCCTCTTCTGGAAGCTGCTCTACGACCCGTCCTTCGGCATCATCAACTACGCACTCGGCCTCGGCTCCTTCGAGTGGCTGTCGAATCCGGACATGGCGCTCTATGCGGTCGCAATCACGGACATCTGGATGTGGTCGCCCTTCGTGATGCTGTTGTCTCTCGCCGGCCTTTCGGCCGTGCCAAAGCATCTCTACGAGGCAGCGGCGATCGACCGGGCGGGGCCGTTCTATACCTTCTTTCGCATCACGCTGCCGCTGGTGGCGCCGATCCTGATGATCGCAATCATCTTCCGTACGATGGAGGCCTTCAAGACCTTCGACCTCGCCTACATCCTGACCAGCCAACCGACGACCGAGGTGATCTCCATCCGGCTCTACAAGATGGCCTTCCAGGAATGGCAGACGGGGCGTTCCTGCGCACTCGCCTACATCGTGCTCATCATGGTTCTTGCGATCACCAACATCTACGTCAAATACCTTAACAAAGTGAAGGAGCGCTGAGATGGCTGCCGTCCAAACCCGCTCCGAACGCGCGCTAAACCGGGTGGCGATCGCCGCCGTACTGGTCATCACGTTGATCTTCCTAGCGCCGATCTACTGGATCACCTCGACGGCCTTCAAGCCGCGCAATCTCGCGACCACCATTCCGCCAACGGTGCTCTTCGAGCCGGAACTCTCGCCTTTCGTGAAGCTCTTCACCAAGCGCTCGCAACTGCGGGGGGCGCCAACTCCTGAAGAATATGCCGCCGCCCCCTGGTGGGAGCGGATGGTGTTCGACGGCGGTGAGAAGATCGTCCGCTCCGGCCGCGGCGAGGTGCAGCCCTCCGGCTATCCGAACCGCTTCATGAACTCGCTGATCGTCGCCATCACGTCCACGGTGCTGGCCGTCGGCATGGGAACCTTCACAGCCTACGGTTTCTCGCGCTTCAAAGTGAAGGGGGAGGCAGATCTTCTCTTCTTCATCCTGTCGACTCGCATGCTGCCGCCCGTCGTCGTGGCGATCCCGATGTTCCTCATGTACCGCGTCGTCGGCCTCAACGACACGCATTGGGGCCTGATCATACTCTACACTGCCTTCAACCTTTCCTTCTCCGTTTGGCTGATGAAGGGCTTCATCGACGAGATCCCGAAGGAATACGAGGAGGCCGCGCTCGTCGACGGCTACACGCGGATGGAAGCCTTTTTCAAGATCGTCGTCCCGGAAGCGGCGACCGGCATCGCCGCGACCGCGGTCTTCTGCTTCATCACGGCCTGGAACGAATATGCATTTGCGCTGATCATGACGAACCGGCGCGCGCAAACCGCTCCGCCCTTCATTCCGAGCCAGGTCGGCTCAGGCCTGCCGGATTGGACGGTCATTGCGGCCGGCACGTTCCTGTTCCTGCTGCCGGTCGCCATCTTCACCTTCCTGCTCAGGAACCATCTCCTGCGCGGCATGAGCTTCGGAGCGATCCGCAAATGACGTTGCGCGCCTTGAACCAGAAATATCTCGAACCCGGTGCGCAATATCTGATGATCCTCGGCATCATCGCGCTCTGCCAGCCCTGGAACCTGTTTCTGCATCGCTACGGCATAACGATGACGCTCGTCGGACTGATCGCCTTCATGGTGACGACCAAAATCCCGCGGGACGCGCAACCAGACGAAGGCAGCCATTCATGACGCAGATCGAACTTCGCGGGATTCAGAAATATTTCGGTGCCGTCCAGGTCATCAAAGACCTTAATCTCGCCATCGCCGACAACGAATTCATCGTGCTGCTTGGACAATCGGGCTGCGGAAAGACGACGACATTGCGCGCCGTCGCGGGGCTGGAGACGATCGACGAAGGCGACATTCTAATCGACGGGCAGCCGGTGCAGCATATCAAGGCATCCGGCAGGGACATCGCCATGGTGTTCCAATCCTTCTCGCTCTATCCGCACATGACGGTCTACGAGAACATCGCCTTCCCGCTCCGCGCGACCCGGATGAGCCGTGCAGATGTCGATGCGTCGGTCCGCGAGATCGCCGGTGTGCTGCGCATCAGCGGTCTGCTGGCCCGCAAGCCTTCGGCGCTGTCAGGCGGCGACATGCAGCGGGTCGCGATCGGCCGCGCGCTCGTGCGACGCCCAAAGGCCATGCTGATGGACGAGCCGATCGGTGCGCTCGACGCGAAGCTGCGCGAGGAGATGCGGGCGGAAATCAAGCGTTTGCATATCAAGCAGGGTTCAACCACCATCTACGTGACGCATGACCAGGTGGAGGCGATGTCGCTCGCCGACCGCATCGTCATCATGCACGAGGGCATCCTCCAGCAGATCGGCACGCCGGAAGAGGTTTACGCGCAACCCGCCAACACATTTGTCGCCCAGTTCGTCGGAAGCCCAGTCATGAACATGGCGCCGGCGACCGTCAGCGAAACGGGCAGCCATACCAGCGTGCAGGTCGGCGACGGGACGACCGGCTTCGAGTTCCCCGCCGTGCTGGCCAACCGCCTCTCCGACGCAAGAGCCGAGAACGGCAAGCTGACACTCGGGGTCCGGCCTGAGGGCGTGCTCGTTTCACGGGAGGCCCGCGAGGGCTTCATGCCGGTCGAGGCGCATATCATCGAGCCCCTCGGATCGCACGACATCGTGGACCTGAAGGTCGGTCACCAGATGATCAGGGCACGCACCAAGAGTGGTTTCGTGCCTGGTCCCGGCGAAGCCGTCTGGGCACGCATCGACCCCGCCCAGGCACATTTCTTCAACACAGCGACCGGCTCGTCGCTGGGGATCAGACTCTGATGGCGCATATCGAACTCAAGGGCATCACCAAGACCTTCGGCAGCCACACGGCGCTGAAAAACCTGAACATCGACATTGCCGACGGCGAGTTCTTCGTGCTGCTCGGGCAGACCGGCGCCGGCAAGACGACGACGTTGCGCCTGATTGCCGGTCTCGAGAAGCCGACCGCAGGCCAGATCTTCATTGACGGGCAGGACGTTGCCGACTGGGGTGCCGCCGAGCGCGATGTGGCCCTGGTGCTCCAGCAATATTCGCTTTACCCGCGCTATACGGTGCGGGAGAACCTGGAATTTCCATTGAAATCCCGTATCCGCCGCGTTGAACCCGGAGAAATCAAGGAGCGCGTCGACCGCGTTGCGAAGACCCTGCGCATCGAGCATCTGCTCGACCGCAAGACGGACCGGCTGTCGGGAGGCGAGATGCAGCGCGTATCGATCGGCCGGGCCATCGTGCGCAAACCGCGGGTCTTCTTGATGGACGAACCGCTTTCAGCTCTCGACGCGAAGCTTCGCGAAGCACTTCGCACCGAGCTGAAAAACCTGCAGATGAACCTCGGCGCTACCTTCCTCTTCGTCACCCACGACCAGATAGAGGCCATGTCGATGGGCGACAAAATCGGCGTCCTGAACAATGGTCAACTGGTGCAGACGGGTACGCCGCAGGAGATCTACCGAAACCCCGTCAACACCTTCGTCGCGCGCGCGGTCGGTTCGCCACCTATGAACTTGATTGCCGGCACGCTTGCCGGCGGCGAGGCAGTGGCCAGCGAGGGCTACCGGCTGCCCCTCGGCAACGGGCACGGGATCGCGACCGACGGTCGCCCGCTCACCTTCGGCATCCGTCCCGAGGACATTTTTCTCGATAGTGGCGCGCCCGGCGAAGCACGGGTCCACGACGTGGAAAACCATGGCGTCGAAAAGATCGTGACGCTGCGAACCGGCGAGAAGTTCATCCACGCGACCGTGCCGACACAGACGGCGCTTCGGATCGAGGATGAGGTTCGCTTTTCGTGGAATCCGGAAAAGGTCGTGCTGTTTGACGCCGGAAGCGGTGTAAGCCTGCGGCACGCGGGCTGACCTGATCGGTCCGAAGGATGCCAGCGGTCTCGGTGGCACGGCAGGGGCAGCGTTTCGACTTGTCGCGACGAGGCGCTATGCGGGAAAGCGCCGGCGGTAGTGTTCTACCACTTCGGGATTGCACAAATTAACGGGCAAGTCGCCCTTGATAACGCGCAGGGCTTCGCTCGCCGCGCCTGTTCCCATGCGCATCATGCTCTCTTCCGTCAGACCAGCGAGATGCGGCGTGACGATGACGTTGTCAAAGCCGAAATAGGGATGGTCGAGCGGCAGCGGCTGCGTTGCGAAGACGTCGAGCGCGGCTCCGCCGATGCGACCATCGCGCAGCGCCTCGATCAACGCCGCATCATCGATCACGGGGCCGCGCGAGACGTTGACCAGAATGGCCGCGGGCTTCATGCGCCTGATGCGACCGGCATTGAGCAAGCCGGTCGTCTCCGGCGTCAGCGGGCAGCAGAGCACGACGATATCGGCCGTCGCAACAAGCTCATCGATCGTCAGGAAACGCGCGCCGTCCGGCATGCTTTCCGGCGACCGACTCGTGGCGACCACCTCCAGGCCGAACCCGAACTTCGCGATTTGGAAGATCGCCTTGCCGACATTGCCCATTCCGACGATGCCCATGACGCGGCCGGCGAGGTCGACGGCCGTGTCCGATTGGGCGCGGCCCGCCACCCAGCCGCTCTGACGCAGTTCGCGGTCCATCGCGCGAAAGCGCCGAAGCAGGGCCAGTGTCACGAGGAAGACGTGCTCGGCGACAGTCGAGGCATTGGCGCCCGGGACGTTGGCGACAAGCACGCCGGCACGGGTCGCCGCCTCCATCGGCACCATGTCGAGCCCGGCGCCATGGCGGATCGCCGCGCGCAGCGACGGCGCATCCTCGAAGAAGGCCGGCGGGATCGGCGCGCGTATGACGACGATGCCCGCGCCCCGGCCTTCTCGCAGCAACGTTTCGGGATCGGGCGCGGAAGCGACGCGCAGATCACCCGCAGCCTCCAGCATGGACTTGGCCGCAGGGTGCAGCGGATGTGTGGAAAAGATGAAGCTCATCGGCCCTCCCGCCGGTTGCGCCTATCCGGCTGCCTTCGCTGGACCGCCGATGAGACCCTTCCAATAGCTTTCCGCACCTTGAAGATGCGCGCTCATCAGCGCCTGGGCCAGATTGCCGTCTCGGGCAAGCAGCGCCTCGTAGATGCGGATATGTTCCTCATGCGAGCGCCGGCTGCGGGCGGCGTCGGCAAAATAGATCGGCAGACGGTGCTCGCCCATGACGTAGTAGACGCTGCACACCCGATGGAAGACGCTATTCTTGGTGGCGCGGACGATCTCCAAATGAAAATCCCGGTCCTCGCGCGCCAGCCCCTCGCCGGCGGCAAGCTTCGCCTCGGACGCGGCGAGGATATCGCGCAAGTGCTGGTAATTCTCCTCCGTCGCCCGATCGCAGGCGAGCTCCGCGGCCTTGATCTCATGGATCTTGCGAAGCTCCACGGTCTCATAGATCAGGATGGGATCAAGCGGCACGCCGGCGCGGGCAAAAAGCGCCATTGCCTCCACGCTCGCCTCTGTGGTCGTCAGATAGATCCCCGACTTGGCCCGGCGCTCGACGATGCGCATTGCCTCCAGAATGGCCAGCGCCTCGCGAACCTGGCCCCGGCTGACGCCGAAATGCTCCGCAAGCTCTCGCTCCGAAGGCGTGCGGCCGTTGCCGCTCGAGTTCGAGAAAAGATGGGCCGCGAGATCGGAGAGGAGGGAGTTTTCTTTCATCGTCACTGTCTTTGCGCGTGAGTCTCCAGGACCCGCTGATTGATCGTGAAGCCCAGGCCAGGCCGGTCCGGGATCTCTATCATACCGTCCTTCACCGACACAGTGTCCTCGACAAGATCATGGATCATCGGATTTGCGCCGAGCGAATATTCGATGACGAAGCTTGCCGGGGAAGCCGCGCACAAGTGCAGGCCGGAAAAGAAGCAGGGCGCACCGGCCCAGAGATGCGGCGCGAAACGGAGATTGAAGGCGCTGGCGAGCGAACTGATGCGCATCGCCTCCGTAATGCCGCCGCAGAAGGCAGGGTCCGGTTGGAATATATCGGCGGCCCGAAGCATGGCAAGATCTCGGAAGGCAAAACGCGTCGCCTCGCTCTCGCCGGCAGCGATCGGCACGTTCCCAGCCGCGCGCACCTCCGCCATGCCCGGCTTGTCATCGGCAATCACCGGCTCCTCGAACCAGGCGAGGTCGCAATCGGCAACCATCTGGATGAAGCGCTTGGCATCGGCAACAGTATACGTCCCGTGCGCATCGACCATCAGGTCGACGTTGGGGCCGACCGCTTTGCGCGCCGCCCGCACGCGCGATGCCGAGACATGCGGCGCACCATCCATCGCGCCGACGCGCATCTTGACTGACTTGAAGCCGCCGGCCGCGATATAGGACCGGAGTTGATCACCGATCCGCTCCGCACTCTCCCAACCGCCCGACGCATAGGCGGGCAACCTGTCGGCCTTGCGGCCACCCAGCAGCTTCCAGACGGGAACGCCGAGCGACTTGCCGAGAATGTCCCAGAGCGCTATGTCGACCGCGCTGATCGCCGCGACGGAAAGGCCGCGCCGCGCGATCTCGGGCATGGCGTGACCCGAACGCGCCGCCGTCTCGTGGCGGACGCCGTTGTAAAGCATCTCCCATATGGTGGAGATGTCGGCAGGATCGCGGCCGATGAGCTTCGGCCCCACCTCGTGGTTGATCATGTGGACCAGCGTGCCGTAGGTGCCTGCACTGCCCGCGGCATTCTTACCCTCTCCCCAGCCCACGATGCCGTCGTCCGTTTCGATCCGCAGGATCGCGCTATCGAAGGTCGTCAGTCGGCCGAAGTCGCTGCGGTGCTGACGGCTGGCCTCGATGGGAATTTTAATCCACCAGGCCTCTACGGTCTTGATGCGCATGTCTCGGATCCCCTGCCCCGCACGGCCCGCGAGCCGCATGGCATATGTCTTTCCGTTCGTTACTTGATCAGCGGCAGAATCGTCTCGGCAGTGATCCGCATCTGATCGTCGTAGAACTTCTCAGTGAGAAGGCTCGAACCGTGGTCCTGGATAAATTTCAGCTGCTCCGGGGGAATATCGACGGGGTTGCGCTCGACCATGTCCGGATATTTGGCGGCGGGCGTCCGGTCGACCGGAGCGACGAATTCGTTGGTGACGGCGCCGTCGTAACCGATCTCCTTCAGCGTGCCGATGATCTTTGGCCAGTCAAGCTGGCCGAGGCCGGCGGCAAAACGATTGTTATCGGCGACGTGGAAATCGAACAGGCGTTTTCCAGCGAGCCGGATCGCCTCATACATGTCCTCCTCCTCGATGTTCAGGTGGAAGGCATCCAGGCAGACCCCGCACTCAGGGCTGACCGCATCGGCGAGCGCCAGCGCTTGGGCGGCACGGTTGAAGAAATAGGTCTCGAAACGGTTGAGCGGCTCGACGGCAATGCGCACACCCCTCTTCTGCGCATGGGCAAAACACTCCTTGGTAGCGTCCACCACCCATGTCCACTCTTCCTCCTCGGTCCCATCCGGCACCACCTTGCCGACGGTGGCCGGCACCAGGGTGACGATCTCGCCATCGAGTTCACTGACCATGGTGATGACGCTCTTGACATAGTCCACCGACTTGGCGCGCTGGCCTTCATCCCTGGCGGCAAGATTTCGTTCGCCGAGCGTCAGCGTAACGGCGCCCCAGCAGCGGATGCCATGCTCTTTCAGCAGCGCACGCGTCTCCTTGACGTCGTACTGTGCCGGTTCGCCGGATATCTCGATGCTCTCGTAGCCATATTTCTTGATGCGCTTCAGCGTGACGGCGAGCGGTTCCGCCCGCATCCAGTTGTGTGTCGAAAGATGCATGAGGTCCTCCCAGACAGTTGCAGTACGTTCGACCGCCAATCGGGCGGCAAAGGTCATGTTATCGTTGGCCATCTCGCCGGCTTCGGCAATCTGGTTTGGCCAATTCTCATTATTTGAAAGCTCTAGCTCAATTCTTGACCCTCTGCAAGACGGAGCCAAAAGCTCGATATTTCTTTAGCCCATCGGGATTTAATCCTGCATTTCCTGCTTAGACGCGAATCCGGCACCCCAAGCGTGCAATAATCTGGCTTGACCAGATTCGAAGATTTGGTATGACCAGATCTGAAAAGTGATAGGGCGTTGAAATCGTCGCGCAGTGGCCGCAGGGCCAAGTGGAGGGGAGATGAAGATCGGCATGTGCATGTTCCTCTGGACGACAAGTGTCGGCCGCAAACACGAGGCACTGTTACGCGATATCAAGGCCACGGGGTTTGATGGCGTCGAGATCCCGATCTTTTCGGGCGCACCCGACGACTACCGGCGGCTGGGGGCCTTGCTCGACCGGATCGGCCTGGAACGGACCGCCGTTTCCGCCATGGGCGACCCTCAGATGAACCTGATCGCCCCCGACGCCGCGACCCGCAAGCGCGGCATCGACTACGTGAAATGGGCCATCGACTGCAGCGATGCACTCGGCGCGACGATGCTGAGCGGGCCGCTGCATTCGACGCTCGGCAAATTTTCGGGAAGCGGGCCGAGCGCGGCGGAACTCAAGCGCTCGGTTACCTCGCAACGCGCGATCGGCGATCATGCAGCAAAGCACGGCGTCACGATCGGGCTTGAGGCGCTGAACCGCTTCGAATGTTACCTGTTCAACACGATGGACCACCTTGCGGCCCATATCGACGCGGTCGGACATCCGAATATCCGCGCCATGTACGACACGTTCCACAGCAATATCGAAGAGACCGACCCCATCGGAGCGTTCACGCGAAACAGTGATCGCATCGTGCATGTCCACATTTCGGAGAACGACCGCGGCGTACCCGGACGCGGCAACATACCCTGGGGGGAGACGTTCAAGGCGCTACGCGCGAGCGGCTACGACGGGTGGCTGACAATCGAGGCCTTTGGTCGAGGCCTCAAGGACCTCGCCGCCGCGACAAAGGTCTGGCGCGACTTTTCCGAGACACCGGAAGCGGTCTATCGCGAAGGCTACCGCCATATCCGCAATGGATGGCACGCGGCGGCATGAATACCAACCGATTCTCGCCGCGGTCGATAAGGGAACCGTCCGCCTGAACGCTGCACTGGCAGGCCACGCCTTACGCCTGAGCAATCACTTCTGCCTGCTCTCATTGACCACCAGGTTCCCTTGCATATCGGAGGGATTTCCGAAGGCGTCCGCTTAGGAGACATCCCCCTCAGGAGACATCCCCCTCAGGAGACCAGGGACATCGGCGGGCGAAGCGCCGCCGCCACATACCTCCGAGCGTCATTGACCGACAGGACCTAGCGGCCAGTCACCTCGATGATCTCGCCACCCTTGTGTGCGCATGTTGGCAATGCTGAATTCGCCGGCCGCTCAATGTAGGGATAACAGTATCACTCGTAACGATGGCTTCGCACGGCTGCCGGGCATCGATTTTGTAAAGCCAACCAAGCTCCTCGTAGAATCTGTAGTCCATGTCATTGATTCCTCTTCCGGTGCAAATCGAGATTGTAGTTCTCTAGAATCCGTGAGATTCTTCAAAGTCGGATGAAAATAGCGTGCGAACAACAAAGCGTCTCGACGTTTTCGGCGGGCGTCCAAACGCAGGTCGTGCCCTGATTGTCTGACGGGCTGCTTAACCCGCCAAGGGAGGACGACGATGACTGTACGGCCAGACCGGACTTTCCACGCGACTGCCAAGCTCGCAATGCAGGCGCCAGTCGAAAATTTTGCGTACGCTTTGATGTTGAGTCCCGACTTCTCTCGGCCTGATGGATTGGCAATAGTTGACGTAGACCCGAAGTCAAAGGACTACGGCAAGGTCATCCATAGCGTGATAATGCCAAACAAGGGCGACGAGTTCCACCACTTCGGCTGGAACGCGTGCTCTTCGGCCCTTTCGCCGCTGAACGGTCACCCGTTTCTCGAGCGCCGGTTTCTGATCATTCCCGGTATTCGATCTTCGCGCATCTACGTAATAGACACCAAGGGCGGACCGACCAAAGCCAAAATCCACAAGGTCATCGAGCCAGAAGAAGTGTTTGCCAAGACGGGCTATTCTAGGCCTCATACGATTCACTGCGGTCCGGAAGGTATTTATGTCTCGACGCTTGGGGGCGGTGGCCCTGAGGGCACCGACGGACCTCCCGGCATCTTTGTCATGGATTGCGAGACTTTCGATGTCATCGGGCGCTATGAGATCGATCGTGGGCCACAAGACAAGCAGTATGATTTCTGGTGGAACCTGCCACGCGACTACATGGTATCGAGCGAGTGGGCACTTCCGCCGCAGTTCGAGAAGGGCATCGTCCCGGAAGATCTCCTGTCGAACAAATACGGACACCGGGTGCATTTCTGGGATTTGCGCGAACGCAGGAACGTGCAGACCATTGATCTGGGAGCCAATCACCAGATGGCACTGGAAGTCCGCCCCGCCCATGACCCGGTAAAAGAATACGGTTTCCTTGGAGTGGTCGTTGACACGACAAACCTTGAGGGATCGATCTGGACATGGTGGCGCGAGGACGGCAAATTCCATTGCGAAAAGACGGCGACTATCCCGCCCGAGGCAGCCGCGAAAGATGACCTTCCCCCGCTTTTGCGGGGCTTCGAGGCGGTCCCGCCGCTGGTAACCGACATAGACCTATCGCTCGATGACCGCTTCCTCTACGTATCCTGCTGGGGGACCGGTGAGATGCGCCAATATGACGTCACCGATCCTATGAAGCCTAAGCTTGCAGGGTCCGTCCATATTGGCGGCATCACGCGCAAGACCAAACATCCCGGCGGCGGCGACTACAGGGGCGGACCGCAGATGGTCGAGATCAGCCGCGACGGCAAACGCGTTTACTGGACCAACTCCCTGTATTCGACCTGGGATGACCAATTCTATCCCGATGGTATCCCGGCAGCCATGGTCAAGGCCAGTGTCGGCGAGAACGGTGGGATCACCTTGGACAAGGACTTTTTTGTCAAGTTCCCCGAGGGGTATCGCTCGCACCAGATTCGTTTGGAAGGCGGCGATTGCTCAACGGATTCATTTTGCTATCCATCGGTGTAACGGACTGCCCGGATCAATGAAGCGATGAGCGAGTGGACGACTGCCGGGTCTCTCTGGTTGGCCGTCATCGCCAGCGGCATTTATCATGGCGTCAACCCCGGCATGGGCTGGCCGTTGGCCGTCTCGGCCGGACTGTTGGACAGACGTGCCAGCGAATTGTTCCGGGCGCTCGGCCTTTTGGCAATGGGCCACTTTGTGGCGATGATTGGCATCCTGCTGCCCTTCGGCGCGATGCTGACGCTGATTGTCTGGGAACGAGAGATCCGCATCGCAGCCGGGTTGATCGTGATCGCAGCCGGAATCTATCTCTTGATCAACCGGCGCCACCCGCGTGTTCTTGCCCGTATCCCGCCGGCGCAACTGGCGTTGTGGTCCTTCGCGGCTGCCACCGCGCATGGCGCCGGGCTGATGCTGGTGCCGATTTATCTAGGCCTGTGCTTGGCCGCGGAACCGGATGTCGGACACCGAGCGGCTGCCACGCTCATGACTGGTAATCTGATCACCGCCACCGCCGTCTCGGTGGTCCACGCGGCCGCTATGATTGTAAGTGGCGGCGTTATCGCCATTGCCGTCTATCGATGGCTCGGACCCAAGTTCATCTCACAAAGCTGGTTCAATCTCGATATCGTGTGGGCCGCGAGCCTGATCCTGGTGGGGGGAATTGGGATCGCGAGCCTCGGATTCGCTCAGTAGGCCTGAGGCCCTCGATGGTAACGACAACCTTACGGTATGATGAATTCGGGGCTACGGGCTCGTCGCCACCATGATGCAAGCGGTCCAGCGGAAAAGTCATGCGAGACTCGGGCTGGTTGACGCGTTTTGTGGAGCGTCTGATGAAGCTTGGCACTGCGATCCAGGCCGCCGTTCTCGCGCAGCGCATATCCGTTGATAAAGTCCTCGAACGCGTCGCGATTGTCCCCACCCGCTGTCACATCTCCGGCAGGCCGGCCTTTCGAAAGCCGTCGACAAAGTGGTCTCGTACAGATGCATCGCGCAGCGGCTGGGAACTGAGCCAATGGCCGATCGTGAAATGAGGGTGGGCGATCAGGAACAATTCTGCTTCTCGCCGCGCCTCCTCAAGGTGGCCCAACTGCGCAAGCGTAGCAGCCAGGAATTTGCGTGAGTTGGTACGATACGTGTCTTCCCTGCGGAGTGTCGCGGCTGCCGCCTCATAGTCACGCGCGGCGTACTGCGCCTGCCCAAGATGACAAAGATACCAGCAGGTTGGATGGGGATTGAGCCGCAGAGCTTTTTCGATTTGCGCTAGTCCGTCGGCAACCCTGCCGTCCAGCACGGACATGTCCGACATGGCGGCCCAGGTGTCGGCGTGGTTGGGGTCCAGCTCCAGGGCCTTGGCGAAGGCGGCCCCCGATTCCTCCCATCGCCGCTCATAAGCCAAAATGGTCCCCAGAACGTAACGGCAGCCGGCATCGTTGGGATCTAGGTCGACCGCCTTCTGCGCGAACGTCACCGCCATCCGACGGTTAGGATCTTCGGGCTCGCCGAAATGAGTCCAGGCAAGCCAACGGTTATAGGCGAGCAGACCGAGCGCCTCGGCATATGATGGCTCGAGCTTAACCGCGCGTTGGAGCAGCATATAGGCCCCACGCTCCGTTTGCGGCGACTCTTCCGTCAGGAGGCGGGCGCGCACACACAGATCGTACGCCTCAAGGTTCTTCGGCCGATTGCGCTGCTTCGGGATGGTCAGCCGGCCGACGAGGGCTTCAACAATCTTGGCGTTAACTTCATCCTGTAATTCGAAAACATCTTCCACCGTCCTGTCAAACCGGTCGGCCCACAAGTGCTGGCCGCCAAGCGCGTCGATCAATTGGGCATTGATGCGGACACGGCCCATTGCGCGTCTGGCGCTCCCCTCCAGGACGTAGCGGACGCCGAGTTCCTGGGCGACCAGCCGCACGTCGACCGGCTTGCCCTTGTAGCAATACACGGAATTGCGCGCGATGACGAACAGGCCAGCCGTACCGGAAAGGTCGGTGATCAGGTCTTCGGTCAAGCCGTCGACGAAAGGCGCGTCCGCTTCATCCCCACTCATATTCGTGAACGGCAATACAGCGATCGAGGGACATTCGGGCAGCGGCAATGTGCTCTGCAGCGCATCCGGCCAATGCCACACGCGGACCGGGCGAGTCAGGTTCTTTAGGTAGCGTTCGCCTGCATCAAAGAACCGGTCGCCGATCTTGCCGACGATCTCGCCGTGAACTTTGGCTGAAATGCATATACCTCCCGGTGCGGCCTGCGTCTCGAGTCGCGCCGCGACATTGACGCCGTCGCCGAGGATGTCTGAACCGTCGTCAATGACATCTCCCAGATTAACGCCTATACGCAAAAGCAGGCGCCGGTCTCCGGAAGCCTCAACAGCAGTGGTGGCCCGTTGCATTTCCAATGCTGCTGCGACCGCGTCGACCGCGCTACCGAATTCGATTAAGAATCCGTCGCCCATGACCTTGAAGATGCGACCTTGTGGCGCATCACAGCCGGCTCGATAACGCCAGAACGGAGTTCCCTGAGGTTCGCCAGCGTTGCGACTTCATCAGCCTCCATCAGGCGTGTATAACCCACCACATCGGCAACGACGATGGCGGCAAGGCGACGCTGAATAGATTGGTCCGTCATGTGAGGACAAGCCTAATGACCAAATTAGCAAGTTATTGTTCAACCGCAGGTCAGTCAACAAATCGTAAGAGGTAATCTCCAGGCGATCTCCACCTCCATCGAGCCGTAATCCTTCTTTGTGACCGACGGCGTCGAGGTGGACGACACGGAAATGAGTATCCACGAAAAGCGGACGGTTCTTGAACGTCTGGTGATGGGCGGGACGGTCCGGTCGCTGCTGCCTGCACCGCCCTCGGAGCACGTTTGGCAGGCGCGTGGCAACAGATCGCCGTGCAATTGGCTAATTCGATCAACTGAAGGGCCGAACACCCAAAACTAAGATGTCGCAAGGCTGGATGGCACCGGCACCGAACCACGCCCGTCAAATGACGGACGCGGCTCAGCGGGAGGCGCCGGGGGATCAGCCTAGCCGATTGCCTTCGGCGGAGAAGAGGTGGATTTTCTCGGATTTGGGCGCGAGGTGGATTTGCTGGTCGGGCTTTGAATCCACCCGTCGGTGCAGCACGATGGTTGCCGCCTGCGTGCCGACACGCACCGAAAGATGGGTCTCCGCACCGGTCGGCTCAACAGTCAGCACGGTGGCCGGAATGCCCGTCTCCGCAATATCGAGGTCCTCAGGGCGGATGCCGTAGGTGCGTGCCGCGCTGTGGCTCAATTGCGGCGGAAGCGGCAGGGAAACACCGCCTTCGATACGGAAGCCGCCGTCGCTGACGCCACCCTCGAAAAGGTTCATCGACGGCGAGCCGATGAAGGCGGCAACAAAGGTGTTATCTGGGCGGTCGTAGAGATCGAGCGGCTTGCCAATCTGCTCGATGCGGCCGGCGCGCATAACGACGATCTTGTCGGCCATGGTCATCGCCTCGATCTGGTCGTGAGTGACGTAAACGATGGTCGTGCCAAGGCGCTGATGCAGCTCCTTGATCTCGCTGCGCATGGTCACCCGCAGCTTGGCGTCGAGGTTGGACAGCGGCTCGTCAAAGAGGAACACTTTCGGATGGCGTACGATGGCGCGGCCCATGGCGACGCGCTGGCGCTGGCCGCCGGAAAGCTGTTTCGGCAGGCGCTCCAGCAGGGGTTCAAGTGCGAGAATGGCGGCGGCTTCGCTCACCAGCTTGTCGATTGTCGCCTTATCGCGCCCCTGCAGCTTCAGGGCAAAGCCCATATTTTCGCGCACCGTCATGTGCGGATAGAGCGCGTAGGACTGGAACACCATGGCGATATCGCGCTCCTTCGGCGCGACGTCGTTCATGACGCGGCCGTCGATGCGGATTTCACCGCCGCTGATATCCTCTAGCCCCGCCAGCATGCGCAGAAGCGTGGACTTGCCGCAGCCGGACGGCCCGACGAGTGTGACGAACTCACCGTCCGCGATATCCGCGGAAACCCCGTGGATAACGGAAGCCGCGCCGTATTGCTTCATAACCCGGTCGATTGCCACCGATGCCATTGTCTGTCCTCCCTCACAGTTTCAATTGCCAGACGCGGGCTCCGGCGGCGGCGCCGGTGAGCGTTGCCGAACGTGCGGCGGCAAAGCCCGGAATGCGTTTGGATCCCGTCCAGCGGCCGTTGTCAGCGAAGACCTCGATGGAGCCGGCATCGAGGAAGATGCGCAGGCTCGACGGTTTCGCGCCGATGGCGACGTAACGTGGCGGCGTCTTACCGGTGCGAGCGTCGAAGACAATCGCCAGACCATCGGCATCGAGTTTCACGCCTAGATCGACATCCGGATGATCGAAGGTGAGATCGAAGGCGGCGCCCGGCTCGGTGAGATCAAGTACGATCTCGATGGCGCCGGTGCCGAGCGGCACGGTCTTGCCGGCGGCAAGCGCGGTGTCGTCCAGCAACTGATGGCGCAGGCTTTCGACGGCTGCGACGGGCGGGGTCAGCACGCTGTTGCCGTCGAGAAGCACGCGGCGCGGCAGGATCATGGCCGTCGGGAAATCATCCTTCTTGGAAAAGTCCGACCAGTTGGCGAGCCAGGCGATGCCGACCGGCTCGTCGCCATCAACGAAGGCCTGGAAGGCATAGGCATCCGAACCGAAATCCAACTCCTGCACGAACTCCGCGGTGAAGGTGCGGCCATCGAAACCGCCGACGGTGACGGAGGTGAGGTTGCGGCGGCCGGTGGCCGGGTCGCGGCTGGTGAGCAGACCGAAGATCAGCGCCCAGCGGGTTTCTGCGTTTTTGTCGGAAAGCGGCACCATGCAGGGGCATTCCGCCGCCGTCATGCCGAAACCGTCCTCGCGATGGATGATGCCGAGGAAGGCCCAGCCATCGGCGCCTTGCGCGTCAGCGGTTTCATAGAGCAGTACGACGCCGCCCTGCCTGTCGCGGCTGCCGAGCAGCATCTTCCAGCGCCCGTCCGGGCCTTTGAAAACATAGGGGTCGCGGAAATCGGTGGTGAGGTTCAAGCCTTCCGGTCGCCGCGGCATCACGATTTCCGGCGGGCCGGCAACAATGCCGTCGCGGCTGGCGGCGGAAAGCTGGATTTGCTCTTCCGGTTGCCGGTCACGCACATGCTCGGTGTAGAAGACGCGGATATCCTCGCCTCCCGGGCCGCTGCCGGGGATCGCCGAGCCGGAGAAGGCGCCGCCGCGGCCATCGTCCTTTTCCGATAGATGCGCCGCCGGGAAGAGGAACATGGGCAGATGCGTCCAGCGGACGAAATCCTTCGAGACGGCATGGCCCCAGTGCATAGTGTTCCAGCGCGGCTCATGGGGATAATGCTGGTAGAAGAGGTGAACGTTTCCGCCGAACCGTCCAAAACCGTTCGGATCGTTCATCCAGCCGAAGAGCGGGCGGAAGTGGTAGCTGTCGGGCACGTCGGGGGCGGCGGTGCGGGCATCGCTGTGCAGGACGCGGATGCCCTCCTCCATCACGGTTTCCGGCCGGAAGGCATAGGTGACGGAGAGCGCTGTGGTTGTCGCATCATAGGACAGCGTGGCACGACCGCCTTTCGCGAGCGTCACAGCGAAGAACTCAAATTCCCCCGTGCGGCGGGTCGAGGGCTCGCCGACGTCGTTGCCATCGACGGCGACGAAGAGCTTCGCCTCGCCGCCGGCATGGCGCGCCTTCAGCCACAGATGCAGCACCGTGCCTTCGGGCAGCGCCGCTTCGATGGTTTCAGGTGCTGACGTTTCGGATTTTGCCTGCAGAGACATGATTAACCTTTCACGGCGGAGCCGACGAATGAACTGACGAACCAGCGCTGGAAAGCCAGATAGAGAATGAGGACGGGGATCATCATCAGCACCGAGGCGGCCATGGCGCGGTCCCAGTAGATGCTGTCCTGTCCGAAGAAGGTGGCGATGGCGACCGCAATCGGCCGAGCGTAGTCGGTCTGGGTGACCAGCGTCGGCCAGAGATACTGGTTCCAGCTTTCGATGCCCATGAGGATCGAGACCGTAGCGAGCGCCGGCAGGCTGAGCGGCATGTAGATCGACCGGTAGATGCGGAAGGCCGATGCGCCATCCATTTCCGCCGCTTCATAGAGTTCCTTCGGCAGCTGCGCGAAGAACTGGTAGAAGAGGAAAACATAGAGCGGGCTTGCCACCCAGGGCAGGATCTGCACCGCGAAGGTATCCGTCAGCCCCGCCCGCGACATCATGACGACGAGCGGCATGATGATGCTTTCCTGCGGGATGACATAGAGCGCAACAACCAGCGCCAAGAGCGCCGCCTTGCCGCGCAGCGAGCCCCAGGCCAGAACGAAGCCCGCCATGGAATTGACGATCAGGCCCGAGACGACGGTGGCGACGAGGATCACCAGCGAATTGAAGAGATATCGGCCATAGGCCAGCTCGCCGGAGAAATGGGCGATCTCCTTGTAGTTCGACAGCGTCGGGTCGCTGACCCAAAAGGCGCGGAAGCTGCCCATGTCGGCGAGGATGCGGAAGCGGTCGTCCTTCAGGCTGGCGATCAGCAGCATGAACAGCGGCGAGATTATCACCAGCGCGATGACCAGGATGCAGAGGCTCTGCACGATGCGCAGGCTTCTCTTGTCGTTGCCCCTTGCGATTGCCAGCGGGACGGGCTGGCTCAAAGCGATATCAGACATCGAAGCGCCTCAGGAGTTTGCGCTGCAGGAGCGCGATCAGAAGAACAATGACGAAGAGGATGACGGAAACGGCCGATGCGTAGCCGAGTTTCTGCTCCTCGAAGCCGGCGCGCACCATGTAGTGGACGACGGTTTCGGTGCTTTCGTTCGGGCCGCCCTGGGTGAGGATCGCCACCTGCGTATAGAGCTTGAAGGCCTGGATGGTCGTGATGACCAGCACGAAGACATGGGTCGGGCGAAGGCCGGGCATGGTGACGTGCCAGAAGCGGCGCAACGCGCTTGCCCCGTCTATGCGGGCGGCATCGTATAGTTCTTCGGGAATGCCCTGCAGGCCGGCGAGATAGATGATCATCTGAAAGCCATAAGCTTGCCAGGCTGAAAGCAACACGATGGAAAACATCGCCCAGTTGGGGTCGCCGAGCCAGTCGATCGGCTGAATCGTACCGCCGGAAACGAAACCGACGATCTGGTTGAGCGGGCCGCTCGGATACTGGAACAGCGTGCCCCAGATGACGCAGACCACCACCATGGAGGTGATCGCCGGCAGGAAGAACAGGCCACGCAGCAGGTTTTGCATCGGCAGCTTCTGATGCAAGAGTAGCGCGGTCAGGAAGGCGAGGCCGCACTGCAGCGGCAGCACCCAGACGGTGAAGCGCGTGACGTTCCACAGCGAGGTCCAGAACAGCGGATCGGTGAAGACGCGCTCGAAATTCAGGAGGCCGACGAAGCGCACCGGCGTCGGGCGCGGCACGAGCGGCTGGTTGGTCATCGCCGTCCAGAAGGACAAGAGGAACGGCGTGATCAGGAATATCGCCATAAGCAGAAAGGCAGGCGCGATCATCGCCATTTCCTGCCAGAGCCGCTGCTTGTCGCGGCGTTTCGCCGGACGCCGCAAAGCGGGCGTGGAGGTGTGTTGCAAAGTCATTGTTTCCTCCTCATCGGTCATCCTCCCGAGATGGTCCAGGGCCGGCCGGGAGCCGGCCCCGTTAAAACCCCTTACTGCTGGTCGTCGAAGGGCGGGTAGCCGGCGTTGTCCTCGATATCCTCGTCGA
Source organism: Rhizobium leguminosarum (assembly GCF_001652265.1). GTDB lineage: Bacteria > Pseudomonadota > Alphaproteobacteria > Rhizobiales > Rhizobiaceae > Rhizobium > Rhizobium leguminosarum_D. Next base: position 27,722 of record NZ_LWBS01000108.1, read on the forward strand.
TCTTCTTGGCAGCGGCCGTCAGCGCTTCCTGCGCGTCACCACCATTGAAGATCTTGTCGACGGCCTGCATGAAGGCCGAGGTGATCGTCGGATAGGCCGGGTGCGGCGGACGGGCGATCGCGGTCTTGGAAGCCTGCTCAAAGGCGATGGCGAGCGGACCGCCTTCCGCATAGAGCGGTGATGCGGCGGCGAAGCTCTTCAGGCCCGGATAGGCGGACTGGGTCTTGGCGTACTCTCGGTACTCCTTGTCCTTCAGCAGGAAGCTCAGGAACTTGCCGGCGATCGCAGGGTTTTCCGAGGTCGCGGAAATGCCCCAGATCCAGGTTCCATTCGGGCTCACGCCCTTGTCGCCGATCTTGGGCAGCGGCATGACGACGATATTGTCCTTCATCGCTGCCGATGCCTCCGCGTAGAACCAGTGGCCGCCCATGGCGAGCGCGGCCGGCTGTCCCTCGGCGTAGAACTGGTTGGTGCCCGACGAAGTCGGTACGACCCAGCCCTTCTTCACCCAATCCTGCATCATCGTCAGCGCCTTGACGCAGGCCTCGCCATCGAGCGTGCCGCTGGCCTTCCAAGTCTTGCGGTCGATCAGGTCGCAGCCGGCGCTTTCGAGCAGGGGGCCGTAGGCATAGGTGATCCACTCGGTCTTGATGCCGTAACCCCGGAAGGTGTCGATCGGCCATTTCACGCCTTCAAGCTTGGAAAGCTTTTCGAGATAGCCTTCGAATTCCTCGCGGGTCCAGGCATCGTCGACCGATTTCGGAATGCGGGCGCCAATGGCTTCAAGATATTTCTTATTGCCGTAGAGCACGACCGAGGAGTCGGTGAGGCCGATCGCATAGAGGTCCTTGTCGATCGGATAGGTGCCCTGGGCGACATTCGAATCCGTCATGTCATCGAGCAGGTCCTTGTCAATGAGCGGCTTGACGGCCTGCAGATAGCCGGACCAGACATAATTGGCGAGGAACGGAGCATCGAGTTCCATGATATCGGGCAGCTGCTTGGCCATGACGGCGGCGCTGAACTTTTCGTTATAGGCATCGTGCGGCGCGTAGATCATCTCGATATCGACATCGGGATTGGCGGCCTCGAAGCGGGCGGCAACGTCGCCATAGGCCTTCACCCAGCCGGGGTCGCCCTGGTGCATAACGTGGATGACGGTCTTCGCCTCGGCGAAAGCGGCGGTTGCGACCAGCGCGGCGGACGGTAGGAGCGCGTAAAGTAAACGATTACCCATTGAAGTGCTCATTGATATTCTCCTCCTGTTAGACACTATTCGATGCTCAGACGGATGCCCGTTCGACCAGATGGAACGGCAGTTTCCGCAGATGCGGCGGTTGGGGCTGCTCGGCCAGGAGGATCTCCATGGCAAGGCGGCCCATGGCGCGGTGCGGCAGGGCCATCGTCGTCAACGGCGGGTCCAGCCGCGAGGCAAGCTCGACCTGGTTGTCGAAGCTTGCCACCGCGATATCATCCGGAATGCGAAGGCCGGCGCGGGCGAGCGCCGCATAGACTTCCATCGCTACGCGGTCATTGCCGCACAGGATGGCATCCGGCCGTTGACCGGATTTCAGAAGCGCCTCCACATGAGAGGCAACAAGGCTTGGCGCGCGGTCGCTGTAGACGCTGCGGCGCACCGCCGGCAACACGCCGACGGGGTCGATGCCCCCCTCCTCAAGCGCCGCACGAAACCCCAACTCGCGCAGCGTGCCGGCGAGAATGCCCGGCAGATTGATAAAGGCGATGCGCCGGCGGCCGGCGACGAGCAGATAACGCACGATCTCCCGCGCGCCGCCCTCTTCGTCCGGCACCAGTGCGGTGACGCGGCCGGCAGCCTCGCGGCAGTTGATCATGACGCCGACGGCGCCCGCCAACCTGTCCGGCAGGGCGACATGCTTGTGGTACATGGCGGCATAAGCAACGGCGCGCGGCCGGAACTGCTGCACCTCGTCGAGCACCGAGCCGATAGACTGGCCGCTTCTGTGGTTGACCGCAAAGACCGCCATGCCGGCGCTGCGGGCCGCCCCGTCAAGGCCGCGGACGATCTCGGTGGCGAAGGGCGAAGTGATGAGGCCGTCGGAGACGACGCCGACCAGTGGCAGCCAGCCCTGACGCACGCCACGCGCCGCCAGGTTGGTGACGTAGCCGAATTCTTCCGCAATGGCCTTGATCTTCTGGCGCGTGTCGTCCGACATGCGGGCGGAGCCGCCGTGCAATGCGCCGGAAACCGTCTTTACCGAGACGCCCGCACGTTCCGCGATGTCAGAAAGCGAGACTGCCACGATCTTCACCATTCTTGGGTTATCGATTACCCAATAGTGGCAGCGGACACGTTTTGTCAAGCGGATTTTAGGCGCACTGCACACGCCAATCAGGTTGTCGCCGGCATTTGATGGAGAACGCCAGCCACGCCTTTCTCGACGCGGTGCGCAATTCGATGCGGCAGGTCGCCGCCCGCCTCGGGTAATCGAAAGGCTAGCTTCGGTTCTCCAAGCGGTTTGTTTTGCGCCACTCGTCGTACTCTCCGCGGGCATCGTCATGCAGCGGATAGTAGCGCTGCAACGACCCGCCCTCCATAAGCTTCACTCGCGAGAACTCCTCCCAATCGTGATGCTTTTGCGACTCTTCGATTACCTTCGAGGCCATTGCGACTGGAAGCACCACCACCCCGTCGTCGTCGGCGACGATGATGTCGCCGGGGATGACCGTGACACCGCCGCAGGCAATCGGAACGTTGACGGCATTGGGATAGATGCTGGTCTGCACATGGTAGTTGGGAGTCCAGCCACGCAGCCATAGGGGGAGATCTAGCTTCTCGACATTGGGCCGATCGCGCATGCACCCGTCGATTACGATGCCAGCGCCGCCTCTGCCTTTGAAATATGTCGACATCATATCGCCAAAGACGCCCGAACTCATGTCGCCGCGCGCGTCGACCACGACCACATCGCCCTCCTGCGCGTGATAGAGCACGTGCCGGTGCAACTGCGTCTCCGGATCGGCATATTCTCCCTCGGTGAAGAGGTCCGGCCGTTGCGGCATGAACTGGAGCGTCAGCGCCGGCCCGACGATCGACTTCCCGCGGTTCTGCGGCACGGGACCGACCATGTGCGGATTGCGGAAGCCCATGTGGCCAAGCGTGCCGGCAACCGTCGCGGCGCCGATTTCCTTCAGCGCGTCGATCATATCTTTGGGCGGCCGCGTAATGTCGGGAGTATGCGTCATTTTAGACTCCGTTGGATGAACTACCAGTTCGTAACAGAACCGTCGCGGCGCTTCAGGTGAGGCGCTTCCCAGAACCGAAAGCTCTCCGCCTTGACCGCCTCTTCGTTGACCTCGACGCCGAGCCCCGGCAGATCGCTGACCGGATAGTCGGGGCCGTCGAGCCGTGGTTGCACGGGGAAGAAGTCGGAATTATCAAAGCCCAGCTTTGCTTCGGGCGCCCTGGTCTCGAGCCAAGCGAAATTCGGTACCGCGGCGGCGAGATGGATGGTCGCGGCCGTGCAGACTGGGCCAAGGGGATTATGCGGCATCAGGTCCACATAGTGCGCCTCGCTCCAGCCAGCCACCTTCATCGCTTCGGTTAGCCCGCCAACATTGCAAACATCGAGCCGGTTGAACTGATGGATGCCGCGCTCGATGTAGGGCAGGAACTGCCACTTGCTGGCAAATTCCTCGCCGATGGCGAACGGGATGTCGGTCATCGTGCGCAGGGATTCGTAGGCCTCCGGTGTCTCGTCTCGTATCGGCTCCTCGAGGAAATCAAGCACGCCACGGCCGAGCTTGTTGCAGAAGCTCGCCGCCTCTGCCACCGACAGTCGATGGTGATAGTCGATGCCGAGGACAACGTCGTCGCCCAGCGCCTCGCGCGCCTTGTTTAGCATAGCTGCGGTAGCGCCGATCGATTCGCGCGGCTCAAAGATGTCCTTGCTGTTTTGCCCGATGGGAAAGAAGCGGATCGCTTGCCATCCTTGTGCGCGTAGTTCGCGGGCTCGTTCGATAGCAACATCGCCTTCGGCCTCGTCACCGGTCGAGGCGAAGGTAGGAATGCGGTCGCGTTGCTTGCCGCCCAGCAGGTCGTAGGCCGGCACCCCCAGCGCCTTGCCCTTGATGTCATGAAGGGCAATGTCGATAGCGGAAATCGCCGCCTGCAGAACGCGCCCGCCTTCGAAGTATTGGCTGCGATAAACTTCTTGCCAGATCCGACCAATCTGCATCGCGTCGCGGCCGATGAGAAACTCGCGATAGTGCTCAATCGCGCCGACCACGGCCTTCTCGCGACCGCTCAAGCCGCTCTCGCCCCATCCGAAGATGCCGTTGTCGGTCTCGACCTTGACCAGCATCTGGTTGCGGGTTCCTACCCATACTGGATAGGGCTTGATAGCGGTGATTTTAAGCTTCGTAGTCATCCACACCCTCGTTCCAGACGCATCGGCTCTGTCTCAGTCGGCCTTGAGGGCCATTTCTGTTTCGCCGTCGAACAAATGCATCCGCTCCTGGTCGAACTCGAGCCAAATCGGTTCGTCCGGCGCAACGGCAATGGTCGGCGGCACGCTGACATTGACGATGGCGCCAGACAGGAACGCCTGTACGAAGGTGACGTCTCCGGTCGGCTCGACCGTGTAGGCCTTGGCAGGAAGGCTTCCTGGCACCGCACTCTTGTGCAGCTTGATCGTCGAGTGACGTGCGCCGAGCACGACTTTCCTGGTGGTTGCCCTAGCGACCTTCTGGGCGTTGTGTGGCGAGAGCTCGAGGCGCCAGCCCTCCGCGCTGGTCAACACCGTATTGCCGCCTGCCGTTGATGCCTCCAGCGGAACAAGGCTCATCGCCGGGCTGCCGACGAAGCTGGCGACAAATATGTTCACCGGATGGGCAAAGACCTGCGCCGGTGAATCGTATTGCTGCAGGTAGCCGCCGTTCATCACCGCCATCCTGTCGGCCATGGTCACCGCTTCGAGCTGGTCGTGCGTCACATAGATGATCGTCGCCTTGAGGTCCTGGTGGAAGCGCTTGATCTCTGAGCGCATCTGTACGCGCAGCTTCGCGTCGAGGTTGGAGAGTGGTTCATCCATCAGGAATACCGCCGGATCTCGAACGAGGGCGCGGCCCAGGGCCACGCGCTGCTGTTGCCCTCCCGAAAGTTCGCGCGGCTTGCGCTCGAGCAGCTGCGTCATGTCGAGCACGCGCGCAGCTTCCCTGACCTTCTTGTCGATCTCGTCACTTGGCAGTTTGCGCATCTGCAGCGGGAACGCCAGATTTTTATAGACCGATTTTTGCGGATAGAGCGCGTAGTTCTGGAACACCATTGCGATGTCGCGGTCCTTGGGGTCGAGGTCGTTGACCACCCGGTCGCCGATGACGATGTCGCCCGATGTGATGGGGATCAGCCCCGCCACAAGATTGAGCGTGGTCGTCTTGCCACAGCCTGAAGGGCCGACGAGCGCAACGAATTCGCCGTCGTTGACCGTCAGCGAAACACTGTTGACAGCTTTGAAGCTGCCATAGGTCTTGACCAGATCTTTGAGGACCACGTGGGCCACCGGCAACTCCCCTAGTGCTTGACTGCGCCTTCCGTGAGGGCGCGTACGAAGTATCGTTGCAGGACGAGGAACAGGACCACGACGGGCACGCTCATCATAAAGCTGGCCGCCATCAGGCCCGGAAAGTCCGTCGTATTTTCCGAGAAGAAGCGCTGGATGCCGACCGGCAGCGTCAACTGGTCGTTCTTGGAGAGGAAGGTGTAGGCGTAGATGTACTCGTTCCACGCGCCGATGAAGGCATAGATCGCCGTGGCGATGATTCCTGGCGCCGAGAGCGGCATCACGATTAGGACAAAGGCCTGGAACCGCGTCGCTCCGTCGATGCGCGCCGCCTGCTCGAGCTGCACCGGGATGTTGTCGTAGAAGCCCTTGAGGAGCCAGATTGCCAGCGGCAGGCCGAATGTGAGGTAGGTGAGGATGAGCGACACATGCGTGTTCACCAGCCCGATCGCGCGCATCAGGATGAAGAGCGGCACGAGAAAGATCACGGCCGGGAACATGTTGCGAAGCAAGACGGCGAAGAACAGAAAGTTTCGGCCCGGGAAGGTGAAGCGCGAAAACGCGTAGGCCGCAGGAACTGCAACCATGACCGAAAGGATGGTCGTGGCGGTGGAGACGAAAAGGCTGTTCCAGAAGAAGCGGAGGAAGTCCTGGCCGACGCTATTTTGCGGATCGAGCAGCTTCTGGTAGCTGGCAAGGGTGGGTTGGTCAGGCCACCATTGCGGCGGGAATTGCATGGCCGCGAAGCCGGACTTGATCGAGGTGATCAGCATCCAGATCATCGGCAACGCGGTGTAAAGCAGCATGAACACGAGGAAGATGCGTCCGCCCCACCGCCATCCGTCGACGCGCATACGCCGACGGGCCTTGCCTCGAGAAACAGTCTCGGCAATCGTGCTCATGCGCTCCCATCCTTCCGCTCGTTGCCGCTTAGCGCACGGACGTAGAAGTAGCCGAGCGACATCAGGATCAGGAACAGCAGCACCGAATAGGCCGATGCCACCCCCCAGCGCTGGCGGCCGAAGGCGAGCTCATAGATGTGGGTGATCCAGATATGCGATGCGTTCGACGGCCCGCCGCCGGTCATGATCCAAGGGATGATGAAAGAATTGAAGTTCGCCACTGCCAGCAGAAGGATCGTCACCGTCGAGACATTTCTCAAGTGCGGGAAGGTGACGTGCCAGAACCGCTGCCATGCATTGGCTCCGTCGACTTTTGCGGCGCGCAGCAACTGGTCCGGGACTGTCTGTAGGCCAGCCATCATCATGATCATGGCAAACGGAAACTCGCGCCAGATATTGACGACGATCAGGGAAGGCAGCACTGTGCTGACACTGTCGATGAAATTCGGCGGCCTGTCGGCCAATCCGAGGCCGACCAGCACCGCGCCGATAATCCCAAAGTCCGAATGGTAGATCCACTTCCAGATATAGGAAGCGGCGACCGCGCTGATGACCCAGGGAATGATCAGGACGGCGCGCAGGATGCCACGGCCGACAAAGTCGCGATGGAGCGCCAGGGCGCTGGCAAACCCCAGGACAAATGAGATGAAAGTGGATCCCAGCGTCCAGATAAGAGTGTTCGAGGTCACCTTCCAGAACACCGGACTTGTGAGGATGGCGGTGTAGTTGCCGAGGCCGATGAAAGTCTTGTCCCGGAGCTGCAGGCCCGGCGGCGTATTGAAGAACGACAGCTCGATCGTATAATAGATCGGATAGGCTATGACGATGAGCATCACGGCGATCGCAGGAAGCACGTACGCGTAGTCAGCGCGATGCTCCCAAATCTTTCGCAGCACGCTGGACCCGTCGGGTTGCAGTCTTCGGCGAGCCTCGGCCTTGCCAGTCAAGATCGTCACTGTGCCCTGCCCTTGTTCTTGGGAACAAACCGGCTGCAATCGAGGCGCAGCCGGTCAGATCGTCAGGCCTGGACTAGAGTCCGCCGTCCATCAGGTCTTTCACCTTCTTGGCTGCGTCGTCCGCTGCTTGGTCGACGGTCATAGCTCCGGTCAGGGCATTCTGCAGCATGTCCGGGATGATGATGTTCATGATCTCGGGGGACTGTGGCAGCGCAGGGAACGGGATACCGTATGGCAGCATCGAAGTCGTGACATCAAGGAACTTGATGTTGTCCAGACGTTCCTTCATCCATTTGGTCTTGAAGCCGTTAAGGTTTCCCGGGTTCGAGCCGGCATAGGCCATCTTCAGCGACCATTCAGGGCTCGTCCACATGCAGATGATAGCCTTTGCGGCCGGCTCGTCTACCTTGCCGCCTTCGACATATTCGGGCTTCAGGATATGAATGTTGGAGCCGCCAAACACGACGGCACGCTTGCCGTCGGGGCCGGTCGGGATCAGACCGTAGCGCATGTTGTCGATGACGGTCTGCGCCTTATCCTTGTCGGTACCCGTCGCCTTCTTCTGCAGGTCGAGCATGACGTTGTAGTCGGACGGGTGCGAGATCATCATGCCGAGCTGGCCAGCGAGGAAGAGGGGCTGGTTATCTGCCTGCTGGTTGGTGAGTGCCGAAACCGGAACCGACTTGTCGCGAACATACATATCGTACGAGGCTTGCAGCGCCGCCTTGCTCTGCGGGCTATTGAGCTCGACCTGCTTATAGGTCGGGCTCGCGGTGGCTTCGTCGAAGACGCCGCCGCCATAGGCCCACAGCTGCGGCATGAAGCGATACGGCGTATTGCCGGCATTCTTGCGAGCCACGAGGCCGTAACCGGCAATCCCGAGCTTGTCGTGGATCTGCTTGGAATCCTTGACGACGTCGTCCCAGGTTGCCGGAGCCTTGTCCGGATCGAGGCCTGCACGCTTGAAGATGTCGGCGTTCCAGATGAACGCCATCGTCTCGTTGTTGGTCGGAATGCCGTAGGTCACATCCTCCCAGGTCACGGCCTTCATTGCGCCGGGCCAGAAGTCCTCGGTCGAATACCCTACATCCTCGGGTTTGAGCGGCTGCAAATAGCCCTTTGAGGCGAACTCGGTGCCGCCCAGGATTTGCAGGCGGACCGCCATGGGCGCTGCATTGCCAAGGAGCGCGGTCCGGAACTTGTCCAGCAGGTCGTTATAGGTGAGAGCTTGTTCCTCAAGCTGGATGTTTGGATAGGTTTTTCGGAAGGTCTCGAAGAACTCCTTGTAATACTGGCGCAAGAGATCGGGGTCGCCCTCGAAGACGCCCTGATACCAGAACGTCAGTCGCCCCTTGTAGTCGAGCGGGGTGACCTTGGCGCAATCGGCCGCCGTGTCAAAATCCTGTGTGCCGGCAATGGAGCGCACATATTGCGGCGACCACTTGCTCAAGTCGACCGGCGCACCCAGCGCAGATGCGGACATCAACGATACCATCAAAGCAGTGGAGACAGCGCCGCGCAGGACGGCACCGCCGAGTGAAATCCTCGTCATAAGGTATCCTCCAGGTTCTCCCATGCCGCTCTGCTTCGAGGCGAGCGGTCTTTGCTCCCCGGCCGCGGGACTTTCCACAAATGTATCCCTTCGACCTAATCATACGTTTTCAGATTGAAGATTGTCTGTCAATCAAAGAAATCGTACATTGTTTACAGAAGCCTCGCGTGATATCCGAGCAATATGTGTATTGATTGGGGACCGTCTTGGCCGGAACAAGCGATTTTAAAGCAAAGCCACCCGAAGGGATCGACGCAATCGGGGCCTCCAGCGAGGGCGCCTCGCTTTATCAACTGATCAGGGATGACATCATCGAAGGGCGGCTCGCTGCCAATGAGCGGCTTGTGGTCACCGATCTCGCCCGGCGCCACGGCACCTCAACCAACCCCGTGCGCGAGGCTCTGCAACTGTTGCGCGGAGAAGGCTTTGTCACCCTCGTTCCCAACCGCGGAGCGCGCGTGCGGCCCATAGATCAGGATTTTGTTCGGGACATCTACGAGATAGGAGTCTTGATCGAGCCGGCACTGACGCGATGGTTCGTGAATATGGCCACCGTCGAGGACATTGCTGAACTCGAACGCATCCAAGGCCTGATTGAAGACAACAACTTCGCCGACACGTTCAGGCACAGCGAGCTGGACACCGCCTTTCACACCGTAATGTACCAAAAGCACTACAACCGCCATGCCGCCGAGCTTTGGTGGAAGCATCGCGAAGTGCTTCGAGCCGTGAGCCGGCGTTTCAACTTCACGCTCGCCCGGCGTGCCGCGATCCTTAGCGAGCATCGCGAGCTCATCGCGCATGTGAAAGCGGGAAATGCGAACGAGGCAGCTGAACTCATTGCACGCCATGTCGAGGGCTCCGGCCGGCACATCCTCGAACACATGCGCGCGCGCAACGCCGCTCGGGCAGGATAGAATACATAGCCTGGAATATCGTTATCCCGACCATTTCAATAAAGGCAGTTGAGATGAAAATCACCAGCGTTCGGCCGTGGCTAATCAGATCCGATGCTTCTTATTGGGGAGAGTTTCTGTTCGTCGAAGTGACGACCGACGACGGGGTGAGCGGCTGGGGAGAGATCACCACCACGACGAGGCTCGCCAATCGCGCCCTCTGCACGATCCTGCGGCAGATCGGTGCCGCTTTGACAGGCGAGGACCCGGCGCGCATCGAGTATCTGTGGCACAAGATATTCCGCAGCTTCACCTACATGGGCAGTCGCGGCGCCGCAGTCGAATGTGTAAGCGCCATCGACATAGCCCTTTGGGACATTCGAGGCAAAGTTCTTGGTCAGCCGATTTACGAGCTGTTGGGCGGACCGGTCCGCGATGAAATTGCGCTCTACACCCATCCCAATCAAGCCAAATTTACCAGCAAGGAGGCTGTGGTCCGCGAAATTCGAGACATCGTCGAGTCCGGCCACACTGCGCTCAAGTTCGATCCTTTCCCATACCAAGGCCGCACCGGCGATGGACAGCCGCGCGAACAGCGGGACGGCTACCTCGATGGCAGCATGACCCGCAAGGATGAGCGCGAAGCCGCCGAACTCACGGCTCTGATCCGCGAAACGGCGGGCTCTGATGTCGACATCCTCATCGATGCGCATGGCCGGTTCGACGTTCCCACCGCCATTCGCCTTTGCCGGAGCCTCGAGGAAGCCGGTCAGATCGACTGGTTCGAGGAGCCTTGTCCACCGGAGAGCCTCAACGCTCTCAGGCAAGTGCGCGAAAAGGTCAGCGCCGCTATCTCATGGGGCGAGCGCGGCCACACGAAGTGGGATTTCGTGCCGGTGCTCGAAAACAGGCTCGCCGACTACATCATGCCGGATGTCACCTGGACCGGCGGCATCACCGAACTCAAGAAGATTTCTGCCCTATGCGAAGCCTACTACATCCCGGTCTCGCCACATGACGCCGCTGGACCGATCAACGTGGTTGCGGGAGCGCAGGTGATGATGACCGTTCCTAATTTCTACAAACTTGAAACGTCAGAGTGGAACCTGGGCAAATACGATCACCTCATCGACAGACCACTCGATGTTTCGAACGGCAGCCTCAAGCTTACGCCCAAGCCTGGTCTCGGCGTTGAAATGAACCGCGACTACCTTCAAAGCCACGAGATAGATCTGGACTAGCCAGCAACGCTCTACGCGGCCGCAGCCGTACGCGGCGACGAGCCCCGCCGACCAGAACGAGGATAAATCATGCCAGAGGCAGATGGAGCCGACGAGGCGCTCAATCGGGTGAATACGCATTCCAAGCCGTCCGACCTTCGCATCACCGACATGCGGGTAGCTGAAATTGTCGGCGCGCCGTTCACCTCGGTGCTGCTCAAGATTTACACCAACCAGGGCATCGTCGGGCTTGGCGAGGTGCGCGACGGTGCCAGTGCCACCTACGCGCTGATGCTGAAGAGCCGGTTGCTTGGCGAGAATCCTTGCGACATCGACCGCTTGTTTCGCCGGATCAAGCAGTTCGGCGGGCACGGCCGGCAAGGCGGCGGCGTATCGGCGGTTGAAATCGCGTTGTGGGATCTTGCCGGCAAGGCCTATGGGGTGCCTATCTACCAGATGCTCGGCGGCCGGTTTCGGGAGAAAGTGCGCGTCTACTGCGATACCGACGCCACCGTGCCGAGCGGTACCGAGACCGGCAGGCGCCTCAAGCAGCGCATGGAGCTCGGATTCACCTTCCTCAAGATGGATTTGGGATTGATGCAGATCGCGGATGTGCCCGGTGCGGTCGTGTTTCCTGCCGGCTCACTAGAAGGATACCGAAACGGTCCCATTCGCGGGCCGCTGAAGACTATTGAAGAGCGGCGTGCCCGCAACGCTGCGTACGATCTGCATAACGTCCCGCACCCGTTTACCGGCCTCCACTTTTCCGACAAGGGCCTCGACTTCCTTGAGCAATACATTGCCGAGGTTCGTGACGTCGTCGGCATGGATATTCCGCTCGCCATCGACCACATCGGCCACATCTCGGTGCAGAACGGCATTCGTCTTGCCAGGCGAATTGAAAAATACGTGCCAGCCTGGCTCGAGGATGTGATCCCATGGCAATATACCGAGCAGTACCGACAACTGCAGGACTCAACCACTGTGCCGATCTGCACTGGCGAGGACATTTACCTCAAGGAGGGCTTCGAGCCTCTGCTCAAGAGCGGCGGTATCTCCGTTATCCATCCGGACCTGCTCACCAGTGGGGGCATCCTCGAGACCAAGAAGATCGGCGACATGGCGCAGGACGATGGTGTCGCCATGGCTATCCACATGGCAGAAAGTCCAATCGCCGCAATGGCCGCCGCACACGTGGCGACGGCGACTGAAAATTTCATGGCGCTCGAATACCATTCCGCCGATGTCGACTGGTGGGACGATATCGTCACCGGCCTTCCCAAGCCGCTGGTGAAGGACGGGTTTATCACTGTTCCGGATAAGCCGGGCCTGGGAATTGACGACGTCGTCGACGAGATGATCTCGCAACATCTGCAGCCGGGCGTCACCGGCATCTGGCAGCCCACGGATCACTGGGACGACGAATATTCCTGGGATCGCACCTGGAGCTGAGGCGAAAAGGAACGAAGATGAAGATCACCGATCTCCGCTGCGCCGTTATCGGCAAACACCCGATCGTCCGCATCGTCACGGACGAGGGCCTCTATGGGTTGGGCGAAGTCGAGTTCACCAAGTCCTACCTCAAGCCCTTTGTGCTGCATTTCCGTGAAGCGCTGATCGGCGAGGACCCGACCGACGTCGAGAGAGTGATGCTGAAGATCCGCCAACGCGGCTCTTTCAAGCCGTACGGCGCGGCGGTAAGCGCGATCGAGCATGCGCTGTGGGATATTGCCGGCAAGGCGGCGGGCGTGCCCGCCTATAAACTGCTCGGCGGCAAGGTGCGGGACAAGGTGCGCGTCTACAACGGCTCGATCCGCCTGAAACGCACGGGGGACCGGCCGGAGGATTACGCCGCTGACGTCAAATGGATGATGGAGCAGCCGCAGAACTTCTTCATGGTCAAGCAGGGAATCTCGTTCCACTCCAACATGAAGGACACCGTCGAGGGCTTCCACTATGGCGTGACGCAGAAGAAGGCCGGCTATCACGGTGCCATGGATCAGGGCGTGATCAGCGAGCGCGGCTTCAATCACATGCTCGACTGCGTGATCGCGATGAAGGAAGTGCTGGGCGACAAAGTCAGCCTGGCGCTCGACTGCGGTCCGGGCTGGATGCTGCCCGATGCGATCAAGTTCGCTCGCGCGGTCGAGAAGTACAATTTGATGTGGCTCGAGGACATGCTGACTGGCGACTATGTGCCGTGGGTCAATCCGCAGGCCTATCGGGAACTGACAATCTCCACCTCGACGCCGATCCACACTGGTGAGCAAATCTACCTGCGGCACAATTTCAAGGAACTGATCGAGACGCAGGCGGTACGCGTCATCGGCCCCGATCCAGCCGATATTGGCGGTATTGCCGAGCTCAAATGGGTCGCCGAGCACGCCTACATGCACTCGATCCTGATGGCACCGCACGGCACAGCTAACGGCCTGCTGGGGCTCGGCGCATTGATCAATGTCTGCGCCACGTTGCCGGCAAATTACATCGCCTTCGAATATCCGAGCGCCACCGATCCCTGGTGGGAGGATCTGGTCGTCGGCTTGCCACCGCAGATCGTGAAGGACAGCATGGTGGACCTACTGGAAGCGCCGGGGCTCGGCCTCGATATCGACGCCGAAGCGGCCAGGAGATATCTCACGGAAGGGGATGCGGGCTTCTTCGACTGAACCTCCCTCCACTGCATGACGTGAATCGTCTACCCAAATTACTGGAATGACGCTTCGGGTCATGCAGCGCTCAGAGGCCCTCTTTCCCGTTTTGAGTTTGATCGGCGATGAATGCCGACGATGACCATATTTTCAGCGCCCTCGCCTTGTTACTCAGCCGATGGCCATCAGGCTTGCATTGCCGCCGGCAGCTGCGGTGTTGATCGACGTCGACACCTCCTCCAGCAGCCAATTCAGGCAATAGGATTCGGGATCGCTCGTCAATTCCTCGGTCGTCGCGGCCTGGACCAGCAGAAGCGGACCGGGCAGGTGAGCGATCTTCTGATTGACGGCCAGAACCCTGTCGCGATCCCCTTCGACGAGCGCGCCGGAGAACGGCCCGTCCTTTTCCCAATCCGATGTCCAGGAAATCCGGCCGGCGACAGCCGCCGGAAGATCCGCCAGGACTGACTTCGATAGGGAACCGGCGTCCACGACGATGTGATTGCCGGTCGACAGGGCTGCGGCGATCTGTTGGTGAAGCCCACCTTCCGTCTGCGGCACGACGAGAATACGGCCGCGGGGATGAAGCGCGTAGAGATTGAGCTCCCCGACCGGACCGGTGAGTTCGCGTTCGAGCCCGAGCGCCGAGCGGCTCGCATATCCACGCGCCGCTTCCCCCTCGCCCGACAGGCCCTTCTTATCGAGCCAGACGATGTAGTCACGAAGGGCGAGGTCCGTATGAACGGAGTCCTGCTGCGGCGGCACGGGCGCACGTTGCACCAGCCTGCCGATATAGAGCGGACCGCCGGCCTTCGGACCCGTTCCCGACAGGCCGCGGCCGCCGAACGGCTGCACGCCGACGACGGCGCCGATGATGTTCCGGTTGACATAGAGGTTTCCAGCCTTGATGCGGCTGGTCACATGGGCGATCGTCTCATCAAGCCGGGTGTGGAGCCCGAATGTCAGACCATAACCCGATGCGTTGATGTCGTCGATCAGACGGTCGAGCCCGTTTCGCTTGAAGCGGACGACATGCAGAACCGGGCCGAAGACCTCCCTCGTCAGGTCCGAGAGGGACTTGATTTCGATGATGGTCGGCGGAACGAAGGTCCCCGCCGCAGCACTTTCGGGCAGCGGCAGCTGATCCACCTTGCGACCTAAGCTTCTCATATGCTCGATATGCTGGTCGATCTCCGTCTTTGCGCTGTCGTTGATGACTGGGCCGACATCGATGCTCAGCCGATCGGTACGGCCGATCGTCAGCTCGCGGAAGGCGCCCTTCAGCATATTCAGGGTCCTGTCGGCGACATCGTCCTGAAGGCAGAGAACCCTGAGCGCCGAGCAGCGCTGACCGGCGCTGTCGAAGGCAGAGGCAATGACATCGGCCACCACCTGCTCGGCCAATGCCGAGGAGTCGACGATCATGCCGTTCTGGCCGCCGGTTTCGGCAATCAGCGGAATCGGCTTGCCGGTCGCCGACAGCCGTTCCGCCAGCTGCGCCTGGATCATGCGGGCTACTTCGGTCGACCCGGTAAACATGACGCCTGCCGTCTCCTGAGCCCCGACCATGCCGGCGCCGAGGCGGCCGCTGCCGGGCACGAACTGCAAGGCACCGACCGGCACACCCGCCTCGTGAAGGATCTTCACACTCTCTGAAGCGATGATCGGCGTGACGCCGGCCGGTTTCGCAAGCACGGGATTGCCGGCCACCAAGGCTGCGGCGACCTGTCCGGTGAAAATCGCCAGCGGGAAATTCCACGGGCTGATGCAGACGACCGGGCCGAGGGGCGCATGCGAGCGCCCGAGCGTCTTGCGCGCCTGTTCGGCGTAGTATCGCAGGAAGTCGATGGCCTCGCGCACTTCGCCGACGGCATTGGCCGCGGATTTGCCGGCCTCGCGCATGACGATGCCCATCAGCACCTTGATGCGGGCCTGCATGATGTCCGCCGCCCGCTCCAGGCAGGCGGCACGCTCGGCCGGCGGCACGGCGGCCCATTGCGGCGCGTGCTGTGCAGCCATCCGGACGATGCGCGCTGCCTCCTCGACCTTCACTTCGGTCACCGTGCCGACGACATCCCGGTGATCGGCGGGATTGAGAACATCGCGCGTCACCCCATCCGTAGAGCCGTCGGCAAGGATGGGAAGTGCGTGCCACGGGGCAGCAGCCGTAGAAGTCAGCGCCTCAGCCAAATCCAGAAGGGTGGCCTCGTTCGAGAGATCGAGACCATCGGAATTGGCCCGGGCGTTGCCGTAGAGAGCCTTCGGCGAGGCGATCTGCACATGGGGCGCGCCAATGACAGGCATGGCCGCGACGATTTCGGCGGGATCCGCGATCAGCGCCTCGACCGAGACATTCGGATCGGAGATGCGGTGCACGAAGGAAGAATTGGCGCCATTTTCCAGAAGGCGTCGAACCAGATAGGCGAGCAGCGTCTCATGTGTTCCCACAGGCGCATAGATGCGGCAGGGCCGGTCGAGTTTTTCCTTGCCGACAACCTCGTCGTAGAGCGGTTCGCCCATGCCATGCAGGCATTGGAACTCGTATTTGCCGACGGTGAAATCAGGACCCGCCAGACGATAGATCGTGGCGAGCGTCTGCGCATTATGGGTAGCAAATTGCGGGAAGACCGCATCCGGAGCATCGAGCAGCTTGCGCGCGCAGGCGATGTAGGCGACGTCGGTATAGATCTTGCGGGTATAGACCGGATAATCCTCGAGACCATCCAGCTGGGCGCGCTTGATCTCGGCATCCCAGTAGGCGCCCTTGACGAGGCGAACCATGATCCGGCGCCCGGAGCGGCGTGCGAGATCGATGATGTAGTCGAGGACGAAGGGGCAGCGCTTGCCATAGGCCTGCACGACGAAGCCTAGCCCGTTCCATCCGGCGAGATCGGCGGCAAAGCAAAGCTCCTCGAGGAGATCGAGCGAAAGCTCCAGCCGATCGGACTCCTCGGCGTCGATATTGAGGCCAATATCATAGGTCTTGGCGACAACGGCAAGCGCCTTGACCTTCGGCAGCAGCTCACCCATCACCCGGCCGGCCTGCGACCTCACGTAGCGGGGATGCAGGGCCGAAAGCTTGATCGAAATGCCCGGGCCATCATAGATGCCGCGCCCGTCCGACGCCTTGCCGATGGCATGGATCGCCTTTTCGTAATCCCGGTAATAACGTTCAGCATCGGCGCCCGTCGTCGCGGCCTCGCCCAGCATGTCGTAGGAATAGCGGAAGCCCCGCGCTTCCAGCGGCCGGGCGCGTTTCAGCGCCTCTGCGATCGTTTCACCGGTAACGAACTGCTCGCCCATCATGCGCATCGCCATATCGACGCCGCGACGGATCACCGGCTCGCCGGCGCGCGCGATCAGTCGTGTCAGCGCTGCCGACAGGCTTCGGTCGTTGACCGTCGACGTCAGCTTGCCGGTGACGACGAGACCCCAGGTGGCGGCGTTGACGAACATTGATTTTCCGCCGCCGATATGGGAGGTCCAGTTGCCCTCGGCGATCTTGTCGCGGATCAGGGCATCCCGCGTTTCGGTATCGGGAATACGCAGCAGCGCTTCGGCGAGGCACATGAGCGCCACGCCTTCCTGGCTGGAGAGCGAATATTCCTGCACCAGCCCTTCGACACCAGTCCCCTTGTGCTTGGCGCGCAACGCTTCGATCAGGCTGCGGGCCGTGCTGCGGATATCATAGCGTTTTGCCTCGGAGACACGCGCTGCGGCCACAAGCGGCGGCAGGCATTCGGTTTCCGGCCGACGATAGGCTGCCGTGATGGCCTGGCGAAATTCGGATTGCGGTCGGATCGGTGGCGCAAAGCCGGAAAACGGCGCGCCGTCGGCGGGGTCTTTGGATGGAGTAGTCTCAATCGCTGCGCTCAACATGAAGGTCCCTATCAGTCGATATCTAGTTTAACGGATGAATGAGACGCCGGGCTCATCCTCCCAGTCAGCGTCGTCCGAGACGGCCGGGCCGGAATATTCCGTCTCGCGAAGCGGACGCGCATCCGGATTGTTGCGCTTGAGGGTGAGCGCCGCAGCAACCGCCCTTATCGCCACCGGTCGGTAGTGAGCGAGCAGGTCGGGCTTTTGATCGTCATCCGGTTCTTCCTTGCGCATGCATGACCCCATTTTGCGTGCGGCGCCGATGCGATCCTGACGATCCGTCAAGCGCCTGCGCCTTCCATCCCATTGCCGATGCATAAACTATCACAGATCGCTGATCGCGATCTCACTTGATTTTTGCAGATTTTAGCCTGTATGAACTTATTAAAGCAGTCTTGAAAGTTCAAATGGCTAGCGAACCCGACATCTTTAGTGAATTGGACCAATTCGACAGAAAAATCCTCGCGGCTCTTGCCGAGGACGGCAGACTGTCGATCACCGATCTCGCGGCGCGTGTCGGCCTCTCGAAGACGCCGTGCCAGCTCCGCTTCAAAAGGCTAATCACCGAAGGATACATCGAAGGCTTCAAGGCCGTCCTCAATCCGTCTAAAATGCAGCTCGACCACATTGCTTTCGTCGAGGTGAAGCTCTCCGATACCCGCGAGCATGCGCTGAAAAGCTTCAACGATGCCATCAAGAAGATCAGCGAAGTCGAAGAGTGCCATATGATCGCCGGCAGGTTCGATTATCTCCTGAAGATCCGCACCCGCGATATCGGCCGCTACCGCCGCGTCCTCGGTGAGCGCATCTCGACACTGCCCCACGTTGCCAGCACATCGACGAATGTCGCGATGGAAACGGTCAAGGAAGGCTGGGACAAGTCCGGTTCGAGTTTTTCGTGAACATTGACCCTGCCTGGCTACATTGCCGCATTGAGCTTTCGGCTCGGTAGCATTATCAACGCTCCCACGCCGGATGGCGGGGGAACCATGCAAAGTCGTTTGGACATGATCGAGAAATGGCTGGTGCGCATCCTGTGCGCCATCGCACTCGTGTTCGTCGGGTTTGCCCACCAGGAGCCCGCGTTAGCGGCCGACCCCGTCAACCCCGCCGAATATGCGCTTCCGGACGGGACACTGCCCACCCTTTGCGTCACAGTAGCCGACGACGAAGGCAGGACGAGTACCGACCACAAGCTCCATAACCATGGCTGCGAAGCCTGCCGGATCAGTGCTTCCGTCCTGCTTCCGCCCCCCGCAGATATCGCCGGGAAAGCCGTCACTTTTGCCGTCCGGGTGGATCTTCCCATCCGCATCGAAGCTTTCCATCGGCAAATTTATCCGCCCAATACCGGCCCCAGAGCCCCTCCTTCCGGTCCGATCCTGACCTGAACCAGCGCATCAGCCTGGCTGAGGCGCCCTTTGTTCTCGGCCGCGCATTTGGTAGCGGCCATGGAATCGGAATTTCATCATGTCGACTATCACTTCTGCCGCTCCGGTGGAAAGCGCCGTACCCGGCGCCTCCCTTTATCGCGCCATCTGGCGCTGGCACTTCTTCGCCGGGCTCCTCGTCATCCCCTTCTTGCTGAACCTCGCGATCACCGGTTCGCTCTATCTCTTCAAGGACGAGATCAACGAAATCGTCTTCGCCTATCGCTATGACGTCGCCGCGTCAGGCCAACCGCTGGCGCCGGAAAAACTGGCGCAGATCGCGACGGCCGCCGTCCCGGACTCTACGGTCACCTCCTACAAGGACCCGGCAACGCCTGAGCGTTCGGCGATCGTCACGGTTTCCGGGGACGCCGGTTCCACGCTCGTCTTCATCGATCCCTATGACGGCAAGGTTCTCGATACGGTCGGTTCGACCGAAGAGTTCAACTACGTCGTCAAGCGCATCCATAGTCTTGCCTTGTTTGGGGACCTCCCAAACAGGCTGATCGAGATTGCTGGCGGATTCGCCATGGTGCTTGTCACCACCGGCGTCTATCTCTGGTGGCCACGCCGCCAGACGGGCGGCGTCGTCACGGTCCGTGGCACACCGGCCCGACGCGTCTTTTGGCGCGACCTGCATGCCGTCACCGGCGCCTTCGCGGGCATCCTGATCTTCTTCCTGGCGATTACGGGCATGCCGTGGTCCGGCTACTGGGGATCGAACGTGCAGGCCTGGCTCGGGAACCATGGCCTGGGCTACCCGGCGCAGCTCTGGGACGATGTGCCCAAATCGCAGAAGGTTACCCAGGACATCCTGCCTGTGGTCGGCTGGACGGTCGAACAGGCTCCGGTGCCTCTCTCCGACATTGCCGCCGCCCAATCGAAGAAGCCGATCGGCCTGAACAAGGCCGTCGAGGTCGCAAAGGCTGCTGGTCTGGCGCCGGGTTTCGACATTGCCATGCCTTCCGGTGAAACCGGCGTTTATTCGGCGGCGATCTATCCCGATGACCTTTCCAAGGAACGGATGATCCACATCGACCAGTATTCCGGCAATCCGCTCGTCGACATCTCCTACGGCCAGTATCCTATTTTCGGAAAAGCTATCGAGTGGGGCATCAATGTCCACCAGGGGCAGGAATTTGGTCGCTTCAACCAATTCCTGATGTTCGCCACGTGCCTGACGATCATTCTTTCCTGCGTGACCGGCGTCGTCATGTGGTGGAAGCGACGCCCGGCTGGCCGGGTTGGGGTTCCACCGCTGCCGCCGCGGCGATCGGTTTATATCGGCCTATGGACGATCGCGGTCGTCTTCGCTCTGGCGTTTCCGCTGACAGGTCTCACCATCCTGCTGATGATCGCGGTCGACCGGGCCATCATTCGCACGATCCCGCCCCTTCGGCGTGCGTTCGCTTGAGGAGGTGACGATGGAGACGATCCGCACCCGCCCTTCGATGCGAGAACGCCAAAAGCAGGCAAGGCTCTGACGAACTCGGTCGTGAAGTGCCGCGCCGCGGCTCGCGATGCCTCGAAGCGGTCACGGGTATCGGCGAAACTTTGACAAACGACCGCTCCAAGTGGCAACCTTAAAGGAACGAGTGAGATAACCATGTCAAAACTCCCCCGCATCGCTTCCATCGCACTGATCTTGACGGCCGCGGCCGCCGGCCAGGCCTTGGCTCACGCGCACCTGAAAACTTCGAGCCCAGCAGAGAAGACATCCGTCGTATCTCCCAGCGAACTCGACCTGACTTTCACGGAAGAACTCAATCTCAAGTTCAGCGGCGTGAAGGTCACAGACGCGGATAAGAAGGAAATCAAGCTTGGCGAAACCGGGCTGAAGCAAGATGACCAGGTTCTGACGGTTCCTGTTTCCACGACGCTGGCACCAGGTGACTACACCGTCGACTGGTATGTGCTTTCGACCGACGGTCACAAGACCAACGGCAGCTATACCTTCACTGTCAGCCGTGATCACGCCCGAGACAGCCTATATCGGTTGCCGCTTTTTCTTCGACATCGCTGCCCTGTATCTGTGGGGCAGCTCCGCATATCTGTGGCTGCTCGTTTCCGCCTCCCTTTCCGGGAATATCTGGACGCGGCAATATTGGTTTCAAGCCATTGCAATCGGCTGCACGATCGCCGCCACGACCCTTGCCCTCCCATTCAGGTCCGCGATCCTCAGTGAAGACTGGGCGCGCGCATCTGATTTCAACGCAATGCTGGATATTCTTTCCGGCACCACGATTGGCACGGCGTGGATGTGCCAGGCGGCAGGAACCGCCGCGATTTTTCTTGCCTACATCGCGGCACCCTTGCGATTGCGGGCGGCCACTATGACAATCGCCGCCGGATTCTTGCTGACCAGTCTTGCCGCGAGTGGCCATGCCGCCATGAACACCGGCTGGCTTGGCGCCCTGCATCGGGGGAACGATATCGTCCATGTCCTGGCGGGAGGCGCTTGGGTCGGGGCCCTGATCCCGGTCGCCTTCATTTTGCCGCGGCTATCCGATCGAAGAACCGGCCGCGACGCGGCGAAGGCGCTCGTCCGTTTCTCCACGGCAGGCCACGTCGCAGTCGGCGTGGTTTTGATTTCCGGTGTCGCCAACATGTTCCTAATCATCGGCGGCTTGCCGCTCGACTGGTCGGTTGAATATCAGTTTCTGCTTTGCCTGAAGATTCTGCTCGTCCTGTCGATGACAGGACTGGCGATCTTCAACAGGTATGTGCTCGTGCCAAAACTCTCCGGGCGTCATGGAGCGGTGGCGGCACTCAGGATCGGAACCGTTGTCGAAATCGTCTTGGCGCTTGCGGTCGTCGGCCTGGTCGCGTGGTTCGGCACGCTGGAGCCGGTTGCCGTGTAAGTCTCGCTTGTTGGCCCGACAAGAATATTCGAGAAGCCTGTTTACGGGCGGCCTGGGAATGACCCAATGCCGCCGGCTGTCGGCCCTTATTGCGGCAATCCGTTTGAAGCGACGCCAAGCGGCGCGGCCACGGCGGCAATCGCCTCCGAGGCAGTTCAGCCCTCTTTTGCTCTCCGGCCGCGTGCACTCGGCTTTACGGGCACGCTTTTGCCGTACTCGTTCCACCATGCCGTCAGAGCTTCCATCGTGGGGCCGAGGCCCCGCGCCTTCCGCGTGATCGCATATTCGACGCGCGGAGGAACCTCCGCAAAGATGGTGCGGGATACGAGGCCGTCTGCCTCGAGCTCGCGCAGTTGCGCCGTCAACATGTGTTGGGTGATGCCGGGAATAGCCTTTCTCAGCTCGCCAAACCGGTGGACCCGCTGGTGGAGCAGCCACATGATTTCCAGCTTCCATTTGCCGGAGAGCAGTGCGAATGCGCGACGCATCTCCTCATGCATATTGTTTTCGCCATCGGCCATAGTCTGGTTTTCCATACTAACAGCAACTAATTCATCCTACTTGCAAAAATAGATCTTAGACGACATTTTCCGTCCGTGCATCAGGGGCGCAGTAAAAGGAGCGCCTCTCACATAGAAAACGACAGACTTGACGAGAGGAATGTTGCTGCGTGGGCAGCGACAGGGATGAACTTATGCTCGAATTTTACGGATACTGGATCAGCACGGCACTTCTATCCGCGCTCTATCTCGCTTCAGCCTACATGTATGCCACAAAGAAACAGTGGGTTCGTCAGGCGCTGACGGAACTCGGATATAGCGCGAACACCCTCGTTCCGTTCATGATTATTGTTAAGGTCCTCGGCCCGGTCGCAATCCTTTCGCGCGTCAGCGTCCCGCTCAGCGATCTCGCCTATGCCGGCATCTTCTTTCACCTGCTGCTGTCGGGCCTCGCACATATCGGCGTTCGAAAACCTGTCGGCGCTCTGCCAGCAGCGATCGGCCTGGCGCTGCTGATTGCCTCGTTCATGACGCAGAACGACGCCCGCGACGTCCCCTCCCCTTACATCAAGGCCGCCGCTCTCTGACGCCTCGACGATTCCCAAGCCTTATCAAATGGAGATACACATGGGTCGACTGAATGGAAAAGTTGCCGTTATCACCGGCGCAAGCCGCGGCATTGGCCGCGCCACCGCAAAGCTGTTTGCGGCCGAAGGCGCGAAGGTCGCAATTCTTTCTCGGACATCCGAAGGCGTCGATCGCGTTGTCGCGGATATCGTCGAAGCGGGCGGCAACGCGCTCGGCGTCGTCTGCGACGTCGGTGAAGCCGATCAGATCACGGCCGCGGTGGACAGGGTTGTCGCTGCATACGGCCGCATCGACATTCTCGTGAACAATGCTTTCGATGGTTCTGCGGTCTTGTCTTCGGTCATCGACCTTTCGCTCGAGCAACTGCAACGGAACTTCGACACCGGGCCGATCGCATATCTGCGCTTCATGCAGGCTTGTTATCCTCACCTTAGAGAAGGTGGAGAAGGGCGGATCGTCAATTTCGGTTCGATGGCCGGCACGGTGGGGTTGGCTGGTTACGGTCCGTACAACATGGCCAAGGAGGCGGTGCGCGCGCTGACTCGCACGGCGGCACGCGAATGGGGTGCCGACAACATCACCGTGAACAACGTTCTGCCGATCGCGGACACCTGGGGTGCTGCGGTAAAGGACGTTCCTCCCCCAACGAACGCCCTCGCTCGTTTCGGCTCGCCGGAAGACGACATTGCCCCGGTGGTGCTGTTCCTGGCCAGCAAGGATTCCCAATTCATTACGGGATACAGCCTTACCCCAGATGGCGGCGCAATCATCGACAGCGCCCGGTAACAGCCCTCGGCAACCGTCGATGAGCAAGGGGCGCAGCGTGTTGCGCCCCATTGTCCGGCAGAGCCTCTCGACATGAGTGTTGGTTACCGATGCCGGTAGCGAAAGGCTTCGACGAAGGCGGAGAAAGCAGGGGATGGATGGCGCCGGCTGGGGTAATAGAGATGATACCCTTGGAATGTTGGCGCCCAATCCGCGAGCACTTCGTTCAGTTGACCGCTGTCACAATATTGCTGGACGAGATCTCTCGGCACATAAGACAACCCCGCGCCATCGAGAGCGGCATTGATCGCCGGCCCTATGTTGCTCATCACGAGCTGGCCTTCCACACGAACGCTGAACTCGCGGCCATCCTTTTCAAACTCCCAGGCATAGAGAGCGCCTGACGTCGGAAGACGCAGGTTGACGCAATTGTGGTCCGTCAAGTCATGCGGGGTCGAAGGCACAGTGCGGGCCGCAAAATATTCGGGTGATCCGACCACGGCGTAAGAGATATCGGGTCCAATGCGAACGGCCACCATGTCGCGCGCAATCGCTTCGCCGAGCCGCACGCCGGCATCGAATTGGCGCTCCACGATATTTGTGAAACCGTTGTCGACGATGAGTTCCACGGTGATATCGGGGTAATCCCGTAGAAATGCCGGCAGCCTCGAACGGAAGACCAGCTCCACGGCATCATCGGGACATACGAGGCGGACTGTGCCCGAAGGTTTGTCGCGCAGCGCGCCGAGGGCACTGATCCCGGCGGCGATGCTCTCGAAATGCGGCTGGATGGTTTCCATGAGCCGGGCACCGGCCGCCGTGGGAGCCACGTCACGCGTCGTGCGGGAGAGAAGCCGGACGCCGAGCCGGGCTTCGAGCGCGCTGATCGTATGGCTCAGCGCCGAGCGCGTGACTCCCAACTTTGACGCAGCGCGGGTGAAACTCCGCTCCTGAGCCACCTCCAGAAACGCACGCATTTCCGTGAACTCGTCGCGCCGCATTGTTGAATCTCCTTCATCACGACGTTCAGATTATAGCTTCTAGTCGCGCAAAACCAGTCCGGCTATCTATCTGGCAACGGACAGGAGAACATGTATGACCGTCGAATTGACATTGAATGAGACCCCACTGACGGACGACACGGCGACCTCCTGGTCTGCTGTGACCTGCCTCTCGCTTCTCACTTTCCTTCTGGTGGGGTTGGAATTTCTCCCTGTGAGCCTTTTGACCCCGATCGCCACGGACCTCTCTGTGTCAGAGGGGCAGGCCGGATTGGCGATCACCGTGTCGGGAGTCTTCGCGGTTATCACCAGCCTTTTCGGCAATGCATTCTTGGCGAGGATCGACCGGAAGTCTGTCGTCTTGTTCTATACGGCGGTTCTTGTTGCATCGAGCTTGGCGGTTGCCCTCGCACCCAACTTCCCTGTCTTTCTCGTCGGGCGGTCCCTGGTCGGCGTTTCGATCGGCGGCTTCTGGTCGCTGTCGACGGCTATTCTGGCGCGCCTGGCTTCGGACCGTGACCTGCCCAAGGCCATTGCGCTTCTGCAAGGTGGCACCGCATTCGCGCTCGTCCTTGCCGCACCACTCGGTAGTTTTCTTGGCGGGTTGATCGGATGGCGCGGAACCTTCCTCATCACAGTGCCGATCGGAATTGCAGCGCTCGTCTGGCAGCTGGTCGTCCTGCCGAGGATGCCGGCGACGTCAACCGTCTCGGTGACCAGAATATTCGGGCTGCTGCGCAATCGCACATTCGCGATTGGAATGGCGGCGACCGGTCTCGCCTTCATCGGCCAGAACGCACTGTCCATTTATCTTCGTCCGTTCCTCGAAGGCGTCACCGGACTGCAATTGAATGTCCTCTCCATGGTGCTTCTCGGCCTTGGCGTCGGCGGACTCGCTGGAACCTCCGTCATTGGCTTCGTCGCCCGGCGGCACCTCCGCCTCGTTCTCGTCGGCCTGCCGGGTGCTCTTGCGCTCCTTGCCCTGCTGCTGATCGCTCTCGGGCCGTTCGCGGCGGTTACGGCATCCCTGCTCGTCATGTGGGGATTTTTCTCAACCCCGATTCCGGTCGCCTGGAACACCTGGATGGCCGCTATTGTTCCCGGTGAGTTGGAAGCGGCAGGTGGGCTGCAAGTGGCGTTGATCCAACTCGCCATTGCCGGCGGCGCTTTCGCTGGCGGCATGCTGTTCGACACCGCGGGGTGGTGGAGCACCTTCCTTCTGGCCGCCAGCCTTCTCGCCGGTTCGGCTGCCCTCGCCGCACTCGCCGGTCGCCGTTCCTGAACCTTCAGAAACCTCACAACAGGAGATCATCATGTCCCAAGGAATTGAAAACAAAGTGGTCGTCATTACCGGGGCAAGCAGCGGGCTTGGCGAAGCCACCGCGCGTCACCTTGCTGAGCGTGGCGCGTCCGTCGTCCTCGGCGCAAGGCGTAGCGACCGCATCGCTAAGCTGGCTGAGGAGCTGTCCGCCAAGGGCTATAAGGCCAAGGCGGTCCAAACCGACGTCACGGACCAACATCAAGTCAAGACGCTCGTCGACACGGCCGTCAACGCGTTCGGTCGCATCGACGTGATGCTGAACAATGCCGGCCTGATGCCACTTGCGCCGCTCGAACGGCTCAAAGTTGACGAGTGGGATCGCATGATCGACGTGAACATCAAAGGGGTGCTCTACGGCATCGCAGCAGCGCTTCCCCACATGACAGCGCAGAAGTCGGGGCACATCATCAACGTGTCCTCCGTCTACGGCCATGTGGTCGATCCGGGCGCCACCGTCTACTGCGCGACGAAATTCGCCGTGCGCGCCCTCTCGGAAGGGCTGCGGAAGGAAGTGAAGCCATACAACATCCGCACTACGATCATTTCACCCGGCGCGGTGAGCACCGAACTCCTCGAACACATCAGCGAAAAGGACATCCAGGCGGGCACCAAGGAGTTCGTCAGCAAGATCGCCATCAGCGCGGACACGTTCGCCCGAACGGTCGCCTTCGCGGTGAACGAACCAGACGATGTCGACATCAACGAAATCCTGTTCCGGCCAACGGCTCAACCCGTCTGACGCGAGGCGCGCTATGTCGATGACATCCAAGTTCATGAGTCGTCGCGCGGTGCTGGGCGGAACCTTGGCGGCCGCCGCTCTACCTCTCGTGGCGCAAGGGCAGGACGAGCGCGGCCCGGCGGGTCCCGAGGCGACAGACGTCAGGATCAGAATAGGCTTCAACAATCTAACCCTGACTGCGACGCTCTCCGACAATCCGACCACGCGCGATCTTGTTTCCATGCTGCCCTTGAACCTCAAGATCGAGGACTACGGCAGGAACGAAAAGATCGTCCATCTGCCGCGGAAGCTGACCGAAGAAGGCAGCGGTGCTTTCGGAAACGAGCAGCCGGGCGACCTTTGCTACTTCAAACCGTGGGGTAACCTGGCCCTGTTCTACGCGGATTACCGCTGGGACGGGCTGATCCGGCTCGGCCGCTTCGACAATGGCTTCGAGCCGTTGCTGGCGCGCGGCGAGTATCCGGTCCGCATAGAACGCATCTGACAAGGAGTTTATGGGCGGAAATCTGAAATCGCTTTCCTCCCAAGCATGAAGAACCCAATGACGATTAATTTCAGCAATTAGGAGCAACGGCCCCCTTTCCAGGCGGACTCGTTCTTCTCAGGCCCGAGCCAACGTTCAGCCTAACGCGGTCTTTGAATTTCACAGTAGACAATGCTGCGGTTTGAGCCGGACCAAACAGACACCTTCATATCAGCCCCAGTCAGGCTTTCGCTGGCGATCAAGCCCATCTCTCGTTCTGACCGCAACAGCAGCGCCCAGTTCATAAATGTCTCCATATAGCCATCGACGTCCGTCTCCGGAGAGAAGTTGGCGAATAGGAATGTGCCGCCAGGCTTCAGCATGCTGATGCATTTCCTGGTCAGCTTTACGGCTACCGCGTCCGGCAAATAGTCATAGAGACCCGCGGCATAGACGAAATCGAACATTCCCAGCGCATGCCTTCCAGCGATGAGAGATTTGACCGACCCGTTCACCGCTTCGACGGACGTGCCGGCGAAATCGCGGGCGACGGTTCCAACGCTCATCGGGTCTTGATCCAAAGCCACCCAGCGTCTGATCGCGCCGGCGCCGAGCGCGCGCGACAAAGGCGCCTCACGAAGATGCCCGGCCGCGATGGCGAGGACTTCGATGGAACCAGGCCGGGCCGAAGCGATTTCGTCAACGCGGCGAGCCAGAATGTCTCGACGCTCTCTTACCGCGACGGATGACGAAGCATTTCGAGTGTAGGCGTAGATCGAGCGTCCCAACTTGCTCGCTGATGCGACGGCGTCCTCAATCTCAGGTCTGCCGTAGATGAAATCGAGAAGGCGTGCATCGCCGGAATAGCCGCGCGGCTTTTCGAACGACCAGCGGGTCAATGGATCTTGATGAAGATAGTGAGCAACGGGATGAGATTGCGCGATCGGAACGATGACGTCCCACACCTCCGGATGAAAGCGCCGCCGCATCTGATGCAAGGCGTCGGAAAGACGCTCGATGATCACATGAGGCTCGACGCCGGATTTGAACTGACGGATCGACACCTCAAGATTGAGAGAAAGCTCTGCTCTGGCAACGATAAGATGGTCGGGATCTGGCGCAGCAGCTCTCCTTGCCGCCCGACGAATTTCACCTGGCGCAACAAGACTTTCACCGTCCAAGACCAGGCTTTGTACCATTTCGAGACCCCTTGATATAGCGTTAAGCATAATCAACCTCGAAATAGGATGCGACTAGAATCTACACGGGATAAGGGTAATTCTACTCTTGCGGGTCAGATGCTACCCCTCTAACAAAGCTAAGCAATAAGACAAACCGGTTGCAGATCGCCGAACGCGATTTTGGAGGGCGCCGAAGTATGGCTTACTTTTCAACATACTTTAGATGGTTGCCAGCCCGGCGCCGTTGCATGATCGCGGCTTACGATAATGTCCAGCGCGACGAATCAACCGCCAGCTTTTCATTCGCCGAGGCCCTCAAGTCTCTGAAAACTGAAAATGATGCTGTCCGAAGGCAGAGCTCACGGCATGGTCTTTGGATGGCGGTTGCCGTCTATGTGGCCTTCGCACTTCCCGACCGTTGGCTGATCCCCGATGTTGCGCCTGTGACGATTGCCGCGCGATTCGTCGTTGCGACGATTGCTCTTTTGGTTTTCGAGGCCCTGCGCCTGGCAAGAGCGAAAACCGTCTGGCTTGACATTACGTGCGCCACTGCACTGCTTGTGGGCTATGTAGGCTGGCTTTACCCGGCGATTGCCACTCGCGACGTTACCGCCATGTCATACTACATGATATTCGGCGCCATCTTCATGATGGGCGCCAACCTCTTTTTCAGTTTCCCGTTTCGGCTTTCAGTGATCACCTCGGGCCTCGTTCTCTGCGCATTTTTCGTTACGATCGAGGAATTTTTTCCTTCGAGCCAAACCTACAAGCTTGCCTTCGGGATGTTCTACATTTCGTGCTTTGCCTTCACGTCGTTCGTCAATTGGCGATTGAACGTGGAGCGTCGAAACGTGTTGCTGAACGCGGCGGAGGCTCGCCACCAGCACTGGGAAGCGTCCGAGCGCGGAAGGTCACTGCTCGAGCTTTCACATACTGATTACCTGACAGGCATAAGCAACAGACGCGCGCTGGATCGGCGGCTCGACGAATGCTGGGCCGCCTGGAAAGACGAACGCCGCGACTTCTCCGTGTTCCTCATCGACGTCGACTTTTTCAAGCGCTTCAATGATCGCTACGGACATCAGGAAGGAGACCGATGCCTGACTGTCATCGCCAATGCGCTGAAGGCGGTTGTAGAGTCGTCCAATGGCATGATCGGCAGGTATGGTGGCGAGGAGTTTATCGTGGTCATGCCGGCTGGCCTCCCGAAGGTCGCGATGACTCTCGCTGAGAAGATCAGAATGGAAGTCGAGTCTCTTGCGATTGCTCACGACGAGCGACCAGATGATATGTCGATCGTAACCGTCAGCATCGGCGTCGCCTTCACCCGCGAGAAAGTTGGAGAGAAAGTTGAACGAATGGTCCGTGAAGCCGACCTCGCTCTCTACAATGCCAAAGCAAGTGGCCGAAACTGCATTCGCAGTTTTGATCCGTTTTTACCCCGCCCCGACGACCACGCTGGCAAACTCGTCCCGCTGCTGGCGGCCGCTATCGATCGCAAACTGGTCTCGCTGGTGTACCAACCGATCTTCGACGTGACGAACGGGAAAGCAAGAGCTGTCGAGGCTTTGATGCGCCTCAGGATGCCGGATGGCACTGCGGTTTCGCCAAAGACATTCATTCCGGTTGCAGAACGAAGTGGCGCTATCCTCGAACTGGGTAGGTGGGCGATCGAGACGGCGTGCCGTGATATACTGATGACTGATCGCATGGCTACCGTCAGCGTCAACGTGTCGCCAATACAGCTGCGCTCCCCCGGCTTTGCTGCCAGTGTCGCTGATATCCTTGCTCGATGCGGGGTCTGCGGATCGCGACTAGCCTTGGAAGTTACCGAGGGCCTGGACATGGATATGCAGTCGGAGGTGCTTAAATGCATTGCCGATCTGCGGGCACTCGGCGTCGAGATCTGGCTTGACGACTTCGGGTGCGGCTTCGCGGGCCTCTCTTGGCTGAGGGCAATCGAGTTTCAGACGGTCAAGGTCGATAGAACCTTCCTGCACGACTGCTCGAACCCACGCGGTTTGACGATGCTTCAGGACATGATTGCTCTCATCCGCAATCGTGGGAATACGATCCTGGTGGAAGGCGTCGAAACTGCAGCACAATTTTCCCTTCTCAAGGATCTTCGCATCGACCGCGTCCAGGGCTTTCATATGGGAATGCCGGTTAGCGCTGAACTTCTGAGCGCGGCATAACTCGACCTCAAGGTTCCCAGATGGCTCAGCACGTTGCCGATGATCGGTGCGTGGCGCATGACGTCTCTGCAAATCGCGAATTCGGCCGCCCGCACGGCAAACCGCTATGAGGGGCCATCCTACGGGCACTTGCGGTCGCATCGGTCGGCCGGGAGGCCGGACCCGATCAAAGCAATTGGAGCCATTTCAACGAGGGCTGCGCCGCCATTGTCGGAAGTCTTGCTTTTGGACGAATCAGGCCGTCTGATGCAGCGAGGCAACGGATTGCCGACGGCAGACGAATATTCGGCGGTTGAACCTGAGAATGAGGATCGAGATGGATCACGCCAGCAGCCCGCAATCGTCAGTGAGCGAAGAGAGGGAAGCGCGCAGGCTTCAATACTTGACCTGGGAACACATTGCATCGGACCTCCGTCATCCAGCCCACCTTGCCCGCAAGGCGGAACTCTGGCGATCATGCGGTGCGGAGCTGGCCGAGACGTCCTACATCGCCGAGAATGCCGCAATCTTCACCGAACACCTGACGATGGGCGACCGGTCCTGGATTGCCGGGCACGCGCTCGTTCGCGGCGATGTGATCCTCGGCGACGATTGCACCATCAACCCCTATGCCTGTGTGTCCGGCAAGGTGACGTGCGGCAATGGCGTGCGGATTGCTTCGCATGCTTCGATCGTCGGCTTCAATCATGGCTTCGACGATCCGACTTTGCCGATACACCGCCAGGGTGTCGTCAGCATCGGCATCCTGATCGGCGACGATGTCTGGATCGGCGCCAATTGCGTGATCCTCGATGGCGCCACCATTGGAAATGGTGCGGTGATCGCCGCCGGAGCGGTGGTCACGGGGGACATTCCCGCCATGGCGATCGCCGGTGGCGTGCCCGCCCGGGTGCTGCGGAGTCGAGGCTCGGCGCCTGGGAAATCCGGCAGTGGCGACATCGAAGATCAATTGGTCAGACTGGGCCAGAAAGCGAAAGACCAGTGGCCGGAGATTCTTGCGCGCTGGAAAACGGACGGAGCCTATGAATCGCTGGAGGCAGACGGCATCCGGAGACCGGCGATCCGGCATCTCTGCGATGCAATCGAGATCGCTGCCGGGTTCGGCCAGCTGCCGCCCGACCTCAATCCGGCGGAGACCGTCGAGCGTCTCCAAGGTCTGCAGGACCAAGAGAGCGGCCTTTTCCCGGAAGAGCATTCGCGAGAGTATGGGAGGGCGCTGAGGGATGATCCAACGGCGCTCTATAACGTCCTTGCGGTTGGCTATGCGCTTGAACTGCTTGGTTCCGGTCCACGGCAACCTGTCCATGCGATCGAGCTCGACGCAAGAGAGCTGGATGAATGGCTGAGCGCCCTGCCCTGGTCGACCCGGGCGTGGCACGCAGGAAGCGTGGTCGATGCGATCGGAACCGCGATGTACTTCAATGCGAAGTATTTCGGCATCAGGAATTCCCGGCAGGAACTCTTCGAGTGGCTGAGCTTGAATGCCAACAGCGTTTCGGGGCTCTGGGGTGAGCCGACCGCGGGGGAAGGATGGCTCCAACCCGTGAACGGCTTTTATCGCCTGACGCGTGGCACCTACGCCCAGTTCGGCGCGGCCCTTCCCCACCCGCACGCCTCACTCGAAACAGTTCACCTCAATTATCGCAACCACAAGGGCTTCCTTGCTGCGAAATACAATGCGTGCAATCTGCTCGATACGATTCATCCTCTGCTGCTGATTGCCCGGCAGACCGACTACAGGCGGGCTGACGGGGAGGCGATCGCCCGCAAGCTCATATCAAAGGCCCTGGAGAGATGGCGAGATGGCGAAGGATTCCCATTCGCCGACGGTGCTGAACCGAGCCTGCAGGGGACGGAGATGTGGCTGTCCGTCATTCACCTGGCGGCCGATTTCCTGGGACTGGCAGATCGCTTCGCCTTCATCCCTAAAGGCGTTCACCGAACGGCAACCGTGGGGCTGGGTTTGTGACTACGCTTCGATCACCCGTGCAATGATGCCGTCAGCCAGGCGGCGGCAAGGTCGCGTGCGTTGCTTCGCTTGGCTTTGACGGGCACGATCATGTTGTAACGATCTTCCGCGGCAAGCTCGCCACCGTCGACCTGCACCAGGGTTCCATCCTCCAGAAAGGTGCCCACCAGCATACGCCATCCCAAGGCAATGCCTTGGCCTGCGCGCGCGGCTGCGATGGTTTCGGTGTAGTGGTTGAACCGAAGCGACGGCTTTATCTCGATATTGGCGCCGGTCAGCGAAAACCACTGCGCCCAGCTATACCAGGAACGATCGAGAACATCCGTTTCGATGAATTCGTCGGCAGAGCCGAGCGGACCATCTCCCCGACGCCGGAGATAGTCGGGAGAACAGACGGGGCAAATGACATCGCCGCGCGAGGCGATGACGGTTCCATCGCTAAAGGGCGCCACACCATATCGAATTGCCACGTCGACTTCTCCGTCGTCGAGAGCGATCGGGCTGTCCTGGGATATCACTCGCACCAGAATGCCCGGGTTCGCCCGGCGGAATTCGGCCAGCCGCGGCAGCAGCCAGAAAGAAGAGAATGCAACGGTCGCCCCTATGGTCAACACGTCCTGGCTGCGCGACTGGAGCGCTTCTACGCCCTCGGCAATATCGGCAAAGCTCTTCGCCAGCGTGGCTCCGAGGTTGATGCATGCCGCCGTCGGCTCGATCGCTCGATGCTTGCGCACGAATAAGGGCTGGCCGAATTCCTCTTCCAGCAACGCAATCTGCCTGCTGACCGCCGCCTGGGTGACGCCCAATTCGGTCGCAGCCGTGGTGAAGCTCTTCTTTCTGAGCACCGCCTCCAGGGTCACCAGTGCCGTCAGCGACGGGATCCGTCTTCGGAAATGCATCGCAGAACTCCTCTTCACATAATTAAAACTTATGCGAACGCAATTTTTTATGCCGTTGAAACATCAGCTTTGCAAGGGCAATCTCGGGAAACTCTCGCATAAGAGGTTCTCATGCTAAACAAGCTCCCATCTTCCATTTCGGCTCTTCTCGACGCTCGTGCCAACGGTCACTCTTTGCCGGCCGGCCTTTACGTCAGAGAAGACGTGTTCGAAGCAGACATCGATGTCTTCTTCCGCAATCACTGGATCTGTGTCGGCCTCGACTGCGATGTTCCCGAACCCGGTGACGCCACGGTGATCGATATCGGCAAGACGAGCCTGATCCTTCTGCGTGACGACGACGGAGAAATTCGCGTCCTGCACAATGTCTGCCGTCATCGCGGCTCTCGCCTTCTCGATCCGGGCAAGACGATCGTCTCAAAACTCGTCTGTCCCTATCACACCTGGACCTATGAACTGACGGGTGAGCTCAGCTACGCGCCTCACATGGGCAAGGACTTCGACAAGGAGTGTCGGAGCCTCAAGTCGGTCACCTTCAAGTCGATCGGCGGACTGATTTATGTCTGTCTTTCCGACAATCCGCCCGAGGACATCGCTCTCCTCGAGCAGGCCATGATCGAGCGCCTCGGCCCCTACGACATCCGGAATGCAAAGATTGCCTTCCAGACGGATGTCATCGAGGATGGCAACTGGAAGCTCACGATGGAGAACAATCGCGAATGCTACCATTGCTCCGCGAACCATCCGGAGCTTTGCGTCTCCTTCGTCGATCTCGACTTCGGCTTCGACCCGGAAACGCTGACCCCGGAGGATCGCGAACAGGCCGAGGAGCATTTCAGGCTGTATGAAGAGCAGACGAAGGCCTGGGAGTCCGACGGCTTTCCGTCGGCGGCCGTCGAGCAGCTCGCCGACTGCGCCACCAACTTCCGCACCCAACGGCTGATCATCGCAGGCGCCGGCGAGTCCCAGACCCACGACGCCACCGCCGCATCCTCCAAGCTTCTTGGGCACATGACCCGCAAGGATCTCGGCGACACGCATCTTTGGGGCCACAACAGCTGGAACCACTTCATGGGCGACCATGCGGTGGTGGCAACCGTCATTCCGCTCTCGGCGGGCAAGACGCTTGTGAGAACCAAGTGGCTGGTCCACAAGGACGCCGTCGAAGGCGTGGACTACGATCTCGACAAGCTGACGGATGTCTGGGTCGCGACGACGGACCAGGACGCCGATCTCGTCGCGCGCTCCCATGCAGGCACTCTCGACCCGGCCTATCAGCCTGGCCCCTACTCCCGCTTTTCCGAGACGAACCTCGACAAGTTCGCCAGCTGGTACATCGATCGGATGCGCGCCCATGGATACTAGGAGCCCGCAGATGCCCGTAGCCAGGGCCGCCCTTCACGACGTCTGGAACCCGGAAGAAGACGACGCGCTCATCTGCCTCGACGTCCAGCAGGAAACCCACGACGTCAAGACATTCACCTTCGCATCGCGCGAAGGCAAGCGGTTCGCGTTCAAGGCCGGGCAGTATTTTCTGTTCGACCTGGAACATAATGGAGACGCTGAAAACAGGTGCTACAGCATCTCCTCCTCGCCGCATCGGGCAAACGCCTTCTCCGTGACGGTGAAGCGCGTTCCCGGCGGAAAGATCTCCAACTGGCTTCATGACACCCTGGTTCCCGGCGCGACCGTCAAGGCGAACGGGCCGCTCGGCCACTTTGTCAGGCCCGAGACGTCGGGACGCAAGCTTCTGCTGCTGTCGGGCGGCTCCGGCATTACCCCCGTCATGTCCATTCTGCGGGAGATCGCCGACAGTTGCGAACCCGCCGACGTCGTCTTCATGCACGCCGGCCGGACGCCACAGGATCTGATCTTTCGCGACGAACTGGCCTGCATCGCCCGCAGGCTGAAGGGCCTTCGCCTCCATTTCCTCCCGGAGACCGTGGCCGGCGAGCCGTCCTGGCCCGGTCTGTCCGGTCGCATTTCGAAAGATTATATGCGGTTGGCAGTTCCCGATATCGCCGAGCGAACCGTGATGTGCTGCGGCCCCGCCCCGTTCATGGCCGCCGCGGGTGGCATTGCCGCAGAACTCGGCGTGCCCGGCTCGAATTATCTGGAAGAAAGCTTCGACGCCGCGGTGATCGACGAACCCGAGATCCCCGCGGTTCAGGAGGCAGCTGCCAAAGTCTTTCAGGTCACCTTCTCGAAACAGGCCCGCAGCATCGAGGTAACAGGTGACCAGAGCGTGCTCTCTTGTGCGAAGAAGTCGGGCGTCAGGATCCCGTCGTCCTGTGCGAATGGAGTCTGCGGCACCTGCAAGTCGAAGCTTACGTCAGGCACGGTCGACATGAACCACAATGGCGGAATTCGTCAGAGGGAAATCGACGCCGGCTTCTTTCTGCCCTGCTGCTCCAAGCCGCTCAGCGATCTGGTCATCGAGCGCTGAGCGCCCGGTAACGTCGCGTCATTCACCGACAAGAGGGGCTCACTGAAATGTTGCGAGAGGAAAGCGATTCCGCCGAGCTGGCCGGCCCGACGGTCTTCAAGGATGAGCGAAAGCAGGCATATCTCAATCCTGAGGGAGCGGATCGGCCTCTTATCAGTCCTTTGCCGGCCACGACCCTCGATCGGGCTCGCCGCTATCGTCTGGGACGCCTGCGCACGAAGATGCGCGAATGGGATTGCGGCGCCCTGCTTCTCTACGATCCCGTCAACATCCGATATGCCTTCGATTCATCGAATATGAGCATCTGGACGATGCACAACGCCTCGCGCTACGCTCTGATCCTGGCCGATGGTCCGGCGATACTTTTCGAATTCGAAGGCGCCGAACATGTCAATGACGGGCTTCCCGGCATCGACGAGATCCGGCCGGCGAAATCCTGGATATTCTTCACATCAGGGAACTTTATGGAACCCCGCCTGAAAGCCTGGGCGGACGAGGTCGCGGACCTCGTGAGCCGCAATGGCGGCAACAAGCGCGTGGCGGTGGACAGGCTCGAACCCGCCGGCGCGTTCGAACTCAGGGAACGCGGCTTCACGCTCTTAGACGGTCAGGAGCTGGCCGAGCGGGCGCGATCCATCAAAAGCACCGAGGAGATCGAGCTGATGAGATGGACGATCCGTGTCTGCGAAGCGGGCATGGCGCGGATGTACGAGGTGTCCGAGCCCGGCCGCACCGAAAGAGAGATCTGGGCCGAGCTCCACTTCGAAAACGCACGCAGCGGCGGCGAGTGGCTCGAGACCAAGCTCCTGACCGCAGGCCCGAGAACAAACCCCTGGTATCAGGAATGTTCGGACTACGTGGTCAAACGCGGGGAGATGATATCCTTCGACACCGATATGATCGGACCATACGGCTATTGTGCCGACCTCTCGCGGTCGTGGACAGCAGGGCACATCGCGATGAACGCCAAGCAGAAGCAACTCTACGCGGCAGCCAGGGATCAGATCGAGCACAATCTCGCCATCTTGAAGCCCGGCATGACCTTCGAAGAGTTCAACGCGCTGTCGTGGCGGATTCCAGAGAAATACCAGCCTTATCGCTACACGCTTGCTCTGCACGGAACCGGAATGGCGGACGAATGGCCGGGGATCCTTCTGCATCCGGATTTCGACCCTGATTTCAGCGGCCTCATCGAGGAGGGCATGGTGCTCAACGTCGAAAGCCTGATCGCCGAGGCCGGATCCGAGAGCATCAAGCTGGAAACCCAGGCTCTTATCACGGCAAGGGGAGCGGAGCGGCTGGACACGTTTCCGTGGGAAGAGCTCTGAATAAGCCTAGAGCATGATGCCGAAAAGTGTGTGCGGTTTTCGGACGACATCATGCTCTAACTATTTAATGTAGAACAGGATTCAGATTTTAGGCCGACCCGGCCTAAAATCATCCTGTTCTAGTGCGCTCTCGAAGCGGCTGCGCGATGCTGCGACGGCGTTTGCCCGAATGTGCGCTTGAAGGTTCTGGTGAACTGCGAGGCGTTTTCAAAGCCGACGTCCAGCGCGATCTCGATCATTGGCGCCTTCGACTGGGCAAGGATCGATTTCGCCCGCTCCATGCGAACACGATTATAGGCCTTGGCGGGAGACATTCCCGTCTTGTCGATGAAGATCCTCTCCAGTTGCCGCCGTGACAGGCCAACCGTGCCGGCAAGCTTCTGAATTGAGATGCTGCCGTCGACGAACTGTTCCATCGTAATCATTGCCGCCTTGACGCGGGCGTCGTCGTAGTCGTCGTAGAGCGGACGCCGGGGCTGTATATCCGCTGAAGTTCGGGCCTTTTCGATCTGAAGGACCTCCAGCGCGTTTCGTTCGGCGTCGCGGCTGATGCATTTCCTGACCAGCAACGCCGCCATGTCGGCGGAACTGCTGCCGCCTGCGCACGATCCGCGCTGGCGATCGAGATTGAAAAGCCGATCGGAGCGAACGCTGAGGTCGGGAAACCGCTCCCGGAATTCCTTGTAATGCAGCCAGCTCACACAGGAGTCGTGCCGCTTCATCAGGCCAGCCGCAGCCAGGATGAACGACCCCGTGCACACGCCGATCAGCGGCACCTTCTTGGCGTCCGCCTGCTTGAGAAAAGCGATGGTTTCCTGGTCGACAGGGTTTTCCACCGTCAAAAGGCCGCCGACGACCACGATGTAATTGAACTTCGACGGATCGACGAAATCGGACGTCGGAGCGACCTGAACGCCGCAGCTCGCGGTGATCAGGTGCCTCGTGCTGCCAATCACCTGCCAGTCGGCAAGCACCCTTCCGGAACGATCCTGCTCGTCGCTGGCAAGCCGCAGCGTGTCCACGAAGAGGGCGAAGGCGGACAGCGTGAACGATCGCGCCAGAACGAACCCGACCTTGAGCCGGCTGGCCGACTTCGCAGCGTCATCTGCCTGGCGATGCTGATCGGGTCGCATAGTCATCTCCCTGTCGAAAACGCACTCATCGGATCTGAAAGCCATGCGCCAGCGGATCACGATCGTCAACGAAAATGGTGTTGTGCCCGATGACGCGCGCCCAGCCCCCGATGCTTGGAAGAATCCCGCTATAGGGCCCAATGCGTGCCTCGGCTTCGACCCGGCCCTCGAAGACGGTTCCGATCAGGCTTTCATGCCGGTATTTCGAACCGACTGTAAGCCGTCCCTTCCCATAGAGCTGGGCCATGCGGGCGGAGGTGCCGGTGCCGCCCGGCGAGCGATCAATGGCCTTCTCGCCATAGAAGACGGCGCAGCGTCCATCCGAGACGTCATTCACCGGGCGGTCGCACCAGATTGCGTGATGCACGCCGCGTATCCTGGCGTCGTCGGGATGGACGGGATCGCAGATACCAGCAAGTGCTGACCTGAGTCTCTGGCTGCAGCCGACAATGTCGGAGGCGGTCATGCCATCGAGGCCGCTCCAGTTATCCTGTGGTTCGATGACCGCATAATAGTTGCCGCCATAGGATATATCCACACGCAGACGGCCCATTGCCGGCACATCCACCTCGACATCAACCTCATGGAGATAGCTCGCCACATTGTGGAGACGAACGGAATCGACATACCCGCCCTTCTCCTCATAGGTAACATCAACTCTCCCCGCAGGCGTCTCAATGGCGACTCGGCCGGGTTCGCGTGGCTTGACCAGCCCTTCCTCGATCGCAGCGGTCACGGTGCCGATGGTGCCGGCGCCGCACATCGGCAGGCAGCCGCTCACCTCGATGAAAAGCATGGCGAAATCGCAATCCTCCCGATAGGCCGGATAGATGATCGCGCCCGACATGATGTCGTGCCCCCTTGGCTCGAACATCAGCGCCTTGCGCACCCAGTCATGGTCCCTGACAAAAATCTCCCGTCGTTCACTGATCGGCGCATGGGCAAGCATCGGACCGCCTCCGGCGACGAGGCGAACGGGATTGCCGCAGGTATGCGCATCGATACAGAAGAAGCTGTTTCTCATCTTTTCATGTCCTTGCTCATCCTGCCTTGCGTGGCCTGTCGCGGTCGAGCAGGCCGCGGGACAGCCGGTCGAGCAGAAGGGCGACTGCAACGATCGCCAAGCCCGCCCGCAGGCCAAGCCCCATCTCCATGCGCGTCAGGCCGCGCGTCACTTCCGCGCCGAGACCGCCGGCGCCGACAAGGCCGGCCAATACGACCATCGCCAGCGACAGAAGGATGCACTGGTTGAGCCCGACCAGGAGCGTCTGCCTGGCCAAGGGGATCTCGATCTTCCAAAGCACCGAACGAGGCGGCGCGCCGATGGCGCTGCCGAGTTCCACAAATTCTCTCGGCACCTGGTTGAACGCCAGCGTGGTCAGGCGGAGCATCGGCGGAATGCCATAAACGATGGTGGCGATGATTGCCGGCACCCGTCCAAGGCTGAAGATCATCACCGCAGGAATGAGGTAGACCCATGGCGGCACTGTCTGCATCACGTCGAGAACCGGGCGAACCATCGCCTCCAATGTCTTGTGGCGCGAGCACAGGACGCCGAGCGGGAAGGCGATAAGCACGGAGATCAGAACCGCGACAGTGACCAGAGAGAGGGTCTGCATCGATGCCGTCCACAGTCCCATGAGGAGACAGAAGCCCAGGCAAAGACCCGCAAGGATCGCGGCGCGCAGACCGACGGCGACGAATGCCAGGATGACGACGATCGCGATAAGGCCATAGGGCGGCACGAAGAGGAGGAGCGCCTCGAATCCGGAAAGGACTGCTTCGATCAGATAGCTGATCGCCGCAAACAGCGGATGAAGATTGGTGTTGAGCCAATCGACCGACGGCGCCAGGAAAGCGCCGGGCGAAAACTGCAGGATGGACGGATTCATGACTTCCTCCCCGTTCCGAGCCGAGCCGCGCTCTGGGTTATCCGATCAAGCACCATGGTCAGTACCACGATGGCGATCGCTCCATTGATAGAGGTCGCGATGTCGAGCGTTCTGATCGCGCCGTAGATCGTCTCGCCGAGCCCGCCGGAGCCGACGATGCCGGCGATCACGACCATGCCGAAGGCCATCATCAGGCTCTGGTTTATGCCTGCCATGATGCTCGGCAGAGCAAAGGGAAGGCGGATCTTGAAGAACATCTTCGCCGGCGTCATCCCGAGCGCCTCTCCAAGTTCGATGAACTCCTTGGGCGTCATCCGGATACCGAGAGACGTCAGGCGGATCGCCGGCGGTACGGCGACGATCACCGTCGCGATCAGTGCCGTCGCCGGTCCGTAGCCGAGCAGGGCGATCGCCGGCAGCAGATAGATGTATGGCGGAAGCGTCTGGATAAGATCCAGGCCGGGCTCCATGAATCGATCGAGGCCGGGGAAAAAGCCGGCGGCAATACCGATTGGGATCCCGATCGCCAGGGCGAGCGCGGTCGCGGTCAATACCAGCGCCAGCGTGCTCATCGTCTCTGGCCAGAGGCCCATGGAAAAACAAAGCGCCAGTGCAGCGCCGCTCAGCAGAGCGAACCAGACATTGACCAACCGCCAGCCGATGAGCGCCACGATCAGCGCGACCAGGTAGAAAGGCGGAAGCTGCAGGAGCCAGAGGATCCCGTCATAGAGCCCTTCGAGAAGCTGCCTGATAGAATCGAAAAGGAACTCGCCATTGTCGCTCACCCACTCGAGCGCGGCGTCCGTCCATTCGTCAAAAAGATCGGTGAAGCCTGAACTATCCATGTCAATCAGCTCCAGTTGTGGGACGCCGGTGTGAGATCGTGGGTGGAGGTTCCCTTGACGCCCATCAGCAGGCTGCGTGGCGTCACCACGCCGACGATCTGATCATTGTCGACGACGGCGATGGCATCGCGCTCCGACTGCATCGTCAATGTGATGAGTTCGTCGATGTCGGCGTCCGGCGTCGTGCGCGCCAGCGACGCAATGTCGGAATTCGGTTGGCTCTGCTGGAATTCGGCGACGCTGCGCATGACGGAATGCGCCTTGATCAGATGAAGCCGGGATATGCCGGCGACGAATTCGGCGACATAGGCATCCGCCGGGTTGAGGATGATCTCCTCGGCCGTGCCGGTCTGGATGATGACGCCGTCCTTCATGATCGCAATGCGATCGCCGATCCGGATCGCCTCGTCGAGATCATGGGTGATGAACACCGCGGATTTGCCCAAGGCTTTCGTCAGCTGCCGGAATTCGTCCTGAAGTTGACGCCGGATGAGTGGATCAAGAGCGCTGAACGGCTCATCCATCAGAATGATCTCGGGGTCGGAAGCAAGCGCGCGGGCCAGCCCGACGCGTTGCTGCATGCCGCCGGAAAGCTCGTTCGGATATCGGCTCACCCAGTCGGCGAGGCCGACCTTCTCGAGCGCTGCAACGGCGGTCTTGTTTCGCTCCGGCTTGGCAATTCCCTGAACCTCGAGGCCGAAGGCCGCATTTTCCAGGACTGTCCGATGCGGCAACAGAGCGACGCTTTGAAACACCATGCCGATGTTCCTGGCGCGCATCTGCCGGAGATCGACCGGCGACAAGGCGGCGAGGTCGCGTCCCTTGACGAGGACCTTGCCGGAGCTCGGCGTGATCAGCTTGTTGAGAAGGCGGATCAGCGTCGATTTTCCGCTTCCCGACAAGCCCATGATGCAGAAGATTTCGCCGCGCCGGACCTCAATGCTCGCGTCGGATACGCCGACGACGCAGTTGAACTCCTTCAGGACCTCTTTTTTGCCGAGGCCGCGCTCTTTGATCGACTTCATTGCCGCAGCGGACTTGTCACCGAAAACTTTCCAAAGGGATTGGCAGTCGATCAGGACGTCATTGATATCGGCATTTACGGTTTTCATAGCGATCCCCTTTGAGCCATTCAGAGCTGGCTTCTTCATTAGGTTTCAGGGTGGCCGCCCGACGGATCGGACGGCCACGACGCGTTTAGTTCTTCTTGATATTTTCCCAGCGCTTGATCAGGTCAGCATGGGCGCCGATCCAATCCTGCACGGCCTGGTCCATGGTCTTGCCTTCATTGACCGCGCCGTTGATGGCGGTGATGTCGGCAATCGGCACGTAGACACTGGCCATCACTTCGCGTGCATGCGGGTTCTCTGCGGAGAAGCCCTTGTGGCCGATCCAGTAATAGCTCTGCGGCGGCGGGAATACGCCCTTCGGATCCTTGAGGTACTTGACCTCGTACTTCTGGACCATCCAGGACGGCTCCCAGATCGTCACCGCAATCCACTCCTTGCGATCATAGGCGGACTTGAGCGCCGCCGTCATCGCGGCGGTGCTGCCCTCGACGAGCTGGAGCTTGAGGCCATAATCCTTGACCGCATTCGAAGTATCGCGCATCAGGCCGGCGCCCGGTTCGATACCGATGATCTTGCCGCTGAACTTGTCGGCGTTTTCATTGAGCTGTTCCAGCGAATCGATCGGGACATATTTTGGAACCGCGACGCCCTGATAGAGGCCGTGCGAAACGGGTGAGATTTTCTCGAGCCGGTTCTTGTTCTTGTCCCAGTAGTCCTGCGCAACATAGTCCGTCTGCGAGGTGAGGACCTGGATGTCACCCTTGGCTAGAGCGGCATAGGCGATGCCCCATTCGGAAAACTCGGTCACCTTGACGGTATAGCCGGCGTCTTCGAGAACCTTCTTGGTGATACCGGTGATGGGCGTCAGGTCCTCCCACGACATCGTGCCCATGGTGATCGTCTTTTCTTCCGCGCGAGCAGGAAGGATGCTGACCCCGATCATCGCAGCGGCGCAGAGCGCCTTCCACAAAGTCTTCATTGTTCTTACTCCTGTTTTTCGTTCCCATTGTCATTGAAGTCTGCGAGCGGGCAGTCTTCATATTGCGCGGCGAGAGATCATCCCTCGCGGCCTGCACGCAATTCCTGAAAGCGGATAACCGAATTGACCCCCAGCCACGCAAAGGGCTCGGGAGGTAATTTGCTCGGTTCCGGCTGGTTCCTGTATCGGTCGAGTTCGGAGGTACCCGCGCCGGCAGCCAGATCGGCCGCCATCATCCCTGCGAGGGTGCTCTTGACCGTGCCGAGACCATTCTCGCAACAGGCGGAAAAAAGTCCCTCTTCGACCTCGCCGAATGCCGGCACATGGTTTCTGCTGAGGCACAGAGCACCCGCCCAGCTATATTCCATCGGCAGGCTTTCCAGTCCGGGAAACCGCGCGTCGAACGACCGGCGCTGCTCGGCCGCCACGCCGGCGACCCGCTTCTCCGACACCTGGAGGCTCGGGTCGTAGGTGAACCTCGTCCTGATGACGATTCTCGAACGACCATCGGTGGTGATCTTTCTGACCGTCGCTCCCATCGGGTCGGCCGGCAGCAACGCCCAACGATCTGCGCCGCTCACATCGCCGCCGAACTCATTCTGGGAAAAGGCTGATGTCATCGACGCGTAGGTGAAGATGTGCATCAGCCGTCCGCGAAAATGGCCGAAGCTTTGAATATGGCCGTTCACACCCAGAATGACCTTCGGCGCGAAAACAGATCCGCGGCCGGACTTCGCCTTCCAGGACCTGCCCTCGCGCGAAAGTTCCAGCACCGGCGAGTGCTCGTGGATAGCGACCTTTGACCTAAGTCCCCGCGCCAGGCCGCGAATATAGTCGGCGGGCTGGATCATCACGGCGC
This sequence comes from Rhizobium leguminosarum, assembly GCF_001652265.1. GTDB lineage: Bacteria > Pseudomonadota > Alphaproteobacteria > Rhizobiales > Rhizobiaceae > Rhizobium > Rhizobium leguminosarum_D. The sequence goes on from NZ_LWBS01000108.1 coordinate 71,782, forward strand.
CTGGCGTATAGAGCCCGCCGCGATAATAGCGCGAGCCGGTCATCTCCCGCATCTGATCGGCATCGAGAACGCGATGCTCCTCGCCGATCTTTTCGAGCGACTTCCTGTAGTTGTCGTTAAGCCCGAGCCCCCGCTCGGAGGCGGCCGCATTCACCTTGCCCGACGGATCGAAGGTTTCCCTGGACAAGCCGTATTCCGCCGCGACATCGGCTGCGAAGGAAATTGCCAGTCGGTTCTGCCTGATCTCGTCCTTGGTCGCCTTTTCGTCGGCCACCGAATATTCGCCTGAGGACAGATTGTGCGGCACGTCGATCATGAAGCCGGAATTCCTCCCGGCCGGTCCCTTGGCGACTTCGCGAGCCTCGAGGACGACGATCTTGTCCTCAGGGCGCAATTGCGAAAGGCGGCGCGCCGCCGACAGGCCGGCGAACCCCCCGCCGACGATCAGCCAGTCCGCGGTAATGTCGTGCTCAAGCGCTGTTGCGGGAAAGGCGCGTTCGCTGATCGCCTCCCATCCCGAAACGCCGGTGTCGATCGGCAAGCGCTTGATCACATGGCGGGTCATCGGATCGTCTCGTCGACCGAGCGTTCCGAGACGTCGATCCAGATGGTCTTCAGTTCGCAGTAGTTGTCGTGGGCAAAGACCGACTTGTCGCGGCCGCCGAAGCCGGACTCCTTGTAGCCGCCGAACGGCGTACTGGCGTCGCCTTCGCCGAAGCAGTTGACGGTGACGACGCCGGCGCGGATTTCGCGCGAGAGCTTGATGGCATTCCTCAGGCTGCCGGTATAGACGGACGCCGTCAGGCCGTAATTCGTGTCATTGGCAAGAGCGATTGCTTCGGCAAGCGAATTGAAGGTGGTGACCGAAAGCACCGGCCCGAAGATCTCTTCCTGGAAAAGACGGCTGGCAGGCGTTACACCCTCGACCACTGTCGGTTCGATGAAGATGCCGCCATGCGTTTCACCGCCATGGGTGACCGTCAGCTTCTCCTTCCTGGCGTCGTCGAGGAAGGATTTCACCTTCTCGAAATGCGCTTTGCTGACAAGCGCGCCGATGCGGTTTGCCGGGTCGAGCGGATCGCCCGTCTTCCATTCGCGCATATAGGCGCCGATGCGCTTCAGCAGCTCGTCCTTGACCTTGGAATGAACGATGAGACGCGACGTGGCCGAGCAGTTCTCGCCCATGTTCCAGAAGGCGCCGTTGACGACCTGCTCGGCAACGAGGTCCAGGTCTTCGGCATCGTCGAGAACGACCGCGGGGTTCTTGCCGCCGCATTCGAGCACGATTTTCTTGAGGTTCGAGTCCGCGGCGTAACGCAAGAAACGGCGGCCAGTCGGCGTCGATCCGGTGAAGGCCACCATATCGACATCCATGTGCAGGCCGATCGGCTCGCCGACCTCCTTGCCGCCACCGGTCACGACATTGAACACGCCGGCTGGAATGCCCGCTTCATGGGCAAGCTCGGCGACGCGCAACGTGGTGAGCGTCGTTTCCTGCGCAGGCTTGACGATGACCGAGCAGCCGGCAGCGAGCGCCGGGCCGATCTTCCAGGCCAGCATCAGCAGCGGGAAATTCCACGGCAGCACGCATCCGACAACACCGATAGGCTCGCGCACGATCATCGTCAGCGCGTTGGCGCCGACCGGAGCCGTGTTGTCATAGAGCTTGTCGATCAGTTCGGCATGCCAGCGGAGCGTATGAATGGTATCGGGAACATCAACCGTCTGGCATTCGCGGACCGGCTTGCCGCTGTCGAGGCTTTCCATGACGGCGAGTTCATGCCTGTTGCGCTCCAAGAGTTTGGCGAGCTTCAGAAGCACTTCCTTGCGCTCATTGGGAGAACGAAGCCGCCAGCGGCCGTCGTCAAAGGCTTGCTTTGCCTTGGCGACGGCGGCGTCGACATCGGTGGCGTCGCATGCGGCGATCTCGGCGAGAACCTCGCCCGTCGCGGGATTCGTCGAGGCGAATGTCTGCCCGGAATTGGCCGGACGAAATGCGCCGTCGATGAAGGCATTCGTTGGAAACTGAAGGCCGGCGGCGATCGCCTTGTATTCGGAGGCGGTCAAGGGTTCATGCATGATTTGCTCCCGAGGTGATCTGGGCGACCGTGCGCTTCAACGTGGCGACGACGGTCTGGAGGGTTCGCTTTTCTTCGGAGTTGAGCGGACGCAGCGGCGCGCGGACCGATCCGACATTCAGCCCGATCAATTCGCATCCGTGCTTGATCGATTGAACGAACTTCCCGCATTCCAGGAAATCCATGAGCGGCAGCATCGCCATCATGATCGCGCGGCCCTTGTCGAAATTCTTTTCGAGGACGCAGGCTTCATAGAGGGCGACATGTTCGCGCGGGAGGAAATTGGAGCCGGCGCAGACCCAGCTCTTCGCGCCCCAGGCGAAGAATTCGAGCGCCTGGTCGTCCCAGCCGCAGGACAGCGCGATGTGCGGAAATTTACGAGCGAGCAGGTGAAGATTGCCCATGTCGCCGGAGCTTTCCTTGATGGCGATCACGTTCTTCGACTTGCCGACGCGGGAGAAATACTCCTCGCCCATCACGACACCCATGCGGGCCGGATAGTTGTAGAGCATGATCGGCAGGTTCGCCGCGCGGTCGACGGTCAGGGCGTGGACCGCATTCTCGCGCTCGGTCGGCAGCGCGTATGGCGGTGACGACACCAGGATCGCGTCTGCGCCGAATTCCTTCGCCGCCTTTGCGTATTCGACCGAATCTTCGGTCCGCGTCGCGCCGGTTCCGATAATGAGCGGCAGCCGCGTGCGGATGACGTCTCTCGCATAGGCCGCGAGCTCGAAACGCTCCTGGCTGCTCTGGGCGTAATACTCGCCCGTCGAGCCGCCGACGATGATGCCGTGGACGCCCGCCTCGATCAGCGATTCGAGCACGGCGGCAAAACCAGCCCTGTCGATCTGACCATTTTGATCAAGCGGCGTCACCGCCGGCGTGTAGATCCCCTCAAACTTCACGACGATTTCTCCAATAATTGCGTGGCGGGGCCGCCGAGGAAGGCGTCCGCCTTGAGGCCTTGCGGGGCGATGAACATTTCCATGTTCTCGCGGGACAATTCCCAGTGTTCGAAGACGAGGTCGACGACGGCATTTTCGTCGTGAGCGCCGAGCGCATCGATGAAGCTGTCATGATGGCCGACGGCCACTTGAAGCCGCCGCTTCATGTCCTCGTTCCTCGGCCGGAAGAAGGTGTGGCCGATACGCGCGTGGTCGATGAGCAGCCGGCCAAGACTCGGCTGCAGATAGACGTTGCCCGACATCTCGCCGAAAATTTCGTGAAAGCGATTGTTCTCGAGGACCATCGCCAGAGCGTCCATGTTTTCGCTGGCGGCGCGGAAGCGCTCCTGCGTCTGCTTCAGGTCTGAAAGCTGGGAGGGCTTGAAGTTCTGTACGGCGAGGCGGCCGATTGCCGCGTAGATCATCGGCGCGACGAGAAAGAAATTCCGCAGGGTGGAGTGGTTCATCGGGATGACCCGCGCGCCCCTGTTCTCACGGATATCGATATAGCCCTCACCGGCAAGGCGACGAAATATGTCGCGGACCGGAGTCCGGGATAGCCCGTATCTTTCGCTCAGGCTGGCCTCGTCCAGATCGGCGTCCGGATCCAGCTCCATCGTCAGAATCTGCCGTTTCAGGTCTTCGTAGAGATTGCTCTTGGGTGTCTTTGCCATCGTCGCTCTCCGGCCGCTCGTTGCTCTACGCCGTGAAGATGGCACGCCTCCTGCGGCGAGTCAATAATTGTGTACTCTGCGTACACAATTAGTATTTCTTAAATACACAATGATGCCGAGCAAAGCGCCCCGGGTGCGCGTCAGGCGTCATTTCAAAGCGCTCCCCATGATCGGCGCTCCGCGCCGTCGGCCATCGCGGAGTTTCTTTCCAAGCGGATTATCGTGGCAGGTCGGTGAGAATTTCTCTGCAGTCGAGGCTGATGCGGTGCGCATCGACATCGATCATCAGGCGTCGGCAGCCTGGGCCGCCGGCAAACCAGCGGTGTGCGGCCATCACGGATTATCTCGATATCCGGTGGCGGCGGTTTTGTCGGGGAGCGCCGGCTCGGCGCTCCCCGGGATCAGATCATGCGGCCAGGACGCCGCTCTTCTTGGCGGTCCAGGTTGCGATGTAGTCCATCAGGCCGGGGTTTAGGCAATCGTAAGGCTCGATGCCCGATGCCTTCAGCTGCGCTCTGACGGCGTCCATCTTGGCGGGGTCGAAGCCGCTTTCGATGATCGACGACACAAAGGCCGCAAAGCCCGGTTTCGCCCAGCCGCTTTCCTGAAAGCGCTCCGGATGGACGAACGACAATCCCTGGAACGGATGTTCGCGCACGACCGGCCCATACATATGAACGCCGCATTCCTTGCAGGCGTGGCGCTGGATCAAGGCTGTGGAATCGACGACGGCGAGCTTATCGCCATTCTCCTGGACTTCGACGCTTTCGGTCGGCGCGACCGCCACGACCGAAAAGACGGCACCGTCGGGCTTCCAGCACTTCGTGCAGCCGCAGGCGTGGTTGTGGGCGATATCGCTCTTGATCCTTACCTTCACGGGATTGCTGGCGCACTTGCAGACGAGCGTCCCGCCTGCGAAAGCAGCGTCAGTCGCCCGAAAGCCTGAATCCACTGCCGGATGTATGGCTATGCTGGTCATGGGTTTCTCCTCCCCTTCTGGGCCGTTTGCGATATGCCCGGCCAAGCTCTGCAATCAGTCTCCCAATCTTCGCGCGTGCCAGCGCAGATGGTCTTCCATGAATGTCGAAATGAAGAAGTAGGAGTGGCCGTAGCCTTCCTGCATGCGAAGCCGCAGGCTGATGCCGGCTGTCTCGCAGGCCTGCCTGAGCTCTCCGGGGCGCAATCCATCCTCCAGGAAGCTATCCGCTGTCCCTTGGTCGACGAGGAATTCCGGGAACCGGTGCCCGTCTTCGATCAGCGAGCAGGCATCATATGCCCGCCAGTTCTTTTCATCCGCTCCGAGGTATTGCTGGAATGCCGGCTTTGACCAGCCGGAGACCGAGGGATGGCTGATCGGCGCGAAGGCCGAGCAGCTGCCGAAGCGTTCGGGGTTCTTGAGCGCGATCGTGATCGCGCCATGTCCCCCCATCGAGTGACCGAAGATTCCCTGTCGCGTCATGTCGACCGGAAACTCGGCCGCGATAAGTTTCGGCAATTCATCGACGATGTAGCTGTACATCCGATAGTTCTGTGCAAACGGCGGCTCGGTGGCGTCGACATAAAAGCCGGCGCCTTTTCCGAACTGCCAATTGTCCGGTTCGTCCGGAATGGCGTCGCCCCGCGGGCTGGTGTCGGGGCAGACAATGATCATGCCGAGTTCTGCCGCAAGACGCCGATACTCGCCCTTTTCCATGACGTTGGCATGGGTGCAGGTCAGGCCGGAAAGGTACCATAGAACCGGCAGCTTCCGTGCTTTGGCCTGCGGCGGCAGGAATACCGCAAAGGTCATATCGCAGTCGCAGGCGTCCGAGCGATCGACGTAAACGCCCTGGGTGCCGCCATGAGAATTTTCGGTCGAGATCGTCTTCATCGCTCAATAGACCACGACGCCACGGATGCTTTCACCCTTGTGCATCAGCTCGAAGCCCTTGTTGATGTCTTCGAGCGGCATGGTGTGGGTGATCATCGGATCGATCTGGATCTTGCCTTGCATGTACCAGTCGACGATCTTCGGCACATCGGTGCGCCCGCGCGCGCCGCCGAAGGCGGTGCCCATCCAGTTGCGGCCGGTGACCAGCTGGAACGGACGGGTGGAGATTTCCTGGCCGGCGCCGGCAACGCCGATGATAATCGATTTGCCCCAGCCGCGGTGCGATGCTTCCAACGCCTGACGCATCACCTTGGTGTTGCCGGTGCAGTCGAAGGTGTAGTCAGCGCCGCCGATCAGGTCGCCGTTGCGTTTGGTCAGGTTGACGAGGTAAGGCACGATGTCGTCACCGACCTCCTTCGGATTGACGAAGTGGGTCATGCCGAACTTTTCGCCCCAGGCCTTGCGGTCAGGGTTGATGTCGACGCCGATGATCATGTCGGCGCCGGCAAGACGCAGGCCCTGAAGCACGTTGAGACCGATGCCGCCGAGACCGAAGACGATCGCCGTGGCGCCGATCTCGACCTTGGCGGTATTGATGACCGCGCCGATGCCGGTGGTCACGCCGCAGCCGATGTAGCAGATCTTGTCGAACGGCGCGTCCGGGTTGACCTTGGCAAGGGCGATCTCCGGCAGCACGGTGACGTTCGAAAAGGTCGAGCAGCCCATATAGTGGTGGATCTTGTCCTTGCCGATCGAAAAGCGGCTCGTTCCATCCGGCATCAGCCCCTGGCCCTGGGTTGATCGAATCGCGGTGCAGAGATTGGTCTTGCGGCTGAGGCAGGAATAGCACTCGCGGCATTCCGGCGTGTAGAGCGGAATGACATGGTCGCCCTTCTTCACCGAGGTGACGCCGGGACCGACATCGACGACGATGCCGGCGCCTTCATGGCCGAGGATCGCCGGGAAGAGGCCTTCGGGATCGGCGCCCGACAAAGTGAAATCGTCGGTGTGGCAAATACCCGTTGCCTTGACCTCGACCAGCACTTCGCCGGCCCGCGGCCCTTCCAGCTGCACGGTCATCACTTCCAGCGGTTTTCCTGCCTGAACGGCAACGGCGGCGCGAACGTCCATTTTGATATCCTTCCTCTTAAATTGAATTCTGATGCTAGATATTCGAAGGCGCCGGCTTCTCACCGATCTGCTGCTGCGTCACAGCCGAGATTTCATGCTCTCGCCTTCGCGCTTTTCATTCATCTCGAACCCATTGTTGCCAAGTACCCCATCACCTCTCCCGCTCAACCTGGCACCAGACCGCCAGCAGCGGCCGGGCCGTGCATCTTATCGCGAAGGATTGGCCGGCGTCGTTGGCAAAGACCGTACCGACACCGGCAGAGAACCACTCGGAATCGCCAAGGCGGATTTCGCCCGGCGAAAGCAGAATGAAGGCGCGGGGCTGCGTCTGAACATGATCGGGGAATCTTGTATAGCGATCCATGTAGATCACGCCGACTCTGAGATCGGCGCGTTCCTCCATGCCGCCGGGACCGACCAAGACCGCATGGGAGTGCGTATTGCCGAAATTCAGGCTTGCAAACGGACCGGAGCGGCCGCGTCTCCAGAGCAGCTTGTCGGCGAGACTACGGAACTGGCCGGCGATCGCCTCATATTTCCGTCCCGATTTCGCAAGATGGTTGATGGCGTCATCAAGCCCCTCCGGCGCGCCGGGAAGAGACCCGCCCTCCGGGCGCACCTTGCCGGTTTTGAGCAGTCTCTGGAGAACCTTGCCCGCGACGAAGCTGGCAACGGCAGGAGCCTCCGCCGACAACATCAGCCCGCCGACATCGTTGAGGAATTCCTGCAACGGCCGAGAACGTCTTTCCCTGCCGATGTCGTGCAGCCGTATGTATGCCGGCTTCTCGTCATCATTCAGGAGAAGGTCGGCACCAGGTTTGATTGGACGTCCCACGACGCGCGCCATGTTCGGTCTCCCCGCTAGAGCGCCTTTTGCAATTCCGGCAGGGCCTCGAAGAGATCGGCGACCAATCCATAGTCGGCGACCTGGAAGATCGGCGCCTCCTCGTCCTTGTTGATGGCAACGATCACCTTCGAATCCTTCATGCCTGCCAGATGCTGGATGGCGCCTGAAATGCCGCAGGCGATGTAGAGCTGCGGCGCCACCACCTTGCCGGTCTGGCCGACCTGCCAGTCGTTCGGGGCATATCCGGCGTCGACCGCGGCTCTGGATGCACCGACGGCAGCCCCCAGCTTGTCGGCAAGCGGCAGGATGACTTCCTTGAATTTTTCCGCCGAGCCGAGTGCCCGGCCACCGGAGATGATGATCTTCGCCGATGTCAGTTCCGGGCGGTCGGAGTTGGAGAGCGCGTCTCCGATGAAGGTGGAAAGACCCGGGTCGGAAACCGCCGGAATTGCCTCGACGGCAGCCGAGCCGCCTTCGGGCGCAGCAGCAAAGGATGCCGTGCGCACGGTGATGACCTTCTTGGCGTCCGTTGCCTGCACCGTCTGGATGGCGTTGCCGGCATAGATCGGCCGCTTGAAGGTGTCGGACGAGATCACCTCGATGATTTCGGATACCTGGGCGACATCGAGAAGAGCTGCCACCCGCGGCAGCGCGTTCTTGCCGACCGAGGTCGCGGCCGAGATGATCGTGTCGTAGCTGGCGGAGAGCGAAACGATCAGGTCGGCCAGCGGTTCGGCCAGATTGTTGGCGAGTTCGTCGCTTTCGGCCAGCAGCACTTTCGAGACGCCGGCGAGCTTGGCGGCATCGGCTGCAGGCTTGGCAGCCTTGCCGGCGACGAGAATGTGAATATCGCTTGCCTGGTCCTTGGCGATCTTGGCTGCTGCCGTCAGCGCCTTGGCGGTCTGATCGGACAGGCTGGCATTGTCGTGGTCAGCCAGAAGAAGAATGGTCATGATGATGGCTCCTGTTCCAAGCTGATTACAGCACGCCGGCTTCGTTCTTGAGCTTGTCGATCAGTTCGGCGACCGACTTGACCTTGACGCCGGCCTTGCGGCCGGACGGCTCCTCGGTCTTCAACACCTTGAGACGCGGCGTGGTGGAGACACCGAAGTCGCCAGGCGTCTTCTTGTCGAGCGGCTTCTTCTTCGCCTTCATGATGTTCGGCAGTGAGGCATAGCGCGGTTCGTTCAAGCGCAGATCGGTGGTCACAACCGCCGGCAGCTTGATCTCGATCGTCTGCAGGCCGCCATCGACTTCGCGGGTGACCTGAGCCTTGCCGTCACCGATCTCGATCTTCGAGGCGAAGGTCGCCTGGGCAATTCCCATCAGCGCCGCCAGCATCTGGCCGGTCTGGTTGCTGTCGTCATCGATCGCCTGCTTGCCGACGATGATCAGCCCAGGCTGTTCGGCATCGGCGACAGCCTTCAAGATCTTGGCGACAGCGAGCGGCTCGATCTGATCGTCGGTCTCGACCAGGATCGCCCGATCGGCGCCCATGGCAAGGGCGGTCCTCAGCGTCTCCTCGGCTTTGGCCGGACCGATCGAGACGACCACCACTTCCTCGCACCTGCCGGCTTCCCTCAGCCGCAAGGCCTCTTCCACCGAGATCTCGTCGAACGGGTTCATCGACATCTTCACATTGGCAAGCTCGACACCCGTGCCATCCGGCTTCACCCGGATCTTCACGTTGTAGTCGACAACCCGTTTGACTGGGACGAGTATCTTCATGGGCAACCCCCCTTTATTTCTAAACTGCTGGCCGTTCGGCAAGTAATGCCCAGAAGGCGAAGAGCGGCGTGTCGAGCGACCTCATGGCATGCTTGATGTCGGGGACATTGTAGAAGGATCCGCCGATACCTGGCGAAAACCAGTCCCCCTCCCCCTGCTGGAACTCTCCTTCGGAAAGCACGAGATAAACTTCCTCGGGCACATGGTCGTGATCCGGATATCGCACGTGAGGCGCCATCAAGGTCACGCCGATCCACAGGTCGCTCCGCTCTTCCAATCCTCCCGGGCCGATAATCATGGCATTGGCATGCCCATCGACAAAATTGTCGCTGGCCGTGTGGTCATACTTGGTGCGCCGATGCCATTCAAGCATTGGCTCGATGCCTTTGAACCCGTCGATCAAACGCGTCAGTGAAGGATATGACGTATCGAAGGAAAGCGCCACATCAAGCTGAGCACACACGGGCAATCGGCTTCCCGGCCCCGCACGCGCAGCCCCCGGGCGCTCCAGCGCCGCGAAAATCTGACGGACCGAGCGGCGGGCTTCCGGTGCCTTGGCGAACTGGTCGAAAGCCGCGAAAGCCGCATCGAGGAAAATCTGCAGGCTTTCACTGCGTAAGCTCATGTCATCACCTCCCAAGACGATCGGCCGGCCAGCGGTCCGCTCTGCGATCAGATATCTTTCGCGATGCGCAATCCGTCATAGACGGCGGCATGCGTGTTGCGTGCGGCGACCGCATCCCCGATCCGGAACAGCTGAAACTTGCCATCAGGATTGCGGATCACGGACTGCGGCTCTCCGGAAAGAAGCTGGTCGTGCGACATCTCGCCGAGATTGCTCGAGCTGGGTTTCAGTTCGAAATAGAGCTCATCGAGCGGAATGGTTCCATGATTGACGACGATCTGGTCGAAGCTCTGCTGCCTGGCAATCCCGCCGTAGTCGCTGCCGACATGGGCAACGAGCTGGTTGCCGCTCTTTTCGACGGCTTCCAGACGGTAGGTGACGGTGAAGGTCACGTCATGCTTTTGGAGGGACCGCATATAGGGCACCAGGTTCATGGCCATGACCTCGGGCGCGAAGGAGCGGTCCGGCGTCATTATCTCGACCTTGGCGCCGGCCTTGGCGAGAAACTCGGCTGCCTGAAGGCCGGCATGGTCGCCGGCATCGTCGAAGATCAGCACGTTGGTTCCAGGCTTCACGTCGCCGGAGATGATGTCCCATGAAGAGACCACCAGCTCGTTGCCGCTGGCGAGAACCTCGGTATGCGGCAAGCCGCCGGTCGCGATGATGACGACATCGGGGTTCTCGGCCTCGATGGTATCGGCTTCCGCCCAGGTGTTGAAGTGGAAGGTGACGTCGTATTTTTCGCACTGGCTCATGCGCCAGTCGATGATGCTGATCATCTCCCTGCGGCGCTCGCTTTGGGCGGTGAGGCGGATCTGACCGCCGGGATTGTTCGCCGCTTCGAAAACCACGACCTGGTGGCCGCGTTCTCCGGCGACGCGCGCCGCTTCCAGACCGGCCGGGCCGGCGCCGACGATGACGACCTTTTTCTTGGCGTCGGCTTTTTCCACGATATGCGGCATGGTCAGTTCGCGGCCGGTGGCGGCGTTATGGATGCAGAAGGCCGCCCCGCCCTGGTAGATGCGATCGAGACAGTAATTGGCGCCGACGCAGGGACGAATATCGTCTTCCCGCTTTTCGATGATCTTGCGGACGATGTGCGGATCGGTCATGTGGGCGCGGGTCATGCCGATCATGTCGACCTTGCCGGAGGCAATCGCGTAGCGCGCGGTGGCGACGTCGGGGATTTTTGCGGCATGGAAGGTCGGGAAGTCGGTCGCGGCGCGAATTTCGCCGGCAAAATCGAGATGCGGTGAATTCGCCATACCCTGGATCGGGATCACGTCTGTGAGACCGGCATCGGTATCGATGTGACCGCGAATGACGTTCAGGTAATCGATGAGGCCGCTTTCCTTCAGGCGCCTGGAGATTTCGATGCCGTCGCCCTTGCCGGTGCCGCCGGGAAGACATTCGTCGGCGGTATAGCGCACGCCCAGAATGAAGTCGTTCCCCACCCTTTGCCGGATCGCCTTGAACACGTCGAGACAGAAGCGCAAACGATTATCGAGCGAGCCGCCGTAGGGACCGTCGAGTTCGTTGGTGAGCGGCGACGTGAACTGGTCGATCAGATGGCCGTAGGCTTCCAGTTCGACACCGTCCATGCCGCCCGCCTTCATGCGCTCGGCGGCGTCGGCAAAATCCTTGATGATGCGCTCGATGTCCCAATCTTCCATCTTCTTCGGGAAGGAGCGGTGGGAAGCCTCGCGATGATGCGACGGCGCCACGACCGGCAGCCAGTCGCCCTTGTCCCAGCGCGTGCGCCGGCCGAGATGGGTGAGCTGGATCATGATCGCCGCACCCTCTTCATGCACGGCGTCGGTCATTTCCCTGATCCAGGGCACGATCTCGTCCTTATAGGCGAGCAGGTTGTTGAAGACCGGCGGACTGTCCCTGGAAACCGCGGCCGAGCCGGCCGTCATCGTCAAGGCCACACCGCCCTTTGCCCGCTCCACCGTATAGGCGCGATACCTCTCCTTCGGCATGCCGTCTTCCGGATAAGCCGGCTCGTGGGAGGTCACGATGATACGGTTGCGCAGCGTCAAATGCTTGAGCTGGTAGGGCTGAAGAAGGGGATCGTTCGACATGGGCCGTGGTTCCGGATTAAAACGTCAGAGGAGACGCTAAGCACAATGTACATATGTGTCAACATTGAAAACAGCTTGGTCGTCGATTTCGACACTGATGTACATTTTTCTTGTGCACGGCTTGATAATTTGATAGGAGATCATCCATGGATCAGGCTCTGAATGACACAGGCTGGCGCGGATCACAGGAGGGATGGCTGGAAGCAGCGTACCACTCGCTGCTGGATTCCGGCGTGGATTCGGTGAAAATTCTGCCGCTGGCGAAGAAGCTCAATCTCTCGCGCACGAGCTTCTACTGGTTCTTCAAGGACCGGGAGGAGCTGTTGGCCGGGCTCGTGGCGCGGTGGCGCGACAAAAACACCGGTAACATCGTCAAGCAGTCCGAAGCCTACGCGGAATCGCTCGCCGAGGCGATGCTCAACGTCTTCGATTGCTGGCTCAACAATGATCTGTTCGACGCCAGGTTCGAGTTCGCCGTGCGCAGCTGGGCGCTGCAGTCCGACGAGATTCTCGCCGAGGTCCGGCAAGCCGATCAGCTCCGGCTCGATGCGCTCAAGCGGATGTTTATCCGGTTCGGGCTACCAGAAGCGACATCAGATGTCCGAGCGCGAACAACTTACCTCGTGCAGATCGGATACATCTCTATGCAAGCTAAGGAGGAACTCGCCGTCCGCATGAAACGGATTCCCGAATATATCGCGATCTACACCGGCGAAGTGCCGCAGCAGAGGGAGCTCGATCGCTTCTTCTCCCGGCATGGCTATAGGCCGGGTTAGGGAAGGCCGAGATGAGCGTTTCCTTGAGGATCGGGATCATTGGCGGCGGCGGTTGGCTTGGCGGAGCAATCGCCGGCTCGATCCTTGGTGCCGGCCTGGTCGAACCTCGAAACCTCTCCCTCTCTTATCGCAGTGAGCAGCCGCGCCGCTTCCCGAATTCTTTCCTGACCACCGACAATCAGGCGCTTGCCGACCGTTCGGACGTGATCGTTCTTTCCGTCCGTCCTGATGACTGGCATGCTCTTGATGTCGATGCCGGCGGCAAGCTGGTCATCTCGGTCATGGCGGGCATCCGCCTGGACGCACTTTCCGAGCGCCACAACACCGGTCGCGTCGTCCGCGCTTTGCCGAACGCCGCCGCCGAAGTGGCCAAGTCCTATACGCCGTGGATTGGCACGAGCGATGTCACCGAAGACGACCGGGCGCTCGTCCGCGCGATTTTTCAGGCATGCGGATCTGAGGACGAGGTCGCAAGGGAAAGCGACATCGATTACCTCACGGGTCTTTCCGGGTCCGGACCGGCATTCCCTGCGCTGCTCGCCGCCGCCATGATGCGCGACGCCATCGCTAATGGCCTGCCGGGGGGGATTGCGCGCCGCGCCGTCAACACGGTGATCACAGGCGCAGGTCGCCTGCTGGAGCGCCGCGACGAATGTCCCGATGACGTCGTTCAAACCTTTGTCGGCTATCGAGGCACCACTGCGGCAGCCATCGAGTCCATGCGCGCTGCCGGGTTCGACGCTTCGGTCGCGAAGGGACTATCGGCGGCATTCAAGAAATCGGTGAGTATGGGAGACGCTTCCTGACAACCGTTGGAGCGGGTCCTGCGGCGCCCCGCTCAGCAAAACCGGCCGCTAAACAGAGGGAACGAGAATGAAAAAACTACTCGCATCGACATGTCTGACGTTCGGCCTGATCGGCGGGGCGTCTTTCGCCAGCGCCGCCGAATGCGGCACGGTGACCATAGCCAGCATGAACTGGCAGAGTGCGGAGGTTCTCTCCAACCTCGACAAGTTCATCCTGAACGAAGGTTATGGCTGCCAAGCGGAAATCACCGTCGGCGATACCGTTCCGACGATTACCTCGATGGCCGAAAAGGGCCAGCCTGATATCGCGCCGGAAGCCTGGATCGACCTGCTGCCCGATGTCGTCAAGAAGGGAACGGAAGAAGGCCGGATCGTCCAGGTCGGCTCTCCGCTGCCCGATGGCGGCGTGCAGGGCTGGTGGATTCCCAAATATCTGGCCGACGCCCATCCCGACATCAAGACCATCGGTGACGTGCTGAAGCATCCCGAACTCTTCCCCGCTCCCGAGGATCCGAAGAAGGGCGCGATCTACAACGGACCGCAGGGCTGGGGCGGCACCGTGGTGACAACGCAGCTCTACAAGGCCTTCGAAGCCGACAAGGCCGGCTTCACCCTCGTCGATACCGGCTCGGCTGCCGGCCTCGATGGTTCGATCTCCAAGGCCTACGAACGCAAGGAAGGCTGGGCCGGCTATTACTGGGCGCCGACCGCTCTGCTCGGCAAGTATCAGATGGTCAAGCTGGAAGCCGGCGTGCCGAACGACGCCGCCGAATGGAAGCGCTGCAATACCGTCGCCGACTGCCCTGATCCGAAGCCGAATGCATGGCCGGTCGATCACGTGGTGACCCTGGTTGCCAAGCCTTTTTCGGAAAAGGTTGGGCCTGAGGTCATGGACTATCTGACGAAGCGCTCCTGGAGCAATGAGACGGTCAACAAGCTGATGGCGTGGATGACCGACAACCAGGCGACCGGCGAGGACGGTGCCAAGCACTTCCTGAAGGAAAACAAGGACCTCTGGACCAAGTGGGTCTCGCCTGAGGCAGCCACGAAGATCGAAGCTGCTCTCTAACGTCGACTAAGCGGTGCGCGTAAAGCGCACCGCCTCTCGCTGCCGATAAAATCAAAAAGACTGCCACGGCTCTTTGAAGAAAAAGGGGAACCGAATGGAATGGTTTTATAAATTCCCGCATATGGATGACGATGCCCTTCGCAATCTGAAGAAGGCGATCGATGACGGTTTTCGCGCATTTACCCGCAGCTATGGCGACGCGATCGAAAGTCTCTTCTCCCCGCTGCAGCATTTCCTGATCGCCGCCGACCGCTTCATGACGCAGACGCCGTGGCCGATCATTACGGCAATCATCCTTGTCATCGCATGGTTTGCGAGCCGCAGCCTGAAGATCGTCCTCGGCTGTCTCGTCACACTGCTGTTGATCGGCTATTTCGACATGTGGGACGATACGATGCGGACGGTGTCGATGATCTTCGTCTGTACCGTGCTCTCCATCGCCATCGGCATTCCGATGGGGATATTGATGGCGCGTTCCGACCGGCTACAGCGCGTTATCAATCCGATCCTCGACGTCATGCAGACCATGCCGAGCTTCGTCTATCTCATCCCTGTCGTGATGCTGCTCGGCATCGGCAAGGTGCCGGGACTGATCGCCGTCGTCATCTACGCCATCCCGCCGATGATAAGGCTGACCGATCTCGGCATCCGCCTGGTCGACAAGGACGTGCTGGAGGCCGCCGACGCTTTCGGAACGTCCAGTTCGCAGAAGCTGTTCAAGGTCCAGCTGCCGCTGGCGCTTCCCACCATCATGGCCGGCATCAACCAGACCATCATGATGGCGCTCGCCATGGTGGTCGTTGCCTCGATGATCGGCGTCCAGGGCCTTGGCCAGCCGGTTCTGAAGGCCATCGCCAACCAGTACTTCACCCTGGGTATTTTCAACGGCCTTGCCATTGTCGGCATTGCCATCATCTTCGACCGGGTCAGCCAGGCGTATGGCAAGCGGCTCCAGAAGCATCGGGAGATCGTCCATGGCTGATCAACGTTTCGGCGGCATCAAGATCCGCCACCTCTACAAGATCTTCGGTCCGAATCCTGCCGCTCATGTCGATGCCGTCCAGAAGGGATTGTCGAAGACCGAGCTCAACGAAAAGCACGGCCACGTGCTCGGCCTGAAAGATATCAATGTCGAGATACCCTCGGGCCGCATCCAGGTCATCATGGGTCTTTCGGGTTCGGGCAAGTCGACGCTCATCCGCCACATCAATCGTCTGATCGATCCAACCGCCGGCGAAGTGCTTGTCGACGGCGTCGATGTGGTGAAAATGAATGAGACCGAATTGCGGGCGTTTCGCCGGCACCAGACGGCCATGGTGTTTCAGAAGTTTGCGCTTCTGCCGCACCGAAATGTTCTCGACAATACCATCTTCGGCCTCGAAGTGCAGGGCATAGAGCGCTCGAAAGCCGCCGACGTCGCCATGGGCTGGCTGGAACGGGTCGGCCTGAAGGGCTTCGAGAGCAAATATCCCAACCAGCTATCGGGCGGCATGCAGCAGCGCGTCGGGCTGGCGCGAGCCCTCTCGAATGATGCTCCCGTTCTGCTGATGGACGAAGCCTATTCGGCGCTCGATCCGTTGATCCGCACGGATATGCAGACGGTCCTTCTCGACATTCAGAAGGAGATCAAGAAGACCATCGTCTTCATCACCCATGACCTCGATGAGGCCCTTCGGCTGGGCGACCAGATTGCGATCCTGCGCGATGGCGAAGTCATCCAGCAGGGCACCAGCCAGGACATCGTTCTGCGTCCGGCAGACGCCTACATCGCCAACTTCGTCAAGGAGGTCAATCGAGGCCGGGTCATCCAGGTCGATGCCGTCATGACATCCTTGCATTCCGGCGCGGCGCCAGGCGGATTGACGATTGCATCAGGAACGACCGTCGAAGAGGCCGTCCGGATGTTGGCATCGGCGCAGGACAACGATGCGAAGGTGATTTCGCCATCCGGGGAAGCATTGGGCCTTGTCACCTTCCGCCAGCTCGCGGGCGCGATGGTGAACTCGCAGGAGGTGGCTCCCCGACGCGACAGCGCCCTCTCGGTCGCACTTTGAAGCTCCAAATGCGGCCGTCTTTTCGTTTCGTTGGCGACACCGATATCTGGCAGGTCGCCATCTCCGGAACCGTGAGTCGGCCGCCTGATGATTGGGGCTGAACGAGGGCTGGCGCGGCTGCGCAACCGCCTGGAAGCTCGCTGAAGATGAGCAACTGATGACGATTCTCTCGCCCGATCCCTTCCGAGCGCGCGGGGCCTGGCAAAGTCATGCCTAAACATGAAAGATCTCTGTCCACTTTGCAGGCCGCTACGTGGAAGATGCGGCTTAAGGCGAGCGCTTGCGTATACATTTTGCGCAGGAGCAGTCCAGACTGCGTAGCGAAAAGCCGATCGGCCGACAATATCGGCGCCTGACAATTGCTCCTTGGCTGGAGAATAATAAGATCGATCCTGACCAAGGCCATGATGGTTACGGTCTCTAAGCCAAAAGGCCCGTCCATCCGTCACCCCCGAAGGGTGGAAGGGATCATACATACGCACCCCATCCCGTGCGTATGCTTGCATGCCTGTCTGCCTGCCGAAGGCTCCTTAAACGGTCCACTATAGAACCTTCGGCAGGCGACTGCGCGGCTTTCGGATCGGACATTCCGCAAACTTCAGATGATGAGCGTCTCGGCAAGGTCGCGGCAGTTGAACCTGTGGCGTGGCGGCTACAGCTGCAAAATCGTGTCTTCAGCGCAATCGATTTACCAGCGGACTGCCGTCATAACCGGCAGCGTAAATCTTGCCAATCGCCGCACGTTCTGTCAGTTCCTGCCGTCTCGCAAAAACATCTGAGCTCTGCCGGAACAATCGTCAATGCATTTAACGGGTTGTTTTTTTGACGCTGCCACGCCCAAATTCGGGCTGGATCGGCTGCCGAAAGCCGCTGATCCCGAGACCGACCACGCAGAAATCCACCTGCTCCGCGGCAAGCAGCTTCACTATAAGTTACAATCGTCTAATATACGGGCAAGCTCCGCCCATCCACACCGTCTGCTGGCCCTGATGAAGCCCCGCGGCGGCGGATGCATGACGACCGACAAGACTGGCAGAGGTAGGCGCGCCGATCCGGCACCCGTGCGGATCGCGCATCACACTGGCATCTCAGAGCGGTCAGAAGGGCATGTCGAAACAGCCACATCGAACAATGGGAGCAGCATGACTGAAAATAGCACTGCGCCATTTTCATTTCGATTTAGTGGTTCGTCCTTCGACAACATGGTCGAAACGCTGGGCGGCGCTTTTGGCGCATTTGATGCCGAGCCCGTCGGCCGCGCCCAGGACTTCCGTTGGGGACTGGATTTCTCCGTCTGTGACAAAGCCGTCCTGCTTACGGGTTATCACGAGGCGGAGTTTCAGTTCAATATCGAGCCGACCGTGGATACGGCGGAGTATCTGTCGATCGTCGTGCCGCGCAGCGGCGGCATGGGGATCACCTATGGATCTCGCATCGCCGAGGCGGGGCAAGGAAAATTGCTTCTTTACAACAATTTCGAGCCCGACAGCGTCATCATGCATGGGCAATCGAACGTCATCGACGAGTTGCTGATCAACTGGCCCGTCATCCTGCAGACGATCGGCCAGACTTTCGAGATGCCGGTCAGCGGCTCTCTCGACCTGCTGCCCGAACTGGATCTGTCGAAGCCCGCCGGCTGGTTGATCGGCAACCTCACGGAAACGATCATCTTAGGCATGCGCAACGATGGGCCCTTGCTGCAGTCGCCGATCGCCATGGCGCATATGACGCAGGCGCTGGCCGATCTGGTCGTACGCCTGGTGCCTCACCGGCTGTCGCATTTCCTGGAGAATGGCCCGGCCCTGATCGCCCCCCGGCATGTCCGCAGGGCGATCGAATTCATGCATGCCAATATCGATCAGCCGATCACCATGCTGAAGGTGGCCGAAGCGGCCGGCGTATCCAGTCGGGCGCTAGAAACCGGTTTTCGCGCGTTCAGAGGAACCTCTCCCGCCGCCTATCTGCTGACGCTTCGGCTACGCGCCGCGCGCCAGGAGCTGCTCGATCCCGAGAGCAAGGAGACCATGAAGGCCATCTGCCTCAAATGGGGCTTCTTTCATTTCGGCCGGTTTTCCGCAGTCTATAAAACCACATACGGAGAATACCCTTCCGACACCAGGAAGCGCGTGATCCGCCGCTAGCGACCGTGGCTTGCGGCGCGGAGGTGTTTACGTCTCGTCCCGCGGCGGCAACGTGTAGTGCACTCTCACCGTCCTTGGATCCCGCTTCACGATCTGCAGCACCCCTTCGCGTTCTGCCAGGACGTTGAGTTCCCTGAGCACGAGAGAATGCGCAATCCCCAGCAGGCGCGCAAAGGCGCGGCTGTCACGCGCTATCCCCAATTCCGCGGCGACCAGGAGACCGGCTTGGATGGATGTCAGCCTGGTATCCCTGCCTTGCGCCGCAGCGACGAGGGCAAGAAAACGATCGCCCTCGGACACCTCTTCGCTCACGCGGCTTTTCGCCGGCGGAAGGACACCATGATGGATTTCGAGGTGGGCGTATCGCTTTCCGTACCTGCGCTGCCAAGCGGCACGAGCACGTTCAGTTCGGGATAGTAACCCGCTATGCTTCCTCGCGGAATGTCATAGGGCACAAAGCGGAAATTCTCAGCGATGCGCTCGATACCGTCATCATGCTCGCCGACCACGTCGACCCGGTCACCGGCCTCGGCATTCATCGCCTTCAGGTCGGCTGGATGAATGAAGATGACCTGCCGCTCCCCATAGACGCCGCGGTATCGGTCATCGAGACCGTAGACCGTCGTATTGTATTGATCGTGCGACCGGAACGTCTGCAGGGCGAAGCGCCCCTCGCCCTTTCGCGCCCGCTGATGCACCGTCTCCTCCGGAAGCGCCTCCGACGAAAATGATGCCTTGCCTGCCGGCGTATCCCACTCCCTATGGGCTGCCGTATTGCGCAGGTGGAAACCGCGCGGTTTGCGCAGGCGCGCATTGTAATTTTCGAAGCCTGGAATGGTTGCCTCGATATGATCGCGGATACGGTCGTGGTCGTCGGCAAGCTCTGCCCAGTCGACCACGGCGGAGCCGACCGTCGCCTGTGCAATGCCGGCAATGATGGCGACTTCCGAGAGGAGATGCGGCGAGGCCGGACGATTGATGCCGGCAGACCCATGCACCATGCTCATCGAATCCTCGACGCTTATGAGCTGTGAGTTGCCTGCCGCGTTCAGATCCATCTCGGTGCGCCCGAGGCACGGCAGGATGAAGGCCGTCTCACCGGGCATGAGATGCGAATGATTGGGTTTGGTCGCAATATGCACCGTCAGTTTCAGCCGCCGCAGTGCCTTTTCAACGAGTGCGCTGTCGGGCGTGGCGCGGGCAAAATTGCCGCCAAGCCCGATGAAGGCCTCAGCCGAGCCGTCGAGCATTGCTCCGATCGCGGCAAGGACATTGTGGCCATGTTCGCGGGGAACGGTGAAGCGGAAATGCTTCTCCAGCGCATCAAGGAAATCATCCGCCGGCTTTTCGTTGATGCCGACTGTGCGGTCGCCCTGCACGTTGGAATGGCCGCGAACCGGGCAAAGGCCTGCCCCCGGCCGGCCGATATTGCCGCGCAGGAACATGAAGTTGGCGATCTCGCGGATCGTCGCCACCGAATGCAGATGCTGGGTCACACCCATCGCCCAGGTGCAGATGACCCGCTCGGCCTTGATATAGACATCGGCCGCCCGTTCGATCTCCTTCCGGCTCAGTCCCAATTGGTCCTCGATCTCTGCCCAGTTCGTCGCCTCGACCGCTGCCCGATATTCGGCGAAACCCGCGCAGTGCCCGGCGAGAAATGCATGGTCGAGAACGGAGGGCAGGCCGGCGGCGACCGCTGCTTCTTCCGCGGCCAGCACGGCCTTCGCCATCCCGCGCACCGCGGCCATGTCGCCGCCGAGTTGCGGCTGCAGATAAAGGCTGGCGATGTCAGTCGAACCGCCGCGCAGCATCTCGACCTTGTCCTGCGGGTCGGAGAAGCGCTCCAGCCCACGTTCGCGGACGGGATTGAAGACGACCACACGCGCGCCACGGATCGCCGCCCGGCGCAAGTCGCCGAGCATCCTCGGATGGTTGGTGCCCGGGTTCTGCCCGATCACGAAGATCGCGTCGGCCTCTTCGAAATCCTCCAGCAGCACGGTCCCCTTGCCCACACCGACCGCCTGACGCATGGCGATGCCGCTTGCTTCGTGGCACATGTTGGAGCAGTCGGGAAAATTGTTGGTGCCGTAGATACGCACGAACAGCTGGTACAGGAAGGCGGCCTCGTTACTCGCCCGGCCCGACGTGTAGAATTCCGCCCGGTTTGGGCTATCGAGGCCTGTCAGAATGCTGCCGATCTCGGCAAAGGCATCCTCCCACGCGACCGGCAGGTAACGGTCGCTCGCCGCATCGTAGCGCATCGGATGCGTGAGGCGGCCGTTGAGTTCCAGTTCATAATCCGTCAGCTGGCGAAGCTGCGCTACCGTGTTTTCCGCGAAGAAGGCGGGCGTTGCCCGCTTCTCCGTTGCCTCCCAGGCGACAGCCTTCACGCCGTTCTCGCAGAACTCGAACGACGATCCGTGCTCCGGATCGCCCCAGGCGCAGCCCGGGCAATCGAATCCATCCGGCTGGTTCGCCTTCAGCATCGTCCGCGCCCCTGAAATGGGCATGCCGCTTTGCAGCAAACGCTTGCCGCAGCTCTTCAAAGCGCCCCAGCCGCCGGCTGCCGTCGATTTTTTACCAATGAATTTTGTGTCCATGCGCCCTTATTGTCGAAGCGGGGAAAACATCAAGGGCGCACGCGCGATGGCTCGATAGGAAAAACCTATCAAGGATCTAGCCGACGTCCTTCATGGCATGCCGTTCTTCAGGCGAATGTGCCAGGATGCGATTGCGGCCTTGCGTCTTGGCGTCGTAGAGCGCGGCATCGGCCTCGGTCAGAAGGCGGCTCGGGTCGATCCTCAAGGTGGCTCCCGTCGCGCAGGATATGCCGATGCTGGCCGTCACCCGTCCGAATTCGCTGCCGGAATGAACGATATTTTCCTGGCTTAGGAGACGCGCGAATTGCTCGGCAACGATCATGGCCCCTTTCGCACTGGTAGCGGGAAGCAATACCACGAATTCCTCTCCGCCGTAGCGTGCGACGATAGCTTCCGGGCGACTTACGGACTGGCGCAGATACTTGCTGACGACACGCAGGCATTGGTCTCCGGCGGGATGACCATAGGTGTCGTTATAGGCCTTGAAGCGGTCGATATCGACCATCAGAAGGCTGAACGACGTGTTTTTCCTGGCGCTGCCTGCGGTCTCACGTGCGAAAGCTTCGTCGAAAGCCCGGCGATTGACGATGCCGGTGAGCCCATCGGTCTCGGCGAGATTCTTCAGCTGCTCGGCCGACAGCCGGAGGGCGATTTCCGCCTGCTTGGTCGCCGTGATGTCGGAGACAACGGCCATCGCTGTGCCGTCTTCCGCTAACCTTGTCCGGATGCTGCGCCAGTCGCCGTTGTGAAGCTGAACCTCTTCGTCCTTGTTGCTGTGCAACGTAGCACTGACGGACCTGATCCACTCTTCGCGGTCAGCGTCCGGGATACCCGTGCGCTCGCCGGTTTCGGCAACGCGGCGAAGGACGTCGCTGATATGAGCGCCAACCACGCGGGCGTCTCCGGATAGCGGAAAGGCGGCGCGATACTGATCGTTGCAAAAAACGAGAAAACCCTTGCTGTCGTACATGGCGATGCCATCGGACATGCCGGCCATCGCATGTGACAGCAGGTTCTTGCTCTTGCGCAATTCCCGCTCCAGAGCAGTCCGCTCCGTCACGTCACGCGTGACGCCGGCAAGGCCGATCACCCGTCCCTGCCTATCCTTCAGCGGCACCTTGGAGGCGAGCAGGTATCTGTCTTCGATACGCTCGACGGAGTCGATCAGGGGCACCCTGGTGTCCATGACCTGCTGTTCGAGATAATAAAATTCTTCGGCGCGCGGCCGCGAGATAAGATTGAAATCCGACAATCCGGTCATCTCCGCCGTGGTTCTGAAACGAAAAAGGCGGATCATATTTTCATTGACGGTGATGAACCGGCTGTTTCGGTCCTTCACGTAGAGATAGTCGGGCGACTGCGAAAACGCGGTCACCAAGATGCTTCGCTCCAGATCCCATTGCTGCGTCTTCAATAGAACGAAACCACACAGCACCGTCGCCAGGCAGTTCAATAGTGTCATCGGCAGACCGATAATGGCCAATACGCGGGCGTGCACCAAGGTGGGAAGCACGGCCATCAATACAATAAGTGCGGCGCCGAGCGCGAGGCTCAACAGCGCAACGTCCATGAGCCCGGGAGATCTCTTCCGGATCCAGACATTGGCAGCCAGGCCGATACTGGTCGCGACAGCAATTGCAATCAGACCATCGATCATTGCCGTGCCGCCGACACAGAAGCGGAAGACCATTGCCAGCGACGCCGCAAAAGCCGCTGCGATCGGTCCGCCAAACATGCCTGCCAAAGCAAGCGGCGAAAAGCGCATGTCGATATAGATGCCGGGATTGACTTCGACGGCCAGCAAAATGGATCCGATGGAGGCAGCGCCGGCTATGATTCCGAAGGCGATTTTTTCCTGTATGACCGAACGACGCTGAAATTGGATCGAGAAATGCGCCCAGAGCGAAATCACCAGGCACACGAATGACAGGTTGCCACCGAATTGCGTCCAGATGCCATTCACTGCGTTGGATCCACCTTCCAATACATGTATCGAACCAATCATAGGGCAACACTGGTTTGAGCTTCGTTAAATAGTAGACCCATCAGGCTATTTTCGTTCGCAGACGCATCTCCAGGCCGGTCGGCAGCAATGCGACCACAGGAAAGCGCATCCGCCGTGTCGATGAGGTATGGGCAGGCGGGCCCACTGCCAGATTTGACGACATGAGAAATACGCGAAACCGGTATTGAAAGGTCATGCTCGAGGACGGCAGGGAGACATCATGTCCGCAACGCCCTGCGGTTCGACGGCTAGCACCCGATGCCATAAGGCATGCTTAACAAAGGCATCCTTGGCGCCAGGACGCGTGGCCTAATGACGCAATATAGCGTTATCCGGATAAGTCTGCGTAATCGGGTCATTCGTTGCGAAGTGAAAGCGGTCACGAAGCCCCGCTGATACGAGCGCTGCGGCCAACCGCACAACACTTTCTTGGCTGCCATCTGATGCCGTCAGCAGCCGAGGCTGCCGACGGCATCGTCCGCCTCCTCTCTTCTACTTGCAGATCGCCGCCGCCAAAAAGCCGCGCATCGCCTCGCCATAAGGCGGCCGCATCATGTATTCCGCTTCCACCGTCCTGCTCTGGTGATAGACGGCGCGCGGATGCGAGAAGGCGAGGAAGCCGAACTTGCCGTGATAGGCACCCATGCCCGAATGGCCGACGCCACCGAAGGGCAGGCCTTCCGCCGTGACGTGGCTCATGCAGTCGTTGACCGTCACCCCGCCGGAGGTCGTATTGTCGAGGACGCGGGCCTCCTCCTGCTGATCCTGGCTGAAGTAATAGAGGGCGAGCGGGCGCGGCTTGGCATTGATACGATCGATGACGTCGGCGATATCCCGATAGGGAAGGACCGGCAGCACCGGTCCGAAGATTTCCTCCTGCAGCACGCGCATGTCTTCCGTGGGATCGAGGATCAGGGTCGGAGGCATGCGGTGGGCCGATTGCTGGGAGAAATTCTCTGCCGCCGGGTTGATCTCGACGACGCGGGCGCCGTTGGCCCTGGCATCGTCGATCAGGCCCTGGATGCGGGCGAGATGGCGGGCATTGACGATCGAAGTGTAATCAGGATTTTCCTTCAGCGCCGGATACATCGCGCCGACCGCCGCGACCGCGTGCCCGGCAAAGGCCTCGACGCTTTCCTCGGGCACATAGACATGGTCCGGCGCCAGGCAGATCTGGCCGGCGTTCAGCGTCTTGACGGTCATGACGCGCCGCGCCGCGTCGGCGAGATCTGCCGAGCGGCCGATGATGACGGGCGACTTACCGCCGAGTTCAAGCGTCAGCGGCGTCAGGTTTTCCGCCGCGGCGCGCATGACGTGATGGGCGATCGCGGTTCCGCCGGTGAAGATCAGATGGTCGAAGGCAAGTGATGTAAAGGCCGTGCCCGTGGCCGGTCCGCCCTGAACGACGGCGATTTCCGTTTCGTCGAAAGCGCCGGCAATGAGGTCCGCCATCAAGGCGGCCGAGGCCGGCGTCACCTCCGACGGCTTGATCATGGCGCGGTTGCCGGCGGCGAGAATTCCGGCAAGCGGCGCCAGGGCGAGCTGATAGGGGAAATTCCACGGGCTGAGGATCCCGACAATCCCCTTCGGCTGATAGACCACTTCGGCCACCGCATCCGGGAACAATGTCTCGTGCTGCTCGGGCTTCAGCCATTCGGCAAGATGGGCCTTGGCGTATTTGAGCGAACCGACGCAGGTGAAGACGTCGAGAAGCAGGCTCGCCTCGACACTGCGGCTGCCGAAATCCTCCGACAGGGCAGCGGCGATCGCATCCTTATGGTCGACCAGAAGAGCGATGACGCGGTCGATGCGATCGATGCGGGTGTCGATGCTCGGCGGCCCTTCCCTCAGGAAAGACGCCCTTTGCCGGCCAAGTAGCGCCTTCATGACATCGAAGCTGGTATCGGTGGCGATTGCGGTGACGGTGTTCATTGTTTCCTCCCTTGAACGGTGTCAGACGGCCGGCTGACGCACGACCGGTTTCAGCACGATGCCCTTTTCCGAATCCTCCACCGCCTGGTTGATGTCGGCGAAATCATAAAAGGTGATGAGCCTGTCGAAGGGGAAGCGGCCCTGCCGATAGAGATCGATCAGCAACGGGATCAGCACGTCGGGATTGGAATCGCCCTCGACGATGCCGCGGACCCGGCGCCCGCCGGACAGGATATGAGTGAGGTCGAGCGTCAGCGTCGCGCCATGGGGCGAGGCCCCGACGATGCCACAGGTGCCGCGCGGCGCCAGCACCCGCACGCACTGGTCGATGACGGCGGGCACGCCGGAGGCATCGATCGAATAATCGACGCCGGCGCCGGTCAGCGCCATGATCGCAGCAACAGCGTCGCCCGCCTTGCCGTTGACGATGTCGGTCGCACCGAGTTCCGCCGCAAGTGCCAGCCGCGTCTCGTTGACGTCGACGGCGATGATCCGTGACACGCCGACGATCCGCGCCGCCATCACCGCGGCAAGTCCGACCGAGCCCATGCCGAAAACCGCGAGCACTTTTCCCGGCTCGACCTTCAGTGCGTTCATGACTGCGCCGGCGCCGGTCTGGATGCCGCAGGCGAGCGGCCCGAGCAGCGCCAAGTCCGCATCTCCAGGCACTTTCACGACGTTGCGCTCATGGCACAGTGCGTGGCTGGCGAAGGAAGATTGTCCGAAAATATTGCCGTGAACCCGCTCTCCCTCGCATGAGAGCCCGCTCGAGCCATCGGCGCGCGCACCGAAGAAGTTGCGCGGAAAGAATTCGTGGCAATAGGTCTCCTCGTGATCGTTGCAGCTCGGGCAATGACCGCAGGAATTGAAGGTCATGACCACGTGATCGCCGGGCTTGACCTTGGCGACGCCCGGTCCGACACGCTCGACGATGCCGGCGCCCTCATGGCCGAGCACGACCGGCTGCGGCACCGGCAGATGCTGGTCGCGCATGACGATATCGGTGTGGCAAACCCCTGTTGCCACGACGCGAACCAGGATTTCACCCTCGCGTGGCTCCTCCAGATCAAGCCTTTCCAGCGAAAACGGCGTATGGGGCGCACGCGCCACCGCAGCATAGATCTTCATTGCTTTCCTCCTCCCGATGATCGGCTCGTCAACGGCCCGGCATGCCGGGCCCGTCCTCAGCGGTCGCGCTTGTAGGCGCCGAGCCCCGGCTGGTAGGTCTTGTCGTCGAGGAACTGCTTCAGCCCCTCGTCGCGTCCCTTGGTCTTGTCGAGAAACAGCATCTGTTCCAGCTTGGCGTAGATGTAATCGTCGGCGAGATCCCAGGGCAGATCGCGCACCCGCTTGTAGGTGTCCTTGGCGGCCTTCAGCGTCACCGGGTTCTTTTCGAGCAGGCTGGCGCAGATCTTGCGGACCCGGGTTTCCAGCTCCGCCAGCGGCACGGCTTCGTTGACGAGCCCCATTTCCGCGGCCTTGCGCCCGCCAAACAGTTCGCCAGTCATGATGTAATAGAGAGCGTCGCGATGGCGCATCACTTCGGCGACCGCGCGGGTGACGTTGCCGCCCGGCAGAATGCCCCAGTTGATCTCGGAGAGGCCGAAATTCGCCTCCTCGGCGGCGATGGCGAGATCGCAGGAAACCAGCGGCGTGAAGGCGCCGCCGAAACACCAGCCGTTGACCATGGCGATCGTCGGCTTTTCGAAATACATCAGCCGGCTCCACCAGCCGCCGGATTGCCGGCGCGCCTTTAGCGTCGCATTGCGCGGTTTGTCGTCGTTGTCGCGGAAATATTCCTTCAGATCCATGCCGGCGGACCAGGATTCGCCGGCGCCGCGCAGGACGAGCACGCCGCAGCGCTCGTCGCCCTCGAGCTCGTCGAGCACTTCGAGCATCCGGGCGTTCAGGGCCGGATTCATCGCATTGCGCTTTTCCGGACGATTGAGGGTCACGAAGGCGATGCCATTATCGAATTCGACCAGAACCGGCGATTGCATATCGGTCATGAGATTACTCCATGGGTTTCGGCGTGAATGCCGGGGCCGCTTCACAGGGCCTGTCGTTGAAGGGTTTCGTCGGAATGGAACTGGCGCAGGACATGTTTCTGCACCTTGCCGGAGGCGGTGCGGGGAATGGCCTCGACGAAGAGGATGCGCGCCGGGCGCTTGAAGGCCGCGAGCCTCGCCGCGCAATGGCCAGCGATCTCATCGCCCGTTGCCACGGCACCCGGCCGCAGCACGACATAGGCGACACCGCATTCGCCCCATCGGATATCAGGAATGCCGACGACCGCGGCGTCGAGGATATCGGGATGGCTTGCCAGTGCGGCTTCGACCTCGGCGGGATAAACATTCTCGCCGCCGCTGATGTACATGTCCTTCAGCCGGTCGACGATGCGATAAAAGCCGTTCGCTTCGCGTCGGCCGAGATCGCCGGTACGGTACCACCCGTCGGTGAAGGCGGCAGCGGTTTCCTCAGGCTTGTTCCAGTAGCCGGGCGTCACCGCCGGCCCGCGCAACCAGAGTTCGCCGATCTCGCCTTCATCAACCTCGCGGCCGTCCTCGTCGACGATGCGAATGTCGAGCAAGGGCGCCGGAAGACCGACGCTGCCGGGATTATCCTGCACGGCGCGCCGATCGATCGGCACGTGCAGCACCGTTCCGGCCTCACTCATGCCGTAACCGTTGACCAGCGCAACGCCGTCGTCGAGATAGCTTTCGATCAGCGCCTGCGTCAGCGGCGCGCCGCCGACGAAGATCGCATGCAGGCAGGCGAGCGCCGCGGCGCTGTAGGCGGGATCATTGCGCAAGGCGAGCGCGATCTGCGGCACGGCGAAATAATGGGTGATGGCACGCTGCCGGTCGGCAAGGGCTGCGAGTGTCCGCGCCGGCGTGAAGCGGTCGGAGACGACGAGCGTGCCGCCCAGCATCAATGTGGTGCGCGCCACCGCGATCAGACCAATCGTGTGGAAGAACGGCAGGTCGCAAAGCGCGACGGATTTCGGCCCGATCTCTCCGACGACGGAAAAGTTGATAGCGGCAAAGAAGGCGTTGCGGCGGGTGATGACGACGCCCTTCGGCTGTCCCGTCGTGCCCGAGGTATAGAGAAGGACACAGGGTCCATCGGCATCGGCGGACACCGGCGCGGCCGGAAGGCTCGCCTCGATCCGCGCGGCGAGACCGGCCGGGCCGTCGGCCATCGATATCACCGCCATCTCCGGATCGGCTCCCGCAAGGCTGGCGACGGTTGCCGCGAACTCCTCGTCGTGAACGAGCAGAGCCGGCGCGCAATCGGCAAGGATCGGCCGAAGCTCGGCGGCGTTGAGGCGCCAGTTGAGCGGCACGTAGATGGCGCCGGCACGCTGGCAGGCAAAGGCAAGCACGATCGAATCTATCGAGTTGCGCGCCAGCATGGCGACACGCGCCCCGTCGCGGCGCGCTCCGAGCACATCACTCAGGAGGCCGGTGCAGCGGGCAATCCGCGCATCGAACTCTGCATAAGTGAGCTGCTGGCCGGTGGCGATCTCGAACAGGGCCGGACGGTCCGGTGCGACGCGGGCGCGGTAAAGGATCGGATCATCCGTCACCAGTCCGCAATCCGTCGACGAAGCCATCCCGGAAAAGGAATGCGCCATTTTCTCCTCCCATGCCCACCGCTCCCCGCGCTAGGCATCACATTTGTATGCAACACATACTAATATCTTTTTCCCATGATGCAAGAGGCTGTTTAGGGCAAATCCGATCATTCGAATGGCGCGGGGAAATCCGCACTCCGGATATTGACTAACCTGCTGATTTTGATGGTTATGGCGCCTGGACAAGGCGAGAACGAACGATGGCAGCAAAATCACCGCAGGACGATTTCGAGGGCGACGATGCGCCCGTGACCCCGGGCCTCGACGTCGGCCGGCTTGGCGATCTGCTGGGATTTCATCTGCGCATGGCGCATGTCGCCGTCTATCGCGACTTCGCCGAAACCATGTCGGCGCTGGCGCTGACGCAGAAGCAGCTGGCGGTGATGGAACTCGTCGCCGGCAATCCGGGCGCATCGCAGATCGACCTTGCCAATACGCTCGGCACCGACCGGGCGACGATGATGGCCCTAGTCAACCGGCTGGCAGCCCGCGACTTCATCGAGCGCCGCCCCTCCGCGGCCGACCGCCGCCGCCAGGAACTTCATCTGACGAAGGCGGGACGCGCAATGCTCGCGCGGGCGCGTGAGCTGATCGACAAGCATGAACAGCGTTTCATCGAGCTGTTTTCACGCGACGAAATGGATGCGCTGCTGACGGCGCTGAAGCGGATATACAAGGGAAACTGAAGCCCGCCGTTGCTTGGGAAGCGAGCAGCATCCAAGCCTATCGATTTCTATTGGGACACTCCCGTGATATGATCCCCGTCCTGGCGTTGTCCGCCGTGGGTTCTGCACACGGAGACTTGTCTCATGAGCGAAGTGGACGTCCTTTTTGCCTCCCTGCGACAGGCGGCTGACCCGCAGACGGTCGAGCGCATCGAAAACGTCGTCATGCATGGCTCGGATCGCGAGCTCAATCGCATCAATGCGCTCGCTTTCGCCGATCAGCACCATCTCGATGAAGAGAAAACCATCGCCGCATTTCTCCATGCGGCCCGCATAGGCGCATTCGAGATGACCTGGAATGTCCTTTGCCCGGGATGCGGCGGCGTCCTCGACAGCGGCGCAACCCTCAAAACCGTCGTCCACGAGACGTACCATTGCGCGCTCTGCGCGGCCGGATACGAGCCGACCCTCGACGAGATGGTCGAGGTCACGTTCACGGTCAGCCCGCGCGTGCGCAGGATTGCCGCCCACGACCCCGATCGGTTGCCGCCGCTCGAGTACTACCGGCAGATCTTCTTCAGCTCCGGGGTCGACCTGCCTGACGATCTCGAAGCGAGGTTCGCGCGCATCCAGTTGGAGATGATCGAGCTGGATCCGGGCGAGAAGGCCTTCGTCTCCCTGCAACTGCCGGCGCAGTTCGTCATCATCTTCGATCCGGTGACACACTCGGCGCAGTTCATCGACGTGCAGGGTGAGCCCACCGACGAACGTCAAACCCTTTCGATGATCATCAGTCGGACGCATGCGCTGAACGAAACGCTGACCCTGCGCCCGGGCTCACTGCGGCTGACGCTCGAGAACCACACCGATCGCAGGGTGGTGCCGAACGTCTGCATCGCAGGAGACGAGCTGCACGACCTGCTGGGCCGCAGGCGGCCTTTCCTGACGGCCAAGCGTCTGCTGACGAACCAGAGCTTCCGCGACATCTATCGGACCGACACACTCGACGTCGACCAGCGCCTCAAGATCACCAGCCTGACGTTCCTCTTCACCGACTTGAGGGGCTCGACCGCGCTTTACGAGCGCGTCGGAGATCTTGCCGCTTTCGATCTAGTGCGGGCGCATTTCCGGGTTCTTCACGAGATCGTCGCCACAGAGGCCGGAGCGGTGGTCAAGACCATAGGCGATGCGGTGATGGCGACCTTCCCGAGCCCGGACCGCGCGGTGGCGGCGGCACTCAAGATGCGGGAGGCGATGCTTCGGTTGAATGCCGAACACGGCAGCGACGACCTTCTCCTGAAGATCGGCATCCATGAGGGACCATGCCTCGCAGTCAACCTGAACGACCGGCAGGACTACTTCGGCCAGACCGTCAATATCGCCTCCCGCGTCCAGGGCCTTGCCGATCCCAATGTGATCATGACGACGGAGGCGATCGTCGACGATGCCCAAGTTTCAGAGATCCTCCGCGACAGCGGCATCACATCGGCCTCCCGGATGGCGGAGCTTCAGGGCATCGGGAGAGAGGTCAGGATTTTTGCGCTGTCGTGAGGTCGGTTTGCTCTTCGACCGTCGGGCCGAGTTTAGCAGTTTCCGCTAACGGCCGAAGCGGACATGGAAGCTTCCATCACTGCAAGGCGGCTTCGCGCCCCCATTTCGGTCGTTGAGACCGCGTTGACGCTTAGCTGAAAGCAGCGGTTCAGTTTCGGCCGTCAGAGTGGCGATGAAGGGGTGGGAAGCCGAAGTTCGGGCGCCCCTCGGCTGAGGTCTGCTCCCACCGGGTTGCTGTCGTTGCGTGACTCCCTATACTGCGACACCGCAATAACAAATGTCGGAGTCAGAATCATCGCTCCATCGGGAGTTACGACAAAGTCGTTGCAGCGGAGCAAGTGTTCAGGTGCTCAATTTACTACCTCCGCAGCTCTCAAGGACCGCTTGAGCATCCTGAAGATCGAGCGTCCCGTGGCCGTTAGAGAGACAGCCGAGGAGCGGCATGAGCAGCTCGCAGGCCTGCGCCCTAAGACCCTGTGCTCGCCAAAGCCGGGCCAAACTCACCGCCGAGCGCAGTTCCCACATCTTCGCATCCTGCATGCGGGCGACGTCGAGCGCACGGCGGAAGCACGTCTCGATTTCGGCAGGATCGCACTCTGAGCTCGATGATATGAGTTCGCCCTTGAGCCGATGCAGCTCCGCCTCGCACCAGCGGTTGCCAGTGCGTGCGACAATGGTAAGCGCCTCGTGGATCAAGGTACTACCCTCGGCAAAACGATCAGCTTTTCCATGCGCCTCCGCGAGTAAGCCCATCGCCCAAGGCGCCGTCATTCCTGACCCGATCGCCTGCATGCCAGCCAACCCGTCTCGCAACCGCTCGATGCCTTCCGCGATCAGGCCCCGCTCCGCCAGCACCCACCCCTGCAGGAAGACTCCCTGGGTTTGCCAGAATGGAAATTCGTGTTCGGCCGCGAACGCCAACGCCAACTCCGCCGCCTCTTGCGCCTTGGCGATGTCGCGTCGATGCACCTGCAAAATCGCCGCCCATGTCAGTACATAGGCACGGCTGAACAAATGCCTGAGGCTCGCGGTCATGGCGAGCGCCTCGTCCATCAGCTCCAGCGCCCGGTCATCGTGGCCGAGATACCACTGCGCCATGCCGCCACGGCACAGGCAGATCGGTCCTCCATCCTGTCCATAGAGCGCTAGATGGGCCCGGTGCTGGGCGATGTCGTATTGGCTGATCCCGTGCTCGAAGTGCTTCCATGCCGAGGCGAATTCACCACGCCAGGAGCAGGTAATGCCCAAAGCATAGGACGCTTCCACCACGAGCACAGGATCCGAGATCTGCTGCGCCAACCTCAGAAGCCGTTCGCCAAGGTCCCGCGCCGCGGAAAGCTCGGACCGCACCGCATGATGAATGGTGAGACCGAGGAGCACCGGGAACAGCCTGGGCGTTTCCTGGATCCGCTCCGCCAGGTTGAGAGCACGGTTGTAGACGCGCTCGACCTCCAGGTGGCCATAGCCCTTCGCGGCGGTAAGCACTCGTCCCATGGTGATCAACAACGTCAGCTCAAGCTCGAGTTGCTCCGGATTCTCGGGCATCTGGGCGAGCAGGTCGAGTGCCTTGGCCAAATGGCCGACGGCCTCGGTATTCGCCGCCCGCTCGTTTGCGTGCTCGGCGGCCCGGTGCCAGAACACGACGGCTTGCGGCAGCTCTCCTGCCTCCGTCAGATGATGGGCCAGGAGCTCCGGCTGAGCGGACACGACATGTGGGGCGAGTTCTTCGAAGACCTGCGCAATACGGCGATGTAGTTTCCGGCGGCGACTCTTGAGGAGCGACTGATATGCGGTATCTCGGACGAGCGCGTGCTTGAAGCTGTAGATCGCGTTAGGGGGGCTTCCGCGCCGAAAAACTAGCTCAGTAGCAACCAGTTGATCAAGGCTCCACTGCAGCTCATGCTCATCGAGCACTGCTAACGCCGCAATCAGCTCATAGGAGAACTCGCGCCCAATGCAGGCGCCGATCTGCGCCACCACCTTGGCCCTACCGAGGCGGTCGAGGCGGGCCATCAGCGAGTCGTATAGCGTTACCGGGATCGCCAGCGGCGGCATATGTGCAGCCGGTCCAAACTGATCGCCGGCCACTCCCAGGCGACCAGATTCGAGCATGGTTTTGGTCAACTCCTCAAGGTACAGCGGTACGCCATCGGTGTTGGCCAGGATGTAATCGAGCACTCCGGCAGGCAGTGCCTTTCCGCCGGTCAGCCGTTCGACCAGCGATTGAGCGTGCGCCCGGTCGAGGCGATTCAGGACCACCTTTGTCACGTGCCGGTAACTACGCCAAGGCGGGACGAACTCGGGCCTGTGGGTAATGACCAGCAGCACCGGGAGCTGCCGGATGTGGTTCACGAACAAGCCGAACAGCTCAAGGCTACTCGCGTCCAGCCAGTGAGCGTCCTCAAGCACCAGGAGCACCGGCTGCTTCGCAGCCAGTCTGCCAAGCTGGGCGATGAGCACGTCGAAGGTTCGGTTCTTACGCTGTTGGGGCGCGAGATCCAGTATTGGACAGTGGCCAGTGCCTGGAATTCCGAGAAGCTCCGCCAACAATGGGAGCGCTTCGCTCACCTCACCCACCTGTTCCGCGATCAGCGCCTGGAGTTTGTCGAGCTTCACGACCGATGAATCCTCGCGTTCAAATCCCGCTTCCTGTTCAAGCTGGCCAATCACCGGACGAAGCGCGCTGTTGATGTGGTATGGCGAGGCGAAGTAGCGGCGCAACCTGTGTGGGTCTCGAAGGAGACGCTCGCGAAGGGCCAGGGCGAGACGCGACTTGCCGATTCCGGCCTCACCTTCGAGCAGGACGACCTGACCTTCCTTGGCCTTGGCCTGAGTCCAGCGATCGACCAACAATGCGAGTTCCGGGTCACGGCCGACCAAGGGCAGCACGGTCGCGTGACCCGCCTCGAAGCGGTCGTCGCTACGCACTTCGCCGAGCACCCGAAACGCTTCAGCCGCCCCGGAAAAACCTTTGATCGGTCGCAGTCCGATGCTTTCGAGCTTGAACTGGCCCCGCAGCAGTGCGCGCGTTGCTTCGGCAATGACCACTGTGCCGGATCCGGCTAACTCCTGTAGGCGGGCCGCCAGGTTCGGGGTTTCACCTACAACGCTGCATTCCTCGGCCTCGCCGGTGCCGATGATGTCACCCACCACGACCAGGCCAGTGGCGATTCCGATCCGAACAGCCAGGTGCTCGCCTGCCGCATCCAGCCGGTCGACGGCCTCAACGACCGCTAGGCCGGCCCTCACGGCCCGCTCGGCATCTTCCTCGTGGGCCTGGGGATAGCCGAAGTATACGAGGACGCCGTCGCCCATATACTTGGCAACAAAACCGTCGTACCGGCCGACGATCTCGGTGGCGCAAGCACGGTATGCAACGATCGAGTGCCGTAGGTCTTCTGGATCGAGGCGGGCGGAGAGTGCTGTCGATCCAACGAGATCGCAGAACATCACCGTAAGCTGTCGCCGTTCCGCCTCGCTGTGGATCGGTGACACGGAGGGACGTAGTGCCGCCATGGGCGGCGGCGACTGCTGAGCCAGAGTCGCGGCCGCCCTGAGAAAACGCTTGCGGTCACCAAGGGACAGTCCGAGCTCGTTGAGGTCGGCATCGGTGAGATCGTCGACGACATCGAGATCGATGCCGTTCTTCAAGAAGGCTTGGCGATACCGCTCAAGCCTGATGCTGGCGAGCCAGTCGCCGATGTCGGGCATGACCTAGCATCCTCTGACATGGTCGAATTCGGATTGCTCTGAGGCGCTTTCCCACGGGTCGAGGATATACAGCTTACACCTGTCGCCCTGACCAGTCACCCACGGCTGGCACGTGGAACGGCTGCAATAGCGCCCCAAATCCGGACCATCAATGGCGGATGGGCATCGTCGCGTCTCGACGCTTTGTTGTCCTTCACAGGCCTGTTCGGGAACGGCGGCTTTGTATGGAGAAACCCGCCGTCACCTGCCGCTGCCCAGATTTGCCCCAGTCAGAACGCCATCCGGGATGGCTCATGTTCCCATAACCGGGTGAGGGAAGCACTTTATCCCCTGGCTGTCGCCAGATTGGTGCTGAGCTCGAAGGCGATTTGCGATCCATCGCTGTATGGCTGCAGCGCGGGCGCACTCTCGCTCACGACCTCCTCCACGACACGCTTGCGTTCCTGATCGCCCATGTCTTTGCCGGCAGCACTCATGCCGACCAGCGCCATCGTATTCAACCGCAGGAAGGATGCGCCGTCCTTGAAACGGATGGTGCGAGACATCGCCTTGAACGGACTCCGAGGAAGCCGGCGTCCCGGAGCAGCGCCTCAAAAGCTGTACCGCTGATCGGCGATGGCGCCCAGATGGCGCTCCGCAACGCGGCGCAGCTCCCGCACGAACGGGATTTCATCATCGGAGCGCCACGTTGCCACCGCCAGCCTGCCACCCTTCGCCAGGGCCCGCCGCATCTGCGGTGTCGCCGCGTGCTTATCAGGAAAGAACTGCATTCCCTGTTGGCAGACGACAATGTCGAACTGCTCTCCGTCGCGAAGAGGCAGTGCGCTGGCATTGCCCTCGCGCCAGTCGATGCGCGGTGCCACAGCGCGCGCCACGGCGAGCATATCCGAACTGATGTCGATGCCGACGATGTATCCGGCGTCGCCGAGGCGCTCCTTTGCGACGCGTGCGACTATTCCTGTTCCACAAGCGATATCTAGGACACGATCGCCTGGAGACAGTTCCAACTCTTCGAAAGTCATTTCGGCCCACGGCCGAAAGAGAGGGTCAACGAGCCACCGCTCGTACATCTCCGAGAAAGTTGCCTGGTTCATTGCGTGGCTGGGAAGGGTCATGATTATCCTCCGCGAAGTTGCCACCCGATCATTATTTGGAGACGGGGCGGACGCCCGTTTCGTCAGCATACTTGGTCATTCTGGCACCGAAGCCCGTATGGTGATAATCCACCATTGCTGCCGTTCGCTGGCGTCAGATCGAACGGCAGCAATGGGTCGGGAGCTGCCTGCCTCTGATCGGTTGATGAATGGGCGCTATCGCAGTTTTGGCCTTGAAAGCGGACAGACCGTTCCCGGCCCCAAATCGGTCATTCCTTCAAGCCGGGGCAACAACTGCTCCTGGCGCATCGCAGTCCTAGGCGGCCTGGGATTCCGAGTTCAGCATGATTTGTGACCCAGGATTGGCGAGCTATTACTTTGACCAATGCCCTGAGCCTAAGGCCAGTCGGCATAACCCGAGGACAGCATGCTGTTCTCTGAGCCGGCCGACGCGCGGGCGATCTCGCGGTAACCGGCGGGGGAAAGTCCGGTCTTGCGCTTGAAGAAATGGCTGAAATAGGTCGGGTCGCGAAAGCCGAGGCTGTCGGAGATTTCCTGGATATTGCGGGCCGATCGTTCCAATCTCAGCTTTGCCTCCTGCACCACGCGCTCGTGCAGAAGCTGGATCGGCGAGCGGCCGAGCGCTCTTTGGCAGGTGGAATGCAGCCGGTCGGCCGTGACGCCCAGTTCCGCGGCATAATCGCTGATCGGCCGGTGCTGGCGGAAACCGGCCTCGACGAGTTGCCGATATCTCTGCAGGATCGATCCGGTTTCGCCCTGCCCGCGCTGTTCGCTTCTTTCGCCATCGGAGCCGCGCCACAGCGCCATCAGGATGAGCCTGATATAGGCGGATGCGACCATCCAGGAGGAGCGGGAGGGATCGCCCAGTTCCCGCACGAAGCCGGAGATCAGCGGGCTGATTTCGGTGACCGTCAAGGGATCCAGTGCCTCGACCAGCTTGCGCTGCTCGGTGAAGAGGCGCAGCGAATAGGATTCCACCTTGTCGCCGATCGCATCGACCATGATCTGCGGCGAAGCGCCGACCAGATGAGCCGCAGTTCCGGCTGATATCGACAGGTCGCATCGCGCCTGCGGCGGCAGGAAGGCAAGCAGCGGTCCGTGCAGCGGCCGATGTTCGCCATTGTCGAAGTGAAGTTCCCCACTCCCCTCCCCGAGCAGAAGGAAATGATGGAAATCGGCATAGAGTCCTTTTTGGACACGGATACGCCGGTGCGACAGCGACGGCCCGTGCCACTCGCCCCTGGCATAGTGATGAATCCCCCCGTTCGTCGCCAACGCGTCTCCTCCAATCCCCAAGTCGAACAATGCTGATATCACCGGATAATTACAATATTAACCCAATAAATCGCATTCCATCTGCGCCAGATCGGCGTAACCTTTTCTCATCAGCCTTTGGGAGGAGGCACTTCAGCAGATGCAGGAAACGTCAGGCGACCCTTGTGGCGCGGCGTCCGCTCGTTTTCTCCCATGGCAATAAGGCAGGCGCCGGCACTTGGCGCCAACACGTGACGATATTGGGTGGAACAGTGTTCGCGGCAAAGCTGATGATCAACAACGAGGCGATGGATGCTTCCGAAGGGGCCACCTTCGAACGCATCGATCCGTTGACCGGCGACGTCGCAACGATCGCCTCGGCAGGAGCCGTTGCCGACATGACGCGGGCAGCCAATGCGGCCGCGGCCGCCTTTCCGGACTGGTCGCAGACCGGCCCGGGCGAACGGCGCAGGCTTCTGAATGCCGCAGCCGATGTCCTCGACGCCCGCACGCCCGAACTTATTGCCGCCATGACCGGCGAAACCGGCGCCACCGCGCAATGGGCGGCGATCAATTGCGGCCTTGGCGCCGATATTCTTCGCGAGGCGGCGGCGATGACCACGCAAATATCCGGCGAGCTCATTCCTTCCGGCATTCCGGGAAGCCTCGCCATGGCGGTCCGCCAGCCGGCAGGCGTCTGCCTCGGCATCGCCCCCTGGAATGCGCCTATTATCCTCGGCACCCGCGCCGTCGCCATGCCGCTTGCCTGCGGCAACACCGTCATCCTCAAGGCTTCCGAACTCTGCCCGAAGACCCATGGCCTGATCGGCGACATCATGCGTGACGCCGGTTTTCCGCGCGGCGTCGTCAATGTCGTTTCCAATGCGCCGAGCGATGCCGCCGCCGTCGTCGATGCGCTGATCGCCCATCCCGCCGTGCGCCGCATCAACTTCACCGGCTCCACCCGTGTCGGCAGGATCATTGCCGAATCCGCGGCAAGGCATCTCAAGCGCTGCCTGCTCGAACTCGGCGGCAAGGCGCCGTTCATCGTCCTTGCCGACGCCGATATCGATGAGGCCGTGCGTGCTGCCGCCTTCGGCGCCTTCATGAACCAGGGCCAGATCTGCATGTCGACCGAGCGGATCATCCTGATGGACGAGATTGCCGACGGCTTCGTCGGCAAGTTCCGGACGAAGGCCGCAACCCTCGTCGCCGGCAACCCCGAGGACGGCAACGCGCCGCTCGGCACGCTGATCAACACCGAAGCCGTCCGCCGTGTCCGGTCGCTCGTCGATGATGCCCTGCAGAAGGGCGCCGTGCTCGTCTGCGGCGGCCAGGCCAACGGCACGCTGATGGACGCGACCGTCATCGATCATGTGACGCCAGCCATGCGCATCTACCGCGAGGAGAGCTTTGGGCCGGTCGCGGCAATCGTCCGGGTCGGCAGCGTCGACGAGGCCGTGACGATTGCCAACGACAATGAATACGGGCTGTCGGCCGCCGTCTTCAGCGCCGACGTCAATGCAGCGCTTGCCGTCGCCATGCGGCTCGAATCCGGCATCTGCCACATCAACGAATCCACAGTTTCCGACGAGCCGCAAATGCCGTTCGGCGGCGTCAAGTCAAGCGGCTACGGCCGCTTCGGCGGCAAGGCTGCGATCGATGAATTCACCGAGCTC
Source organism: Rhizobium leguminosarum (assembly GCF_001652265.1). Lineage (GTDB taxonomy): Bacteria > Pseudomonadota > Alphaproteobacteria > Rhizobiales > Rhizobiaceae > Rhizobium > Rhizobium leguminosarum_D. The sequence goes on from NZ_LWBS01000108.1 coordinate 110,761, forward strand.
AGATGGATCATCATGGGTTCGGGAAAACGGCACTACCCGATCTGATTCTGATTGAGATCGGCCGAAATGAATACTGGGAACGGGCTGGGAGGCCCGATCAAGAGGGAGGAATGAATTCATGAACGGCATTTTCCGCAGCGGAAAAATCAACGCGGCATCTCTGAGCCGCCGCTCTTTCATCGCATCGACCGTGGCGAGTGGTGCGGCGCTGGCGCTTTCCGGCCGCACGGCCTTTGCTCAAAGCAGCGATACGCTGAAGGTCGGCTTCATCAGCCCGCGCACCGGCCCCCTCGGCGGCTTCGGCGAAACGGACGGCTACGTGCTCGAACTGGCGCGCAAGGCGCTGGCGAACGGCCTGCAGGCGGGCGGCAAGACCTGGAAGGTGGAGATTCTCGACCAGGACACCCAGTCGGATCCCTCGCGCGCCGGCCAGTTGGCGAAGGATCTCATCAACAACCAGGCGATCGACCTGATGCTTGCCGTCTCGACGCCAGAAACCATCAATCCGGTGGCCGATGCCTGCGAAGCGGCCGGCATTCCCTGCCTTTCGACGGTCATGCCTTGGGAAGCCTGGTATTTCGGCCGCGGCGCCAAGCCGGGCGCACCCTCGCCGTTCAAGTGGACCTATCATTTCGGCTTCGGCGTCGAAGAGTTCCACAAGGCCTATGTTTCGCAGTGGAACCTGATCGAGACCAATAAGAAGGTCGGCGTCATGTATCCCAACGACGCCGATGGCAATGCGATCCGCACCCATCTGGCGCCAGCGCTCGCCAAGGCCGGCTTCACCATAGTCGATCCGGGAGCCTATGAAACCGGAACCACCGACTTTACCGCGCAGATCGCTCTCTTCAGACAGGAGGGCGTGGAGATCTTCAACTCGTTCCCGATACCGCCCGACTTCGCCGCCTTCTGGCGTCAGGCCGCGCAGCAGGGCCTCACCCAGCAGATCAAGATCTGCCAGATCGCCAAGACGGGCCTGTTTCCGTCTGACATCGAGGCGCTCGGCGACCTCGGCCTGAACATCGGCAGCGCCGCCTACTGGCACAAGGCCTTCCCCTACAAATCCACGCTCACAGGCGTATCGGGAACCGAACTCGCCGATGGCTATGAAACGGCCAGCGGCAAGCAGTGGACGCAGCAGCTCGGCGCCAGCCTTGCGCTTCTCGACGCCGGCTTCGACGCGCTGAAGGCCAGCGCCGACGTCAAGAGTAAGGAGGCCGTCGCCAAGGCGATCAGCACGCTGAAGACCACCACCATCGCCGGCAAGGTCGATTTCACCAGCGGCCCGGTCGCCAACGTCTCTCCCGGGCCGATCATCGGCACGCAATGGGTGAAAGCGCCGGAGGGCTCGAAATTCGCGCTCGACTACGTCGTCACCGAAAACGCCACCGACCCCAATGTCCCGGTCGGCGCCAAGCTCACCGCCTACAACGGATAACGCACAGTGCTGCAGCGGGAAGCTCAAAGACGGCCGGGGGAAGCCTTTCTCTCGGCCAAGGGGATCCACAAGCGGTTCGGCGCGCTCGTGGTGCTGGAGAATCTGGATTTTTCCATGGGCGATGGCGAGGCGATCGGCATTGTCGGGCCGAACGGCGCCGGCAAGACGACCCTGCTCAGCGTGCTCGCCGGCGCCTTCCCGCCGAATGCGGGAAGCATCACCTTCGACGGCGTCGACGTCACAAGCCGGACGGCAGCGGAACGCTGCCGCTCCGGGCTCGTCCGGACCCATCAGATTCCCAAACCCTTCGGCGGCATGACGACCTTCGAAAATGTCTTCGTCGCCGCATCGCACGGCAATGCCGCAAGCCGCGACGAGGCCTATGAGCGCGTGGTGGATTCGCTTTCGCTCTGCGGCATGCTGGGCGTCGCCAACCGCCCGGCCGACACGCTCGGCCTGCTGGACCGCAAACGCCTGGAGCTTGCCCGTGCGCTTGCCACGCAGCCGAGGCTGCTGCTGCTCGACGAGATCGGCGGCGGCCTGACCGATGGCGAGGCGAGCGAGCTGGTGGAGACCATCCTCGGATTGCGCCGCCGCGGCATCGGCATCGTCTGGATCGAGCATATCGTTCATATCCTGCTGCAGGTGGCGGAGCGGCTGATCTGCATGGACGCCGGCAGGATCATCGCCGATGGCCAACCGAAAACGGTCATGAGCGATGCGGAAGTGGTCAAGGCCTATCTCGGAGGGACACCCGCATGAGCCTTCTCTCCATCCGCGACCTCGACGTCCGCCACGGCCTCCTCCAGGCGGTGCGCGGCGTCAGTTTCGATCTTGCCAAGGGCGAGGTGCTGGCGCTGGTCGGCGCAAATGGCGCGGGCAAGACGACGCTGCTCAGATCGATCGCCGGCGCCCATCTGCCATCCTCCGGCCGCGTCCTTCTCAACGATGAAGATCTGGCCGCCGTCCCGTCCCACAAGCGGATCGCCAAGGGCATCGCCCTGGTGCCGGAAGGCCGGCGGCTGTTTTCTCAGATGACGGTGGAGGAGAACCTGCTTCTCGGAAAGAGTTCCGGCCGCAAGGGCGAGTGGAGCATCGACCGCGTCCTCGACGCCTTTCCGAACCTGAAACCCCGCCGTCACGCCAAGACAGGACATCTTTCGGGCGGGGAACAGCAGGCGACCGCCATCGCCCGGGCGCTGATGAGCAATCCCGATATTCTTCTCCTGGATGAGGTCTCGCTCGGGCTTTCGCCTCTGGTCGTCGATCGCGTCTATGCCCAGTTGCAGGCGCTGCTCACCTCGGGAACGACCATCGTGCTCGTCGAGCAGGATCTCGCCCGCGCCATGAGTGTCGCAAGCCGTGTCATCTGCATGCTGGAAGGGCGCATCGTCCTCGACAGGCCGGCCGCCGCCGTCACGCGCGAGCACGTCACCCAGGCCTATTTCGGATTGCACCGGACAGCCGGCGAAAGGAGCGCATCGTGATCAACACCCTGCTCCAGGGCATCCTGCTCGGCGGCTACTACGCCGTAATCGCCTGCGGACTGTCCTTCATGTTCTCGGTCATGCGGATCATCAATCTCGCGCATGGCAGCCTGGCGGTCGCAGCCGCTTACGGGCTGTGGCTGCTCGCCGCCAAAGCCGGCATTCCGCCCTTCGCCGGCCTGCTGATCGTGCTGCCGGTCATGGCGGCCGCCGGCTGGCTGCTGCAGCGCTTCATTCTGGAGCGCAGCGCCCGCGGCGGCACGCTTCTGCCGATCCTGACGACCTTCGGCCTGTCGATCGTCATCGACAACCTGCTGTTCGAGCAGTTCGGCGCCGACACCCGCTCGCTCGCGCCGTTCATCGGCAACCTGTCCTACGCATCCTGGCAACTGCCGGGCCACATCTTCGTCGGCAAGCTTGCCGTGATGATGATGGTGACGGCAATCCTTATTCTCGGCGGGCTGCAGTTCTTCCTGAGCCGCTTTGCGCTCGGTCGCTCGATCCGCGCCACGGCCGAAGATCCCGATACGGCGGGGCTGGTCGGCATCGACGCCCGCAGGGTAAACGCCGTCGCCACCGCGATCACCATGGTCACGGTCGGGATCGCCGGTGCTTTTCTCGGGATGCAGGCAACCTTCAGCCCCTATGCCGGAGCCCCGCAGCTTCTCTTCGCCTTCGAGGCGGCCGTCATCGGCGGAGCGGGATCGCTATGGGGCACACTTGCCGGCGGCATCGTTCTCGGTCTTGCCCAATCGCTCGGCGCCCAATTGCATCCGCAAGGCTTCCTGATCGGCGGCCATGCCGTGTTCCTGCTGGTGCTTTTCGTCAGGCTATCCCGGTTCGGCACGCCGGTTCCCGACAAACTTGGCGCCTCTCTCAAATTGCGCGCCCGTCTCCGGAGACCGACATGACCGTTCTCTCCAACGGAATATCGATAGAGCGCTGGACAAAGTCGTCGCGGGTGGCGCTGGGTTCGATGGCCGCGGTGCTCGCCCTGCTGATGTTTGCCCCCGCTGTGCTCGGCGCCGGCGCGATCGACCGGATGACGGCCCTGTTCATCTACGTGATCCTTGCCGCCATGTGGAATGCGCTTGCCGGTTTCGGCGGGCTGGTCTCGGTCGGCCAGCAGGTGTTCTTCGGCCTCGGCGCCTATTTCACCATCCGGCTTGCGGATGCGGGGCTCAATCCCTTCGTCGCGCTGTTTGCCGCCGCGATCGTGACCGGCATGCTGTCGATCCCGCTGTCGCTGTTCATGCTGCGTCTGAAGGGCGGCGAGTTCGCGATCGGCATGTGGGTGATATCAGAACTTGCCCATCTGCTGGTCAACCTCGACCGGCTGATCCAGGGGGAAACGGGAACCTCGCTGATCTCGCTCAATGTCTATGATAGCGGCACGCGGCGGGCAACGATCTACTGGCTGGCCTTGACGGCCATGGCCGCCCTGCTCGGCGCCCTCTTCATGCTGATGCGCAGCCGTGCAGGTGCGGCCATGCAGGCGATCCGCGACAATGAGGAGGCGGCGACCTCGGTCGGTGTGCGCGTGATCGCAACCAAGAGGCTGCTCTTCGTGCTCGCAGCCTTCGGTATCGCGGTTGCCGGAGGCCTGTGGCTGGCGACCGCCACGACCTTCCAGCCGAAAACCTATTTCAGCGTTCAATGGACGGCCTACATGATCTTCATGGTGCTGGTCGGCGGGATCGGCAAGTTCGAAGGCGCGATCCTCGGCGCCATCCTGTTCTTCGTGATCGAGACCGTCTTTGGCGGCGCCGGCGTCTGGTACCTGATCGGCCTCGGCGCCACCGCCGTCATTTTCTCGCTCTACCTGCCGCGCGGCCTTTGGGGCGAAGTCGAGCGCCGCTTCGATTTTCAACTTCTGCCCGTCGGCTACCGACTGAAATTGCCCGGTCCGACCAAGATCCAATGGAAAGAATGAGCCGGCTTGCTTCTGGATTCTCTCGCGAAAGGGGACGTTCATGCTTTTTGGTAAGGCAATCCTGGTGACCGGCGTGGCTTCCGGCATCGGCGCTCGCACGGCGGAATTGGCCGGCCAGATGGGTGCCGAGGTCATCGGCGTCGATGTGCGCGAACCTGCCAGTGGAAGTGCCGCCTTCATCAAGGGTGACCTCTCCACAGCATCAGGCGTTGCCGAGATCGTCGCGCAACTTCCAGCCCGGCTCGATGCGCTCGCCAATGTCGCCGGCCTTTCCGGCAGCACCGGCGTCGCCTCAACGCTTGCCGTCAATTTCTATGGGCTTCGTGCCCTGTCCGAAGCCGTGGCGCCCCGCCTGCGCGAAGGCGGGGCCATCGTCAATGTCGCCTCGATCGCCGGCTACGGCTGGCGCGCCAATCTCGAGCGGGCAAAGTCCCTGACATCAATCGAAGGCTTTCCCGACGTGGCGGCAGTTGTCGCTGAGCACGATCTCAAGAATGAGGAAGGTTACCCGCTCTCCAAGGAGCTGCTGCTGCTCTGGACCATGCGGGCAGCCCACCAGCCGCTGTTCAAGAACCGCGGCATCCGGGTCAATGCGGTCAGTCCCGGGCCGGTGGAAACGCCGATCCTCAAGCAGTTCCGCGCCGTACTCGGCGACGCCAGGGTCGACAGCGACATTACCCGCGTCGGCCGCGCCGGCACCTCCGCCGATATCGCACCCGCCGTGCTCTTCCTCTGCTCGGATGGAGCACGCTGGATCAACGGCGCCAATCTTGCCGCCGACGGCGGCCTCGAAGCTTCCATCAATGCCGAAGTCCTCGGCTTCTAGTTTTTGTCCCCAGGAGATCTCCGATGAATATTTCCCTCCTCATAAACGGCGCCGACCGTGCAGCCTCCGGCGGCCGGACCTTTGATCGCATCGATCCCTTCACCGAGAAGCTCGCAAGCCGCGCCGCCGCAGCAGGCCTGGACGACGTTGCCGCGGCCGCCGACGCCGCCGCCGCCGCCGCCGCCTTCGGCGCCTGGTCGAAGACCGGCCCCGGCCAGCGCCGAGCGATCCTGATGAAGGCCGCCGATATCATGGATTCCAAGGTCGGCGAGTTTACCCGGCTGATGATCGAGGAGACGGGCGCAACCGCGCCCTGGGCCGGCTTCAATGTCATGCTCGCCGCCAACATCCTGCGCGAGGCCGGCGCCATGACGACTCAGATATCAGGCGAAATCATCCCTTCCGACAAGCCGGGCACGCTCGCCATGGGCGTTCGCCAGGCTGCGGGCGTCTGCCTGGCAATTGCCCCCTGGAACGCGCCGGTCATCCTCGCCACCCGCGCCATCGCCATGCCGATCGCCTGCGGCAATACCGTCGTCCTCAAGGCATCCGAACAATGCCCCGGCACGCACCGGCTGATTGCGACAGTGCTGACCGAGGCCGGCCTGCCGGCCGGCGTCATCAACGTCCTCACCAACGCGCCGGAGGATGCGCCTGAGATCGTCACCGCGCTGATTGCTCATCCGGCCGTCAAGCGCGTGAACTTCACCGGCTCGACCAAGGTCGGCAAGATCATCGCCGAGACGTGCGGCAAATATCTCAAGCCTGCCCTTCTCGAACTCGGCGGCAAGGCGCCGCTGGTTATCCTCGACGACGCCGATATCGACGGTGCCGTCAATGCCGCCATTTTCGGCGCCTTCATGCACCAGGGCCAAATCTGCATGTCGACGGAGCGCATCATCGTCGACGAGACGATCGCCGACCAGTTCGTCGCCAAACTGGCCGCCCGCGCCAGCCAACTGCCGGCCGGCGATCCGCGCGGCCACGTCGTTCTCGGTTCGCTGATCAGCCTCGACGCAGCGAAGAAAATGGAGGAGCTGATTGCCGATGCGACGGCCAAGGGGGCAAAGCTCGTGGCCGGCGGCAAGCGCTCGGGCACCGTGGTCGAGGCGACGCTGCTCGATCACGTCACGTCCGAGATGCGCGTCTATGCGGAAGAATCCTTCGGCCCGGTGAAACCGATCATTCGCGTCTCCGGTGAAGAAGAAGCCATCCGCATCGCCAACGACACCGAATACGGCCTGTCCTCCGCCGTCTTCAGCCGGAATGTCCAACGGGCAATGGCGGTTGCGGCACGGATCGAATCCGGCATCTGCCACATCAATGGCCCGACGGTGCACGACGAGGCGCAAATGCCCTTCGGCGGCGTCAAGGGCAGCGGCTACGGCCGTTTCGGCGGCAAGGCGGCGATCGCCGAATTTACCGACCTGCGGTGGATCACGGTCGAGGATTCCTCTCAGCACTATCCCTTCTGAGCCGGTTTGACAGGCTTCACCGTGCCACGACGCCATTTGCGGTCGTGGCACGGCCTGTGCACAGACCGCAAAAGGGATTTCGCACCGCCCTTAGGAAGATGCTTCAGCGCTTCGGTATGGTGTGGGCCGCGAAATGGCCCGGTGCCTGTTTGAAAAGGTTCCAGGACCTGTTCTCGGGCTCCAGTCCGGAACCAAAACCTTGTCACGCGTATTCGGTCGAGAATGGCTTTCGACCTTATGCGGGTGAGCAAATGGCCTTGCACATCAAACGAATTTACGAACCGAAAGACGGTAAGGACGGCATGCGCATCCTGGTCGACAGGCTATGGCCTCGGGGGTTGAACAAACAGGATGCAGCAGTCGATATCTGGTTGAAGGATATCGCGCCAAGCCCGGCGCTACGCCGTTGGTTCGGCCACGACCCCGCCAAATGGACCGAGTTTCAGCAGCGGTATCGGGACGAGCTGGAGAAGAACCCATCCGCCGTCGAGGAGTTGAAACGTCAGATCCGGCAAGAGGACGCGACGCTTCTGTACGCTGCGAAAGACCTGCACCACAATCACGCTATCGTTCTTCAGCACTTCCTCGGCAAAGTCTGACCGCCGCCGATGATACACGCTCTCTCCGTGTCCGAAATTTCCGGGAACCTTTCCGACAAACCTGCATCCAATGTTCGCTTCCGAAGGCGCACCACCGTTGCCGCCGGAAGGCATTCGGTCACGACACAAGGGAGACAGATGATGTTGAAACGAATTCTCGGCGCCACCCTGATGGCGGCATCGATCGGCACGACCTCGATCGCCGCCGATGCCAAGCCGACCGATCCCCAGATCGCCCACATCGCCTATACGGCGGGACAGATCGATATCACCGCGGCTGAGCAGGCGTTGAAGAAGAGCAAGAATACCGACGTCATTGCATTCGCCAAAACCATGGAGCGCGACCACAAGGCTGTCAACGATCAGGCGCTCGCTCTCGTCAAGAAGCTGAAAGTGACACCCGAAGACAACCCCGTCAGCCAGTCCTTGTCGACACAGGCGACCAAGGAACTGACGACGCTGGAGGCGCTCGACGGCGCGGCGTTCGACAAGGCCTATGTCGAAAACGAAGTCGCCTATCACAAGTCGGTCAACGACGCGCTTGCCAACATCTTGATCCCGTCGGCTCAGAACAAAGATCTCACGTCGCTGCTGAAAACGGGCCTGGCCCTGTTCAAGGAACATCAGATGCATGCCGAGCATCTGGCTTCCACGATCAAATAGGCTGAGGAATGGGCTCGCTCATGAAATCGCTCCCGCTGCTGTCTGCACTGCTTTGGGCGGGCGGCGGGGTTGCCTCGGCGGCGGACTATCAGATCACCATCACCGGCATGAAATTCGGCTCGCCGCCTGCCGAGCTGCATGTCGGCGATGTGGTCGTCTGGCGAAACGATGATATATTCAGGCACACGGCAACCGCTCGCGATAGGAACTTCGATATCGACCTGCCGCCGAAATCGGAAGGCCGCATGACTGTCGCCCAGGCGGGAGCGATTGATTTTTATTGTCGTTTTCATCCCGCCATGACGGGCAAACTGGACATCCGGCCGTAGGCCGGGCTCCAATTGACAGACGGGCAAGCAGACGGAGAACTCCCATGGCAGCCATTCCGGTTGCGGCCGAGCGACACCGGCCACAGATATCGACATTATCTGACGCTGATCTCGTGCCCCTGGCGAAAATGGGCGACGAGCCCGCCATCCGCACCATCGTTCAGCGTCATAATCAGCGCCTGTTCCGGACGGCGCGCGCCATCATCCGCAACGATGCGGAGGCGGAAGACGTCGTCCAGGCCGCCTATGTCAAGGCCTTCACCAATCTGGCGACGTTCCGGGGCGAGGCGCAACTCTCCACATGGCTGACCCGCATTACGCTCAACGAGGCGCTGGGCCGTGCGCGGGCCCGAAAGAACACCACCGGGCTCGAGGAAATCGACATGCAGACGACGGCGCCGGGTGGCGAAGTGTTACAGTTTCCGTCCTCCCTGTCCGCAACCGATCCGGAAACCGAGCTCGCCAGGAGCCAGGCGCGGCATCTTCTCGAAAATGCGGTCGACGAGCTGCCGGATGATTTTCGCGCCATCTTCGTGCTGCGGGATGTCGAGGGCATGAGCACGGACGAGGCCGCCTCTTATCTCGGCATAAGACCCGAAACCGCCAAGACCCGGCTCCACCGAGCGCGCAAGATGATGCGCCAGTCGATCGAAAAACAGCTCTCCGGCGCATTCTCGGCCCTGTTCCCGTTCGATGGCGCCCGCTGCGCTTTCATGGCCGATCGTGTCATCGCCGCTCTTCGTCACAAAATCTCATGATTGCTCATATTAGAGTCGATGCGGCTTGCCGGGAAGCACAACGATACCGACAGCTCCCTATTATCGCTGATCCGTTTGGACCCCGCGTAGATCCAGTCGCCTGTCCCGCGGCAGCCTGTCAGAGGCTAAGACATGCGGGTGGTGTCGAGAGCGTAACCCGCCCCATATATCGTGCGAATTCTCAGGGTCCGGAGTCCTGCAAACGCTTTTCGCAGCCGGCCGATATGCACGTCAACCGTCCGACTTTCTACAGCGTGCGGATTGCGCCAAACGGCCTCAATGAGTTGCTCGCGTGTACTGATCTGCCCCTGCCTTTCGAATAGAAACCTGAGGATTCTCATCTCCATGGGCGCAAGCGCTATTCTCTTGCCTGAAACCACGACGGCGTGCGACCCAAAGACAATCTCGGCGGCGGCAGCGAAGTTTGGTAGGGTTCCAGCCTGCGGCAGGGGTTTTATGCCGTGCAGAAACGCGA
>NZ_LWBS01000109.1 GCF_001652265.1 Rhizobium leguminosarum
GCGGCTGGCACAGCTTGCGTCGCCGGCGTGGAAAGAGCGCGAAGCCATCCTGCGGCCGCTGCTGGAGAAGATCTATCGTGACCCGGATGCGGCGCTGTCAGCGCTGAACGCGCTTTCATCGGATATGAGCATCGAACCGCGCAGGCTTGCCGACGATCTTGCCGCAGCACCGGATCGGCTCGGCCGGCTGCGTGGTTCAGATCTGATCGCCGACGGCCGTGCGGCCCGCGACGAACGAAATGCCGCGATCACCGCCTTGACGGACCTGCTGCCGCTCGCCCGCGCCCATGCCACCGAGTTCCGAAGAAACGCCGAGCGGTTCGAAAGCCGCGAGCAACAACGCCGCGCCCATATGTCATTGCCAATCCCGGCGCTCTCCGAAAAGGCGATGACACGTCTTGCGGAGATCGAGGCGGTGCGCAGGCAAGGTGGTGACGATGCTTACAAGACCGCCTTTGCGCTTGCCGTCGAGGACCGATCCATCGTGCAGGAGGTCAAGGCGGTCAGCGAGGCGCTGAGCGCCCGCTTCGGCTGGAGCGCCTTTACCTCGAAGGCCGATGCGGTTGCCAAACGCAACATGATCGAGCGTATGCCGGAAGACCTTACGGATGAAAGACGCGGAGAGCTTACGCGGCTGTTCGAGGCCGTGAAGCGCTTTGCCGACGAGCAGCATCTGGTCGAGCGGCGGGATCGTTCGAAGATCGTTGCGGCGGCCAGTGCCGATCAGGGGATGGAGGCAAACAAGGAGAATGCCGCCGTGCTGCCCATGCTTGCCGCCGTCACCGAGTTCAAGACCCCGATCGACGAGGAGGCGCGCTCGCGGGTGCTCTCAGATCCTCTCTATCGCCAACAGCGTGCCGCTCTGGCGGCCGTGGCAAGCACGATCTGGCGCGATCCGGCCGACGCCGTCGGCAGGATCGAAGAACTGCTTGCCAAAGGTTTTGCTGGCGAGCGCATAGCGGCTGCGGTGATCAATGATCCCGCCGCCTATGGGGCCTTGCGCGGTTCCGATCGCCTGATGGACCGGATGCTGGCCGCCGGGCGGGAGCGGAAAGCGGCGGTGCAGGCCGTGCCTGAAGCCGGAGCCCGCCTGCGCGCGCTCGGTTCGGCCTACGTCAATGTGCTCGATGGCGAACGCCAGGCTATCGTCGAGGAACGACGGCGCATGGCAGTCGTCATTCCCGGCCTGTCCAAGGCGGCGGAAGAGGCGCTCACGCGCCTGACGGCTGAAGCGAAGAGCAATGGCCGCAAGCTGACGGGTTCCGGTGCTCCGCTCGACCCGGACATTCGCCGGGAGTTCGCCGCCGTCAGCAGGTCGCTCGATGAGCGCTTTGGTCGCAACGCCATCATTCGCGGCGAAAAGGATCTCATCCACCGCGTGCCACAGATGCAGCGCGATGCCTTCGAGGCGATGAAGGAAAAGCTGAAGGTTTTGCAGCAGGCGGTCCGCAAGGAAAGCAGCGAGAAGATCATCTCGGAACGGCGTCAGCGGGCTGTCAGGCGTGGTCGCGGCATCGATCTTTGAGTCCATCCGAGAAGGTGCGCCATAATCTTAGTCGTGCTTCTTTGCCTGTTCACCGAATCCGACGCAAATTGAAAGCTCGACCGCATCAGATCGTGTCGACTTCAGAAGGGCTATTGCCTGAGCTAGGAGAGGAGGTTGTTTGACAGACGAGCAAATGTGGAAGCGCGGAGGTAAAAGGCTTGATCCGCCAGTTCAGTTGATTACTCCGTTTAGCCAGCCTGTATCGTTGAAGTGCCAGTACCTCGCTTATCGATTTGCCCTGGCAATCGGGGCGAAGGACCGGCGGTCAATCGTCTTCACTCGGAAATCCCAGTTGGCGCCACGCGAGGGTTACTTATACACCAATTGGCGAGGTTGTATCGATTCGACCATTTTTGGTTCCGGAGACCTTGTAACCTAGTGATTTAATGTAATAAAATATGCACCGGATTTTCGGGCTCCCGCACGTCGTGCTAGATGCTCGGCTAGATTTTGCCAAGGGTGGATGGTCGGTGGTTTGAAGGCACAAAAAAAGGCCCGAAAAACGGGCCTCCAAAACCTTGACGCGGATCAAAGTAAGCCGTGTGGCTCGACATCAACTTTCCGATAAAACCTGGCAATTTGACGATGGCCGCCGAAAAGCGGTTAGACCCGCACACTGCCAATTGTCGACTAATGTCGTGACTGTCCCGTCTGTGGATTATGGCGAATTCGTCGAGTTGAACGTGGGGCGAAAATCGAATACGCGAGTGTCAATGCCTCTGACGAGGCTGGCGTGGCATTCGGGATCATCCTCGTGGTCTTCGCAACGATTGGTGCCACCAGCGGTTTCGTTGCAAGCGGAATTGTGTTGATCGGCCGCACGACTCGGCTGCGGGGGCTACGGGCCGTATTTGTGCTTCCTACCGTCTTCATCGTAGGCTTCGGAAGTTATTTCGCAGTCACCTGGACCCAGCAGAAAACCAGGGAGGCTCGCTATGCACCGCCCTCTGGAGAAGTTCGGCGTAGAGGTTTAGCTGAAGTACCGTACCGCCTTTCGTCTCTCGGGAGAGCTTAGTATCGATGATCTCGTACGACCACGGACCCACGTCACTGGTTCGTTCCACCCTCCGCAGAACGTCCGCCCTCCCGATCCATCGGCCGTCGCGAAGCGCCGCCTGCACCACGATCTGCTGCCCTGAACGCATCGCGTCCATGGTCGCGCCGAAGCTCTCATCGTTCACGTCATCCCGTCTATGACGGTAGCATCGAGGCCTTGCGTTTTCAGATTATCGATGAATCCCTGTTCATGCTTCAGCCCACGCTCCTACAGGACCTCGAGCAGCGGGTCCCAGTGGACTGGCTTGGCCAAAGCTCCTTCCGCAACCTGGAGATCGAGCGCCGTCAAATGGCGACAGCTCAGATGCCCGATCAGATCATGCGCGCTGAGGATGAGTTGAGTGCCGACTCGCTGCACGATTCAACTGTAAGGAGTGCGAAGCAGCTTGTCGAATCTTCGGGCACAGTGCGTCGTCGCACTTGTGCAAGAGGTGGACTGGAAAGCCCAGCACCAATCGAGACGAACACTGCGAGAGGTCGTTACTCGCGAACTTCGAGACTGTCTCCGTATTTCAGGGCGAGCCGCCTGCAATCTTCGCAATCAAGCTCGATGCCGTCCAGTGTGACTGTCGCAGCCGCCGTGCTGCAAACAGACTGATCCAACCTGGCGACACGAAGAATGGCGTTGCCAAGCAGCATATCACATGGAGCATGTTCTACTTCAGGGCCGCCGACGCTATGCGTGACAATACCCCGCACCGTGGCAAGCCATTTTCGCTTTCGTATGATATTTCTGTCCTCGACCATGATCGTGCCTCTACCGGAAACCCGGTTTGCTCACCTCGACCTGACCGAGTCACTGCTAGGAAAACCCGTTTAAGAAATCCTTGTTCCGGGGGGCAACCACTCTCGATCAGCTCGATTGAACCATTGCATCGCCGAGATTGAGTACCGCGCCTGGGCACACGATGGGAACCTGCGACACGCCTCGTACACAAGGGCTTGCGCGAGCGCCAGGACAGGCCGCCGTTTACACGATTGACTGAAGATCGCCGCGACTTGGGACACAGCCCGACGAGAAGTCGCCGGGCTGTGTTCGTTGATATCGAAATTGGGGGTCGGGGCAGGGATTCGAACCCCGCGTCACAGCTCGAAGGCTGGAAGCAACCTCGAATACCCGAGGGATGGGGAGAGCGCCGCGCTCCGATTGCGCTTACGCCCGACTGAACCATTAACTCGTGGCCCTTGCAATTGTTCCAGATAGGTGGCCAACCCACGAGCCCAGCATTGGCCACCGAGCTTTCCCAGGCTCCGTCGCCGAACTTTTGTTTTTTGGATCAGAGGCGTCAAGGTCGGCGGTCAAAATCAATGGATGGTCTGGTCACTGATTGCGCTCGGGTTCCGGGGAGTTATCCTATCGCGTGATCGTGACACCTGTGCATCGGCTGAGCGCGGTGAACCATCCGCTCTCGGGTGCGCCCATAAGCGGATTTCGCAGGCCTACCATTGAGAATGCCGAGGCGCACCAGAGCGACGTTGAGCGTGCCATAGGCATCAATTGAGGCCCGCACCCGCTTCTTTTCCTCGTTGTCATCGCTGAACGACAGTCAGCGCGGCGATACCTGCCTCATCGGCCGCACGCAGAAACGCGTCCCAAAATTGCTCCGGAGCGATCTGACCACTGATCACGTCGACGCAAGCCTTCACCGCAGTGACATATTCTTCGCCGTCATCGGAAGGCCAGTCCTTGAGCAGCATATATGCGGCGTCGCGGAGGGTGCGTACGATCCTGTGAGCTGGCTGACCGCGCAGAGCCAGCCCGACGGGTGTGAATGCAGACGTTGCGTCCCAGTCCATTGTCGTCGACCTCAGGTCAGGGATCGCTATCCCCGAGGGGTAATATACGCGTGTATTCCAAAATCGTAATTGACGATTGGTTACCCGGAGTGACCGGGTGTGAAGGTATGCCGCTGAAAAGGAGTGGGCGCTCTACGACGTCGAATCGGAGCGCCCCAAGCTGCATCGGGCTCGTCTCAATCTTGGGTGACAGCAAGGCTTGCTTCCGGATGGTTGATGGATCATCGTTGATGCTGCGAGAGACAATCCGATGTCGAGGAAGGAACTGCGGACCGCTGCCTATGTGGCCGCAGCTTGGTCGATCTCGCGTCGCGACCGTCCGCCCCTTTGAACCCGAGCCAACAAAGTTTTTGGCACGACCATTGGTTAGCCGTTCTATTGTATCGTTGGAGCAGCCAGTGAAATCGAATGAGCCGATCGAGATATGTGACTGGTCTGCCGAATGGGCGGAGAAATTCCGCGTGATGGCGGCCGTGATCCGCACCGCGCTCGGTGCTCGCGCGAAGCGCATCGATCATATCGGATCGACTGCCATTAACGGCCTCGCGGCCAAGCCAATCATCGACATTCAAGTATCGGTCGTTGACTTTGACCCTTTGGACAGCCTGATCGAACCCTTGAAAGCCATTGGTTATGTTTGGCGATCTTCCAATCCGGAGCTGCCAAAGCGATATTTTCGGGAGAGCCCAGGCCAGGAACGGAGACATATTCATGTCCGGCGTCTAGGGAGTTGGCACGAGCAGTGGCCGCTGCTGTTTCGAGACTATATGCGCATCCATGTCGAGGAGCACGAACCGTACGTCGACTTGAAGCGCAGACTGGCTGCGCGGTTCCAAAACGACCGGGTGGCTTACACTATAGGCAAAGAGGATCACCTTTGGCAGATTATTCGCCGTGCGGACCGTTGGGCGGCTGCGACCGGGTGGATGTCGCGTGTTTCCGACGCCTAGTCGAGAGAACTTGATTTCCTGAAGCCTTGGCAAACTTCGAGAGATGATATGGAAGAACATCTTCGTTACGCAGATATTGATGACAACCAGCAACGCTCTCGTTTGGCCTCCCTGATATTGCAGGTTCCAGAACTGGTGAAGGTTCTCCGGCACCTGGAGGCGATGAGACTGCCGGACTACCTTGTTGGGGGAGGCGCAATCTACCAGACGGTTTGGAACGCGCTGACAGGACGGCCCCGCTGGTATGGCGTCAAGGATGTCGATGTCATCTATTTCGACGATAGCGACCTGTCCTACGAGGCCGAAGACCGTGTTATCCGTGCGGTACTCCCTGTCGCAAGGGACTTGCCGATCCCGATTCAGATCAGAAACTAGGCGCGTGTCCACCTCTGGTTCGAGGAGCGATTTGGTTTTTCGGTGGAGCCACTAACGTGTTCGAAAGACGCTCTCCTTCGATACTCGACAAAGACGCATTCTGTCGCCGTGCGATTGGCGGACGACGACCAAATGCACATCGAAGCCCCTTCGGTCTAAATGACATGTTTTCATTCCGGGTCGTGCCAAACTATGCATTGGATAACCGAAACACTCACGAGGAGAAGGCTGCGAGGGCAAAAACACTGTGGCCGGAGGTACGCGTCCATCACTGGTGAAGAGACTGAACGATTTCAGCTTGTATTTGAGTCGAGTGTCGTAAGCCTCCGTTGAGGCCGCAGGTTCGGCCGCTTGATCGTTGAGCCTAGTGCGGCTGCCAATTCCACGGAATAATCCACCGGCGGCGAAAGTACATTTGTCGAATGACGGTGGGTTCTCAAGAGGGTTTTCAACCCGGTCGTTATCTCCATCCGATGGAGGCGCGTGAACGAATCTACCCTTTCTCGCGTAAGTGATAACCTTCAGCTAAATTCGAAACGATCAGAATTTCGCTAGAATGCGGACGTATTCGCGCTATGATGAGTCGGTTGGTATTTGGGTGCCAGCTTGGGAGATGTTTACGCTCTCTGCCTCTGTCTGCGGGGGTGGGAATTGGGCCTGCTTTCTGATTTCGCGATTGACATTGACGATCTCGAATTCCTCCAGGAGATACTCGTCGACGCATGCAATGAGCTGAAGATTCCTCCAGACCATCAGGGCTTCGTGGCACGGGTTGTAGACCTGCGCTTCCAAGGTCACTCCCGGGAGGAAATCCTTCGAAGCCTTAGGGTGGAGTTCGCGAGTCTCCCTGACCGTGGGCAGAAACATGCCGCCATTAATCCATGAGGACCTTGACGGCGGCGGACCAAGACGCTTCGCGAACTGATCCCAGAGTGCGAGTGGCCGGAGCCGATCATCTAAGGAGGCTGCGCGCAGGGTCTTTGACACTCACAGGGCTCAAGTTGCCCGCCCGTGTCATCGCCAGATAGCTCTTCGACCATGAGGATCGTGGTCTATCTGCGAACCGGTGACGGCAGGTGCGGTCGTCGCGCTCTTACACTCTTCTGCCGACGATGTATTCCAGCACATGTTCCCGCCCCAACGCACAGGCACGGCGTTTCCTGCCTGCAGTATAACTGCACATTTTATACGTTGAATTTTAAAAATATGTGAGGGGACTGCTTGGCCGCGAAGATTTCCACTTACAGAAGAAGAACAGTCTACACGTTATTCGGCCGCGATGAGCTGTGTCGAAGATTGTTGCCTACCAGAAGCGCCACAAGGGGCGCTTTGAAAGCGGCGGCGGCGAAGTTGAAACCATTTCCGAAATCCGATTGCCGTCCGGACCGTATGCTCTCCGTCGTCGCCTTGGCCTTCGACTATGGGGTCGGACGAACGTACATCATTTATTGCTTCGCACCTGCGGTAATTGTCATACGATTCAAAACGCTAAATAATAACAAAAATCAGTTGCTTACTCGAACTTTCTCGACTACGTTTTTTAAAGAAGAGTTCCGAAATAACCGGCCCTCGCCGGCGATACTCAGTGGTCGTTTGACTCGCTTGAGGGAGGATGATGACTTTGTTTATCGGACTTCGTTTCTTCGCAATGGTGCAGCGAGTGCGTGATCTCGTCTCGATCCGATACCGACCTACGACGGCAATCTGACGCGTCGTAAACCCTTTGTTCCACTTTTCTAAGATGGTGCTCCCTTGTGGCGCGCCCGAGGTTTGTTATGCAAAAGCAAGCTGTCGTATTCAACGGTCAGGAAGTCGGGATCGCGGTCCCTGTCGAAAACCGCCTCAAATTCATCGCTGTCCGCTTCAATGTCATCGACTTGGACAACAGGCTCTTCGACACGGTTACCGAAATCCGGCGCGCCATTACCGAGCATCTCGCGTCCAGCGGTCGTGCGATCACCTCGCACTGACTGTCAGGAGATATTCTTCAACGCCACGGCAGAACTGGGATTGCAGGCTCGTTTATGAAACCCTGCAAAGCTGCCGCTTCACAACGCTGCGCGTTTGCGAGAACTCAAAGGTGAATATCGCGCTTGCCCCACCACCCACTGCATCCTGATGCTTAGCGCGATGCGGGTTATCGTGCCGTGACGCGATTGTCGTCGAAGTGGAAAGAAGCTGGACCACAATCCCGATCGAGCTTGTGACGTGCCGAGGACCGATATCGGCCCGTTTGGCGTGACTGCGCGGACGGGTTACCGTGGCGGACGCTTCCCAGAGAGCAGTTCCCAAGCACGACGTATCTTCTCGAGCCTGGAGGAAATCCGCTCCTTTGCGGGAGGAATCAACATGCCGTTGCGGAAATCAGCCAGGGCTTGGGCTTCCAACCTGGTCCTATCGCTTGCCCCCTCACGGTCAGCGATCGGCTTGCCGGTCTGGCGATCCATGACCGACCACATCCCGTTCTCAAGTGCTTGTATTTCGAAGCGCTGCATATTGAAGCCCTGGTGTAAGCGTCCACGTCAGCCTGAAATCCCTTTGAAATCAACTGGGGCGGCGGATTGCTTCACACATATTTCGGTGAGATGGTGAACCGCGGGTTACCCGTGGACAAGCCTGGAATGAATCTCCATACCCGTGTCCGCGACGGTGCCAAGGAGGTGTGCTAGGTCCGTGGCGGCAGCTTCTTTCTCAGGAGAATGACATGATCACTCGACGCTCCGCCCTGATAGTATTTGCGAGCGCTGTGTTCTCTGGCGGCGTATACGCACAGGATCAGGTTACCGACGGCCGGTCTCCAGGGTCGCTTGCCTTCAAGATCACCCAGCTGCCCGTTAAATCGGACACCGATGACCTCGCCTTGATGGCGTCGTATGGTGATGGCGACTACCAAACGAAATTCGCTATCGAACTGCAGAGCGAATCGCGTGGTAGGTTTCTCCATGTTGCAGGCGGCGCGCGACCCACGCATTTCATTTCCGAACTGGGCAAAGCCCTGGAAGCGAGCGATCCTCGCCTTTCAAACGCCAAGCAGGACACGCTAGCATTCGATATAGCATTTCTCGGACCACCGACCGTCCGCTCCTGGGGAGGCGGTTTCGGCGGCGGCCCCGGAGACTGGTACACTACCAAGATTTTCTTCGGAGAAGATCAAGCCGAGGTCTACTTTAACTTCAATCTCGTGTCCGGTGAGGCGGAGTTCAGCATCAAGGACGAGAGCTATGGCAACGCTGTCCTCTCCGAACTGTCCAAGGTGATCTGGTAGGGGCAATGCCGATTCAGCGGCCAATGCCGGATCCACCACCTAGACGCGGGCTGATGGCATATCGGGAATGGCGGGGGTCAAACCTTCCGCCACCGTGGACAGCAGCCGGGAGACATCGTGGAGTTTGCTGCCGCTCTGCTGCCATCTGGCCACAGTCTTGGCAACTTCTTCCGCACGGTCCATTCGCTCAGACAGAAGCGACAGATCGAGTGTGCCATACTCACCATTAACAATCCGATCCGCCTCAGCCTGTGACTTTGCTCGCATTATCTCGTGAGACGCTTTGTGCATCCGCAGCCTCATCTTGATCGAAAGTTCGCGGAATCGTTCTGAGTGATTGTCTGGCCTGCCATGTTTCATCGCGTGGTTTCCTCGTTTCACAGACAATGCTCCACGAGCTTGCAAGAGACGAAACGGCAAAATCCTCACAACGCTCCCGCTGAATTCAACCCGTCCAATCGCCCTTTCAAGGTGCCGAAAACCCTCTTGGCCACGCCAGACCTCCTTTTGGGACACCAACCCCGCGGTCTGGGCCATGCGAGAGTGCCTTATACAAACAAACATGACTTGACGTCTGTCGCTCTTTGAGAAATGCTAAGATGTCAGACCAATTTCGGGGCCTGACTGCCTGCTAAGAAAATGGGGAACCATGAAGGCAAATCGTAGCGACAGGCCGGTGATCCGGCCGCTTCCGGTCATGGACCGCGCGCGTCAGGTGACCGATGCACTGGCGGATTATGTGGAGGAAGCGCGGTTGAAGGCGGGCGATCGGCTGCCGGCCGAGCGCGAGCTGATGGCAGCCCTTGCCGTCGGCCGCTCGACCATTCGCGAGGCGATCCGCCACTTCCAGGCGCTCGGCGTCATCGAGACGCGCAAGGGCAGCGGCACCTATCTGCTGAAGCCGGTTTCCAGGGCGACGATCCACATGCCGCTGTCGCTCGACACGGTCCATTTGCGCGACGCGCTGCTGCAGACGCTGGAGGTTCGCCGCGGCATCGAATGCGAGGCGGGCATGGTTGCGGCCCGGCGGCGCACGAGCACGGATCTCGGCGTCATCGAGGAAAAGCTGGACGCGATGGAACGGGTGCACTTGGAGAAGGGCACCTCCGGGCCGGAGGATCTTGCCTTCCATCTCGCCGTCTACGACGCCACCCACAATCCGCTGTTTCGCCAGCTTCTCGAACAGATGCGCGAGACCTTCGAACGCTTCTGGGAACATCCGTTCGACCGGCAGGATTTCGCGCGCCGGTCCTTTCCCTTTCACCGCACGCTTTTCAACGCGATCGCTGCCGGGGATCCCGAGGCGGCGCGCGCCGAAACATTGAAAATTCTCGATATCGTCGAGGAAGACATCAAGGAAATGTCCAAATGAGCAACGGCTCTGAACCGTTCGATCTTGCTTCCCTCATCACGGCGCATGACGAAGGCAACTTCGCAGACGCCGTCGTGCCGCCGATTTTCCAGACCTCGCTTTTCACCTTTTCCGATTACGACGACATGATCGCCTCTTATCGCGGCGAGAAGGTGCGGCCGATCTATACGCGCGGCCTGAACCCGACGGTGCGTGCCTTCGAGGAAATGCTGGCCAAGCTTGAAGGGGCGGAGGATGCGTTGGGTTTTGCAAGCGGCATGGCGGCGATCTCGTCGGCGGTCTTAAGCTTCGTAGAGCCGGGCGACCGCATCGTCGCGGTCAAGCACGTCTATCCCGATGCCTTTCGCCTGTTCGGCACCATCCTGAAGCGGATGAAGATCGAGGTGACCTATGTCGACGGGCGCGACGAGGAAGCGGTCGCCAAGGCGCTGCCCGGCGCCAAGCTCTTCTACATGGAAAGCCCGACGAGCTGGGTGATGGAGGCTCATGACGTCGGTGCGCTCGCAGCACTCGCTAGGCAACACGGCATCGTCTCGATGATCGACAACAGCTGGGCGAGCCCGTTCTTCCAGCGGCCACTGACGCTCGGCGTCGATCTCGTCATCCATTCGGCCTCGAAATATCTCGGCGGCCACAGCGATGTGGTGGCGGGCGTCATCGCCGGCTCGAAGGCGATGATCGCGCGCGTCAAGGCCGAGGCCTATCCCTATCTCGGCGGCAAGCTTTCGCCGTTCGACGCCTGGCTGCTGATCCGCGGGTTGCGCACGCTGCCGCTGCGCATGCGAGCCCACGAGACATCGGCGCTTGAAATCGCCAGGCGCCTGCAGAAGCTCGACGTGGTGGAGACAGTCTGCCATCCGGGGCTTACCAACCGTTTGCCCGCCGGGCTCAACGGCACCTCGGGCCTGTTTTCCTTCATATTCCGCGAAGGCGTCGATATCCGCACCTTCGCCGATCGCCTCAAGCTCTTCAAACTGGGCGTAAGCTGGGGTGGACATGAAAGCCTGATCGTACCGGGCGAGGTGGTGCTCCAGCAGAAGGCACAGCCGAATTCCGCACATGCCTTCGGCATCCATGCGCGATCCGTACGTCTCCATGTCGGCCTCGAAGGAACCGAGGCCCTGTGGAGAGACATCGAGGAGGCGCTCGCCGCCGCCTCACAATCCTGAAACCCGAGAGAAACCTAATAAGGGGGAACTGAGCCATGAAAAAACTAATAATCTCGACGCTCTTTGCTTCGATGATGGCGGGTACGGCCTTTGCCGATACGACGCTCAAGCTTGTCGAAGTCATCACCAGCCCGGAGCGCACCGAAACGCTGAAATCGATCGTCGGCAAATTCGAAGCCGCCAATCCGGGCACCAAGGTCGACATCATCTCGCTGCCCTGGAACGAAGCGTTCCAGAAGTTCGCGACCATGGTGTCGGCCGGCGACGTGCCCGATGTGATGGAAATGCCCGATACCTGGCTGTCGCTCTATGCCAATAACGGCATGCTCGAGAGCCTGGAGCCCTACCTCGAAAAGTGGGAACACACCAAGGAGCTGACGCCGCGCGCGCTCGAACTCGGCCGCGACGTCAAGAATACCGCCTATATGCTGCCCTACGGCTTCTATCTGAGGGCGATGTTCTACAACAAGAAGCTGCTTTCGGAAGCCGGCGTCGCCGCGCCGCCGAAGACGTTGGAAGAATTTACCGCCGCTTCGGAGAAGGTTTCCAAACTGTCCGGCAAATACGGCTACTGCATGCGTGGCGGCCCGGGCGGCCTCAATGGCTGGATGATCTTTGCCGCCTCGATGGCCGGCTCGAACAAGTATTTCAACGATGACGGCACCTCGACGATGAACAGCCCCGGCTGGGCCAAGGGCATCGAATGGATGGTCGATCTCTACAAGAAGGGCTATGCGCCAAAGGACAGCGTCAACTGGGGCTTCAACGAAGTCGTCGCCGGCTTCTATTCCGGCACCTGCGCTTTCCTCGACCAGGATCCCGATGCGCTGATCGCCATCGCCGAACGCATGAACAAGGACGATTTCGGCGTCATGCCGCTGCCGAAGGGCCCTGACGGCAAGTCCTTCCCGACGATCGGCTATGGCGGTTGGTCGATGTTCACGACAAGCGGCAACAAGGATCTCTCCTGGAAGCTGATTGCCACCCTCGAAGGGCCGGAAGGCAATATCGAGTGGAACAAGCGCATCGGCGCCCTGCCGGCCTATACGGCGGCCGAAAAGGATCCTTTCTATGCCGGTGACCAGTTCAAGGGCTGGTTCGAGGAACTGGCGGACCCGAACACGGTACCGACCGTCATGCCGACCTACCTCGAGGAATTCGCCTTCTTCAAGGATTCGCTGGCGATCAAGACCTCGCAGCAGGCATTGCTCGGCGATATCTCGGCAAAGGATCTGGCCGACCAGTGGGCGGACTACCTCACCAAGGCACAGCAGAAGTTCCTCGCCAAGAAATAAGCAACGGACTGACGGCGGCGGCTCTTCGAGACGGGGCCGCCGTCGCTTCTTGGATGACACAGACGGCGCATGAACGCCGCGAATGGGAACTTCTGGCCGATGACCATTTCCGCCGATACGCTCGACATGCGTCGCGACCGCAGGCCATGGCTGCGTCGCGTTGCCGATGCTTCGGAGCCCTACCTCTATAGCGCGCCGTCGCTGATCCTGATCATTGCGGTCATGCTGGTGCCGCTGACGATTGGCATTTCCTACGCCTTCCGCGATATCCAGCTGCTCAATCCGTTTTCCGGCGGCTTCATCGGGCTCGATCATTTCCGCGAGCTTGCCGGCGATGCCGCCTTCTATGGCGCGCTGCGTAACACGCTCTGGTGGACAGGCGCCTCCGTCGTCCTGCAATTCGTCTTCGGGCTGATCCTGGCGCTGCTGCTCGACAAGCCGTTCAAGGGCAGGGCAATCGCGCAGGCTCTGGTTTTCCTGCCCTGGGCCGTGCCGTCCTTTCTTGCCGGGCTCAACTGGGCCTGGCTGTTCAATCCCGTCATCGGGCCGATCCCGCACTGGCTCTTCGCCCTCGGGCTGATGCATGAGCCGGGCAATATCCTCTCCGATCCGAACTATGCGATGTGGGGGCCGATCGTCGCCAATGTCTGGTGGGGCATCCCGTTTTTCGCGATCACGCTGCTTGCCGCCTTGCAGGCGATCCCGCGCGATCTCTACGAGGCGGCGTCGATCGACGGCGCCGGCTGGTTCCAGCGTTTCCGTTCGATCACCCTGCCGTTTCTGGCGCCCACAATCGCCATCACCGTGCTGCTGCGCACCGTGTGGATTTCCAATTTCGCCGATCTCATCGTCGTCATGACCAGTGGCGGACCGGCCGACCGGACGCAGATCGTCGCCAGCTATATCTTCACGACAGCCTTCAGGCGGCTCGATTTCGGTTATGCCTCGGCGATCGCGCTGGTGCTGCTGGTACTGCTGCTTGCCTATTCGATGCTGATCATCCTGCTCCGGCAGACGCTGCTGAACAAGGATTGAGATCATGAGACGATCCGTCATTCCCACCATCGCACACCGCCTGGCGATCATTTGCTATATCGCCTTCGCGCTCTTTCCGCTGTTCTGGCTGCTCAAGGTGTCGGTGACGCCGAACGACCTGCTCTATAGCGAGGGCGTGCGCATGTGGCCGTCGCGCACGACATGGGATCATTATGCCTTCGTGCTGCGGCACAGCGCCTTTCCGACCTTCTTCAAGAACAGCCTGATCGTCTCGGCCTCGACGGCAGTCACCGTGACGATCTGCGCCTCGCTGTCCGGCTACGCGCTGTCGCGCTTCAATTTCCGGGCAAAATACTGGATCGTCGCCCTGATGCTGCTGACCCAGATGTTCCCGCTGGTCATGCTGGTGGCGCCGATCTTCAAGATCCTGTCGCCGCTGCATCTGACCAACAGCCTGACCGGGCTCGTCATCGTCTACACCGCCTTCAACGTGCCTTTCGCCACCTTCCTGATGCAGTCCTTCTTCGACGGCATTCCGAGGGATCTCGAAGAGGCGGCGAAGATCGACGGGGCGACGCAGTTCACGGCGTTTCGCCAGATCATCCTGCCGCTGACCCTGCCGGGAATCGCCGCCACCCTCGGCTTCGTTTTCACGGCCGCCTGGAGCGAGCTGCTCTTCGCGCTGATGCTGATCAATGGCAATGATGCGGCGACCTTCCCCGTCGGCCTTCTCACCTTCGTTTCGAAATTCTCGGTGGATTTCGGGCAGATGATGGCGGCGGGCGTCATGGCGCTCATTCCGGCCGGCCTCTTCTTCCTGCTCATCCAGCGCTATCTCGTCCAGGGCCTGACGGCCGGCGCGGTCAAGGGTTAAACAAATGGCATCGATCGATATCCGGAATATCCGCAAAGCCTATGGCCATGTGCAGGTGCTGCACGGCGTCGACCTCGAAATCCAGGACGGCGAATTCGTCGTGCTCGTCGGCCCGTCCGGCTGCGGCAAGTCCACGCTGCTGCGCATGATCGCCGGGCTGGAGGAGGTCACATCAGGCGAGATCCGCATCGCCGGCAATAGGGTGAACGAGCTGCATCCCAAGGACCGTGACATCGCCATGGTGTTCCAGTCCTATGCGCTCTATCCGCATATGAACGTCGCCGGCAATATGAGCTACAGCCTGAGGCTCCGGAAGGTGGCGAAGGAGAAGATTGCAAGCGCGGTGGCCGCGGCCGCCGCCAAGCTTGGCCTCGATCCGCTGCTCGAACGCAGGCCGAAGGCGCTTTCGGGCGGCCAGCGCCAGCGCGTCGCCATGGGTCGCGCCATCGTGCGCCAGCCGAAGGCCTTTCTGTTTGACGAACCGCTGTCGAACCTCGATGCCCGCCTGCGCGAGCAGATGCGCGCCGAAATCAAGAAACTGCATGGCGACCTGAAGGCGACCTCGATCTACGTGACCCACGACCAGATCGAGGCAATGACGCTGGCGGACCGGATCGTCGCCATGCATGGCGGGGTGGTCCAGCAGGTTGGCAGTCCCCTGGAACTCTACGACCGCCCCGCCAATCTCTTTGTTGCCGGCTTCATCGGCTCGCCGGGGATGAATTTCCTCGAGGCCAGCTATGATGCCGGCGGCGTGAAGCTGAAGGACGGCACGATCGTGCCGCTTGCAAAGCCGCTGCCGCTTGTCGACGGCGCAAAGGTGACGCTCGGCATCCGGCCGGAGCATGTGCTGATGAGCGACGGGGGGGCAGGGCTTGCCGCGGATGTGGAACTCGTCGAGCCCACAGGCTTCGGCATCATCCTGCACCTTGCCCTGCATGGTCTGCCATTCAAGATCTTCACGCTGAACCGCGACGCGCTGAAGGCAGGTCCGAAAACCAATGTGGCCTTCCCGGCCCAGTATCTGCACGTGTTCGATGCGGAAGGAAAACGCGTCGATTGAATGGTCGGAGGCCGGTAGCCCGACGCTATCGGTTTCGGCATACTGTCTCCGGTAGGGGCGGGGAGGCAGAATATGCTCGTTGCGCAGATATCCGATATCCATGCAGGGCCGGACCTTTCGTCGCTCCAGGCGCTGGAGCGAGCGATAGGCTGGCTGAAGATGTTCCGCCCGGATGCGCTTGTTGTCACCGGAGATCTGGTGGACGACGGATGGAGGCAAGGCTATCGCCTGGTCGCCGAAAGCCTGCGGTCGCTGGACTTCCCCGTCTACCTGTTGCCGGGCAACGCTGACGATGTGCAATTGATGCGCTCCGAACTTGCCGCCGTCGGCACGTGGATCAAAGCGACGGGACCGATGCATTTCCGGGCAGCCGTCGACGGGCTGGCCCTCTTCGGTGTCGATGTGACCGTCGCCGGTCAGAGCCACGGCGACGTCCTGCCGCATCTGCCGTGGCTGATGAGCGCGCTTGCGGACGTGACGACCCCTGCTCTTCTGTTCATGCATCAGCCGCCATTCACGATCGGCATCGAGGCGCTGGACCGGGTCGGATGCAGGAACGGCAGTGCCCTTTTCAGCGCTCTGGAGACAATGCACAGGCTGCCGCTGGCAATTCTCTGCGGCCATGTTCACCGACCTGCATTCGGTCGGCTGGGAATAATCCCTGTCCAGACTCAGCGACGGCGGGCTGGTTTCACATGTGGTATCGATTCCGGCATCCGATGGCAGCGCATAAAGTGGATTGAATGGGGAAACCCTCACGCGCTGCGAGCCGAAAAATCTTTTGCCGCATCGCCCATGAGGGCTATATCCTTCGCGTGATCTTGCTGGACTGGATGCTATGACCGACACTGTTCTCGACCGCTTTCTCCGTTATGTCGTTATCGACACGCAATCCGACCCTGCCTCGTCGACGCAGCCGACCACCGACAAGCAGAAGGATCTCGGACGGGTTCTGGTCGATGAACTGCTGAAGATCGGTCTTGCCGACGCGCATCTCGATGAGCACGGCTATGTCTACGCGACCATTCCGGCCAACAGCGACAAGACGGTGCCGGTCATCTGCTTCTGCTCGCACATGGATACGGCGCCCGATTTCAGCGGCACCGATGTCAAGCCGCAGATCGTCAGGAACTATGCTGGCGGTGATATCAAGCTTGCCAGTGATACGAGCCGGGTGATCCGCGTCAGCGACCATCCCGAACTGAAGTACCAGATCGGCAACGATATCGTCACGACCGACGGCACGACATTGCTCGGTGCCGACGACAAGGCCGGACTCGCCGAAATCATGACCGCGGCTGAGATGCTCGTCGGCAATCCCGATATCAGGCACGGGACGATCAAGATCCTGTTCACGCCCGACGAGGAAGTCGGGCGCGGCGTCAACAAAGTCGACCTGAAGAAACTCGGTGCCGACTTCGCCTATACGATGGACGGCGAGACGGCTGGCCATATCGAGGACGAGACCTTCTCGGCCGACGGCGTCGAGATTAGCATATCAGGTGTGGCAATCCATCCCGGCTTTGCCAAGGACCGCATGGAAAACGCCATCAAGATCGCAGGCGCCATCATCGACCGGCTGCCGAGGGATCTTGCCCCCGAGGCCACCGAAGGCAAGCAGGGCTTCATCCATCCGACAGGCGTGACCGGCTCGATGGAGAAGGCGTCGCTGAGCCTCATCATCCGTGACTTCACCGACAAGGGGCTGACGGAAAAGGAAACGATGCTCCAAGCCATCGTTAAGGACGTGTTGGCTGGCTATCCCGGCTCGACCTATCGTTTTGAGGTGAAGGAGCAGTATCGCAACATGAAGGTGGTGCTCGATCGTCACCCGGAGATCGTCGACAACGCGATCGAGGCGGTGCGTCGGGCCGGCATGACGCCGGTGCGCGGAAGCATACGCGGCGGCACGGATGGCTCGCGCCTTTCCTTCATGGGACTGCCGTGCCCGAACATCTTCGCCGGCGGCCATGCTTTCCACTCGCCGCTCGAATGGGTGAGCCGCCAGGACATGGAAAAGGCGGTCGAGACGATCGTGGAACTGGCGAGGGTCTGGGAAGAGCGCGCTTAAAGCAAGTCCAGCAAAAGTGCGCAGCGGTTTTGCGTCCGGAATTGCGCAGAAACAAAAACGCGCTTCCATCTAACCCATACCGGAAGGGCGGTTTAACCGCCGTTCGTCGGGAGGCTTTCACGCAGCATCACGCTGTCATAGGCGGGCCGGGGAATAGGGATCGCGATGGGCATTCCCGGCTCGGGCTCGACCGACGTTACAGGTGATGTTTCCGGCGCGGTCACCGGCGCCGTTATTCGCATCTGCCCCGTGCTCGCCGTCGCCATGGGGTCCGGAGCCGGCAGAGGAACAGGAACTGTCGAAGGTATCAATGCTTCGAATTGCGGCGGCAGCATGCTTTCGCCGGGCACATAGTTCATCGCCACCTCGTAGGAGGGCAGCGGCGGCGGCGTTTCAAGCATGCCGTTGGAGTCGCGCTTCTCGTAGAAGGCGTTACCGCCGGCAACCGTTACATAGTGCATATTGTCGTAAGGGAATTTCAGCCCATCGGTGTGGAAGAACATCGCATCCTTCACCGCAGGATGGCGTGCGCCTTTAACAAGGATTGCATCCGCCGCGCTCGCAAGCTCTGTTTCCGCCTGCGGTTTGACTTCGCGCGTCATCACGCCGGGCGCGAACTGCCTTTTCTGGGCCACCACGCCGCAGATCGATGCGGGATAGGCGCCGGAGGTGAGCCTGTTCATCACGACGGTCCCGACCGCCATATAACCGTCCTCGTCCGAATGCTGCGATTCGAAATACATCGCGCGCTGCAGGCACTCGCGGTCTTTGGCCGTATAATTGAACGTGACTTTCGCCGCTTGGCCCTGCTTCGTCTTGGTGTTCGCCGCCGTTGCCGCCGGTTTCGATGTCGTCGTGCAGCTTGCCGCTGCCAGTCCTACGAACAAAATCCCGATCAGGGATTTTCCAAAGGAAATCTCCGCCCTCAACGCCAGGTGCCTCCTATGGGATTAGTCCAGCCCTTAATGATTAAGCGAAAACGTTTTACTCGTCATATGACTGAAATACAAACAACCTTAGATAACAAAAACCTTAAGGGGCTCTCGCCAAATACGATTCCGGCGATGAGCCATTCCTTAATTCCTGAGATCGGAATCGATCCAAGGGTAAAATTATGCAGCAATTCAAAGTGTTACAGCTTCTTTTGCGGCTCTCGGAAGACGCGCGGCGCTGCGGGCGGCAGGCCCAATCTCCATCAGCTGCGGAACAGTTTCCAGCGGGTTGGCTTGAAAGCTACCCGGTTGCGGTCGAGCCTGTCCGCCTCGCTCGGCGGCAATTCGATCTCGATATGCGGGCGGTCTTTGCCGATATCCAATTCGATATGGCGGGTGCCCGCCACGCGGCGGCTGGAGACCGGCTGGCCGGCGATACAGTTTTCAGCTGATTCGCAGAGCCTGACATCATGCGGGCGGAAGTAGAGCTGCGCAGTCCCATCCGGTTCGTCATCGGCATTGAGGCCGAGCGAGCGGCCTTCGAAGCGAATGTCGCCGTCTGATATCTCGACCTCAAGGCAGTTCGATTGGCCGATGAAGCCGAAGACGAAGGGAGAATTGGGATTGTCGTACACCTGGTCCGGCGTGCCGACCTGTTCGATCGCGCCCTGGCTCATGACGACGACGCGGTCGGCAAGCTCCAGCGCTTCATCCTGGTCGTGGGTGACGAAGACGGTGGTGTGGCCGGTACGGTCGTGGATATCGCGCAGCCACTTGCGCAGGTCCTTGCGCACCTGGGCGTCGAGCGCGCCGAAGGGCTCGTCGAGCAGCAGCACGTTCGGCTCGACAGCCATGGCGCGGGCGAGCGCCACACGCTGGCGCTGGCCGCCGGAAAGCTGGGCCGGGTAGCGTTTTTCGAGACCGGAAAGCTGGACGAGGTCGAGCAGTTCGAGCGCCCGCTTGCGGATATCGGCCTTCGGCGGCCGCCGCGCGCTGTTTCTGACTTTGAGGCCGAAGGAGACGTTTTCGAGCACCGTCATGTAGCGGAAAAGCGCATAGTGCTGGAAGACGAAGCCGATATTGCGCTGCTGCACCGATTTCTTCGAGGCATCCTCGTCGCCGAAGAAGATCAGCCCCTCCGTCGGGCTTTCGAGGCCGGCGATCAGGCGCAGCAATGTCGTCTTGCCGGAGCCCGAGGGGCCGAGCAGTGCGATCAGCTCGCCGGAGCGGATATCGAGCGAGACATCGTGCAGCGCCGGAAAACGATCGAATTCCTTGCGTATGTTTTGAACGCGTACTTCCATTCCAAATCCTTCAGTGCCGCCGGCTGGCGGCGATTTCGGCGCTATAGCGCATTTCCAGCAGCGTCTTCAAAACAAGAGTCAGGAGCGCGAGCAAGGCCAAAAGCGTGGCGACGGCAAAAGCGCCGGTAAAATTATACTCGTTATAGAGAATCTCCACCTGCAGGGGCATCGTGTTGGTCTGGCCGCGGATGTGGCCTGATACCACCGAGACGGCGCCGAATTCGCCCATGGCGCGGGCGTTGCAGAGAAGCACGCCATAGAGCAGGCCCCATTTGATATTCGGCAGCGTCACGTGCCAGAAGGTCTGCCAGCCGCTGGCGCCGAGCGAAAGGGCTGCCTCCTCGTCGGCCGTTCCCTGTTCCTGCATCAGCGGGATCAGTTCGCGGGCGACGAAGGGGAAGGTGACGAATATGGTGGCGAGGATCAACCCCGGCACCGCAAACAGGATCTTGATGTCGTGAGCGCTGAACCATTGGCCGAGCCAGGTATTGGCGCCGAACAGCAGAACGAAGACCAGGCCCGATATGACGGGCGAGACCGAGAAGGGCAGGTCGATCAGCGTCGTCAGGAAGGCCTTGCCCTTGAACTCGAACTTGGCGATCGCCCAGGCGGCGACGACCCCGAAGACGAGGTTGAGCGGCACGCTGACGCCGGCAACGATCAGCGTCAGGCGGATCGCCGAGAAGGTCTCGGCGTCTGCGAGCGCTTCGAAGAAAGGGCCGGCTCCCTTGCGGAAGGCCTCGACGAAGACGGCGGCGAGCGGCAGAAGCAGGATCAGCAGCAGGAAAACGAGCGAGAGGATGATCAGGGTGAAGCGCGCGATCCTGTTTTCGGTGGTCACCGACCGCAGCTTTGTTGGTTGAGCGGTCGCATCAAGCGCCATAGCCGTACCTCCGCCTGCTCCAGCTCTGGATGAGATTGATGACGAGCAGCAGGGCAAACGAGAGGACAAGCATGATCGCCGCAATGCCGGTCGCTGCCGCATAATTGTATTCTTCGAGTTTGATGATGATCAGCAGCGGCGCGATCTCCGATTTGAACGGCAGGTTGCCGGCGATGAAGATGACCGAGCCGTATTCACCGACGCCGCGGGCAAAGGCGAGCGCGAAGCCGGTGAGCACGGCGGGCGCCAGCCCCGGCAGCAGCACGCGGAAAATCGTCTGGAAGCGATTGGCGCCGAGCGTTGCCGCGGCCTCCTCCACTTCCTTGTCGATTTCCTCCATGACGGGCTGCACGGTGCGCACCACGAAGGGCAGGCCGACGAAGATCAGCGCCACGACGATACCGGCAGGCGTAAAGGCGATCTTGATGCCGAGCGGCGTCAGGAACTGGCCAATCCAGCCGTTCGGCGCGTAGAGCGTCGCCAGCGCGATGCCGGCAACGGCGGTCGGCAGCGCGAAGGGCAGGTCGACCATGGCATCGATGATGCGCTTGCCGGGAAAACGGTAACGTACCAGCACCCAGGCGAGGACGATGCCAAACACGGCATTGACGATCGCGGCGATGAAGGCGCTGCCGAAGCTGATGCGCAGGGCGTTCAGCGTGCGCTGATCGAGCGCGATCGACCAGAATTTCTCCCAGCCGAGCGCGCTCGACCGGACGGCAAGGCCCGAGAGCGGGATGAGGATCAGAAGGGTGAGCCAGGTCAAGGTAAGGCCGAGCGCCATTCCGAAACCCGGAATGACGCTCGGCCGTTTGAACCGCCACCGCGTGGGGCTATGTGCTTTCATGAAGTCTATTATTGGGCCGGCTTGTAGATTTGGTCAAATACGCCGCCGTCGCCGAAGAATTTAGGCTGTGCGCTCTTCCAGCCGCCGAAGTCGTCGATCGTCGCCAGCGTCAGCTTCGGGAAGCGGGCGATGTCAGCCGGATCGGCGGCTTCCGGCTTGAACGGCCGGTAGAAGTGCTTGGCGGCGATTTTCTGGCCTTCGTCCGAATAGAGGTAGTTAAGATAGGCTTCGGCGACCTTGCGCGTGCCTTTCTTGTCGACATTGCCGTCGACGATGGCGACCGGCGGGTCGGCGCGGATGGAGAAGGCCGGCGTCACGATCTCGAACTGATCGGGACCGAGTTCCTCGAGCGAAAGATAGGCTTCGTTTTCCCAGGCGAGCAGCACGTCCCCGAGACCGCGCTGGACGAAGGTGGTCGTGGCGCCGCGCGCGCCGGTGTCGAGAACCGGAACGTGCTGCAGCAGTTTCGCAACGTAATCCTGCGCCTTGGCTTCGTCGCCGCCGTTGGCCTGCTTGGCCCATGCCCAGGCGGCGAGGAAGTTCCAGCGTGCGCCGCCCGAGGTCTTCGGGTTCGGCGTGATAACCTGCACGTCGTCCTTGACCAGGTCGCCCCAGTCCTTGATGCCCTTCGGGTTGCCCTTGCGCACGAGGAAGACGATTGTCGACGTATAGGGCGTCGAATTGTTGGGGAACTTGGTCTTCCAGTCGGCCGGGATCTTGCCGGTCGCCTTGGCGATGGCGTCGATATCACCTTCGAGGGCAAGCGTGACGACGTCGGCGTCGAGGCCGTCGATGACGGAGCGGGCCTGGGCGCCGGAACCGCCATGCGAAGCCTGGATCGTCACTGTTTCACCGCTGTCCTTTTGCCACTTGGCGGCAAAGGCGGCATTGAAATCCTTATACAATTCGCGGGTCGGATCGTAGGAAACGTTAAGAAGCGTCTGATCTGCGAATGCCGGAGCAATGCTTCCGATCGCGAAGCTGCCTGCCATGACCGCCGCCGCGAGGAGCCGGGTGAGCCGTTGTGTGTGCATGGGAACCCTCCTGTTTTTCTGTCTTAACTCTATCAAGTCAGTCGTATAATGAAACAAAGGTTCTTCCGGTTCCGGCATGGCTGTTAGAATGCCATTCCATTTAATAGGCAATTTGGAAATGGACGTGCCGAAGTTGGCCGCGGCCAATTGGTCGCCAAGCCGTCCTGCCGCAGGGCCGTGTTTTTTTGGCCACAGTTCCTCCACGAAAACAACATGGTACTGCTGATTTTTGCCAAGATTTTGCCGCGATGGCACTTGCGGATTCCTATATGGCCTCCGTTGCGGCCGTATTCGCCGACCGCAACGCGGGGGCAACCCTTGAAGTGCGCCTCGCATTCCAAACCTGTTAAGGGCCATTCAAATGAATATCAGGACTATCCTTTTTGCCTCCGTTGCCGCCCTTGCCGCGGCCTCCGGAGTTCGCGCAGCCGACGCCATCGTGGCGGCGGAACCCGAGCCCGTGGAATATGTTCGCGTTTGCGACGCCTACGGTACCGGCTATTTTTATATTCCGGGGACGGAAACATGCCTTTCGATCGGCGGTTACATCCGTACCGAAGTGCGTTTTGGTGACGATATTTCCGGCGATTCCGACGTAGACTTCTGGACTCGCGGTCAGGTCACCTTCCAGGCCAAGAACGACACCGAGTACGGCACGCTCACCGGCGTTATCACGCTGCGTTACAATGTCGACGATGCCTCCGATCAGGAAGCATTGCTCGATGAGGGCTATCTCGACATTGCCGGTTTCCGCGCCGGTATGATGTATAGCTGGTGGGATGACGACATGAGCGGCGAGACCGATACGCTCGCCAGCAACGAGACGAACCACAACTCGATCCGCTATCAGTACGAGGCCGGTGCGTTCGCGGCCGGCATCTCGGTCGACGAACTGGAAGAAGACTACGCCACCAAGCCGGGCGACGGCCCGAACAACTATGGTGTCGCAGGCCAGGTCTCCTACAAGGCCGGCGCCATCAGCGCTTACCTGCTTGCCGGTTATGACACCGACACCAGCGAAGTCGCTGTCCGCGGCATCGTCTATGCCGACATCGGCCCTGGCACGCTCGGCATTGCCGGCGTATGGGCAAGCGGCGCCAACTACTACTACGAAGAGTCCGAATGGACGATCGCAGCACAGTACGCCTTGAAGGTCAACGACAAGTGGTCGGTCACCCCGGGCTTCCAGTACTTCGAGAACATTGCTCTCGAGGCTGACGGCAACGGCTTCACCGGCGGCAGCGCCTACACGACCGGTGTCACCATCGACTACCAGATCGTCGAAGACCTGCGTTCGAAGCTCAGCGTGCAATATCACGATGAGGACGAAGGCGACGACGAAGTGTTCGGCTTCCTGCGCTTCCAGCGCGATTTCTAAGATAGTCTGATTGCAGACGAGCGGGCGCGACCTTCGGGCCGCGCCATTTTTATGATGCCGAAAAGTGTGAGCGGTTTTCGGACGACATCATGCTCTCGCTATTGAATTTGGACGTCACACCCGTGAATCGGCGATGAAATCGGAATAGAATTCGTCGACCGTTCTTGCCTTGCGCATGGCGACAAGCACGCCGTCCGATTGCAGCCGCCTGGCGATGGCGGACAGCACGTTCAGATATTCGCCGCGATTGTTTTCTCCAAAGAGCAGCACGAAGGCGATATCGGTCGGGATATCGTCGATCGCCTCGAAATCCAGCGGTTGGGCGAAGCGGAGGAGAAGGCCGCGCGGGCTGGTCATGCCGTCGATCGCCGCATGCGGGATGGCGATACCGTTGCCGATCCCCGTCGAGCCGAGCTTCTCACGCGCTTCGAGCGCCTTCAGGATGGTCTGGCCGTCGACGGAGAACGCCTTGGCGGCCTTGTCCGCGATGGTCTGCAACGCTCGCCATTTGGTCGGCGCCGACACGCCGATGAAGGTGTGTTCCGGCCGGATGATGTTGGGAAGGTTCATGTCATTCTCAATACTGTTCGGGCAGCGGGAGGGAAGGGAGGTCAGTCCGGTTCCCTGAGCCGGTAGCCGACGCCGGTCTCGGTGGTGATATAGTGCGGCTGGTCCGGAAGCTGCTCGACCTTTTGCCGCAGCTGCCTGATATAGACGCGCAGATACTGCACATCCGCCGCCGGCCCCCATACCTGCTTTAAAAGAAACTGGTGTGTCAGCACCTTCCCGGCGTGCTGGGCGAGCACGCGCAGGATGTCGTATTCCTTCGGCGACAGCTTTATTTCCATGCCGTCGACCTTGACGATGCGCTTGACGAGATCGATCGACAGCCCGCCGGTCTGGAAGATCGGCTTTTCTCCCTGCTGCTGCAGGCGGTGGCGCAGCGCCACGCGGATGCGGGCGCCGAGCTCGTTGATGCCGAAGGGCTTGGTGACGTAATCGTCGGCGCCGCTTTCCAGCGCCTTGACGATACCGGCCTCGTCAGTGCGGCTGGACAGAATGACGACCGGCATGGAAAGCCCTTCGTCGCGCCACGCCTGCAGCAGGTCGTGGCCTGATGTGTCGGGCAGGCCGAGGTCGAGCACGATGAGATCGGGCATGTCGTCGGCGACCGACTGGCGGGCAGCGCTGGCGTTTGGCGCCTCCTGCACCTCGTAGCCCTGCGCGGTCAGGCCGACGCGGAGCAGCTTGCGGATCGGAGGCTCGTCGTCGACGACGAGGATTTTGACGGCTGAACCGGTCATGTGAGTTCATCCAGTTTCGGAATGTCGTTGGGTTTGGGCAGACGGATGGTGAAGACGGCACCGGAGCGGTCCCTCCGGTTGCTGGCGGTGATCGTGCCGCCCATCGCCTCGATGAAGCCGCGGCAGATAGAAAGGCCAAGCCCGGTGCCGGCGCGCACCTGATCGCTCTTGCGCACGCGGTAGAAGGTGTCGAAGACGCGGCCAAGATCAGCCGGCGGGATGCCGGGGCCTTCGTCCTGGACCTGGACGACGACGTTGTCGGCATCGGCCCAGCCCTCGATGTGGATGACCGAACCCTCGGGCGCGTATTTGGCGGCATTGTCGAGCAGGTTGAAAATCACCTGCTCGAATAAGACAGGATCGACGCGCACCATCGGCAGGTCGGCGGGAATGTTCATCTCGGTCTTATGGCCGTCGAGGATCTTGGTGGCGCGGCGCAGCGCACTGCCGACGATGTCGCCGGCATAATGCAGTGCATAGTTCGGCTCCATCGCACCGGATTCGATCTTGGTCATGTCGAGCAGATTGGCGATGAAGCGGTTGAGGCGCTCGGATTCATCGACGACGGTCGACAGCAGGTCGCTGCGGTCCTCCTCCGGCATCGAGGCGAAATAATCGCGCAACGTGCCGGCGGCGCCGAGAATGGCGGCAAGTGGTGTCTTCAGGTCGTGCGAAATCGAGGTCAGCAGGGCCGAGCGCAGCCGGTCGGCTTCGGCCGCAAGTCTTGCCCGGTCGACATCGGCGACGAGCTGGATGCGTTCGATGGCAAGGGCTGCCTGGTCGGCGAGCGCATCCAGCAGCCGCTGTTGCTCGGGCGTCAGCAGCGGGCCGTCGCGGCGGTCGCTGTCGAGGCCGATGACGCCGACAGCGGTGCGCCCGGTTCTCAGCGGCACATAGAGGCGCTTGGCGCCGGGCAGGGTATCGGCGCCGCGGCCGGCGGCATGATTGTGCTCCCAGGCCCAGCGGGCTGCGGCGATATCGGCATCGTCGAGTGTGTCATCGGGCGGATAACCGGCCTTGACGGCGATGGTGCCGTCTTCCGGCAGCAGCAGCACGACGCGGACTTTCAGCATCGAGGCGAGCTGGAAGGCCGTCGCCCAGAGCACGTCGTCGAGCGTGCCGGTGCCGGCGAGTTTTTTAGAGAAGAGATAGAGGTCCTCGGTCGTGCGCGCCCGCTGGCGGGCGGCGGCTGCCTGGCGCTGCACGGTCGCGGTCAGGTTGCTGGCGATGATGGCGACGCCCAGGAAGAAGAAGAGCGCAAGCACGCTTTCCGGATCGCTGATCGTCAACGTGTAACGCGGCGGCAGGAAGAAGAAATTGAAGGAAAGCGCGCTGAGGATGCAGCTGTAAAGGGCCGGCCGCAGGCCGTGGAGGACGGCCGAGGTCAGCACCGCCATCAGGAAGACGAGGGCGAGGTTGCGCACGTCGAGCACCTGGTCGAGCACGACGCTGACGCCGAGCGCGATAGCGACATAGCCGGTCGCCAGAAGATAGGCCCTGAAATCCAGTTGCGGCGGGCTGGCCGCCGCCCTGACGCCGCGCGCGGTGGTGCCGTCCTTCTCATTGCCTGAAATGACATGGACGCTGATCTCGCCGGTCTTGCGGATGAGCTCGTCGGTGATCGAACGGCTCCACCAGTCGCGCCATGTCGGCTTCTTCGGGGCGCCGATGACGATATGGGTGACGTTGTTGGCGGTGGCATGACGAACGAGCTCCTCGGCCACTTCGCGGCCGGGAATGGTGATCGCTTCGCCGCCGAGCTGCTCGGCAAGGCGCAGCGTGGCGGCGACGATATCGCGCTCGGCTTCCGTCAGATTGATCGAGCGGTTGGTCTCGATATAGACGGCAGCCCAGGGCGCGCGCAGCCGTGAGGCCATGCGGGCGCCATAACGCACCAGCGAGGCTGAGCGCGGATGGTGGTCGACCGAGACGAGAACGCGTTCGCCCGCCGCCCAGGGGCCCGATATGGCATGGGCCTGCATATGCGTGAGCAACTGGTCGTCGACGCGCTGGGCAGTCTTGCGCAGCGCAAGCTCTCGCAGTGCCGTCAGGTTGCCCGGGGTGAAATAATTGCTCAGCGCCCGTTCGGCGGTGCGCGGCATGTAGACCTTGCCGTCATGCAGGCGCTTGATCAGATCATCCGGCGTCAGGTCGATGATCTCGACGTCGTCGGCAAGGTCGATGATCGAGTCCGGCACCGTCTCGCGCACGCGGATGCGAGTGATCTGCGAGACGACGTCGTTTAGGCTCTCGACGTGCTGGATGTTCAGCGTCGTGTAGACGTCGATGCCGCGATCGAGCAATTCCTTGACGTCGAGATAGCGCTTCGGATGGCGGCTGCCATCTGCATTGGTGTGGGCGAGTTCGTCGACCAGCACAAGATCCGGCCTGCGGGCGAGGATGCCGTCGAGGTCCATTTCCTCGAGCGGCCGACCCTTGTAGCTGATTTCGACGCGGGGGATGATCTCGAAGCCGGCGACGAGCGCTTCGGTCTCCTTGCGGCCGTGGGTCTCGACAACGCCGATGACGACGTCGAGACCGTCGGCCATCTTGGCTCGGCCGGAGACGAGCATCTCGTAGGTCTTGCCGACGCCGGGGGCCGCTCCGAGAAAGATCTTCAGACGGCCGCGCATTTCGGCCCGGGCTTTTTCGAGAAGCGCATCGGGCGAGGGCCTGCCGGCCTGGTCGCGGTTGTCGTCTGGCATGCGTATGGTCTTTCTGCAGATGGCTGCCGAGGACGGGCGCCATGTCTTCCTATCCTTCGTCCCTGCGACGCGCGCAGCGATGGGAAGAAAAGGGGGCGCCCAGCCTGCCAGGGTTACTGAGTCATAGAAGCATCAAGGCCCTGGTTCAACGCCAGAACATTGACTGTGGGTTCGCCGAGAATGCCGATTTCGCGGTCTTGAACGGCACTGTCGACCAGCGCCTTGACCTTGGCCTCATCGAGGCTTCGCGCCTTGGCAACACGCGCCACCTGGAAATAGGCAGCCTCCGGCGAGATATCGGGATCGAGGCCGCTGGCCGAAGCGGTGACGAGGTCGGCGGGGACATCGGCCGTCGGGTTCGCCGCCTTGGCTGCCTCGTAGTCACCCTTGACGCGGTCGATCAGCTTCTGGCTGGTCGGGCCGAGGTTAGAGCCGCTGGAGGCAGCCGCATTGTAGCCGTCGCCGGCGGCCGAAGGGCGGCCGTGGAAATACTTGTCGCTGGTGAAGGCCTGGCCGATCAGCGTCGAGCCGATCACCTGGCCGTTCTTCTCGATCAGGCTGCCGTTCGCCTGGGTCGGGAAGAGGGCCTGGGCAGCACCCGTCATGGCGAGGGGATAGAGAAGGCCGGTGATGACGGTGGTAGCGACGATCATGACGATTGCCGGACGAAGTTCTTTCAACATTGTCTTACTCCTTGGAGTGTTCTTTTGCGAAGAGCCCCGGTTCCGATCCTCTCGGAACCGGGATGGCTCCAGGCCTTAGGCGAGGCCGAGGGCTGCGACAGCCATGTCGATCGCCTTGA
Source organism: Rhizobium leguminosarum (assembly GCF_001652265.1). GTDB lineage: Bacteria > Pseudomonadota > Alphaproteobacteria > Rhizobiales > Rhizobiaceae > Rhizobium > Rhizobium leguminosarum_D. Next base: position 29,019 of record NZ_LWBS01000109.1, read on the forward strand.
TGCCGATGAAGGGGACGATGATGCCGCCGGCACCATAAATCAGCAGGTTGCGGGACAGTAGCGCGCCGGCGCCGATCGGACGGTAGCGGACACCCTTCAATGAAAGCGGGATCAGCGCGATGATGATCAGCGCATTGAAGATGATCGCCGAGAGGATGGCGCTTTGCGGCGTCGACAATCCCATGATGTTGAGCACGCCGAGCTGCGGGTAGAAGGTCAGGAACATCGCCGGGATGATGGCGAAGTACTTGGCAATGTCGTTGGCGATCGAAAACGTCGTCAGCGCGCCGCGCGTCATCAGGAGCTGCTTGCCGATCTCGACGATCTCGATGAGCTTCGTTGGATCGCTATCGAGATCGACCATGTTGCCGGCCTCGCGGGCGGCGACCGTGCCGGTGTTCATGGCGACGCCGACATCGGCCTGGGCAAGCGCCGGCGCATCGTTGGTGCCGTCGCCGCACATGGCGACGAGCTTGCCCTTCGACTGCTCCTCGCGCATCAGCGCCAGCTTCATCTCCGGTGTTGCCTGGGCGAGGAAGTCGTCGACCCCGGCTTCGGCTGCGATGGCGGCCGCCGTCAGCGGGTTATCGCCTGTTATCATCACCGTGCGGATGCCCATGCGGCGAAGCTCGGTGAAGCGCTCGCGGATGCCGCCCTTGACGATATCCTTCAGCTGGATGACGCCGAGCAGCCTGCCGTCGCGGGCAACTGCCAGCGGCGTGCCGCCTGATTTGGCGACTTCGTCGGCGATCGACTGCAGTTCGCGCACGACCTCGCTGCCGTTTTTCGAGGATGAATCGCCGTTGACATAGGTCAGCACGGCATCGACCGCACCCTTGCGGATCGAGGCTCCTTCGAGATCGACGCCGCTCATGCGGGTCTGGGCGGTGAAGGGCACGAAGGTTGCTTTCAGGCTTGCCATGTCGCGGCCGCGGATCGCGTATTTCTCCTTGGCGAGCACGACGATGGAACGACCTTCCGGCGTTTCGTCGGCAAGCGAGGCGAGCTGCGCGGCATCGGCGAGATCCTGTTCGGGAACGCCGCGTACCGGACGGAAGGTCGTCGCCTGGCGATTGCCGAGCGTGATCGTGCCCGTCTTGTCGAGCAGCAGCGTGTCGACGTCGCCGGCGGCTTCGACCGCGCGGCCGGACATGGCGAGCACGTTGAAGCGGACGAGGCGGTCCATGCCGGCGATGCCGATTGCCGAGAGCAGTGCGCCGATCGTCGTGGGGATCAGGGTGACGAAGAGAGCGACGAGCACGATGATCGGGATCGAGCCGCCGGCATAAATGGCAAAGCTCGGGATCGTCGCGGTGGCGAGCACGAAGATCAGCGTCATGCCGGCGAGCAGGATGTTAAGCGCGATCTCGTTCGGCGTTTTCTGGCGTTCGGCGCCTTCGACGAGCGCAATCATCCGGTCGATGAAGGTCGAGCCGGCAGCGGCGGTGATGCGGACACGGATCCAGTCGGAGAGTACCTGCGTGCCGCCGGTGACGGCCGAGCGGTCGCCGCCGGATTCGCGGATGACAGGGGCGGATTCACCGGTGATCGCCGCTTCGTTGACGGAGGCCACACCTTCGATCACTTCGCCATCCGAGGGGATGATGTCACCGGCCTCGACCAGCACGATATCGCCGACCTTGAGGCTGGTGCCCGGCACCATGCGGTAGCCGCTGCCGTTGTTGGCGGTGAGTAGCTTCGCCTGGGTTTCGGTGCGCGCTTTGCGCAGCGAATCCGCCTGCGCTTTGCCGCGGCCTTCGGCGACGGCTTCGGCGAAATTGGCGAAGAGGACGGTGAACCAGAGCCAGAGATTGATCTGGAACGAGAAGCCGAGATTGCCGTTGCCCGCTACCAAATCGCGCAGGAAGAGGACGGTGGTCAGCACCGAGACCGTGGCCACCACAAACATGACCGGGTTTCTGGCAAGCGCCCGCGGGTTGAGCTTCTTGAAAGCGGCGCCCACGGCCGGAACGAGGATGCGAGAATCCATGATGCTCGCGGATTTTGCCTGGCTCATAAGAGACTCCAGCTTTGAAACGAGGATGGCGAACCGGCGGCCGGTCAGCCCCGTAGGATTTTGAAGATGGCGGCGATGACGAGGAGGCCTGCCATCATCACCAGGATGTCGGAGGCGCGGGTCGTCGGGCCGTTCCCTCGTCCTGGCGCACCGGGACGAGGGTGGAAGGCGTTGCGAAGCCTGTGACGGAGGATCATGGCATCACCTCAGAAGGTCTGGCCGGCAATCATGACCAGGTGCTCGACGATAGGGCCGAGCGCCAAAGCCGGAAAGAAGGTCAGGCCGCCGACGATCAGGATCGTGCCGACGAGCAGGCCGACGAAGAGCGGTCCATCCGTCGGGAAGGTGCCTGCCGAGGCCGGAACCGTCTTCTTGGCGATCAGCGAGCCGGCGATGGCAAGCGTCGGGATGATGACCAGGAAGCGGCCGGCGAGCATGCCGATGCCGAGCGTCACGTTGTACCAGGGCGTATTGCCGGTCAGGCCGCCGAAAGCCGAGCCGTTGTTGGCCGCAGCCGAGGTATAGGCATAGAGGATTTCGGAGAAGCCGTGCGGGCCGGCCGTGCCGATCGAGGCGACGGCGGAGGGCAGCACGGTGGCGATCGCGGTAAAGACCAGCATGGCGAGCGGCAGGCAGAGGATGGCGAGAACGGCCATCTTCATTTCCTTCGCCTCGATCTTCTTGCCGAGATATTCCGGCGTGCGGCCGACCATCAGGCCGGCGACGAAGACGGCGACGATGATGAAGAGAAGGATGCCGTAGAAACCCGCGCCGACACCGCCGACAATGATTTCGCCGAGTTGCATGTTGATCAGCGGGATCAGGCCGCCAAGCGCGGTAAAGCTGCCATGCATGGCATTGACCGCGCCGCAGGAAGCGGCCGTGGTAATGACCGCAAAGAGCGAAGACAGGGCGACGCCGAAGCGGACTTCCTTGCCTTCCATATTGCCGCCGCCGAGACCGAAAGCGTGCATCAGCGGGTTGCCGGCAGCTTCGGCCCAATAGGTGACGATGACACCTGCGAGGAACAGCACGCCCATCGTGGCAAGGATCGCCCAGCCCTGGCGCTGATTGCCGACCATGCGGCCGAAGACGTTGGTCAAAGCCGCGCCGATCGCGAAGATCGAGATCATCTGGATGAGATTGGAGATCGCGTTGGGATTTTCGAACGGATGGGCCGAATTGGCGTTGAAGAAGCCGCCGCCGTTGGTGCCGAGCATCTTGATCGCAAGCTGCGAGGCGACGGGCCCGACGGCAATCGTCTGCTGCGCGCCTTCGAGCGTGGTGGCATTGACATAGGGCCCAAGCGTCTGCGGTACGCCGAGATAGACGTAGACGATCGTCAGCACGATGCAGGTCGGCAGCAGGATGTAGAACGTGCCGCGGATCATATCGACCCAGAAATTGCCGATCGCCTTGCCCGACGCCCGTGCGAAGGCACGAATGAAGGCGACAGCGATCGCCATGCCGGTCGCGGCCGACAGGAAGTTCTGCACCGTGAAGCCGGCCATCTGGGTCAGATACGACATGGTGCTTTCGCCGCCGTAATTCTGCCAGTTGGTGTTTGTGGGAAAGCTGACGGCAGAGTTGAACGAAAGCTCCGGCGGGACGGCGGCCATGCCGGCCGGATTATAGGGCAGGGTGTCCTGCAGGCGCAGGAGCGCGTAGAGGACGAGGACGCCGAGCAGGTTGAACATCAGCATCGCGAAGGCATAGGAGGTCCAATGCTGCTCCTCGCGCTCGCTGGTGCCCGCAATAAGGTAAAGCCCCCGTTCGATCGGAACGAGGACCGGGGAGAGGAATGTGCGCTCGCCGTTATAGACACGCGTCATGTAGCCGCCGAGCGGTTTGACGAGCACGAGGACGATCCCGCAGTAAAGCAGGATCTGAAGCCATCCGTTGAGGGTCATGGAGGTAAACTTTCAATACCCGGCTGCTTCTGAGGTCACGCATGCGCGACCTCAGAAGCGCCAGTTCTCTTCAAAAGCGTTCTGGGCGAAGGAGAGCGTAGGTGAGATAAACGGTGAGAAACACGGTCACGGCACCGCTCAAGACATAGTCGAGGGTCATCGTCGGTTCTCCTGTCAAAGCCTGTCGCAGGCTCGGGTGTAGGCAAAGCACAGCGCAAAGAATATGATCGCCGTGCCAAGTAGAATAATATCCATCATGATCGTGACTCCTGTTGTTCTTGGAGTCAGACAAGATAAAGGGCGCTGGGAGGCCGCCTTTCATGCTTTCTGGCGTGGAGATGATCTTTCGATCTCTCGGCGATCAATATGGAGCCGAAGCGCATAAAGGTTCGAGACGGACGACAGGCCATCTATATAAAAATCTTATAAATGCCCTTGCGGGGCCGATCGTCGTCGGACCAGGCTGGCGCAGTTTTCGGGCGGGCCGCTGCCGGCACTGAGCCTCGGCAAATCTGCGTGAGCATTTTATCATCTGTTGAGCAAAAGCCTTCTCAATCTGGTTGAATTGGGAAGGCTTCGGGCTTTATAGTCGGTTTCAACGGTGCCCGATGGAGTCATGGGCAAGCCAATAGGGAAGGAAACCGACGATGACCAAAGTCCGCGCGCTTGTCCTCGAGCGCCAGCATGAGCTTGCGCTCCGCGATATCGATCTGCCGCTCGAAACCGGCCCCGGCGAGGTGAAGGTCAGGATCCACACGGTCGGCGTCTGCGGTTCGGACGTGCATTATTACACGCACGGCAAGATCGGCCCATTCGTCGTCAACGCGCCGATGGTGCTCGGCCATGAGGCGGCGGGCACGGTGGTCGAGGTCGGTGCCGGGGTCACACATCTGAAAGTCGGCGACCGCGTCTGCATGGAGCCTGGCATTCCCGATCCGAATTCGAAGGCAAGCCGGCTCGGCATGTACAATATCGACCCGGCCGTCACCTTCTGGGCGACCCCGCCGATCCATGGCGTGCTGACGCCAGAGGTCGTGCATCCCGCCAATTACACCTTCAAGCTGCCCGACAATGTCAGCTTCGCCGAAGGCGCTATGGTCGAGCCCTTCGCCGTCGGCATGCAGGCGGCCGCCAAGGCGAAGATTACGCCTGGTGATACTGCCGTCGTTCTCGGCGCCGGGCCGATCGGCACGATGGTGGCGATCGCGGCGCTTGCCGGCGGCTGCGCCCGCGCGATCGTCGCCGATCTTGCCCAGCCGAAGCTCGATATCGCCGCACAATACCAGGGCGTCATCCCGGTCAATATCCGCGAGAAGAACCTGGCCGAAGAAGTTGCCCGGCTGACCGACGGCTGGGGCGCCGATGTCGTCTTCGAATGCTCCGGTTCGCCAAAGGCCTGGGAGACGATCATGGCTCTGCCGCGCCCGGGCGGCGTCATCGTCGTCGTCGGCCTGCCGGTCAACCCGATCGGCTTCGACGTCTCGACAGCATCCACCAAGGAAATCCGCATCGAGACGGTGTTCCGCTACGCGCACCAGTATGAGCGTTCGATCGCGCTGCTCGGCTCGGGTCGCGTGGACCTGAAGCCGCTGATATCAGAGACCTTCAAGTTCGAAGATTCGATCAAGGCGTTTGATCGCGCCGTCGAAGCCCGGCCGAGTGACGTGAAGCTGCAGATCGTGATGGAGTAAACGCGATCGTCGGCTAGGTTGCGTTGACTGCTCCGTGGCTGAGAATGTTGCGGTCTCCGGCACAGGATTCCACGAACAAAGTCATTGTTTTCCCGGTGGAGATGGCCGTGAGGCTAACCGCGGTCACTTCCTTGAAATTAGCGCGATTGCGCTGGATATGGAAAAATTTCGAACCGCAGGCTCCTGCGACATCCAGTTCAATGACAAAATCGCTCGGATCGGCGTAGAGGTTGACGACCCTTCCGTGAACAACGGTAAGCGCCGCCTGGGCAGGTGGCGTGACAGCTGCTAGGAAGCCGATACCGGCAAATAGAACAGGCACGATTCTCATTTGCGACTCCTTCGGCAGATTGATTGGGATCAGGGAAGCACATTGGAATAGATGATCGGACTTTGGTCCGGCATGTTATCTAGGTAATCGACTATCACGCTGGATATGGAAGGCGTCGGGCCGTTATTTCCATGGACAGGAGGCCCATCCCATGGGACGCCGAGCGGTGTGACCACGCATCCCGCAGGAGCGTTGGTAAAGTCGCTTTGTGCAAAGGCGACCGCGCAATCGTGGTATTTTTTTGCACTGGCCTCGGCGCCGGCATTGTAGACAATTTGGCCCGGCCGCATCCAGATCGGTGAGGAGGGACTATGGTCGGCCTTGGATGCCTGATGTGCCGCCGTTGCAATCGGTGCGAAAAGGGCCGCAGTTCCGAAATTTATGCCGCCGCGTGGATGATTGTTCACGCCAAGCCGATGGCAGGAATTGCAAGGCAACCCATTGTCTGTATCTGCACGTGGCGTGACAACCGACCAGCTTCGGTTTGAGTCGAAGTCAAGCCCAACATATTTCAGCGGCGACGTTGAATTCGAATAACCGTCCGCTTCGCTTGGCATGCTATTGGGCGGCGTCTTGAGCTGCCGAATATAGTTTGACCGTATGAAGCCGCCATTGTCATGACACGCGGTGCATCCAATCGCTTCGGTTCCGTGCGGGCTGATCCAATGCCTTTCGCCGTCAGCCCATATCGCGGTATCCCCTTCTGCAGGGGAGGGGATATTATTTCCTGGTAGATTGCTAAGTGCCTGATAGTAACAGACGGCACCATTCTTCTTATTGTATTGGATAATCGCAATATCGTTATACTGAGTGCCCTCTATTGGAAGGCCGACTTTTCGGCAGTGTGCTACTGCTACGGAATCGGATGTCCGCCCAGCGAGCACCTGGAATCGGCTTCCAGGATCACATTGACGATTCAGAGAGTTGGGAGCGTCGCACAGCGTACCGGCCGGGGCTGTACCTTGGCCGGGCACTTCTACACCGGCACTGCAACTGAAGCGCGGTATAGTAATACCAGTCGCTGCTGCGCATTTCGCAGCATAATCGGCCAAGCTGTCATGTTGGCCTGTCGTAGAACTGCGCAAAACTTGCCGTTGAAGATATTCTTGAAGATTTTGGTAAAGGACCGATTGTCGTTGTGCGCCTGTTATATCTTGCGCCGCAACCTTTATGCCAAAGGCGGCAGTTCCCACACAGAGAACAGAGATGGATAATAGCACATGAAATATTCTGATTGAGTTGGCCATTGCAGTGTCCTCGCGGCCTATACAATCGTATCTAGCATTTTATACACAATACATCTAGGGGTCATAATTTCTTTATAAGCATATTTCGATCGCCTTCGGTCTGCCGGGCAATCCGGTCGGCTTCCACCGAGCAAATTCCGCATTGAGACGGAGTTCCGCTGCGCGCACCAGTACGACCGCTCGACTGCGCTTCACGGATCAGGAGATTGGAGTAAGCGGTCCCTACGGGGGCCTGACACCGGCTTTCGTCTTGCGAAACAGCAACACCGCGCCTGCGACGACAGCCGCGGCTCCGACTGCGATCAGCAGGTGGCGGTGAAGGGGAAGGTGGCCCAATGTCTGTTCGATGCCATGCCCGAACACGTAACCGAGTCCTGTGAACAGCTGCCCCCACACCAGCGCGGCCGCGGCATTCAGGATGACGAATTTACCGGTCGCAATTCGCGTTGTGCCGATGACGATCGGGCTGATCGTCCGCAATCCCACCAGGAAACGAAACGCAAGGATGAAGCCTGTGGGATATCTTTCCAGAAGCCGGGTGGCGCGCGCCAGCGCCGGTGTTTCCATCAGCCGGCGGACGAGACCCCATCGAGCGGCATAACGGCCGGCGAAGAACCAGAACTGATCGCCGGCGAAGGATCCTGCCGTTGCCGCAAGCGACGCCGACCAATAGGTCAGCAGCCCGCGGTGGGAAATGACGCCGCCAAGGAAGGCGGCTGTTTCGCCCTCGAAGGCTGCACCCAAAAATATCGCCAACAGGCCGTAGTGCTCGATCAGCAGTTCGATAGACACGTAGCTGTCCTCGGCCCGGGTTTTCTACAGTTAAACCGGCTTCAAATCCCCAAGCAGCGTCGGGATCAGCTCCGACACCGTCGGATGGATCGGCACCGACCATTGCAATGCGGGATACGTCGTTCCCGCATTCATCGCGTCTATGATGCCGTGGATCACCTCGTCGCCTTCGATGCCGAGGATCGCCGCACCGAGGATTTTTTTGGTCTCGGCGTCGGCGATCACCTTCATGAAGCCCTTGGTCTCGCCGCGCTCGTTGGCGCGGCCGACGCGGCTCATCGGCCGGGTCGAGATCATGATCTTGCGTCCCGAGGCGCGCGCCTGCTTCTCCGTCATGCCGACGCGGCCAAGCGGCGGGTCGATATAAAGCGCATAGGCCAGGATGCGGCTCGAGACCTTGCGATCGTCGCCGTCGAGCAGATTGGCGGCGGCGATCTCGAAATCATTGTAGGAAGTGTGGGTGAAGGCGCCGTGGCCGTTGCAGTCGCCGAGCGCCCAGATGCCGTCGACATTGGTGGCAAGCCTGTCGTCGACGGTGATATAGCCGTGCTTGTCGGTGATGACGCCGGCGGCATCGAGGCCGAGATCGTCGGTGTTCGGCTTGCGGCCGGTGGCGATCAGCACATGGCTCGCATCGATCCTCGCTGAATCGGTGGCGACCAATATTCCGTCGCCGCTCTTGGCGAAGGCGATGTCGCTGGCGCCGGTATGAATGTCGATGCCCTCCGAGCGCAGGACATCGGCGATCGCATCGGATATATCCTCGTCCTCGCGCGACGCGAGCTTCGGGCCATGCTCTATGACGCTGACTTCGGCGCCGAAGCGGCGATACATCTGTGCGAATTCCAGCCCGATATAACTGCCGCCAATGACGGCCAGATGCCGCGGCAGCGTGTCGAGATGGATGATCGAGGTGCTGGTGAGATAGTCGATATCGTTGATCCCGGGCAGGTCGGGGATGACCGGCCGCGCGCCGACATTGAGGAAGATGCGCGGTGCGGTCAGTGTCTCGCCGTTGACGCTGACGGTCTTCGGGCCCTCGAAACGGGCGTGGCCGTAAATCATGGTCATGCCGTCCATGCCGGCGAACCAGCCGAGCAGGCCGTTGCGGGCGTTCATGGTCACGGTTTCGGCACGCGCCCTGACCACCTTCATGTCGATGGCGATCTCGCCCTGGAGATTCACGCCGTAAACGGCGCCGTTTCTCGCGACATGGGCGGCGCGGGCGCTGGCGACCAGCGTCTTCGTCGGCATGCAGCCGGCATTGACGCAGGTGCCGCCGAGGAATTTGCGCTCGATCAGCGCCACCTTCATGCCCTTTTCGACCATGCGGGCGGCGAGGAAGGGGCCGGCCTGACCGGCGCCGATAACGATGGCGTCGAAGCTCTTCATGACACGGCCACGATCAGCAGCGCGCCGATGACGGCGACGGCATCCTCGATAAGGGCGGCCGGCAGATCCTTGCCGAAGGACGCTGCGAGCCTGCCGCGGACGGCAGCACCGCCATATGTGCCGATCACGGCGCCGATCACCCCGACAATCAGCCCGCCGAAGAGCAGGCTGTTGGCCGCGCCGATCGTTGCACCTGCCAGCGCGCCCATGACGATGCGAGCACCGAACTGCACCGGCACCTTGCGCGACGGCGTCGATGGTAGCTGGTCGGTAATCAGTTCGACGACGGCGAGAAGCGTGAAGATCCACGGCGTCCATTGGTAACCCGTGAACGCAAGCGGCGTCTGCGAGACATCGAACCAGCCAAGCGCCGCGCCCCAGGCGACGGCGGCCGGCGCCGTCATAGCGCGAAGCCCGGCAATGACACCAATCAGCAATGCAAGGAGCAGAAACATGCATGATCCCCCTTTTTGCCGGCTCTTGCCGCCGTCAGGGAAAGTTGCACATTGTCAGGCGCGTGGCAATTCGTCCTTTCGCGCCAAGAGGCTAGTTCGCAAAGGCGGCAATGCCGGTGATCGCCCGGCCGATGATCAGCGCGTGGATGTCGTGCGTGCCCTCATAGGTGTTGACCACTTCGAGGTTGACCAGATGACGGGCGATGCCGAATTCGTCGGAGATGCCGTTGCCGCCGAGCATGTCGCGGGCCGCCCGCGCAATCTCCAGCGCCTTGCCGCAGCTGTTGCGCTTGAGGATCGAGGTCAGCTCCACCGGCGGATGGCCGTCCTCCTTCATGCGGCCAAGCCGCAGGCAGCCCTGAAGGCCGAGCGAGATTTCCGCCGCCATGTCGGCGAGCTTCTTCTGGATCAGCTGGTTGGCGGCAAGCGGCCGGCCGAACTGCTTGCGCTCGAGCGTGTATTGCCGGGCTCTCGCATAACAATCCTCGGCAGCACCGAGTGCGCCCCAGGCGATGCCGAAACGGGCCGAGTTGAGGCAGGTAAACGGTCCCTTGAGGCCGGTCACATCAGGCAGAAGGTTTTCCCCAGGCACGAAGACCCCGTCCATCACCACTTCGCCGGTGATCGAGGCACGCAGTCCCACCTTGCCGTGGATCGCAGGCGCCGAAAGCCCTTTCCAGCCCTTTTCGAGAATGAAGCCGCGGATGAGGCCATCCTCGGTCTTTGCCCAGACGACGAAGACATCGGCGATCGGTGCGTTGGAGATCCAGGTCTTCGAGCCGGTCAGGCTGTAGCCGCCGTCGACCTTTTTGGCACGTGTCACCATCGAGCCGGGGTCGGAGCCGTGATCCGGTTCGGTCAGGCCGAAGCAGCCGATCCATTCGCCGCTGGCGAGTTTCGGCAGGTATTTCAGCTTCTGCGCCTGAGACCCGAAGGTTTCGATCGGCACCATCACGAGCGAGGACTGGACGCTCATCATCGAACGATAGCCGCTGTCGACCCTTTCGACTTCGCGGGCGATCAGGCCGTAGGCGACGTAACCGAGGCCGGCGCCGCCATAATCCGGCGAGATCGTCGGGCCGAGCAGGCCGAGTTCGCCCATTTCGCGGAAGATCTCAGGATCGGTCTTTTCATTGCGGAAGGCGTCGAGAACGCGGGGCGCAAGCTTTTCCTGCGCATAGGCGTGGGCGGTGTCCTGCACCATGCGCTCTTCGCTGGTCAGCTGCTCCACCAGGCGGAACGGATCGGCCCAGTCGAAAACTTCGCGCGTATGCTGCATGGCGGTGTCTCCTCAGCTTGCCTCGCTCAAGTTGGCCATAGACCCGCCAGCCGACCGCGTCAACAGAAGGTGGTCGCACCGAAAAGACGGGCCACGCCATCTTTTCAAAAGCGTCGGCATGATCCACTTTGCCCGCGATCGATTCTGGAACGAGGAGGCGGAAATGTCGTCAAGCGATCTGTTCGTATCGGCCGAAGGCGCCGAATGGGTCAATCCCGAGCCCGGCGTCGTCAGGCGCATCATGACCTATCTGCCCGAGATGATGATGGTGGAAGTGGCCTTCGAAAGCGGCGCCGTGGGTGCGGCCCATTCGCATCCGCACATCCAGGCCAGCTACGTCGCCGAAGGCAGTTTCGAAGTGACGATCGATGGCCGGACCGAGGTGCTCAAGCAGGGCGGCAGCTTCATCGTACCCCCCAATCTGGTCCATGGCGTCAAGGCGCTGGAAAAGGGCAGACTGATCGATGCATTCACCCCGCACCGGGCCGAATTCCTGAAATAGCTGGCACGATGCCACTCATGATCTAAACGTCCGCTCTTGTCCGGCGCGCCGGGCCGGCGGCGGTGACATAGGGCGGCACGAAGCGCGCATCCTCGCCGCGTACCGCCTCGCGGAGGAAATCGATGACGGCGCGCACGCGGGGCGCCTGTTTCAGGTCGCGATGGCAGGTGATCCAGTAGTGGCGCTTGAGGTCGATTTCGTCTGGCAGCACGCGCACGAGTTCGGGATAACGGCTGGCAAAGAAATAGGGCAGGATGCAGAGGCCGAGGCCGTTTCTCGTGGCAGTCAGCTGCGCGAAGATGCTGGAGCTCTGGAACTGCGGCTTGATGCGCGGGTGCACATCGCCCAGATAATCCAGGCCCGGCGCGAAAATCATTTCCTCGATATAGCTGACGAAGGGATGGCTGAGCAGGTCTTCGCGGGAGTTGATGTCAGGCGCCTTGGCCAGATAATCCCGCGAGCCGTAGACCTGCAGGTGGTAATCCGTCAGCTTCTCGGCGAAATACGCCCCGCCCTTCGGTTCGTCGAGCACGACGGAAAGATCGGCCTCCTTGCGCGACAGCGACATGATCTGCTGGATCGTCACCAGTTCCAGCGCCAAGTGCGGATGCTGGGCGGCAAACTGCGGCAGCACGGTTGCGAAGAAGAAATTGGCAAAACCCTCCGGCGCGCTTAGCCGCACAAGGCCGCGCTGCGCCATCGAGCCGTCGGCGAGGTCGGCACGCAGCCGCTCGGTCTCCTGCTCCATCCTTTCGGCCGTCTCGACGAAGCGCGTGCCCATGGCGGTCAGCACGTAGCCGCGCGGATTCCGCTCGAACAGCTTGACCTTGAGGGTGAACTCCAGCCGATCGATGCGGCGCGAGACGGTGGCATGGCTGGAGCGCAACTGGCGAGCCGCCGTCGACAGCTGTCCGGTGCGGGCGACGGCTAGAAAAAACTGCAGATCGTCCCAAGTAAACTGCGATGGATTGTTCATTGCGATCCTCTCTGTTCAAATATGAACAGATACTGTTTGGAATTAGTTGTAAACCACCCGTTGCCTCAGGGCGGAATTTCCGTGATCGTAGGGTGAGGGTCCGTCGTTCTGAGGAGGACGGCTGGCCAAATTTGAACAGATCCGCAATCTGGCCAATCTCTGGGAGGAGAGAATATGCGAAAGAATCTCATTGCATCAGTTGCATTTCTGCTTGCAAGCAGCACAGCGGTGCTCGCGCAGGGCGCGACCGACGGCAAGGTCAAGATCGGCATCCTGAACGACCAGTCGGGTGTCTATGCCGATTTCGGCGGCAAGTCTTCCGTCGAGGCCGCCAAGATGGCGGTTGAGGATTTCGGCGGCAAGGTGCTTGATGTGCCGGTCGAGATCGTCGATGCCGACCACCAGAACAAGGCGGATATCGCCTCCAACATCGCCCGCCAGTGGTACGACACCGAGCAGGTGGATGCGATCATGGAGTTGACGACCTCGTCGGTGGCGCTTGCCGTGCAGGCGATCGGCAAGGAGAAGAAGAAGATCGACATCGTCACGGGTGCTGCGACGACGGATCTGACCGGCAAGGCCTGCTCGCCTTACGGTTTCCACTGGGCTTATGACACGCATGCGCTCGCCGTTGGCACCGGCGGCGCGCTCGTCAAGCAGGGCGGCGACAGCTGGTTCTTCCTGACCGCCGATTATGCCTTCGGCTATTCGCTGGAGCAGCAGACCAGCGATTACGTCAAGGCGAGCGGCGGCAAGGTCGTCGGCGCCGTGCGCCATCCGCTATCGACCCAGGACTTCTCGTCCTTCCTGCTTCAGGCGCAATCGTCTGGCGCCAAGGTGATCGGCCTTGCCAATGCCGGCCTCGATACCTCGAACGCCATCAAGCAGGCGGCTGAATTCGGCATCACCCAGGGCGGCCAGCATCTGGCGGCGCTGCTCTTCACATTGGCCGAAGTCCACGGCCTCGGCCTCGAGGCGGCGCAGGGGCTGACGCTGACGGAAGGCTATTACTGGAACCGCGACGACGAAAGCCGCGCCTTTGCGAAAAAGTTCTTCGCCCGCACCGGCAAGATGCCGAACATGATCCATACCGGCACCTATTCGGCGGTGACGCAATATCTGAAAGCCGTGCAGAAGGCCGGCACCGACGAGACGGAAGCCGTCGCCAAGCAGCTGCATGAAATGCCCGTCGACGACGTCTTTGGTCGCGGCGGCACGGTCGGCGCCAATGGCCGCATGATCCACGACATGTACCTGCTGCAGGTGAAGAAGCCTTCCGAAAGCAAGGAGCCGTGGGATTACTTCAACGTGCTCGCCACCATTCCCGGCAAGGAAGCCTATATCGATCCCGCCAAGAGCGGCTGCGATCTGGTGAAGTAGCAACGATGGCGGTTTCCGCAATTGAAACTCAGGAAAAGCCGCGGGTGGTCTTGTCCGCCCGCGGCCTGCGCCGCGATTTCGGCGGCTTCACGGCCGTCAAGAACGTCGATCTCGATGTGCACGATGCAAGCGTGCATGCACTGATCGGCCCGAACGGCGCCGGCAAGACGACAGTCTTCAACCTGCTGACCAAATTCCTGCAGCCGACATCAGGTACGATCACGCTGATGGGCACCGATATCACCAAGACGCCTCCCGACAAAGTGGCGCGCATGGGGCTCGTTCGCTCCTTCCAGATCTCCGCGGTCTTCCCGCACCTGACCGTCCTCGACAATGTCCGCGTGGCGCTGCAGCGGCCGAACAATCTTTCCACACAGTTCTGGCGGCCGCTCTCGGCACTCGATCGGCTGAACGAGCGAGCCGAGCAACTGCTCGCCAGCGTCGGGCTTTCCAAGGAGCGCGATCATATCGCCGCCGATCTTTCCTATGGCCGCAAGCGCGTGCTGGAGATCGCCACCACGCTGGCGCTCGATCCCAAGGTGCTGCTGCTCGATGAGCCGATGGCTGGCATGGGGCAGGAGGATGTCGGCGTCGTCTCGTCGATTATCCGCGAGGTCGCCCGCGACCGCGCCGTATTGATGGTCGAGCACAATCTCTCCGTCGTCGCCAATATCTGCCAGCACGTCACCGTGCTGCAGCGCGGCGAGATCCTCGCCGAGGGCGATTATGCCACCGTCAGCCAGGATGAGCGCGTACGCGTGGCCTATATGGGCACGGAGGAGCATTGATGGCCACTCTCCTCGAAGTCCAGGGGCTCAATGCCTGGTACGGCGAAAGCCACGTCCTGCACGGCGTCGACATGCGTGTCGGCGAAGGCGAGACGATCACCATTCTCGGCCGTAACGGCGTCGGCAAGACGACGACGTTGCGCACCATCACCGGCATCGTGCGAACCCGCAAGGGCAAGATCAGCTTTGCCGGCTGCGACATGATGCAGGTGCCGCTGCACAAGACGGCGCATCGGGGCATCGGCTTCGTGCCGGAGGAGCGCGGCATCTTCTCGACGCTGACCGTTTCGGAAAACCTGCTGCTGCCGCCTGTCGTGGCAGGGGGCGGCATGACGCTTGACGAGATCTACGAGCTCTTTCCCAATCTTTACGAGCGCCGCGGCAGCCCAGGCACCAAACTATCCGGCGGCGAGCAGCAGATGCTGGCGATCGCCCGAATCCTCCGCACCGGCGTCAGGCTGCTCATTCTCGATGAACCGACCGAGGGGCTTGCCCCCGTGATCGTCCAGCGCATCGGCGAGGTGCTGAAGACGCTGAAAGAGCGCGGCATGACGATCCTGCTCGTTGAGCAGAATTTCCGTTTCGCCAGCCGTATTGCCGATCGCTTCTATCTGATGGATCATGGGCAGATGGTGTCGGAATTCCCGGTCGGTGAACTGCCGCAGCGCATGGACACGCTGCACAAAGTTCTGGGAGTGTGACCAGATGACGATGATCTTCGGCATTCCCCTGCAGGCGCTGTTCGGCCAGCTTCTGATCGGCCTGATCAACGGTTCGTTCTACGCGCTGCTCAGCCTCGGCCTGGCCATCATCTTCGGCCTGCTTAGGGTGATCAACTTCGCCCATGGCGCGCAATATATGCTCGGCGCCTTCGTCGCCTACCTGCTGCTGACCTATGCCGGCATCGGCTACTGGCCGTCGCTGATCCTGGCACCCGTTATCGTCGGCTTCGCCGGCGCTGTCATCGAGCGGCTGTTCCTGCGCCGGCTCTATGATCTCGATCCGCTCTACGGGCTGCTCTTCACCTTTGGGCTGGCGCTCGCGGTCGAGGGCACCTTCCGTTATCTCTACGGCTCTTCCGGCCAGCCCTATGCGACGCCGGCAGCGCTCGCCGGCGGAGCCAATCTCGGCTTCATGTTCCTGCCGATCTATCGCGGCTGGGTGGTCGTCGTTTCGCTGGTCGTCTGCCTCGGCACCTGGCTGCTGATCGAGAAGACCAAGCTCGGAGCTTACTTGCGTGCTGCCACTGAAAACGCCGTTTTGGTGCAGGTCTTCGGCGTCAACGTGCCGGTGCTCTTGACGCTCACCTATGCGCTCGGCGCCGGTCTCGCGGCCTTTGCAGGCGTGCTGGCGGCGCCGATCTACCAGGTCTCGCCGCTGATGGGCTCGAACATGATCATCGTCGTTTTCGCAGTGGTCGTCGTCGGCGGCATGGGATCGATCATGGGCGCGATCATCACCGGTTACGTGCTCGGCATTGCCGAGGGCCTGACCAAGGTCTTCTATCCCGAGGCGTCCAACATCGTGATCTTCGTCATCATGGCGATCGTGCTTCTCATCAGGCCCGCGGGCCTCTTCGGACGGGATGCTTGACATGGCCGACATCACCGACGCCGTTGGAACGGAAAAAAGCCGAACCGCCCTTTCGGTGCAGGCGGGTTTCCTGCTGGCCGGGCTGCTGCTTCTGCTGCTGGCGCCGTTCTTTTTCTACCCGATCTTCCTGATGAAGCTGCTCTGCTTCGCGCTCTTTGCCTGTGCCTTCAATCTGCTGCTCGGCTATACCGGCCTGCTTTCCTTCGGCCACGCCACTTTCTTCGGCGGTGCGGCCTATTTCACCGCCTATACGGTGAAGGCATGGGGCTTGCCGCCGGAACTCGGCATCCTGATCGGCGTGGCGGGGGCGGCCTTTCTCGGGCTCGTCATGGGTTTCTTCGCCATCCGCCGGCAGGGCATCTATTTCGCGATGATCACGCTGGCGCTGTCGCAGATGTTCTTCTTCTTCTGCCTGCAGGCGAAGTTCACCGAGGGCGAGGACGGCATCCAGTCGGTGCCACGCGGTCATCTCTTCGGCTTCATCGATCTGAACAGCTCGACCAACATGTATTATTTCGTGCTGGCTGTTTTCATCATCGGCGTGCTGATCATCTGGCGCTTCATCAATTCGCCTTTCGGCATGATCCTGAAATCGATCCGCGAAAACGAGCAACGGGCGATCTCGCTCGGCTATTCCGTGGCGCGCTACAAGCTCGGCGCCTTCGTCATGTCGGCATCGCTTGCCGGGCTCGCGGGCGCGGTGAAATCGATCGTTTTCCAGTTTGCAACGCTGACCGACGTCGCCTGGCAGATGTCGGGCGAGGTGATCCTGATGACGCTGCTCGGCGGCATCGGCACGCTGATCGGTCCGCTGTTTGGCGCCGGCCTGGTGGTGGCGCTGGAAAACTACCTCGCCACGTCGGAATTCCCGGTGACGATCATCACCGGCATCGTCTTCATGGTCTGCGTGCTGATCTTCCGCCGTGGCATCATCGGCGAATTCTACGCCTCTCGGCTGGGGCGGAAACTGGGCTTCGTCTATCGCCGCTGAACGGGCGGACCTCTCTCTCTCCGGAAAGAATTACTTTTCCCGGGAAAAGAGACGGACGGCGGCGCTGCGACTCTCCCTCTCCCCGTGCAGCGGGGAGGGGGAAGCGGCAAGCATCTGGAGTCTCGTGCGCGGCATGGATCGTTACGACTACATCATCATCGGGGCAGGCAGCGCCGGCTGCGTGCTCGCCAACCGGCTGTCGGCCGATGGCAGGAGCCGGGTGCTGCTGCTCGAAGCCGGCGGCAGCGACAATTATCACTGGATCCATATTCCGGTCGGGTATCTCTATTGCATCAACAACCCGCGTACCGACTGGTGCTTCACCACGGCGCCGGAAGCGGGGCTGAACGGCCGGGCGCTGAGCTATCCGCGCGGCAAGGTGCTCGGTGGCTCCTCGTCGATCAACGGCATGATCTACATGCGCGGCCAGGCACGCGATTACGATCTCTGGCGGCAGATGGGCTGCACCGGCTGGGGCTGGGATGATGTTCTGCCCTTCTTCCGCCAGTCCGAGGATTTTTACCGCGGCGAAGACGAGATGCATGGTGCCGGCGGCGAATGGCGCATTGAGAAAGCGCGGGTGCGCTGGGCCGTGCTCGATGCCTTCCAGCAGGCTGCCAGGGAAGCAGGCATTCCGGAGACCGCGGATTTCAACCGCGGCAGCAATGAGGGCTCCGGCTATTTCGACGTCAATCAGCGTTCCGGCATCCGCTGGAACACCTCGAAGGCCTTCCTGCGCCCGGCGATGAAACGCTCCAACCTGACCGTCCTGATCAAGGCACAGGTCCGGCGGCTGCTGGTGGAGGAGGGCGCCGTTGCCGGTGTCGAGTTCCAGCACGGCGGCGTGGCGAAACGCGCCTATGCAGCGAGAGAAACCGTCCTTTCCGCCGGTTCGATCGGTTCGCCGCATATCCTGGAACTATCAGGCATCGGCAGGGGCGAGGTTCTCAGCCAAGCGGGCGTCGATGTCGTCACCGAGGTCAAGGGCGTTGGCGAGAACCTGCAGGACCATCTGCAGCTGCGTCTGGCCTACAAAGTCTCGGGCGTTCCGACGCTGAACGAGAAGGCGACGAAGCTGATCGGCAAGGCGGCGATCGGGCTCGAATATCTCGTCCGCCGCTCCGGGCCGATGGCGATGGCGCCGAGCCAGCTCGGCATCTTCACCCGATCGGGCCCGGACCGGGAAACGCCCGACTTGCAATATCACGTGCAGCCGGTGTCGCTGGAGAAATTCGGCGATCCCGTCCACCCTTTCCCGGCAATCACCGCGAGCGTCTGCAATCTGAGGCCGGAAAGCCGGGGTTCGGTCCACCTGTCGAGCCCGGATTTTGCCGCCCAGCCGACGATCAGCCCAAAATACCTCTCGACGCAGCGCGATCGTGACATAGCTGTCCGTTCAATACGGTTGACGCGCAAGATCGTCGCGCAGCCTTCCTTTGCCCGTTTCAAGCCGGAGGAATTCAAGCCGGGGCCTGCCTATCAGACGGAGGCCGATATGGAGCGGGCGGCGGGCGAGATCGGCACGACGATCTTCCATCCCGTCGGCACCTGCCGCATGGGCGCCGACAGGGATAGCGTCGTCGATCCCAGGCTGAGATTCCGGGCGCTCGGCAAGCTCAGGATCGCCGACGCCTCGGTGATGCCGTCGATCACCTCGGGCAACACCAATTCGCCGACCATCATGATCGCCGAAAAGGCGGCAGCAATGATCCTCGAAGACAATCGATAGGAGAAGACCATGGCAAGGATCGCATTCATCGGCCTCGGCAACATGGGTGGGCCGATGGCGGCCAATCTGGTCAAATCAGGCCACGAGGTCCTGGGCTTCGATCTCGCGGCTTCGGTTCTGAAGGCGGCCGAGGAGAGCGGCGTCAAGCCGGCAAGCAATGCCAGCCAGGCGGTCAAGGACGTGGAGATCATCATTACCATGCTGCCGCAGGGCAGACACGTGCTGACGGCCTGGACCGATATCCTGCCGTCCGCGGCTCAGGGCACGCTGGTCATCGATTGCTCGACCATCGATGTCGAAAGCAGCCGCAAGGCGCATGAAATGGCCCAGGCCGCCAGTTGCCTGTCGCTCGACGCCCCGGTCTCCGGCGGCACGGGCGGGGCGACTGCAGGCACGCTGACCTTCATGGCCGGCGGCTCGGAAGACGCCTTCGCCAAGGCAAAGCCAATCCTCGAGGCCATGGGAAAGAAGATCGTCCATTGCGGCGAGGCCGGCGCCGGCCAGGCGGCGAAGATCTGCAACAACATGATCCTCGGCATTTCGATGGTGGGCGTCTGCGAGGCCTTCGTGCTCGCCGAGAAACTTGGTCTCTCGCATCAGGCGCTGTTCGACGTCGCCTCGACCTCGTCAGGCCAGTGCTGGTCGATCAATACCTATTGCCCGGTGCCCGGACCGGTCCCGACCTCGCCGGCAAATAATGACTACAAACCGGGTTTTGCCGCGGCACTGATGCTGAAGGATCTCAGGCTGTCCCAGGAAGCGGCGCTGGCGAGCGGCGCCTCCACGCCGCTCGGCGCGGAAGCAGCGCAGCTTTATGCGCTTTTTGAAAAGCAGGGCAACGGCGGAAGGGACTTTTCCGCCATCATCGAGATGTTCCGCGAGAAGGCGTGAGCGCCGCGGCGTCAAATCAACCCTTCGACACCGAGAAGCTGAGGTGGGCCCTGCCGAACTCGATGTCGATCTCGCCGGGTTCAGTCAGTTCGATCGCGCCGCTCAACGTGCCTGTGGTGATGAGCGCACCCGTCTTCAGCGATGTCTCTGGGCGCAAGCCGTCATTGGCGTAATCGACGAGCCAGGTGAGAACATCGCCCTTCGGATGCTGTGCTGGACCATCATAGATCGTGCGGCCGGCATGGGTGACCTTGAGCGGCGTTCCGCCGGCGGTGTCGACAACGCTCTTTTCGAGCTTCGGACCGAGCACATAGCCGCTATTGCCGAGCCGGTCGGCGACGAACAGCAGAAACGAAACGCTGCCGCTTTCCCTGACGGCACTCACCAGCAGCTCGGCACCGAGATGGACAGCGGCGATCGCCTCGACCACCTCAGTGCGGCTGTAGGGAGCGCCTGTGCGGATCGGCAGGTCACGGCCAAGACGGACGGCGATCTCGGTTTCGAATTTCAGGCCCGGATACCAGGGAATGTCGGCGCCCGAGACGGCTTCGGCATAGGGATGCAGCGGAGCGGTGACCGCCTGGCCCTGCGGCGAGACCGTCACTTTCCAGGCATTGCTCGAAATACTGTCCGCGGCGGGAAGCAAATCCTGCGCCTCCATCGCCTGATCGAGATCGGCTGGCAGCGCGAAAGTGTCTGTTGCCTCCTGACGGCCGGCCTGGCGCAGGCTGTGAAGCCTGGCTGCAACCGTGCGCGGATCGAATGTCTCTGTCATGCTATCTCCTCGACCTGATTTTCGAGGTGCCACACTAACCAGAAGGCAGGGACGAACAAGGCCGCATTTGGAAAGACTCCTATTCCATCGCTGCGTACCAGCGGGTGCGATAGGCGGTCAGCCCCGGGATATCGGTCGGCGGAACATGCGTCTCGGCGCCCGACACCGGCCGGATGCCGGTCAGAAGGGCGGCACCCTGGCTGGTGCCGGTCGAACCCGGAAGGGCCATGACCTCGCGGCCGGTTAGGGCGGCCAGCAGCTTGAGATAGGTCTCATTCAGCGCAAAGGGCCCTTCGACGATAACAGGGCCTTGGGCGCCGATCAGTCCGAGGCAGGCATCGGTCATCAAAGCGAGATAGAGGCAGGCAGCGGCAGAGCGCTCGTCGCGGCTTGCCTCTTCGGCGCCGATCCAGCGGCTTGTCTTTCCCGGAAAGGGCCCGGAACCCGGGGCGATATTCGGAAGCAGCATCAAGCCCTTGCCGATGACCCGGCCGATTGCCGCTTGTGCGGCTTTTTCGTCGACAGGGCCGATTTCGGCCGACAGGATCTCGAATTCACGGCCGCCCATGAAACGGGAGGAGGGGACGGCCCGGCCATAGGCATCGACATTGGCGAGCGCATCGCGTTTCGGATCGAGATGATCGAGATCGCCGCCGACGCCGAAATTGATGACCCATGTGCCGGTGGAGACGACGGCAAAGGGTGCGGCCCGGTGGACCAGATGCGGCAGCAGCGAGGCATTGGAATCGTGAATGCCGCAATAGACCGGCACGGGTGCGGCAAGGCCGAGCTCAGCGGCGATATCCGGCAGGACCGGGCCAAGCGCATCGAAAGCGGAACGGATCGGCGCCATGAGGTCGCCGATGGCGAGCCTGTCGACGAGTGAGGAATAGCGGCCGGCCCTAGGGTTCCAGAGGTCGGTATGGCAGCCGAGCGAGGTCAGCTCATTGGCGGCAACACCCGTCAGCCGCGCCGTCCAGTATTGCGCATAGGTGAGGATGGTCGCCACCCCGGCAAACTCCTCGGGAAAGGCGCTCTTCTGGTAGTGCAGCTGCGCGCCGATATTGAGACCCATAGCGAGGTGCGGCGAGAAGGTTTCGTCGAAGGAGGGGCGCAGCCGCGTATAGGCGTCGCGGATTTCCTGAGGATATTCGTGTTCATAGTCGACGACAGGCATGGCAAGCGTGCCGTCCCGGGCAAGGAGTGCCGCGGAGGCGCCATGGGTGGTGATCGAAATGGCGTCGAAGCCAGGCTCGCGCGCAAGGTTCTTCAGCGCATCGAGCGCAAAGGACCAGAGAGCCTCTACGTCGTAGTGCGGATAGAGACCGGTTTTGATCGAGATATTCGGCCGTTTCAACATGGCGATCTCGGCGCCCGTCTCGCTGTCGAGGACGACGACCTTGGCGTTGGTCTTGCCGATGTCGAGGACGGCGATGCGGCGATAGGAGGTGGCGTTCATGGCATATGGAAGACGGTGACCAGGTCGCTCTGGACCGGTGAATTATCGGGATTGGTCGCCATGATATCGGCCATATAAGCCCACCATTTTTTCACGACCGGATGCTCCGGCAGGCTCGCCATCGTGTGGTCGGCCGGCCGCGTCAACACGCCGAACAGCGTGTTGGTCTCGCGGTCGAGATGGATGGAATAGTCGCTGGCCCCTGACTTGTGCAGGAGATCGACCAGTTCCGGCCAGATCTCGTCATGCCGCCGGCGGTATTCGGCTTCCATGCCGGGATTGAGCTGCATCTTGAAGGCGTGTTTTTCTAAAGTCATCGGGAGCTCATGACCTTGATGCGACGGGCGATGATCGGGATGGCGATGGTGATGATGAGAAGCAGGCCGATGAAGATCGACATGACGATGCCGGGCACGTTGAGCAGGCCGAGGCCGAAGGTGACGAGGCCCATGACGAAGGCAGCGATGACGACGCCGACGATCGTGCCGGAGCCGCCGAGGATCGAGATGCCGCCGAGCACGACCATGGTGACGACCTCGAGTTCCCAGCCCTGGGCAATCGACGGCCGGGTCGAGCCGAGGCGTGAGGTCAGGCAGACGGCGGCGATGCCGCTCATGACGCCGGTCAGCAGGAAGAGGATGAATTTGACGCGTTCGACCGGAATACCCGAAAAGCGGGCGGCGAAGTCGTTGTTGCCGATCGCGTAGACCTGCCGGCCGAAATTCGTCGCATGCAGCAGGACGGCGAAGAGGATCGCCAGCACAATGAAGAGCACGAATTCGAAGGAGAATACCCAGACGACATAACCCTGGCCGAAATAGGCGAAATCCGCCGGGTATTTGCCATAGGCCTGGTCGCCGAGGACGATATAGGAAATGCCGCGGAAAAGGCTCATCGTGCCGATGGTGACGACGATCGACGGCAGTTTCAGCACCGAGACCAGAACGCCGTTGAAAATGCCGCAGGCAAGGCCGGTGCCGATGCCGATCGCGACCAGACCCGGTGTGCCGATGCCGACCTGCGCTGCCGCGCCCATTGCCGTCGAGGCGAGCGCGATGATCGCGGCGACCGAGAGATCGATCTCGCCTGATATGACGAGCAGCGCCATGGCGAAGGCAATCATTGCCTTTTCGGTGAAATTGAAGGTGGCGTCCGAAAGGTTCCAGGCATCGAGGAAATAGGGCGAGGCGAGCGAATTGAAGATGAAGATCAGCACGGCGACGGCAAAGAGCAGCACTTCCCAGCTCGCGAGGATGCGGCGGAAGGGTGTGCCGAGGCGGTCGGGAATGACCCGCTTTTCGTGGGTGGACACGGTGCTCATGCTGCGGCCTCCGTTCTGATCTCGGCCGCGGCGCGGTCGCGCAGGATGATGCGGCCGCGGTTGCGCTCACGCCTGGCGTTGAAGGCGACGGCGAGAATGATGACGGTTCCGGAGATCGCCATTTGCGTGAAGGGTGAAATGCCGATCACCGGCAGCGCATTCTTGATGACGCCGAGGAAGAGCGCGCCGAGCACGGTGCCGGCGACCGAGCCGACGCCGCCGGCAATCGAAATGCCGCCGATGACGCAGGCCGCGACGCTGTCGAGCTCGAAGCCGTTGGCGATATCGACATAGGCGACGGCATAACGCGATACCCAGAGATAGCTCGCGAGGCCGGCAAGCGCCCCCGATAGAACGAAGGCCAAAAATTTCGTCCAGCCCGTATCGATGCCGGCATAGACGGCCGCGGTCGGATTGCCGCCGGTGGCATAGGCCGAACGGCCGAACTGGGTGTATCTGAGCAGGACATACATCAGCAGCACGATGATGATGCCCACCCAGCCGAGAACCGGCAGGCCGAGGATCGGCGCGCGCGGCACCGACAGGAAGACCGGCGTCATCTGGTGGGCGTTCACCCACGCCCCGCCCGAGAGCACGAAGGCCATGCCGCGATAGATGGTAAGCGTGCCGAGTGTCACGACGATCGGCGGGATTTCGAGCGCCCAGACGAGAAAGCCGTTGATGGCGCCGAGGCAGGCGCCGATGACGATGGCGGCAAGGATCAGCACGACGAGCGGCAGGTCGGGATAGGCGGCATTCATCATGGCGATCGCCATGCCGGTGAAGGCGAGGTTGGCGGCAACCGACAGGTCGATCGATTTCGTCAGGATAACCGTCATCTGCGCGAGCGCCAGGATGATCAGGATGGAGGTATCGTTGAAAATGCCGGCGAGGTTCTCCGGCGTTGCGAAATCGGCAGCGCGCGTCGAAAAGATCGCGATCATCACAACGATGATGAGGAACAGCAGGGTTTCGCGTTTTCTGATCAGTTTTGCCATGCTCTTACCTTACGAATTGCGGGCCTTGTGCATCGGGGGCCTCATGCATTGCCGGTGGCGGCGCGCACCAGCGCTTCCGGCGACAGCTCGGCGCGTTCGAAAATTCCGGCGGCGAGACCCTCCTTCATCACCAGGACGCGGTCCGACATGCCGATGATTTCGGGCAATTCGGAGGAGACCATGATGATCGACAGGCCCTCGGCGGCGAGTTCGCTGATGAATCCGTGCACGGCTGCCTTCGAACCGATGTCGATGCCCTTTGTGGGTTCATCGAGGATGATGACCTTCGGCGCAGTCGCCAGCCATTTGCCGATGACGACCTTCTGCTGGTTGCCGCCCGACAGCGTGCCGACCGGGACGGAAAGGGCTGCGGCGCGCAGGTCCAGCCGCTCGGCATATTTGCGGGCGAGCGCGAATTCTTCTGCCGCCCGGAGGAAGCCCCGGCGCGAGGTGCGGGTAAGCGAAGGCAGCGTCATATTCTGGAAGATCGGCATCGGCAGCGCCAGCCCGTGGCGGCCGCGTTCCTCCGGCACGTAGACGATGCCGGCCCGGATCGCATCCTGCGGCGAATGGATGGTGATTTCGCGGCCTTCGAGCATCATGGTGCCGGAGAGTGGCCTGGTGATGCCGAAGAGCGATTGGGACAGTTCCGAACGGCCGGCGCCGATCAGGCCGTAAATACCGAGAATTTCGCCCTGGCGCAGGGTGAAGGAGATGTCGCGGAATTCAGTGCGATGGCTGTAGTTGCGGATCTCCAGAACCGGGCCGCCGATGGCGACATCGACCTTCGGAAAAGCATTCTCGACGTCGCGGCCGACCATCATGCGGACGATCTCGTCCTGCGGCGTCTCCTTGAGCCGGCCCTGGCCGACGGCGCGGCCGTCGCGGAAGACGACGAAATCGTCGGCGATCTCGTAGACCTCGTCGAACTTGTGGCTGATGAAGAGGATCGCCTTGCCCTTTTCCTTCAGGCCCCGGACGATGCGGAAGAGATCGTCGATCTCCTTGCGGGAAAGGGCTGCCGTCGGTTCGTCCATGATGACGATGCGGGCCTCGATCGACAGAGCGCGCGCAATCGCCACCAGATGGCGCTGCGCAATCGAGAGGTCCTTCAGCCGGATCGTCGGATCGATATTGCTTTCAAGCGCGGTCAGCAGCGCCTTCGCGCGGCTGTTCATCACCTGCCAGTCGATGGTGCGCAAACGCGTGCGCGGCGCATGGCCGAGGAAAATGTTTTCGGCAACCGTCAACTCGTCGAACAGCACGGTTTCCTGATGGATGGCGGTAACGCCGGCATCGATCGCAGCCTGGGCGCTGGCAAAGGTCACCGGCTGGCCGTCGACCAGGATCTCGCCTTCGTTCGGCCTGTAGATGCCGGTCAGGATCTTGACCAGCGTCGATTTGCCGGCGCCGTTTTCGCCGATCAGCGCAGTCACCGTGCCGGGATGCAGCGCGATGTTGACATTGTCGAGCGCCTTCACGCCCGGAAAGATCTGGGAGATGCCGCGCATTTCCAGAATGGCGGGCGCATCACCGGTTTTGCTGTCCGTGGCGGTTTGTTGAAAGGCGGCGTTCATCAAGCTTCTACCAGTGTCGAATGAGAATCCCGGCGGCCATCAGGCCGCCGGGCTTTTATGCGTCGGCTCCAGATCAGAAGACCTTGGAGAACTGGTCGATATTCGAAGCATTGTAGACGAAGGGATCGGCCATGGCGGCTTCACCGTTGTCGCCGACCTTGATCTTGCCCATGCGGCCGGCTTCGATCTCGCTGCCTGGCTTGCCGTCGGTCTCGCCCTTGACGAGGCGATAAGCGATCTGCGTCGCGGAATAGCCGAGATCGATCGGGTTCCAGATGGCGAATTCCTTCGTGGCGCCCGACTTGATCGCGCCGGCCATTTCGGACGGCAGGCCGAGACCGGTGACGTAGACCTTGCCGACAAGGCCCTTGTCTTCGACGACCTTGGAAGCGGCGAGAACGCCGACTGTCGTCGGAGCGACGATGACCTTGATGTTCGGGTTGGCCTTCAAGAGGCCCTCGGCTTCACGATAGGACTTGTCCGAGAGGTCGTCGCCATAGACCGTGGTGACGAGGTTGAGGCCCGGGAAATCCTTGAGCTGCTTCTTCATCTGGTCGATCCAGATGTTCTGGTTGGTCGAGGTGGTCGTTGCCGACAGGATGGCGAAGTCACCCTTGCCGCCGTCGAGATGGTCCTTGACGAGCGTCAGGCACATCTTGCCGATCAGTTCGTTGGACGACGGGTTGAGCTGCAGGATACGGCCTTCAGGTGCGACGCCGGAATCCCAGGAGATGACCTTGATGCCGCGCTGTGTTGCCTTCTTCAGCGCCGGAACGAGAGCGTCGGGATCGTTGGCCGAAACAGCGATGGCACTGACGCCCTGGGCGATCAGCGAATTGATGACTTCGATCTGGCCTTCGGCCGTCGTCGTCGTCGGACCGGTATAGATGACCTCGACGCCGCCGAGTTCCTTGGCGGCTTCCTGCGCACCCTTGTTGGCAGCATCGAAGAAGCCGTTGCCGAGCGACTTGACGACGAGACCGATCTTGATGTCGGCAGCGCTGGCCGTGCCGGCCATCATGGCGACGGCAAATGCCACGCCGATTGCGAGTTTCTTTGCGAGTTTCATGCTTTCATCCTCCCACTTGATTGACACTCTTCACACCTCCCCGGCGCCTTATGCGACCGACGAGGAATCCTCCTTGATTGCCTGGGTGACCGGGCTCGCGACAATGAGCCTGATGCCGGCATTCTCGATCATCCTGACGGCTTCCTCTGGAATGCCGTCATCGGTGATGATTGTAGACACACGCTCGAGCGGGCACAGAATGAGGCTCGACCGGCGATGGAACTTGCTGGAATCAGCCATGACGACCAATTCGTCGGCCTGATGCATCAGCTTCTGTTCGCTCTGGATGATCAGCGCGTCGGCTTCCATGATGCCGAGCGGGCCGATGCCCTGCGCGCCGATGAAGAAGCGGCGGGCGTAGAAATTGCGGATCGCGTCATTGTCGAAAGGGGAGAGGATCAGGCTCTGTTCGCGATAGATCGCGCCGCCCGGCACCGTTACCGTGTTCTTCGAATGCTTGACCAGATGTTCGGCGATCGCGAAGGAATTGGTCATCACCTGCAGGCGGTGCGCCGCCATGAAATGCACCATCTGGAAGGTGGTCGTGCCGCCGTTGATGATGATCGCGTCGCCCGGATCGCAAAGCTCGACGGCCTGGCGGGCGATTGCGCGTTTCTTGTCGATATTGACCGATTCCGAAACACGGAAGGGGCGGCCGGCGAGATTGCCGAGCTGCGGCGGATGCACGGCCTCGGCGCCGCCGCGGACCCGCCGGATCTTGCCCTGGACATGAAGAGCCGCGATGTCGCGCCGGATCGTCGCCTCGGAAGCCTCGGTCAGTTCGGAAATATCCTGAACCGTCACGACGGACTTTTCCTGGACGGCGCTCAGAATGATGCGATGGCGTTCGCGTTCGTGCATGGGGCTCCTCCTTGGACCGTTTATTTCGCACATATGACAATGTGTCAATCAAAAACGATCATAAATTTTCATATTGCGCTGCACAATAATCGAATTTGATCGTTTTCGATTGACAACCTCCATTTTGATGAGCGATACCGTCAGCGAAAAGGGGCGCGAACTTTGCGTCTCGATGAAGATTTCATATGGGAGGATGACATGGCGGCGAACGTCCGGCTTCTGGAAAACCGGTGGGATGATGCTTACGCGGCAGGCCTCGATGAGCCTGGCAAGCTGCTCTATCGCTCCAACCTGCTCGGCGCCGACAAGCGCATCACCAATTATGGCGGCGGCAACACCTCGGCGAAGGTGATGGAAACCGATCCGCTCACCGGCGGCAAGGTGAAGGTACTTTGGGTCAAGGGCTCGGGCGGCGACGTCGGCACGATCAAGCTCGACGGTTTCGCGACGCTCTACCAGGACAAGCTGGAATCGCTGAAGGGCATCTACAAGGGTGTCGAGGACGAGGACCGCATGGTCGGCTTCCTGCCGCACTGCACCTTCAACCTGAATGCCCGTGCCGCCTCGATCGACACACCGCTGCACGGTTTCGTGCCTTTCACCCATGTCGACCACATGCATCCCGACGCGATCATCGCGATTGCCGCGTCGAAGAATTCGAAGGAATTGACGCAGCAGATCTTCGGCGACGAGATCGGCTGGCTGCCCTGGCGCCGTCCGGGCTTCCAGCTCGGCCTCGACCTCGGCGCTTTCGTTGCAGCCAATCCGAATGCAAAGGGCGTCGTGCTCGAAAGCCACGGTCTCTTCACCTGGGCTGATGACGCCAAGGCCTGCTACGAGCTGACGCTCGACATCATCAACAAGGCGATCGTCTGGTTTGCCGAAAAGACCGAAGGCAAGACGATTTTCGGCGGCGCGGTCACGCAGAACCTGGCCGTTGCCGAACGCCGCGCCATCGCCGCCCGGCTGATGCCGGAGATCCGCGGTCGCATCGGCAAGCAAGAACGTAAGCTCGGGCATTTCGACGATCAGGACGCCGTGCTCGAATTCGTCAATTCCAGCGATTTGCGTCCGCTCGGCGCGCTCGGCACCAGCTGCCCGGATCATTTCCTGCGCACCAAGATCCGCCCGCTGATCGTCGATTTCGACCCGGCCAAGCCGGATGTCGACGTGATCGTCGCCGGTCTCGACAAGGCGCTGGAGGACTACCGCGCCGACTACGCCCGCTATTATAACGACTGCAAGCATGACAATTCGCCCGCCATGCGCGATGCCAATCCCGTCATCTTCCTCGTTCCCGGCGTCGGCATGCTGTCCTTTGCCCGCGACAAGGCGACGGCCCGCATTGCCAGCGAATTCTACGTCAACGCCATCAACGTCATGCGCGGCGCCTCGACGGTCTCCGAATATCAGGGCCTGCCCGAGCAGGAAGCCTTCGATATCGAATATTGGCTGCTCGAAGAGGCCAAGCTGCAGCGCATGCCGAAGCCGAAGAGCCTTGCCGGCCGCGTCGCCTTCGTCACCGGCGGCGCGGGTGGCATCGGCCGGGCGACGGCCGCACGCCTCGTCGGCGAAGGCGCCTGCGTGGTGCTTGCCGATATCGACCAGGCAGCGCTCGAGGGGACCGAAGCCGATTTCGTCAAGAAGTTCGGCGCTGACGCCGTGCGCAGCGTCCGGCTCGACGTCACCAAGGAAGATGCGGTGATCGCCTCCTTCGCGGAAGCCTGCGTCGAATTCGGCGGCATCGATATCCTCGTCTCGAATGCCGGCATTGCCTCCTCCGCACCGATCGAAGCGACCGAACTGTCGACGTGGAACCGCAATATCGATATTCTGGCGACTGGCTATTTCCTCGTCTCGCGCGAAGCCTTCCGCCTGTTCCGCCGCCAGGCGCTCGGTGGCAACGTCGTCTTCGTCGCTTCGAAGAACGGTCTTGCCGCTTCGCCGAATGCGGCTGCCTATTGCACGGCAAAGGCTGCCGAAATCCATCTCGCCCGCTGCCTGGCGCTCGAAGGCGCGGATGCCGGCATCCGTGTCAATACTGTCAACCCGGATGCGGTCCTGCGCGGTTCGAAGATCTGGAGCGGCGAATGGCGCGAGCAGCGCGCCGCTTCATCCAAGATCGAGGTGGACGATCTTGAGGAACATTACCGCAAGCGTTCGATGCTGAAACTCAACGTGTTTCCGGAAGATATCGCCGAGGCGATCTATTTCCTCGCATCGGACCTTTCGGCAAAATCGACCGGCAACATCATCAACGTCGATGCCGGCAACGTGCAGAGTTTTACGCGGTAAGAGGGACGCTCTTCTCCCCGGCGGGGAGAAGATGCCGGCAGGCAGATGAGGGGGACGCGGAGCGAAGCGATGCGTGTTCTGAGCGCGAAGCGAAGGACAATAGTGTCCTACCGTGCCGCCCCCTCATCCGACCCTTCGGGCCACCTTCTCCCCGCTGGGGAGAAGGGGAGAAAGAAACAATCGGGAGGAAGATATGGCCGAGTTCAGGATCGCGCAGGATCTGGTTGCGACGGATAACGACAAGCGGGTAAACTCGCTGAAAGCCGATTACGAGGCACTGGGCGCGACGCTTGCCCGTCGCGGCGTCGATATCGAGGCGGTCACCCGCAAGGTGGCCGAGTTCTTCGTCGCGGTTCCCTCCTGGGGTGTGGGAACGGGCGGCACGCGCTTTGCCCGTTTTCCCGGCGCCGGCGAACCGCGCGGCATCTTCGACAAACTCGACGACTGCGCTGTCATCAACCAGCTGACGCAGGCCACGCCGAATGTGTCGCTGCATATTCCCTGGGACAAGGCGGATGCACGGGAGTTGAAAGCCAAGGGCGATGCGCTCGGCCTCGGCTTCGATGCGATGAATTCCAACACCTTTTCCGATGCGCCCGGCCAGGCCCATTCCTACAAATACGGCTCGCTCAGCCACACCGACTCGGCAACACGGGCGCAAGCGGTCGAGCACAATCTCGAATGCATCGAGATCGGCAAGGCGCTCGGCTCCAAGGCATTGACAGTGTGGATCGGCGACGGCTCGAACTTCCCCGGCCAGAGCCATTTCACCAAGGCTTTCGAGCGTTACCTCGCCTCGATGGCTGACATTTACAAGGCGTTGCCCGACGATTGGAAGCTCTTCTCCGAGCACAAGATGTACGAGCCGGCCTTCTATTCCACAATCGTGCAGGATTGGGGCACCAACTACCTGATCGCCCAGACGCTCGGCCCCAAGGCTTACTGCCTCGTCGATCTCGGCCACCATGCGCCAAACACCAATATCGAGATGATCGTCGCCCGCCTGATCCAGTTCGGCAAGCTCGGCGGCTTCCACTTCAACGATTCGAAGTATGGCGATGACGATCTCGACGCCGGCGCGATCGATCCCTACCGGCTGTTCCTCGTCTTCAACGAACTGGTCGATGCCGAGCAGCGCGGCGTCAACGACTTCAACCCGGCCCATATGATCGACCAGTCGCACAACGTCACCGACCCGATCGAAAGCCTGATCAACAGCGCCAACGAAATCCGCCGCGCCTATGCGCAGGCGCTGCTCGTCGACCGCAAGGCGCTCTCCGGTTACCAGGACGACAACGACGCGCTGATGGCGTCGGAAACGCTGAAGCGCGCCTATCGCGCCGATGTCGAACCGATTCTGGCCGAAGCCCGCCGCAGGGCCGGCGGCGCAATCGACCCGATCGCCGTCTACCGCGCCAGCGGCTATCGCAGACAAGTGGCGGCCGAGCGTCCGGCATCCGCTGCCGGCGGCGGCGGCATCATCTGAACGACTGATTGTCTCGCATGGCCTGAAGCCATGCTGATCAGGGATGAGGGTTGCCGGCAGCGCAGGGGTGACGCGCTGCCGGCAACTTCGCCGTTTACGGCTTCCAGGCCCCGGCGATCTGGCGGGTGGCGATGTTCAGCCGGTTCCAGACATTGATGTTGGCGATGGCGATAACGAGTGCCGCAAGGCTCCTGCCGTCATAATGCCGGGTCGCTTCGTCCCAGATATCATCCGGCACAGGGTCGGCGCGGTCGCTGATGCGGGTCACCGCCTCGGTCAGCGCAAGGGCTGCCCGCTCGGCATCGCTGAAATAGGGCGAGTCGCGCCAGGCGCCGATGGCGAAGAGCCTTTCGTCGGTTTCGCCGAGCTTCTTTGCGATGCGGGGATGACCGTCGACACAGACGCTGCAGCCGTTGATCTGGCTGGCGCGCAGGTTGACGAGTTCGAGCAGCTTCGGTGAGAGGCCGGTTTCGGCCGGCACCTTGCTGAGAGCATTGAGCGCTTGCATGGCTGCGGGAAGGACGAGGGCGGGATTTCCCATTCGCTCCTGCATGACCATTTTTTCCTGCATGGTATGTCTCCTTGATGCGTTTATGGTTCGACGATCCGCCGGCGTTGTCACATCGGCTGGGTTTCATTCGTCATGGCCTTGACGGAACGCAGCGGAGGAATGTGACAAATGGACGAGAAAAAATGGCTGGCCGATGAATTCGAGGCGAACAGAGCGCATCTGAGGGCCGCAGCCTATCGCATGCTCGGCTCGCGCAGCGAGGCGGAGGATGCCGTTCAGGAGGCCTGGCTGCGGCTCAGCCGCACGGATACGACAGGGGTCGGCAATCTCGGCGGCTGGCTGACGACGGTGGTGGCGCGCATCTGCCTCGACATGCTGCGCACCCGCAAGACCAGGCGCGAGGAGCCGCTGGAGGCGCCGGTTCATGGCGGGATCGCCGATCCCGCGAACGATCCCGAGCGCGAAGCCGCCTTTGCCGATTCGGTCGGTCTGGCGCTGCTCGTCGTGCTGCAGACGCTGGCGCCCGCCGAACGTGTCGCCTTCGTGCTGCATGACATGTTCGATCTGCCCTTCGACGAGATCGCGCCGATCATCGGCCGTTCGTCCGGTGCCACCCGTCAGCTCGCAAGCCGCGCCCGCCGCCGGGTGCAGGGGGTGGACGAAGCGCCTGATGTCGATTTCGGCCGCAAGCGGACGATCGCCGAGGCCTTTCTGACGGCGTCGCGCAACGGCGATCTGGAAGGGTTGCTCGCGGTGCTTGCCCCTGATGTCGTCTTCCGGCCGGATGCGACGGCGGCCCGCTTCGGCACCATTGGCGAAACGCGCGGCGCGGCTCACGTGGCTGAAGCCTTCAAGGGTCGGGCGCAGGCGGCAGAAATCGCCATCGTCGACGGCGAGCTCGGATTCGTCGTGCAGATCAAGGGCCAGCTCCGCGTCGTGGTGGCGCTGACGATCGCCGGTGGCAGGATCGCCGCGATCGACGCCATCGCCGATCCGGATCACTTGGAACGGCTTGACTATTCGATCCTTCGGGATTGAAAATAAAGGCGAATTTGCCGGATCTTCGAAACAGGCGCGCTTCGCAAGGAGCGTGCCGCTTGCGTTTCCTAAGCGATGGCGACCGCGTCATTTCCCTTGACAGCGTCGTCTTCGGTCTTATTCTATTATAAAGCCTTATGTATCATAGTTATGGAATTTCCGGTACAGCGCCCTGAGAGACCATCTCTAGCTTCCCCATTACTCTTCCATAATGACCCGCAGACGGATGGCCGAGGCGTGATCCCGGTCCGAAACTTCGAAAGGAATGCATGTCATGCCCGGCGACCAGACGAAGAAGCCGCTTCTCCTCACCAATGTCAAACCGATGGCTTTTGGTGCGGAAACACAAGAGGGCGCAATCGACATTCTCGTCAATGCCGACGGTAGGATCGCCGAGATCGGTCCGTCGCTCGCGGTCTCGCAGGATGTTGCGCGCATCGACGGCAAGGGCGCCTTCATTTCGCCGGGCTGGGTCGATCTGCACGTGCATATCTGGCACGGCGGCACCGATATTTCCATCCGTCCGTCCGAATGCGGGGTCGAGCGCGGCGTCACCACGCTGGTCGATGCCGGTTCGGCCGGGGAGGCGAACTTCCATGGCTTCCGGGAATATATCATCGAGCCCTCGCGCGAACGCATCAAGGCCTTCCTCAATCTCGGCTCGATCGGTCTTGTGGCCTGCAACCGGGTTGCGGAATTGCGGGATATCCGCGATATCGATCTCGACCGCATCCTTGAAGTCTATGCCGAAAACAGCGAGCACATCGTCGGCATCAAGGTGCGCGCCA
Source organism: Rhizobium leguminosarum (assembly GCF_001652265.1). Classification (GTDB taxonomy): domain Bacteria; phylum Pseudomonadota; class Alphaproteobacteria; order Rhizobiales; family Rhizobiaceae; genus Rhizobium; species Rhizobium leguminosarum_D. Next base: position 63,161 of record NZ_LWBS01000109.1, read on the forward strand.
GCCATGTCATCACCGGGTCCTGGGGCGTCACGCCGGTGAAGCTCGGCAAGAAGATCGCCAAGATCTTGAAAGTGCCGATGATGGTGCATGTCGGCGAGCCGCCGGCGCTCTATGACGAAGTGCTCGAGATCCTCGGCCCCGGCGACGTCGTCACCCATTGCTTCAACGGCAAGGCCGGTTCGAGCATCATGGAAGACGAGGACCTCTTTGCTCTCGCCGAGCGCTGCGCCTCCGAAGGCATCCGCCTCGACATCGGCCATGGCGGCGCCTCCTTCTCGTTCAAGGTCGCCGAGGCGGCGATCGCGCGCGGGCTTCTGCCGTTCTCGATCTCGACCGACCTGCACGGCCATTCGATGAATTTCCCGGTCTGGGATCTGGCGACGACGATGTCGAAGCTGCTCAGCGTCGGCATGCCCTTCGACAAGGTGGTGGAGGCCGTCACCCATGCGCCGGCATCCGTCATCAAGCTGTCGATGGAGAACCGGCTTTCGGTCGGCTCGCAAGCGGAATTCACCATTTTCGACCTGGTCGATTCCGATCTCGAGGCGACGGATTCCAACGGCGACGTCTCGGTCCTCAATAAGCTGTTCGAGCCGCACTATGCGGTGATGGGCGCCGATGCCTTCGCCGCCAGCCGTTACGTGCCGCGGGCGCGCAAGCTGGTGCGCCACAGCCACGGCTATTCCTACAGATAGGATCGGCTGACGCAGCAAGCGTCAGCGGTTGCGCCAGCCCATCAACTTTTCGATCCGTTCCGCTGAACTGCGCACATGCGCCGTATAGTGGTTTTCGTCGGAAAACGCCTTCTGTTCAGGCAGCACGATGGAAATGGTGGCGACGCACTGGCCGTCGCGATCGCAGATCGGCGAGGCGATGCAGGCAACCGCGTAATCCGATTCCCCTGCCTGGATCGACAGCCGCGACTCGAAGGCCTTGCCGGCGGCTTCCGACAGCGTGCCTGGATCGATCTCGGCGCGGCCGGTCGGTGAAGAGCGGGCGCAGCGCTTGAACAGTTCGATGCGCTCCTCCTCGGCCAGGTGGCCGACGAGCAGGCGGCCGGAGGCAGTCCAGTTCAGCGGCACCCTTGTGCCGACGCGGGACGCCACCTGAAAATGGCTCGGGCCGTCGGCCATGGCGAGCACCAGCATATAGTCGCCGTCGCGGCCGCAGACCTGCACGGTTTCGCCGGCCTGACGGCAGAGATCGTGCATTTCGTGGGTGGCGATGCTCATGAAATCCAGCGACCGCGCATAGGCGAGACCGTAGTGATAGAGCCGGGCGCCGAGCCAGATCGAGCCGTCCGCCTGACGCGTCAGCATGTTCTTCTCGACGAGATCGTCGACGATGACGTAAACGGTCGAAAGCGGTGCCTTCACCGCCTTGGCGATAGCATAGACGCCGGCGGGGGATCCGGTTTCATACAGATGATCGATCACCTGAAGCGCACGGTCGATGCCGCTGACGCGCGCGCGGCGCGCGCCCTTGCCACCGGCTTCGTCGGCAACGCCCTGATCTTCGGAGTAAACTGCGGATGATGTCTTTCCGTCCAATGCCACGCACCTCATGAAAACTGCGATCATGTTACATTACTATGGCATAGCCGTCGCTGTGGCAAATCGCAACATTTAGCGGGTTGACCGTATGGACTAATGTGACGGCGGTCGAATCCAGGAGGCTGCGTGATACTCCACGATACCGTCCACTTCATAACAACCGATGATGCGCGCCGACGATGCTGCAAGCTTTTGCCAGCCCCTTGTCCAGGGTGACGAGCGTGGCGTCGCTGCCGAGCGCGACAGCGAGATGAAGTGCATCGCCAGCGCGAAGACCAATGTCGAATTGATCGGTCATTCGTGCCGCTTCGACAAAGTGCGACCGCGATATCGGCAGAAGTTCGAAGGTCGTCGAACATAGTTCCTTGAACAGCGCCAAAGCCTTGCTGCGATCGTCCGGATCGATTTGTCCGTTTCTCGCCTTAAGCGCGACTGCGCTTGAAAATTCGGTGATCGTCCAGTCGCTGACCGCGATTTCTTCGGATCGAAGCGTCGCTAGCCATTCCTGCACGTCGTCTGTGCGGGTTTCGATCGTCCAGGCGGCGACGAGGACTGACGTGTCGATATAAAGCATCAGTAACGGTCGGTGTCGCGCATGTCGCGGATGAAAGTCGTGGAATCGACCGGCTCGACCGGCGGTTTCATCGAGGCGGTCAAAGCCTTCAGCCGCTCGACATCGATGGGTTTTTTGCGTGTCTTTACTGGCACGAGCTGCGCCACCGGTTTGCCATGCCGCAGAATCTCGACGGTCTCGCCGGCTTCGACGCGATTGAGTAATTCACTCAGATGGGCTTTGGCTTCCGCCAGATTAACACTTGCCATAATGTACGCTTGATGACCAATTTTCTAGTCATTTTAGTCCGAAAGCAAATCTGCCGCAAGGTCGCTGGAACAACAAGCCTTAGCCCGAGTTTGACCCCCTGAAACTCAGGAGGTCACCATGCCAAATTATCCCACACCGCCTTTCCCATCCCAGAAACAGCCGATGCCGGGTTTTACCGCGCAGATGGATCCCGTTCCCGACCATGGCGAAAAGAGCTATCGCGGTTCCGACAGGCTGAAAGGCAAGCGGGCGATCATCACCGGCGGCGATAGCGGCATCGGTCGGGCGGTGGCAATCGCCTATGCCAGAGAAGGTGCCGACCTGGTGATCTCCTATCTCGACGAGGATGAGGATGCCGATGAGACGAAACGGCTCGTCGAGCAGGCCGGACGCAAGGCTGTCCTTGTCAGCGGCGACATCCAGGATCCGGCCCATTGCAGGCAGATCGTCGAGACGGCGGTCAAGGAACTCGGAGGTATCGACATTCTCGTCAACAACGCCGCGCACCAGGCAAGCTTCAAGAGCATCGACGAGATCAGCGATGAAGAGTGGGAACTGACCTTCAAGGTCAATATCCATTCGATGTTCTACCTGACCAAGGCAGCCGTCGCCCATATGAAACCCGGCAGCGCCATCATCAACACGGCCTCGATCAATTCGGACAGTCCGAACCCGACGCTGCTTGCCTATGCGACGACCAAGGGCGCGATCCAGAATTTCACCGCCGGTCTTGCCCAGCTTCTCGCCGAGAAAGGCATTCGCGCCAATGCGGTGGCGCCTGGCCCGATCTGGACACCGCTCATCCCTTCGACACTGCCTGAAGAAAGCGTCAGCAATTTCGGCAAGCAGGTGCCGATGAAACGGCCGGGACAGCCGGCCGAGCTGGCGACAGCCTACGTGATGCTGGCCGATCCCTTGTCGAGCTATGTCTCCGGCACGACAATCGCGGTCACCGGCGGCAAGCCGATCCTCTAAAGCGGCAAGGGCCGCCGGTTGTGACGGCAGCCCTTGACGGGGGCAGGGAGAGATCCCCAAGCTGGTCAAGCGGCTTGTTCAGCCGAAGCAGGGCATCGCCGGCAGATTGGTGCGGTTTGCAAGTGCTCCGATCATATTGCCCACCGAATTCGAACGCGGTTCGCGTTTGCGGGCGGCCGTCTCCAGGAGTTGCTTGAAGTCTTCAAGCTTTACGCCGTCGGCGCGCAACACCATGGCGATCAGGGGGTCGCGAAGGGCTTCGGATATCGTCAGGTCTTCTCTGGTCTTTGTCATGGTGGTCCTCCTTTCGTGGGCGGTCGCCCGTGTTCCACTTTCCGCTGTCATGCCCTCAGCATTGACTTTCGCGTTTCGTGGTGTTACCGGTAAGTAACAATGCATTTGTTACCGATCGGTCACATTGATGTCAAGGACTACGTCCGCAAAAAAATCAGAAACTTCGAATGAAATCTCCGCAGCCGTTCCAGAAGATCGCATCCCGCCGCGGGAGCGTATCGTCTCGACCGCCTCGGAGCTTTTCCGCGAACGCGGCATCCGCGGCATCGGCGTCGACGCCATCGCCGACGCCGCTCTGACCAACAAGATGACGCTCTACCGGCATTTCGGCTCAAAGGACGAACTCGTCTGCGAAACGCTGCGCCGCGCCTCCGAAAAGGCGGGTACCATCTGGCGCGATCTCGAAGCGGCCTATCCCGGCAATCCGCGCGCCCAGCTGGACGCCTGGGTGGAGATGCGGGCGCAATGTCTGAACGGCGAGCCCGCCGGCTGCGATCTCGCCAATGCCGCCATCGAGCTGAAGGGCGAGGGCCATCCCGCCCACGAAATGATCGAGCGGCACAAGGCCGAACAGCGTGATCGCTTGGCCGCGCTCTGTTCGGCCGCCGGCGCGCGCGAACCCCAGCTTCTTGCCGATACGTTGACACTGCTGCTCGAAGGCGCGCGTGTCAGCCGCCAGGCCATGGGCGCTGCCGGCTGCTGCGGTCATTTCGCCAAGGCCTGCCACGCGGCGATCGCTTCTTTCGCCTGACCGCCTCTTTCGGGGGAACCTTACCGCTTCCATGCCGTTTTCCCATCACCGGGCGATGTGAGGCAGGGAGATGAACTACGTCTATCTCAAGCGCCTATATGACAAACGCGCCGAGCTCGAAGCCAAGCTGGAGCTTCATGATGCGCGCTATTGTTTCGGCGAGGAAGAGGTCGATGATGGCACCGACAGCGATCTGCGTCAGCGGTTGAGCGAGATCTCCGAGGAAATCGCTACGCTGGAGAGCAGGCCGGGCCGCTAACTGTTTCATTTGGGAACGGGTTCAGATTTCAGGCCGGCCTGGCCTAAAATCATCCTGTGCTGGCACTGAGGATTTCCATCGTCCGTTCGTCGAATTTTCCCTGGTAGAAATGCTCGATCACCCGGTGGAAGGGCGAACCGTGATCGCTGATCGCGGCAAACAAGGTCATCGACGAGCGTAGCTTGAGGTCGTCGGGCGAACCCAGGATCTCATGCGCCGATCGGCCGCCAACAGACAGGATCGCCTCGACGCAGCGCAGCAGCCGGCTTGAGAGAATGGGATCGGCGAGATAGGCGGTGGCTTCCTCGGCCGAGCGGATCGCATATTTTTCGGCCGTCGCCGACGTGCCGAGACCGGCGATCTGCGGGAAGATGAACCACATCCAGTGGGACGTCTTGCGTCCGGCTTTCAGCTCTAAAAGCGCCTGTTCGTAGACGCCGTTCTGGGCATCGATGAACCGATCGAGATTATAGTCGATTTCACCGGCCATGGTCCTTTTCCGTTTTTCCTGCTGTCGATGCAGCCTGGGCCAAGGTCTCCATGCCCGGCGAGCCACTGCATAATTCCTTAAATCGGAATCGATTTTAAGGACAAAATTACGCAGCAATTCAAAGTGCTACAGCGTCCTCCGCGCGTCCGAAAAGACGCGCGGCGCTGTAGCTGCTATTAGCAGACCCTCTCAGCGTAGGGGCTGCTGTCGCGGCAATGGCCGTAAGCCGGATGCGGCGGCGTGTTATCGCCGGCGGGGGCGGCGATGGCCGATGTCGTCATCGGGTCCGTATTGCCGGAAGAATAGGCGGCAAAACCCGCAAAGCTCAAGAGAACCAGCGCTCCGACCACGACAATGCGCTCGAAGGCCGAAAGTTTCTGGGCGCTGACATGTTCTACATAATCACGCTCGCCTAAACCGGCGGTTTCGTCCTCTTTCGCATGTAGGGTCACCATATCCTGGCGACGGCTTAAAGTTTCACAATCTGTCATCTTAATTACTCCTGCAACACATGCGGCGCCGGTCTCTCTAGAGCAAACTCTCACCCTCGTGCCGAACCGCTTCCGCATGCGTGCAGCATGTGTGTCTTCGATGGTGGTAATTGAAGGGGCGATATTCAAACTCAGTGTTCAAAAAATCGTACCAATAAATGCAAAATATCGTGAAGCTCTGGTTCACCGGAACGATCCGGGGTAGTCCAGAGAGGAACACCTTTCTTCGGGATCGTCCCATGAGCAAATCCTTCGGCGCGATGTCGGTCGCGCAGCTTTCCGTCCTCATTCAAGCTGGCGCGGCCGATCCGGTCGGGGTGGCCGAGGCGGTCTTCGATTCCATCGCGAATTATGCCGACAAGGCGGTTTTCACCACACTGCTCGAAAGCCGGGCGATGGCGGAGGCGCGCGCCTCTTCGCGACGTCTGCGGGAAGGGCACTCGCTTGGATTGCTGGACGGCATTCCGATCGCCTGGAAGGATCTTTTCGACATCGAAGGCCTGCCGACGACGGCGGGCTCCGTCGTTCTGGCAAAGGACATGCCGGCCAAGCGCGATGCGGCTGTCGTCGCTTTGCTCAGTCAGGCGGGCATGGTCGCCGTCGGACGCACCAATATGAGCGAATTCGCCTTTTCCGGCCTCGGCATCAATCCGCATTACGGCACGCCGATAAATCCGCGCGGCACTGATCTCCCGCGCATTCCAGGCGGCTCGTCCTCGGGCGCTGGTGTCGTCGTCGCGGCCGGGTTGGTTCCGGTCGCCATGGGCACCGATACCGGCGGCTCGGTGCGTATCCCCGCCGCCTTCAACGGCATCGTCGGCTACAAGGCGACGCGCGGCCGCCACGCGATGGCAGGCGTCTATCCGCTGGCAAAAAGCCTGGATTCGTTGGGACCGCTCTGCCGCAGCGTCAGGGACGCGGTCTGGATCGATGCGGCGATGCGCGGCTTGACGGCGCCTGATGTCGTTGAGCGTCCTCTGCATGGGCTGGAACTCATCGTGCCTGAAAATGTCGTCTTCGACGGAGCTGAAGCCGGCGTCGTCGCCGCGTTCGAGGCAGCTTTGGGACGTCTTCAAAAGGCCGGCGCCAAGGTTGCCCGCACCGTCATCCCCGCCTTCGACGAGATATTCGATCTGATGACGAGATATGGTCCGCTGGTGACGGCGGAGGCTTTCGCACTTCACCGCGAACGCTTGGCCGGACCGGACGCGGACAGGATGGACCACCGTGTCGTCATGCGTACCCGTCTCGGAAGCAAGACGACGCTGCCCGATTACCTCAGAATCCTCGAGGCGCGCAGCCGCCTGATCGCCGATGTCGAGCGTCTCGTCGGTGACCGGCTGCTCGCCTTTCCCACCGTTGCCCATGTCGCGCCGCCGATCGGGCCGCTGGCGCAGGATGACGAGCTGTTCTTCGCGACGAACAACAAGACGTTGCGCAACACTGCGCTCGGCAATTTCCTCGACTGGTGCGGCGTTTCCATTCCCTGCGGCACCGGCGAGGCTGGCATGCCGGTCGGCCTGCTGCTTTCGGCCGCCGCCCATCGCGATGAGGCGCTGCTGGGGATTGCCCTTGCCGCCGAGGCCGTGGTTCGCGGCGATTTCGCCTGATGGCAATTGAACCAACGGGCTTTTATTGCCATTGATGGCATGAGGAAATCCTGGAGGAAGGCACGTGCAGGTTTTGCAAAACGGACGCTTCGCGGTTTCGACATGGTCGCTGCATCGGCTGCTTGGCGCCGTTCATGCCTATAGTCCCGATCCTGACAAAAGTGCTGCGCCGATAGAGCCCTATGGCCCTGGCGCTGAGGCGCTGATCGACGTGCCGGCGGCGCTTGCTGCACTCGGCGTCAACCGGCTGGAGGTCTGTTCCTTCCATCTGCCGCGCCTCGATGCCGCCTTTATAAGCGAATTGCGCGAGGCGATGGCGGCCTCGAACGTGTTGTTCCAGACGCTTCTCGTCGAGGACGGTGATCCGAGCCATCCCGAGACCGCCGAACGCGACGTCAGATGGATGGCGGAGTGGATCGACATCGCCGCAGCCCTCGGGGCGCAGAGGATGCGCGTCATAGCCGGCAAGCAGAAGCCGACGGAGGAAAATCTTACCCGCGCCGCCCGCCATCTGAACTGGCTGGCCGAAAAGGCGGAAGGCAGCGGTGTGCGTATCGTCGTCGAGAACTGGTTCGACCTGCTGCCGTCGCCCGTTGAAATGAACTGGCTGCTGGACCGGCTGGACGGCAAGGTCGGGCTCAACGGCGACCTCGGCAACTGGCCGGCGCCAGCCAAATATGAAGGCCTTGCCGATATCATGGGCCGGGCGGAAATCTGCCATGCCAAGGCCGATTACGGCGTTACCGGCCACAATGCCGAGGATTACCGCACGTGCCTGGAGATGTGCGAGAGAGCCGGTTATGCCGGTCCCTTCACGCTGATCTACGACTCGCCCTTCTTCCCTGATGAGTGGGACGGCATCTTGCTGCAAAAGGCGTTCATCGAGGATTTCCTGCGCGAGGCGCCGGCGCGCAAGTCGGCTTAAATCAGAAGCACTTCTTGCTCATTCCTAGAGCATGATGCCAAAAAGTGTGAGCGGTTTTCGGACGACATCATGCTCTAACTATATAATGTAGAACAGGATTCAGATTTTAGGCCGACCCGGCCTAAAATCATCCTGTTCTAGCGCGGGAACCTTTGGTTTTCCTCCAGCACGTTCAGATCCATGTGGTTGCGCATGTAGCGTTCCGAGGCTTTCTGCAGCGGCTGATAATCCCATGGATAATAGGCCCCATTGCGCAGCGCCGCATAAACCACCCAGCGGCGCGCCTGGCTTTCGCGCACGGCTGCGTCGAAATCGGCAAGGTTCCAGCGCCGGCCGGCCTGTTCGACAAGCCCTGCGAAGATATTGGCATGCGCCGGGTCGGCCGCCAGATTGTCGAGTTCCTGCGGATCGGTCTCGAGATTAAACAGCATCGGCGGGTCCTTCTCGCAGAGCGAGAGCTTGTATCGTCCGTCCCGGATGCAGACGAGCGGTGCCTCGGAACCCTCTGCGGCATATTCCATCGGCACCGGGCTGCGGTTGCCGGTGCCTTCGGCAAGCGCTGAGAGATCCTCGCCCTCGGTCCATGGCTTCAGCGAGGCGATATCGATCCCGGCGAGGGCCGCCAGCGTCGGCGTCACGTCGAGCGTAGAGACAGGCTGGTCGATCCGCCTCGGCTTCCAGCCGGGTGCCGCGATCATCAGCGGCACGCGGGCTGATCCTTCGAAGAAGTTCATTTTGAACCAGAGGCCGCGATCGCCGAGCATGTCGCCATGGTCGGACGCGAAGAGGATGATTGTGTTTTCGGCCATGCGGGTCCGTTCGAGGACGCCGAGAATGTCGCCGATCTTCTCGTCGACATAGGAGATATTGGCGAAATAGCCGCGCCTTGCCCGCCTGATCTGCTCATCGCTGATGTTGAAAGCATCGTGATCGCAGGCTTTCATCAGACGCTGCGAGTGCGGGTCCTGCCGCTCGAAGGCAATCGGCGCTACCGCCGGGTCAAGTGCCGGGCAATCCTCATAGAGGTCCCAGAATTTGCGGCGCGCGACATAAGGGTCGTGCGGATGGGTGAAGCTGACGGTCAGGCACCAGGGGCGCTCGTCATGGCCGCGCGAGAGATCGAACAGCTTGCGGGCGGCGTGGTAGGCGACTTCATCGTCATATTCCATCTGGTTGGTGATCTCGGCAATGCCGGCGCCGGTGACCGAACCCAGATTGTGATACCACCAGTCTATGCGCTCGCCGGGCTTGCTATAATCCGGCGTCCAGCCGAAGTCGGCCGGGTAGATGTCCGTCGTCAGGCGCTCTTCGAAGCCATGCAACTGGTCGGGGCCGACGAAATGCATCTTGCCGGAAAGTGCGGTCTGGTATCCGGCCGCGCGCAGATGATGCGCATAGGTCGGAATGTCAGAGGCAAATTCCGCCGCATTGTCATAGACACGGGTTCGGCTCGGCAATTGTCCGGACATGAAGGAGGCCCGCGCCGGTGCGCAGAGCGGGCTTGCGGTATAGGCGTTGGTGAAACGCACGGAACGCTCCGCCAATGATTTCAGATGCGGCGCATGCAAAAAATCGGCGGGGCCATCGGGAAAGAAAGTGCCATTCAACTGATCGACCATCAGGATAAGGATATTCGGACGCGCCATGTGAAATTGTCTCCTGTGGTCTCAGAGGCCGGGGGGCCGATGAAGGGAACGTCCCCCTAGCTATTTGCAGATCTTATCAAAGCCAGTATCATCATGCCTGTAAAGCCGGCTTTTTTCGATGGTTGTCAAAAGGAAATTTTATGCCAGACCGCCCGCCTGAGCTGGGATGGATGCGCATTTTCGCGGAGGTCGCAAGGCTCGGCAGCTTTTCGGCCGCGGCGGCAGGTCTCGGCCTTACGCAGCCGGCCGTCAGCTATCAGATTCGGCGCCTGGAAGAGCAGTTCGGCGTCGCCCTGCTGCGCCGCCAGCACCGCGGCGTCGAGTTGACCGCGGAGGGAGAGCGGCTTTTCCAGGTCGCCGCCAAAACGGTCGGTGACATCGATGCCCTGGCGCGCAGTTTCCGCACTGAGGCTCAAAGGCCGGTCGTCAGACTGAGAACCGACTATGCTTTTTCAGCGCTTTGGCTGATCCCGCGCATGCACGGCTTTCGCCTGCGTCACCCGGAAGCGGATATACAGATCGTCGCGACCCAGAGGCTCGAGCCCGGCTTTCGTGACGACTCAGACGTAGTGGTAGTTTTTGGCACGCGGACGGAATTCGGCGCCATCGGATCGCTTCTGCTGCAGGAAAAGGTCGTGCCCGTCTGCACGCGAGGCTTTCTCGATCGCAACGGCCCGTTCGACGATCCGCAGCAGCTTGCCAAAGCGATCCTGATCCATCTCGACTCGCCAATGCCATCGCCCTGGTTCGACTGGCGAAGCTATTTTGCCGAATTCTCCGTCATTCGCGATCTCCATGCCGGCCGCGGGGATATCAGCTTCAACACTTACTCGTTGGTCGTCCAGGCCGCGCTCAGCGAACAGGGCGTGGCGATCGGCTGGATGGGGCTGGTCGATACGCTTCTCTCCACACATATGCTGGTGGAAGCCGGGCCGCCGCTCGATGCACCCGACCGCGGTTACTGGCTGATACCGCCGCGATCGGCAAATATTCACAGCGAAAGGCTCAGCACCTGGCTGGTGGATCAAGTCGGCAGGACCTGACATTCGGACCGAGGCCAGCGCGTCATTGCATCTGGAATATGTTCGCGCTCGGGAGAGAAGCCTTGTCATGACCGGCGCCGATCGACATTGTGGCGTCGATTCATAGGGAAGGGCCGAAGCATGTCGCGAACCATCGGATACGTCGTTGGACTGCTCATGATCCTCCTGGGACTGATTTGGATCGCCCAGGGAAGTGGTTATTTTCCCTATCCCGCGTCCAGTTTCATGATCAACCAAAGCATCTGGGTTCTCTGGGGAAGCATCATGGTTGTCGCCGGGCTCGCTGTGACAATCATTATTTCACGGCTGCGCCGGAGAGGCCGGCAACCCGTGCACGGCTTTGAGGGAATTCGACATCGACGAGTTCCTCGAGTGAAATATCTTGCCGCCGGCGGCCTGTCGAATTGAGGAGAATGGCATGAGCGCAGCTGAAATCGACGGTTTTGCGAACCGGATCAGGCAACACCGGGGCGGCATGATCTCCGCCGACTCTTAGCCGATTTTTCTCGTCACAAAGAAACTCATCGCAACTTTTTCGTCACCATTTGGCATTGACGTGAACGGCGCTCGAAATTCCTTCCGTCCTAATCCGTCCGTGCGGATGTACTGGAGTTCCGCAAGGATTTCGAAGCCGCTCTCCTGCATCAGATTGATGTGATGGCTGCGCCACTTCCGATTTATCAGGTAGGGTCGTCGTCCACGCATCATCGTCCACGTGGGCGCGCTCAAAACCCAGTGCCCATTCCAGTCGCTTGACAGACCGTGAGATTGGAAGTCGATCAGGTGCGTCGCAAACCCTCCTGGCTTCAGCCACCGGGCAATAGCGATATAGGTATCAACGAGGTTGTCCACGTGCTCCATGACTGAATGCGTCATCAGCCAGTCAGCCACACCCGCCTGCAGTACGTTGAAATCGGTCCATGGTGCGACGAACTTTAATCGTTCGCTGCCATTCACGAGGTCCGCCTTCAGCGCGTCGATTGCCTCCGCACTGAGGCGCTGTTGCACGATCCCATCTATCCGATCCCAGGCGAAGTTTGTCGGTGACGGCGGAAAAAAGATGTCGCCCGATACGGTGTTATCCCAAAATGCGGCCCGCTCGCGGAAGAGTTCAATCAAACCGTTCAGGACTTCAAGATCGTGCTCGATGCTCCGGTGGTCTTGCAAATCCAGCCCGATGTACGTGTCGACGCCCGCAAGCAGTGCGGCAAGCCCAACGCCAAGCGAACTTCCGGGGCCGACCTCGACCAATACTTCAGGTCTTTTGCCGTTCAGCCAAGGCGCTAGGTGACCGTAGTGGCGAAAGAAAAGGTCATAACAGTGGCGCGCAGAAGCAGTGCCCCCTTCTACGTGCGTATTTCGCAGTTGCGGAAGGACAAAGGAACCCACTCCCTTGGCTAGGGAGCGAAGTGCAATATGGGTCATGGCGCCACCTTTTTCATCGAAACTCCAGCACGGCAATGTCCGGCGTGCTCTACCCAGCAGAATTCGCGTGCAACATCATCAGAGATCAAAGAAAAGCCAAGCAATATGGTTCGGCCTTGGACTCGTTAGTTGGGATTGTACGCGGCTCATAGTGATTGATATTTTCACGAATCTAAAGTCATTCATTGGGCGTACAGCAATAATCACTATGACCATGGCTGGGTTGCTGAAGCGCATGAGAGGCTGCCTCAAAAAGAATTGAGTGATTTCAGCGAGTTGTGATTCCTTCGGATTTGCGAGATTCGATGGAGTTCTTCCTCCCGTACTGGATCGTGGCTTGCTAGCGATCTATGCAACATGAGTAATAGAGAGGGCATTCGGTAAGTGGGCGGGTGTATCTCTTTCTGGTCTATATCGGGATTTCAAAAGCGCCGCATGGATGCCCGCCGATCTGGGTGGCTAGCAGCAGCCTTGCGGCTCACCACGCCTCAACGCCGACGTTTGTGCCCAGGAGAAGCCTTGTCATGAACGACGCCGGTCGCCATTGTGGGATCGAATCGATAGGGAAGGCGGCTGAAGCATGTGGCGAACGATCGGATATGTTCTCGGAGTGCTTATGATCATCTTCGGACTGATCTGGATCGGCCAGGGAAGTGGCTATTTTCCCTATCCGTCGTCCAGCTTCATGATCAGGCAAACGATCTGGATCCTTTGGGGAGCCATCCTGGCGGGACTGGGAGTCGTGGTCATGATCGTCCTTTCGCGGCTACACCGGAGAGGATGAGGCCGTGAACCCTTCTGATCGAGCCAATGAACTGAGGAGAATGGCATGAGCGCAGCTGAAATCGACGGTTTCGCGGCGCGGATCAGGAACCACCAGGGCGGCATGATCTCCGCCTGGGTGGGTATTCCGGACGCCACGCTCGCCAACCACCTGGCGCAGGAGGCTTTCGACGCCGTCGTGCTGGATATGCAGCACGGTATGTGGGACATGCCCTCGGCCGCGAACGCCGTCGCCCAGGTGCGGCTTGCCGGCAAGCCAGCGCTGGCGCGCATACCGGTCGGCGATTTCGCTTCCGCCTCGCGCCTGCTCGACGCCGGCGCCTCCGGCATCATCGCGCCGATGATCAATTCGGCCGAAGACGCCCAAGCCTTCGTCAAGGCCACCAAATACCCGCCTCTCGGCGAACGCAGCTGGGGACCGTCGCTGGCGCTCAACCATACCGGGCTGTCGGCCGATGATTATCTGAAGAACGCCAATGCGCTCACCGTCGCCATCGCCATGGTCGAGACCCGGGCAGCACTCGAGGCGATCGACGACATTCTCGGCGTTGCCGGCATCGATGGCATTTTCATCGGTCCCTCCGACCTTTCGATCGCACTCTCGAACGGCGACCAGGTGGCGCCGAACGCCGCCGAGATCGACAGCGCCATGCAGCATGCGGTTTCGCGCTGCCGCGCCCACGGCAAATTCGCCTGCGCCTTCGCCGGCGACGGCGAGCGGGCCGGCGAGCTGCTGAAATTCGGTTTCGATCTGGTCATTGCCGGTGCGGAGACCGCGCAGCTGCGCTCCGGCGCCCGGCGCGCCATCAACGCCGCCCGCCGGATCGCTTCGGCTTGAACGTCATTTCACCGGCTTGACGGCCAGCCAGATGACGTGGCGGGCGCCGCCGCGTTTGCCGTTGGCGCGCGTGTTGACCGCATCGACGGAAAAACCGCTGCCCTTGAGACGCCGCGTGAAATCGGGGTCCGGACCGGAGGACCAGACGGCGAGCACGCCGCCGGGGCGCAACGCGTCGCCGGCGGCGCGAAGGCCGGCAAAATCGTAAAGCCGGTCGTTGGATTTGCGGGTCAGGCCATCAGGGCCGTTGTCGACATCGAGCAGGATCGCGTCATAGGCGCCTTTACCGGAACGGATCACCTCGCCGACATCGCCCTGATGGATGCCGACGCGCGGGTCGTCGAGGCAGCCCTGGAAGACCTCGGCCATCGGCCCGCGGGCCCAGGCAACGACGGCCGGCACCAGTTCGGCGACGGTGACGCCGGCATCTTCCGGGAGGACGGCGAGAGCGGCGCGCAGGGTAAAACCCATGCCGAGGCCGCCGATCAGGATCCGCGGCTTCGGGTGCGACTTGATCCGATCCCAGGAAAGGGTCGCCAGTGCTTCTTCTGAGCCGCTGAGCCGGCTGTTCATCAGCTCGTTGGCGCCGAGCATGATCGAAAATTCGCTGCCGCGCTGCTTCAGCCGCAGTTCACCGTTTTCACCGGGAATGGTCGCGGAATCGAGCTGGATCCAGGGCAGCATGACGGTTTTGCCTCATATGAAAGGAACCGTCCCCTAGCATAGGGCGCCAGATGAGGCCAGCAAGCCGGCCTCAGATCATCCGCACCGACGGATCCCCACCCAGCTCTTGTAAAACCCGCCCAACGGCCGGCCGTTTCGATCGGCATGTTTGGTTGAGCGAGTGCCTATTCGCCGTCTTTCCAGAGTGCATGAAAATGCTGCACCGGGCCGTGGCCGGAGCCCACGGTGAGGTGTCCGGCAGCCGCGACCGCGCCAGCGAGGTAGTCCTTCGCGATGGCGACGGCCTCCTGCGCCGAGGCGCCCTTGGCGAGTTCGGCCGCCAGCGCGCTGGACAGCGTGCAGCCGGTGCCGTGGGTGTTCTTGGTCGGCACGCGCCTGGCTTCGAACCAGTGCAGGCCGGCGGCGGTGGCAAGCACGTCGGGGCTCTCGTCGCTGTCGAGATGGCCGCCCTTGACCAGCACCGCGGCCGGGCCAAGCGCCAGCAGGCGCTCGGCCTGCGCCGCCATGTCAGCGCGGTTTGTCGCCACCGGCTGGTGCAGCAGGGCGGCGGCTTCGGGCAGGTTCGGGGTCAGCAGCGTGGCAAGCGGCAGCAGCCGGCGGGTCAGCACGTCGACCGCTTCAGGCGCGAGCAGGGCGGCTCCACCCTTGGCGATCATGACAGGGTCGATGACGATCGGAATGTCGCGGTGGTCGGTCAGCGCACCGGCAACGGCGTCGGCGATGCCGGCATTGGCGATCATGCCGATCTTGACGGCATCGACGCGGACATCGGCAAAGACGGCATTGATCTGGTCGGCGACGAATTGCGGCGGCACCAGATGCACACCGCTGACGCCTTGGGTGTTCTGCGCCGTCAGCGCGGTCAGCACCGCCATGCCGTAGACGCCGCGGGCGGAAAAGGCCTTGAGATCGGCCTGGATGCCGGCGCCGCCGGAGGGATCGGAGCCGGCGATCGAGAGAACGTTGCGGATCATGCGCGGACCTTTCGGATTTCTGCGGCGATGCGGCAGGTTGCGGCCTCCGGATCCGGCGTGCCGCAGATGGCCGAAACGACGGCAAGCCCCTCGGCGCCGGCGGCGAACACTTGGGCGACATGATCCGCCTTGAGCCCGCCGATCGCGACCGACGGCACCGGCGAGGCCTTTACCAGCCTTGCAAGGCCGTCAAAACCGATCGGCTGCTTGTGGTCGGCCTTGGTCGGCGTCGCAAACACCGGCCCGACGCCGGTGTAATCGACGAGATCACGATCGACCGCGTTAGCAAGCGCCTCGCTCTCGACCGACAGGCCAAGGATCATCTCGGCACCGACCATCGCCCGCGCTCTCATCGCATCCATGTCTTCCTGGCCGATATGCAGGCCGTCGGCGCCGATGGCGATTGCCGCCTCGACGTCATCATTGACGATGAGCAGGGTGCCGGTCCCATTCAGCGCCTGCTTCAAGGCGCGGCCGGTCTCGATCATCTTGATGGTGCCGGCATGTTTGTCGCGCAGTTGCACCATGGTGGCGCCGCCGGCAATGGCAAGGCGCGCAGTTTCGACCATGCCGATCCCGGCGCAGAGATCGGGGTCAAGTACGAGATAGAGCGAAAGGTCGAAAGCCTTCATGCCGCCGATATCCTTGCCCTGGCGTCAAGCGTTTCGGCGTCGAGCGCGGCCAGCGCATCGAGGAAGCGCCAGGAAAAGGAGCCGGGGCCGGCCGCTCCAAGTGCTGCCTCCTCGCCGGCGATGGCGAAGGTTGCAAGGGCGGCGACCGTGGCGCCGAAGATATCCTCAGGTGCCGTCGCGGCAAAGGCGCCGACAAGGCAGGTGAGCGAGCAGCCGAGCGCGGTGACTTGCGGCATCAAGGCCGATCCGCCTTCGATGCGCACGGCCCGCTCGCCGTCGGTGACGAAATCCACGGCGCCGGTAACGGCGACCACCGCCCGCTGCCGCTCAGCCAGCCATCGCGCCGAACCTTCCGCCTGTTCGACCGGATCGCGGCTGTCGACGCCCTGGCCACGGCCCTCTCCGCCGGCAAGCGCGATGATCTCGGACGCGTTGCCGCGGATGATGGTTGGACGGAGCGCCAGGAGATCGGCGACCGCATTGCGGCGGAAAGCCGTGGCATAATGCGCGACCGGATCGAGCACCCAGGGTTTGCCGGCTGATGTCGCCGCCTTCGCAGCCGCCTGCATGCCGTCGATCCATTGCGTCGACAGCGTGCCGATATTGATGGTCAGCGCGCTGGCGATCCGGGCGAATTCGCCGGCTTCTTCGGCAGCATGCACCATGGCGGGCGAGGCGCCCGCGGCAAGCAGAACATTTGCGGCGATGTTCATGGCGACGTAATTGGTGATGCACTGAACGAGCGGCGGCTTCTCGCGCATCGCCTTCAGCATCGCTCCTGGTGTGGTCTTGGTCTGCATGTGGCCCCTTTCATGCGGGGGCGGGCACGGGGCGGTTCGTGCGGGCGATGCCGCGACCCCGAGCGACTCCCTCCGCCGGCATTATCCGGTTCAGGTTCGAAGGGTGCTTCTCAGCCCGTCTGTCGACGAACGCCCCTGTCTCTCATCGCGCTCTTTTTCGCAGAGAACGGGGCTGATGTCACCCCGAAAATGACAATTCCACGACCAGCGCCGCCGCGTCTCTTTTACGAAAGGCGGTCAGCCGACGAGATGCAGGCGGATCGGCTGTTGCAGCACGAGCTTCGACAGCAAGGTGCTCCTCGTCGATATTCTAGTCAGTCTCAAGCTTCAGTCACGCATGCACTTCCCTGCCGCGATAGACCTCCGGATCGGGGATCGGAACCGCGGCAATCAGTGCGCGGGTGTAGTCATCCCTCGGGTTCTCGAAGATGTCCCGCCGCGTGCCGGTTTCGATGATGTGGCCGGCGCGCATGACGGCGACGTTGTGGGACATGCGCTCGACCACCGCCATGTCGTGGGAGATGAAGAGATAAGCGAGCCCCATCGTTTCCTGCAGTTCGAGCAGCAGGTCGAGCACCCGGGCGCGGACGGAGACGTCAAGCGCTGCGACGCTTTCGTCGGCGACGATCAGCTTTGGCTCCAGCGCTAGCGCCCGGGCGATGCAGATGCGCTGGCGCTGGCCGCCTGAAAACTCGTGCGGATAGCGCGTTGCCGCATCAGGCGTCAGGCCGACCCGGCGCAGCAGTTCGGCGAGGCGGTCCTGCCGTTCGCCGTGGTTGCCGATGCCGTGGATGACCATCGGTTCGCCGATCGCCTTGCCGACGGCCATGCGCGGGTCGAGCGAGGCATAGGGATCCTGGAAGATCATCTGCGCCGAGCGGCGCACGGGCCGCATCTCGCGCTGGCTTAGGCCGGCGATATTGCGGCCGTCGATCAGGACGTTGCCCTTGAAGGGGATGAGACCGAGCACGGCCTTGCCCGCCGTCGATTTGCCGGAGCCGCTTTCGCCGACGAGGCCGAGCGTTTCACCCGGCAGGATATCGAAGGAAATGCCATCGACGGCTGCGACCGGCGGCTTGCCCTTGAAAATCCGGCTTGCGGCATTGCCATAGGTGACGGTGAGGTCGCGCACGTTCAGAACCGGTGTGCGGTCCGGATGCAGCGTCTCGACGGCGCGCTGGGTGATGCGCGGCGGACGGTCGGTGCCTGCAAGCGCGCCAAGCCGCGGGACGGCGGCGAGCAATTGCTGCGTATAGGCCTCCTCCGGCCGTTGGAAGATGGCGAGCGCCGTTCCCTGCTCGACGATCCTGCCATTCTGCATGATGACGACGCGATCGGCCATTTCGGCGACAACGCCCATGTCATGCGTGATCAGGATGATCGAGGCGCCGAATTCGCGCTTCAACTCGCGCATCAGCCTGAGGATCTGCGCCTGCACGGTGACGTCGAGCGCCGTCGTCGGTTCGTCGGCGATCAGCACCTTCGGCCGGCAGGAGAGCGCCATGGCGATCATCACCCGCTGACGCATGCCGCCGGAAAGCTCGTGCGGATATTGCTTCAGCCGCCGGGCCGGCTCGGTGATCTGCACGGCATCGAGCATCTTCAGCGCCACCGCCTCGGCATTCTCGCTGCCCTGGTGCGCGCGGATGGCCTCCGTCAGCTGGCTGCCGACCGACATGACCGGGTTGAGCGAGGTCATCGGCTCCTGGAACACCATGGCGATATCGCCGCCGCGCACGCTGCGCATCGCCCGGTCGGAAAGCGTGAGCAGGTCGCGTTCGCCAAGCAGCACGCTGCCGGAGGCGACCCGCAGCGAGGCCTTCGGCAAGAGCCCCATGATCGACAGCGAGGTGACCGACTTGCCGGAGCCGGTTTCGCCGGCGATGCAGAGCGTTTCGCCGCTTGCAAGCTCGAAGCTGACATCCTGGAGCACCGGCTTGCGGCCTTCGGGTGTGCGGGCATCGACGCTCAGATTGCGAAGGCTGAGCACCGGTGCTGCGGCGGGCATGGCCTCGTTCACGCGAACACGATCCTCGGGAAGTAGAAGGAAACCACCCAGTTCGGCTGGTCGACGATCTCGCTGATCCGGAGATCGCCGCAGACCGAGCAGAGCAGATAGGCATCGACGGCGCTCATGCCGTGTTCGGCGCCGAGAAGATCGATCATGCGCATGACGCTTTCACGCGCCCCGGTCATCAGGTCAGGGCCGATGCCTGTCGTGACCTCGTAACCGGCGCCGTCGAGATGGCGGGTCACCGGTTCCGTGGTGGTGAAGCGCGGGGTCTGCAGCTTGGCGTCCTTGACGAGCTCGATCGTCGCTTCGACGTTCATCTGGCTTTCGATCGCCGTGCCGCAGACTTCACCATCGCCCTGGGCGGCATGGGTATCACCGATCGAAAACAGCGCGCCGTCGACCTCGACGGGCAGGTAGAGCGTCACCCCCGCCGTCAGGTCGCGGATGTCCATGTTGCCGCCGACGCGACGTGGGGGAACGACGGAGTGGGTGCCGGGCTCGGCGGGTGCGACGCCGATCGTGCCGGCGAAGGGCTTCAGCGGCACGCGGCCGCCCGGGCCATAAAGGGCGGGCACCATGCTGGTCGCGTCATAGGACCAGACATGCAGCGCCGGATCCTTGAACTGGTCGGCGAGCAGGCCGAAGCCCGGAATATTGGCCGTCCAGCCGACGCCAGACGGAATGAACTTGCGCAGCGTCACCTTCAGCGCATCGCCGGGTTTGGCGCCTTCGATATAGACCGGGCCGGAGACCGGGTTGATCTTGCCGAAATCGAGCGCGTTCAGCGTTTCGAGCGTCGCGTCGCTTCCGAGCTGGCCACCCGATGAATCCATGCATTCGAAGTGGATCGTCTCGCCAGGCTTGGCGACGACGGCGGGGGCGAAATCCTTGTTCCAGCCGAAATTATGCTGGGCGCGGTGGATCGTGTGGGTGCAGGCGATGCACATGTCATGTCTCCCTCGATTTTATGACGCCTTCCCGGCCGGGACCGGGAAGGCTTTGTCTCTTCAGGGCTTATTGCTTGACGTAGATCGCGTCGTAATTGATGACTCGGGTCGGATCGATGTAGATGTTGTCAGCACCGCCCATACGCAGCGACTTGGCGACGACGCGGCGTTCGTTGATGACAGGGATCCACGGCGCATCGGCCATGATGTCTGTGAAGATCTTGCCCCAGGCGGCGGTGCGCTCGGCTGCCTTTGCCGGATCGGACATGGAGTCGGCGGCAACGGCGCGTTTGTCGAGATCGGCGTTGCAATACCATGACCAGTTCCAGCCGCCCGGAACCGCGCCGGCGCAACCGAGGATCGGGCCGTAGAAATTGGACGCATCCGGGAAGTCGGCAATCCAGGCCATGCCGCCCGACCAGATCATCGGCGCTTCGCCTTCCGTGCCGCCGGCCGAGATGACGTTTGCCTGGGCGAGCGCGCGGACTTCGGCCTTGACGCCGACAGCGGCCAGATCCTGCTGGATCGCCTGGGCGATACGCGGCTGCGGGTCGGTGTTGGTGGAGTAGAGCACGGTTTCGAAGCCGTCGGGATAGCCGGCTTCGGCAAGCAGCGCCTTGGCTTTCGCCACGTCATAGGCATAGCCGGTGAAGGACTTGTCGTAGCCCGGCATCAGCGGCGGCAGCGGCTGGTTGGCAGGCGTTGCGCGGCCGTTGAGGATGCGGGTAATGCGGTCCTTGTTGATTGCCATGTTCAGCGCCTGGCGAACTTTGACCTTGTCGAAAGGTTTCACCTTGGTGTTGAGCGTGATGTAGCCGGTGTGCAGCTGTTCGCCGTCGACGATCATCTGTGCGCCGTCGGCCGAGTTCTTGATTTCGAGGAACTTTGCCGGCGGAATGCCGTCGCCGGCAATATCGACCTCGCCCTTCTGCAGGCGCAACAGCGCCACCAGCGGCTCCTGGCCGACCTCGACCTTGAAGCTGTCGATATAGGGAACGCCCTTGACGAAATAATCCTTGTTGCGTTCGAAAACGAGCTGCTGGCCGATCGTCCAATCCTTCAGGATGAAGGTGCCGGAGCCGACGGGCTTCTTGCCGAAGTCGCCTGCGGCTGCCTCGACGGCTTCCTTCGGCACGACCGAGGCGAAGTTGATCGCAAGCACGTGCAGGAAGGTGGCGTCGGGACGCGAGAGATTGAAGATGACGGTGCTGTTGTCAGGCGTCTCGATGCCGGAGAGCGTCGTCGTCTTGCCGCCGGTTTCATCCTCGAAGCCCTTGATCGCGCCGAAGAAGCCGGCGCCAGGCCCCTGCGTCTTCGGGTCGACGGCGCGTTCGATCGAATATTTCACATCGTAGGCGACGACCTCGCGGCCGTTCGAGAACTTCACGCCCTTGTGCAGCTTGAAGGTATAGATCAAGCCGTCGGGCGAAACGGTGAAGCTCTCGGCAAGCGAGGGAACCGGGTTCGGCGTGCCGGGCGCGTAGTCCATCAGCCGGGAATAGAGGCTCTTGATCATCGACCAGTTGACCCAGTCGTAGCCGATCGCCGGGTCGAGCGTGGTGATGTCGTCCTTGTAGGTGACGACGATATCGCCGCCCTGCTTGGGCGTTTCCTCAGCCATGACGGACAATGGCGCGAGCGCCACCATCGTTGCCATGGTCGTCTGTTGCAGCCAGCGTTTGAACATCTTGGTTCCCCTTCTTTGGTTGCTGTCAGCGTGTGCGGATGCGCGGATCGATGACCGGCGCGACGAGGTCGGCAAGCAGGTTGCCGATGATGATGGCAAGCGCCGAGGTCAGCGTGACGCCCATGATGATCGGGATGTCGACCTGCTGGATCGCCTGCCAGGCGAGCTGGCCGATGCCGGGCCAGCCGTAAACGGCCTCGACCACGACCACGCCGCCCATGAACTGGCCGATATCGATGCCGATCATCGCGATGATCGGCAGCACGGCATTGGGCAGTGCATGCCGCAGGATGACTCGCTTCGAGGAAAGACCCTTGGCGCGCGCCGTGCGGACATAATCCTGGTTCAGCACGTCGATCATCGACGAGCGCACCATGCGGGCGTACCAGCCGGCGCCGCAGATGCCGAGTGTTACAGCCGGCAGGACGAGATGCGAGAAGCTGCCGTAGCCGCTCATCGGAAACCAGCCGAGCGTTGCCGCCAGCAGGTAGAGCAGCAGCAGGGCAACAAGGAACTGCGGCGCCGAGGTGCCGACGAAGGATGCCATCATCACCAGCCGGTCGACGAAGCCGCCGCGCCGCACGGCGGCGATGGTGCCGAGCGTCAGGCCGAGCACCACCTCGACGAAGATGCCGGCAAGCATCAGCGTCAATGTTGCCGGCAGGCGGGCGGCGATCAGCGTCCAAACATCGGTCTTCTGCGCATAGGAGCGGCCGAGATTGCCGTGCAGCAGATTGCCGAGATAGGTGCCGAACTGGACCAGCAGCGGCTGGTCGAGGCCGAGCTCATGGCGGATGTTGGCGACTGTCTGGGCGGTGGCGCTGCGGCCGGCGATCATGCGGGCCGGGTCGGCCGGAAGAGCATAAAGCAGCACGAAGGTGATGGCAGCGACACCGAGCAGGATGAGGGCCGCCTGCGCCAGCCTGCGCAGCATGAGTGACGCCATCAGCCCCTCCCGCGCTGGGTCGGGTCGAGAATGTCGCGCAGCGCGTCGCCCACCAGATTGAAGGAAAGCGCCGTCAGAAGGATGATCGCGCCCGGAATGAAGACCAGCCAGGGTGCGGCCTGGAAATAGCTTTGGCTCTCGAAGATGATGTTGCCCCAGGAGGGCTGCGGCGGTTGGACGCCGACGCCGAGGAAGGAGAGTGTGGCCTCGAGCAGCACTGTCGTGGCGATGCCGAGCGTTCCCCAGACGATTGCCGTCGGCACGAGATGCGGCAGGATATGCATGAAGAGCACGCGCATATGGCCGGCGCCGAGCGAGCGTTCGGCCATGATGAAATCGCGCTCCACCAGGCCGCGAGTCTCGGTATAGACGATGCGGGCGACCTGCACCCAGTTGACCAGCGCGATCACCATGGCGACGATCCAGAGGCTCGGCTTCAGCAATGCGGCCAGCACGATGGCGAGTAGCAGCGCCGGAAAGGCCATCATCAGATCGGTGAAGCGCATCAGGATGTTGCCCGGCAATCCGCGGAGATAACCGGCAACGATGCCGACGAAGAGGCCGATCGCCACCGCGATGCCATTGGCGACAAGGCCGATGATCAGCGAGGTACGGGCGCCAAAGAGCAGGCGCGAGAAGAGGTCGCGGCCGAGCGTGTCAGTGCCCAGCAGATAGGGACCGCCCGGCGGCAGCGGCGCGCCTTCGAGCGAAAGGCCATCAAACATCTGCTCGTCTGGACTGAACGGCGCGATCCACGGCGCTGCGATGGCGAGCGCGATGACGAGGGTGACGACGATCAGGCCGAAGAGGGCCGTCGGCTGGCGGATCATCTGTTTCAGCACATGCATCAGCCCGCCTCCGGCAGGGGTTCGGCACCCGCCAGGATGAAGGCCGATATCTGCTCCATCGGCAGGCGGCGGCGCATGGCGCAATTGCGCAGGATTGCGTAAGCGTTCTCCTCGTCGATGCCGTGTGCGGCCTGAAGCTTTTCGACGGCGGCGTGAACGAGCGGCCGCAGCCGGACGCGCTCTTCGAGATATTGCAGCTTTTCCGCAGTCGCCTTGCGCTCCTGATGAATGGAGACGGCCATGACAAGCGCCGGATAGACGGCCGATGTGGCGATCGGCTTGGCGATGATTGCGCCGGCACCCTGTCCGAGCGCCCAGGCGATGCGGCCGGGCGCTTCCGAACCAAGCAAGGCGACGACGGGGCAGGCAGGCGTTTCGCCGTTCCAGGGCAGCAGATCGTCCCAGCTTTGGTCGGCATCGACGATGACGAGATCGGGCAGTGCCGCAGCCGAAAGCGGCGCCCATTGCAGCGTTGCGTGGATACCGAGCAGGCGAAGCTGGCGGATCAGCTTTTCGGTGTTGCCGTCCTCGCGATGCAGGACCATCACCTGCCAACCGGTGAAATTGGGTGTCTCTCTCATGACACCACCCTTAGCCGTGGAAAGGCCTGGCGGTTGCGGCCGGTCAGATAGGGGTCGGCGGCGAGCGGCGGCCGCGAGGCGACGACATCGAAGCCATTGTCGGCGTTGATTCGGCCGAGATGGAAGGGCAGGGCGGCATGATTGGTCTCGCGGTCGATCGAAAGCGCGCCGAACGGGGTCGGCCAGGATCGATTGTAGAGCTCGCGCCGGACGGCGTCGGGCTCGTCACCGCCGGCAGCGACGATCGCGTCGACGCAGAGCCGGACGGCCGTATAGGCGCTGGCAAAGACGCTGGAGACACGCCGCTCGGCGCCGTGGCGCTCAGTGACACGGGCCTTGAAGGCGGCATTTTCGGGGGTCGCGATGCTGTCGAAATAGGAAGCGGCGCAAAGCTGGCCGGCGGCAGCACCGGCGGCGATATCGTTGAGCTCGCATTCCATCAGGTCGCAGCTCACGACCGGGCAGTTTTCCGGGCGGAAGGCCGGATCGCGATCACCGAGGGCCTTGATCGCCTCCAGGAAGGCGTAGCTCGACGGGCCAATCAGATTGTTGAGGATGAAGCTCGGGCGGCGTTGCGCGATCTCGGCGACAATGCGCTCGACGGCGGTTTCCTCAAGCGGAAGATAGCGTTCGCCAAGTACTTCGCCGCCGGCATTGGTAATGAGTTCGCGGGCGAGCCGGTTCATCTCCCAGCCCCAGACATAGTTGGCGCCGACGAGATAGGGCCTTGCGCCGTAACGCGGGATCAGGTGCTCGAACAGCGGCAGCAGATGCTGGTTGGGGCAGCCGCCGACATAGATGACGTTTTCGTTGGCCTCGAAACCTTCATAGGGGCACATGTACCAGAGCAGGCCGTCATGTTTTTCGACGAGCGGGATGACTTCCTTGCGCGCCGCAGAGGTGATCGTACCGACGATATGGCGGCAGCCGGCGCGCAGAAGATGGCGCGCGCCGTCGAGATAGGCGGCAAGATCGGCATGCGGATCGAAGAAGATGGGCTCGATCGCCAACCCTTCGACGCCGGCATATTCGGCCATCGCGAAATCGGCGCCGTCGCGGGCGTCGCGGCCCATCGAGCCGTAGGGCCCGGTGGTCGAAAAGAGGATGCCGATTTTTAGCGTGTCGTTCATGAAGTGACCACATCAAAAACCCCACGACGCTGGTCCCATCGAGCGATGAGGCGTCATGGGGCGAAACTGCCCAGAGACTATCGGAGTCATGTCAATGCGGCCGGCCTTTTGCCTAATCCGCAGGCTTGAGTAAAATACAGGCAGCCTGTCTTTGTCAAGTGTGCTGCGCTGCACTCGCAGTCATTTGATCTTGTTCTTTCGGTAGAGCCGCGAAAGGACGCTCTTCTAGCTCAAGTCATGCAGATCCCTGGTAATTGCCGGCCCAATCGAGAATTCGGAGAAGCGGACTGCCAATCCGCTGCGCTCCGGCGTGCAGGCCGTGGGTCCGACCTCGTAATGTTCGGCAGCCGGGAAGGGGGCAAGCCGCAGCAGCGGCCAGAAGCTGCCATCGCGCGAAGCCTGGATGCGCATCGCGCCATTGGCGACGGTGACGCGGATGCGGAAATCCTCCAATTCCCTGAAGGGCTGCGCCACGGACCAGTCGGACTTGCCGTCGGTGACGACGGTGCTGAGGAAGGCTTCGCCGTCGGTGAACTCGACGCCTGTTTTCACCCAGCGTTTCTCGTCGATGCGCACCATCAGGCCGGCCTGGTCGTAGAGGGTGCGGAATTCGCCCTGGACGCGGATTTGCGCGGTGAAGCTGTCGGTGGTGGGAAAGGCGAGGAAATGGCCGCTGTCGCGGGTGAAGCCGTAATGGGTTTCCCGCCAGAAATCGGTTTTCTCATCGGTCGTCAGGGTGAGGCCGGCTTCGGCCGCCCGCCATTGAGCCGGCTCGTTCAGCCATTTTCCGTCGTTGAAATCGATGCTCATCCTGTTCTCCCGTTCCCTTGAAGCCTGACTCAGGGCGATCGCCCCACCTTGGCACAATGCGCGGCCGTGGTGCAGGCGGACGCAGCCGAAGATTGTGTGTTTTTCCGGCGTCCGGGTATCCGCCCCGGGCATAATCCGTCGCTCGTGCTTGACAGGATCGATCCATCTCATATTCTGTTACAAAAAGATGAATTACATAATTGTGGAACTAAACGGGAGCCATCACATGAAAACACTGGTCGCATTCCTTCTCGGCACTGCGCTCGTCGCCCTGCCTTCGACACTCCTTGCCCAGGAAAAGGGTGGCGTCATCAATGTCGCGACGATCGGCGAACCGCCGACGCTCGATCCGATGTCGTCGACGGCCGATCTGGTCGGCATCGTCACGCAGCACATTTTCGAAACCCTCTACACCTTCGACAAGAGCTGGAACGTCACGCCGCTTCTGGCCGAAAGCCTGCCTGAGATCAGCGCCGACGGCAAAACCTATACGATCAAGCTCAGGACCGGCATCAAGTTCCACGACAATACCGATATGACCTCGGAAGATGTCGTCGCCTCGCTTGGTCGCTGGATGAAGATCGCCTCGCGCGGCAAGCAGGTGGCCGGCTTCATCGAATCCGTTACCGCCGTCGATCCGGCGACCGTCAAGATTGCGCTGAAGCAGCCCTATGCGCCGCTGACCTCGCTGCTCGCCTTCAACAATTCGGCCGCGATCATCATCCCGTCGGAAAAGCAGGACGAGCCGATGAAGGACTTCATCGGCACCGGTCCCTATATGCTGAAGGAGCGCAAGGCCGACCAGTATATCCAGCTCGTCCGTTTCGATGGCTATAAGTCCCGCGAAGGCGACAGCAATGGTTACGGCGGCGCCCGTCATCAATATCTCGATGAGATCCGCTTCGTGCCGGTGCCGGATCCGAACACTCGTGTCGAGGCTGCCGTTTCCGGCCAGTATGATTATGTCGACTCGATCCCTGTGGAATCCTACGACAAGCTGAAGGCCTCCACCGCCTCGCAGCCGATCATCCTGAAGCCCTTTGGTTATCCCGTCTTCGTCTTCAACACGAAGGAAGGTAGTGCGGGGAATGTCGAGGTTCGCAAGGCGATCCGCCAGGCGCTCAGCATGGAAGACATGCTGGCCGCGGCTTTCGGCAGCAAGGATTTTTATGCGCTCGACGGCGCCATCTATCCCAAGACCTTTGCCTGGTCGACGGATGCTGGCGTCGAGGGTGCCTATAACGTCGCCGATCCGGAAGGGGCGGCGGCTGCCGCCAAGAAGGCCGGCTACAATGGCGAGCCGATCCGCATCCTGACCAGCCGCCAGTACGAATTCCATTACAAGATGGCGCAGGTCGCCGCCGAATATCTGAAGCTTGCCGGCTTCACCGTCGATATGCAGGTTGTGGACTGGGCGACGCTGACGCAGCGCCGCACCGATCCGAAGCTCTGGGATATCTACATCACGCATAGCCCCTTCCTGCCGGAGCCGGCTCTTATCGGCTCGCTCTCGACCAGCTCGCCGGGCTGGTGGGATACGCCGGCCCGCAAGGCCGCCGTCGATGCCTTCACCTCGGAAGTCGATCCGAAGAAGCGCGTGGCACTCTGGGCCGATGTCCAGAAGGCGATCTATGCCGACGCACCCTTCATGAAGATCGGCGACTTCAACGCCGTTTCGGCGGAATCGACCAAGCTCGAAGGCGTCGATCCGGCTCCGTGGCCGTATTTCTGGAATGCTTCGATCAAGAAGTAAGCAGCGCCACCGGTGCCGGCCTTCCCTGGTCGGTACCGGTCTTCTTTTTCGCAGCATCTGCAAAGGTTTGCCAAGCATTCATGATACGCTACATCCTCCAGCGCCTGTTCGGCATGATCGTCGTGATGTTTCTCGTCGTCACGATCGTCTTCGTCATCGTGCGCGTGACGCCGGGAGATCCGGCCGCCGTCATGCTCGGGCCGGATGCGACGCCGCAGGATATTGCCGACCTCAGGTCCCGGCTCGGCCTCGATCAGTCGCTCGGCCTGCAATATGTCTATTATATCGGCCAGCTGCTGAAGGGCGATCTCGGCCAGTCGATCTTCCTCAACATGCCTGTCACCTCGGCCTTGCTCGACCGGGCCGAGCCGACTTTCTTCCTGACGCTGTTCTCGCTGGCTATCGCCAGCATCATCGCTTTGCCGATCGGCATTTATGCCGCTTATCGGCGCGGCTCCTTCGTCGACCAGGCGGCAACGACGCTTGCGATGTTCGCCGCCAGCATTCCAAGCTTCTGGCTCGGCCTGATCCTGATGCAGTTCTTCGCCGTCAGGCTGAACCTCTTCCCGGTCTCGGGCTATGGCGGTCCGGGCTCGACCTTCTTCGAGCGCATGTATCATCTGACGCTGCCGGCCTTTGCGCTCGGCATCGTTTCCTCCGCGCTGATCCTGCGTTTCACACGCGCCTCGATGCTCGATGTGCTCGGCGACGACTATATCCGCACGGCTCGCGCCAAGGGGCTGATCGAGCGCCGGGTCATTCTCAAGCACGCGCTGAAGAATGCGCTGATCCCGATCCTGACGGTGATCGGCCTGACGGCAGCGGTGCTGATTTCGGGCGCCGTCGTCACCGAGACCGTCTTCGGCCTGCCGGGTGTCGGCAATCTCGTCGTCTCGGCGGTCCTGCGCCGCGACTATCCCGTCATCCAGGGGGCGCTGCTCGTCATCGCCGCCCTCTATGTGCTGATCAATTTTGCGATCGACATGCTCTATCTGCTGATCGATCCGAGGGTGCGCTACTGATGGCCGATATCGCAATCAAGCCAGTCGAAGGCGAGGGCAGCAAATTCGCCAGGCGCCTGCTGAAGCGCAAGACGGTCGCCTTGGGCCTGCTGATCCTGACGATCTTCGTGCTTCTGGCGGTCTTTGCGCCTGTGGTCGCGCCCTATTCGCCGTCGAAGCTTTCCATCGTCAACCGGCTGAAACCGCCGAGCGGCACCTTTGTCTTCGGCACGGATGAGTTCGGCCGCGACGTGTTCTCGCGCACCATCTTCGCCGGCCGCCTGTCGCTGCTCGTCGGTGTTGCGGTCGTGACCTTGTCAGCCGTGATCGGCGTGACGCTCGGCCTGCTTGCCGGCTTCTTCCAGAAGCTCGACACGCCGATCGCCCGGCTGATCGACGCGATGATGGCGTTTCCGGATATTCTGCTGGCGATCGCGCTCGTTGCTGCCCTCGGCCCGTCGCTGACGACTGTCATCATCGCGCTATCGATCGTCTATGCGCCGCGCCTTGCCCGGATCGTGCGCGCTTCGACTCTGGTCATTCGCGAGCTGCCCTATGTCGAGGCGGCAAGGGCGCTCGGCATCTCGACCTTCCATATCATGACGCGGCATGTGCTGCGCAATCTGCTGTCGCCGATCCTTGTGCAGGCGACGTTCCTCTTCGCCAGCGCCATGCTTGCCGAAGCCGGCCTGTCTTTCCTCGGCCTCGGCGTCAGCCCCGAAATCCCGACCTGGGGAACGATGATCGCCGCCGGCCGCCAGTATATCGGCCAGGCCGACTGGATGACGCTGTTTCCCGGCGTCGCCATCATCCTCTCCGTGCTGTCGCTGCAGATGGTCGGTGACGGCCTCAGGGACATGCTCGATCCCAGACTTCGCAAGGATCTTTAATCCGCCGACCAAGCGTTGGCCCAATCGAAATTCGCTAAATCGAAAATTGCATGACAGGAGTTTGCGTGAATCAGTTTCCCACCGCCGCCGGCAAGGTCGAGAACTCGCCTTACGAACGGCTTGCCGCCCTCGGTATTGCGCTTCCGCCGCCACCGCCGCCGATCGCCAATTTCGTGACGCACGTAATCGAAGGCAACATGCTCTACCTCTCCGGCCAGGGACCGCGCGAGGCCGACGGCTTCATGCATGCCGGCAAGGTCGGCGCCGGCATCAGTGTCGAGGAGGCCTATGGCCATGCGCGGCTGACCGGCATCAACCTGCTTGCCGTCATGCAGGATGCGCTCGGTGATCTCACCCGGGTCAAGCGGGTGGTCAAGCTGCTCGGCATGGTCAATGCCGTGCCTGAGTTCGAGGATCATCCGAGCGTCATCAACGGCTGTTCGGATCTGCTGATTGCAGTCTTCGGGCCGGCCGGCGAACATGCCCGCTCGGCCGTCGGCTTCGGCTCGCTGCCCGGCAACATCACCGTCGAGATCGAGGCGATCGTCGCCTTGCACGGCTGACGGGAACTCGACACACTTGATCGACCGCCCCATGTTTCGTTTTTCGACCCAGAATCCTGGAGATCTCCATGTCCACTGATATCCGCCCGTCGCTCGGCCTTCGCCCTGTCATCAATGTATCGGGCACCATGACCAGCCTCGGCGCCTCGATCGTCGTTCCAGAAGCGATCAGCGCGATGGCATCGATCCTGCCGCACTTCGTCGAGATCAACGATCTGCAGCGCAAGGCAAGCGCCGTCATCGCCCGGCTGACCGGCGGCGAGGCGGGCTTCGTCACCGCCTCCTGCTCGGCCGGCATTTCGCTCGCCGTCGCCGGCGCGATCACCGGCAATAATCTGCTGGCGATCGAGAGGCTGCCGGATGTCGTGCCGGAGAAGAACGAAGTGCTGGTGCAGATGGGCCATGTCGTCAGCTACGGCGCCCCGGTCGACCAGGCAATCCGGCTTGCCGGCGGCAAGGTCGTGCTTGTCGGGCAGGCGACCTCGACACATCGCTTCCACATGGAAAACGCCATCACCGACAAGACCGCAGCCGCCGTCTATGTCGTCTCCCACCATGTCGTCGATTACGGCCTGTTGAACCTCAAGGAATTCGTCGAGATCGCCCATGCCAAGGGCGTGCCCGTCATCGTCGACGCGGCCTCGGAATATGACTTGCGCATCTTTCTCGAACAGGGCGCGGATATCGCGCTTTATTCCGGCCACAAATTCCTCGGCGGCCCGACCTCGGGCATCGTTGCCGGCAGGAAGGAACTGGTGCGGCATGCCTTCCTGCAGAATATGGGCATCGGCCGCGGCATGAAGCTCGGCAAGGAGAGCATCTTCGGCGTGATGGCGGCGCTTGAAGCCTGGGAAAACCGCGACCATGCGGGCATTCGAGAACGCGAGACCGGCTATCTCAACCTGTGGAAGCGCACGCTCGACGGCCGCCCTGGCCTCACAGTGCTGATCGAGCCCGACCCGACCAACAATCCGCTCGATCGGCTGCGCCTGATCGTCGATCCTGAGCAAGCCCATATCACCGCCTGGGATCTGGCGGATGCGCTTGCCAAGGGCAGCCCGCCGATCATCGTGCGCGATCACGAGGTGGAGCACCGCTATTTCTACCTCGACCCGTGCAACCTGCACCCGGGCGAGGAGACGATCGTCGCGGAGCGCCTGGCGCAGGAACTCGACAAGGCGCGCGCCTCCAACGAGATCATCGCAACGCCGATCGAAAACCGCAGCAGGCACCGCTTCGACGGTGCGTTGCGCTGGCCGGATTGAATCGCCGCTTACCCGTCGCAAGAGGAACCGCCATGGCCAGCGCCCAAACCCAACCGATCCAGACGACGACCGACGTTCTTTCCGTCGAAAGGCTGACGACATCCTTCCTGGTGGACGGCGTCTGGAAACCGGTCGTGCGCGATGTGTCCTTTACGGTGGCGCCAGCGGAGACGGTGGCGATCGTCGGCGAATCCGGCTCGGGCAAGAGCGTCACCTCGCTCTCGATCATGCGGCTGCTGCAGGCGGATACGAGCCGCGTCGAGGGCCGCGTCATGCTCGGCGCACGCGACCTTCTGGCGTTACCGGAAAATGCCATGCGGCAGGTGCGCGGCAACGAGGTGGCGATGATCTTCCAGGAGCCGATGACATCGCTCAATCCGCTCTTCACCATCGGCGACCAGATATCCGAAGCGCTGCTCTGCCATTCCGATATGAGCAGGGCCGATGCCAAAGCCGAGACGATCCGGCTGCTGGAAAAGGTCCGCATCCCCTCGGCTGCCTCGCGCTTCGGCGAATATCCGCATCGTTTTTCCGGCGGCATGCGCCAGCGGGTGATGATCGCCATGGCGCTCGCCAGCCGGCCGAAGCTCTTGATCGCCGACGAGCCGACGACGGCGCTCGACGTGACGATCCAGGGCCAGATCCTCGATCTCATCAAGATGCTGCAGGACGAGGAGGGGACCTCCGTCCTTTTCATTACCCATGACATGGGGGTCGTTGCCGAGATCGCCGACAGGACGGTGGTGATGTATCGCGGCGAACAGGTGGAAAGCGGCGCTACCGCCGATATCTTCCACCGCGGCAAACACCCCTATACACGGGCGCTACTATCAGCCGTGCCGGTGCTCGGCTCGATGCAGGGCAGGCAAAGGCCGCTGCGCTTTCCCGTGGTCAATACCGCAACGGGTGAATCGGACATTCCGACCGAAGTTTCCGATACGGTGGCAGTGACGCCGGTCCTGCAGGTGAAGAACCTCACCAAGCGCTTCGACATCCATTCCGGCCTGTTCGGCCGGCTGACCAGCCGGGTGCATGCGGTCGAAAACGTCTCTTTCGATCTTCACGCTGGCGAGACGCTGTCGCTCGTCGGCGAATCCGGCTGTGGCAAATCGACGACCGGGCGCGCCATCATGCGGCTGATCGAGCCGCAGGCCGGTTCCGTTCTCGTCGAGGGCAGGGAGGTGCTCGGCCTCGACAGGAAGGATCTGCGCGAGATGCGCAAATCCGTGCAGATGATCTTCCAGGATCCCTTTGCCAGCCTCAATCCGCGCATGACGGTCGGTGCTGCGATCGCCGAACCCTATCTCGAGCACAAGATGGGCACCGCGAAACAGGCGAAAGATGTCGTCGCCGATCTTTTGATGAAGGTCGGCCTGTTACCGGAGATGGCCGCGCGTTATCCGCATGAATTTTCCGGCGGCCAACGCCAGCGCATCTGCATCGCCCGCGCGCTTGCATTGCAGCCGAAGGTCATCGTCGCCGACGAAAGCGTCTCGGCGCTCGACGTCTCGATCAAGGCGCAGGTCATCAACCTGATGCTCGACCTGCAGCAGAGCCTCAACCTTGCCTTCCTGTTCATCTCGCACGATATGGCGGTGGTCGAACGCGTTAGCCACCGTGTGGCGGTGATGTATCTCGGCGAGATCGTCGAGATCGGCCCGCGAGCCGGGGTCTTCGAAAATCCACAGCATCCCTATACGAAGAAACTCATCGCGGCAGTGCCGGTGCCCGACCCGGACCGTCGCCACGAAAAGCGGATGGTGGCGAATGACGAGATCAAGAGCCCGATGCGCCCGGTCGATTATCAGCCTGCGAGCATGTCTTATCGCGAAGTCGGGCCGGGCCACCAGGTCATGGCCGATCGGTAGACTTGCCATCGCGTTTCGGAGCTGACGGGCGCTATTCCATCGCCAGGATCATGTTGCGCACGACGGGGTAGATTTCCCCCTCCCAGCGGCGGCCGCTGAAGACGCCGTAATGTCCGACATTGGCCTGAAGATGATGGCGCTTCAGATGCGGGCGCAACGCACGACAGAGATCGTGCGCGGCCGACGTCTGGCCGAGCGCGCAGATGTCGTCGCGGCCGCCCTCGACGGTCAAAAGCGCCGTGTTGCGGATCTGGCCCGGGTCGACCTTGCGGCCATGGTGGGTCAAGTCGCCGGTCGCGAGTTCCGCCTTCTGGAAGACGCGTTCGATGGTTTCGATGTAGAATTCTTCGGTGAGGTCGAGCACGGCGAAATATTCGTCGTAGAACTTCTTGATCTTGCCGGCTTCGGCCGTCTCGCCCTTCGCCAAATGGTCGTAGAGCTTGCGATGGGCGTCCTGGTGGCGCTGCATGTTCATCGACATGAAGGCGACGAGCTGGAGGAAGCCGGGATAGACCCGCCGCCCGGCGCCCCGATAACGCCAGGGAACGCCCGTGATCAGCGAGTTCTCGAACCAGGCGAGCGACTTCGATACGGCAAGTTCGTTGACCTTCGTCGGGCTCTCGCGCGGATCGATCGGCCCGGCCATCAGCGTCATGGTCCGCGGGGTGGCGGGATGCCGCTCTTCCGACATCACGGCAACGGCGGCCAGCGCCTGTACGCAGGGCTGGCAGACGGCGAGGATATGAGCGCCGGGGCCGATTTCCTCCAGGAAATGCATGATATAATCGACATAGTCGTCCATGCCGAAGCGTCCGGCCGACAACGGCACGTCGCGGGCATTGGCCCAGTCGGTAATATAGACGTCGTGATCGCGCAGCAGGGTCTGCACCGTGCCGCGCAGGAGCGTCGCGAAATGGCCGGACAGCGGGGCGACGACCAGCACCCGCGGCCGCTTTGCATCGGTATCCGTTGCAAAGCGCAGCAGCGTGCCGAAGGGCATGTCGAGTGCGGTCTCGACGGTGACGGGCACCACGCGATTGCCGATTATGACTGAGTCTATGGCGAAATCCGGACGTTGGTGGGTGATCTCGAAGCGTGAGATCATCTCCAGCGCGGCGGCGAAGTGCCGTCCCATTTCGCTGCCGGATCCCCAGAGCGCAGTCGCGGAGAAGATTTGCAAGCGCCGCGCCAGATCGCGGAGCGGCGCGATGAGATCATCCTGGAACTGATAGGCCTGGTAGAGCATGGCCGAAATCTCCCGCACTGCCGCATCGATGCGGCGGTGCAAAAAATGCTAGTGGAATATGTCCTGCCATGCGAGAAGATTATCGAGGAAGAAGCAACATTGTCCGACAAGGATACGAGCCCGATGTCGCAGGCTGCACTGACGATTTCCTCGAAGAACTACTCCTCTTGGTCTCTGCGCGGCTGGCTGCTGTGCCGGATGGCGGGACTGGACTTCGCCGAAGTCCTTGTGGAGATGGATGACGAGGCGCGTCAGGAGCTGCTTCTGCTTTCACCCTCGGTCCTGGTACCGAGACTGACCCATGACGAGGTGACGGTCTGGGACACGCTGGCGATCGCCGAATATCTCCACGAAGTGACGCCCACTGCCGGGCTCTGGCCCACTGAGCGGGCGGCGCGCGCCCGCTGCCGGTCGGTCTCGGGCGAGATGCATTCGGGTTTCCATAACCTGCGTTCGGCATTGCCGATGAACCTCAAGGCGCGGCATGCGAGCTTCAAGATATTCTCGGGCGCGCGGCCCGATGTCGAGCGCGTCAAGGCGATCTGGACCGAATGCCTCGAGGCAAGCGGCGGGCCGTGGCTGTTCGGAACCGCGCCGACCGTGGCCGATGCGATGTATGCGCCGGTCTGCGCCCGCTTCCGCACCTATGCGGTGGAGCTCGAACCGCAGCTCGAAGCCTATGTCGAAACGGTGCTGTCCTGGCCGCTGATGGGCGAGTGGACCGAAGGCGCGATGGTCGAGCCGGACGAGATCGTCGAACTGGAAGTCGAGTTCTGACGGAAACCCGGCCGGGCGGCTCCCCATCGATTTCAACGGACCGAATTAAGAGTTGCCTGGAAGGTGAGCGGCGCATAAAGCAGATGCAGTGCCACATGCCGCGAAGCCTGGACCGATGAACAGAGATTATTATTCCAAACTCGGCGGATTGCCGCCGCAAACCGAGCTGCTTTCCAGCAAGGCCGTCTTCACCACAGCCTATGCGGTCATCCCGCGCAGCGTCATGACCGACATCGTCACCAGCGTCCTTCCGCATTGGACGGGAACGCGGGCTTGGGTTCTCTCCCGGCCGCTTTCCGGTTTCTCCGAAACCTTCTCGCAATATGTAATGGAAGTTCAGCCTGGTGGCGGAAGCGACCGGCCGGAGCCCGACAAGCGGGCCGAAGCGGTCCTGTTCGCCGTCGAAGGCGAGATGACAGTGGAACTCGATGGCGTCAGCCACGCGTTGCGCGCCGGTTCGTTCGCCTATCTTCCGGCGGGCTCGGCCTGGCGCCTGAAAAACGGCAGTTCGACCGCGGCAAAATTCCACTGGATTCGAAAGGCCTTTCAGGAGGTCGAGGGGCTGGAGCCGCCGCCGGCGATCTTCACGCATGAGGACGAACATGCCATCTCGGCAATGCCCGATACCGATGGACGCTGGGGGACGACCCGGTTCATCGATCCGGCCGATGTCCGCTACGACATGCACGTGAATATCGTGACTTTGGAGCCGGGTGCCGTGATTCCCTTCATGGAGACCCATGTCATGGAGCATGGTCTCTACGTGCTGGAGGGCAAGGCCGTCTATCGGCTGAACCAGGATTGGGTCGAGGTCGAGGCCGGCGACTTCATGTGGCTGCGCTCCTTCTGCCCGCAGGCATGCTACGCCGGCGGCCCCGGCCGTTTCCGCTACCTGCTCTACAAGGACGTCAACCGTCATATGACGCTCTGGTAGGAGAGCGATGGTGAGGGACGATGCAACTCGAAACTGAACGCCTGATTTTGAGGCCCTGGCAGCAGCAGGATCGCAAGCCCTTCGCTGCGATCAATGCCGAACCCGACGTCGTCAGATATCTCAATCCTCTGACCGCCGAACAGTCGGATGCGATGCTCGGCCGTATCGACCGACACTTCGAGGATCATGGCTGGGGGTTTTGGGCGCTGGAGGAGAAGGCAAGCCGCCAGTTGATCGGCATGTGCGGCCTCGCCAAGGTTTCACCTGCTTTGCCATTTGCCCCGGCAGTCGAAATCGGTTGGCGGCTTTCAGCCTCTCGGCACGGCGCCGGATATGCACGCGAGGCCGCGGAACGGTCTCTCGACTTTGCGTTCAACGAGCTGAAGCTTGACCGCATCGTCAGCTTCACGGTGCCGGCAAACAGCAATTCCTGGCGTTTGATGAGACGACTGGGGATGAACCGGATCGGTGAGTTCGATCATCCCAATTAGGCCGAAGGGCATCCGTTGCGCCATCACGTTCTCTACGAACTGCGATCATCAAACGGCATTTGAACCCAGCTACACATCGGCACCAACCGTGAATTCGCGCGCTTACCGTTGAACAACTTATAATTGTAAAAGTGGCGTAATCTATCTTATGGAACAGATGGAACTATAGGCGTGTACGTGGTTATGGGTTGTCCGCAATCCTGTGACATTTGCCTGCTCCGCTGCGGCCGGAATCGAATGATCGGGGATCTGGTTTAATGTAGGTCGAGGGACGTTTGCCGGGCGCGACCGCGATGATCCAATGCGCCGGCGCTCAACATCGAAGCTTATCTTCCATCCGTGACCAATGATCCTTTTGGTTGGTCCGGAGTGCAAGGCCGGATCCCAGGTAAGAAGGAGCACAGCAGGACAAATCGACATTGAATTTCCAAAATGGCCTATGGCGATCAAACCAACCAGTTTTCGACCCGCAAGGCGCGAATACGCATGAACTCGCCAACGTTCGCCGTCACTAGAACCGCTCCGAGGGCAGATGCGTGGGCGGCGATGAATAGGTCATTCGGACCGATAGGCTTGCCAGCGGCCTCCAGTTCAACCCGGATGCCGCCGTATGCAGCATCGGCGGGCACATCCAGCGCAAGCACCGGTAGGCTGCCAAGGATGGCTTCGATCTGGGCTAGCAGTTTCGGTGATCCCTTCTTGGCGCACCCGTAGCGCAACTCCGACGCCGTGATAATGCTGACGCAGATTGCATCGGGCCCAACTTCGGCGATGCGTTGGGCGACTACGCCCCTGGGGTTTCGAGCAAGCTCCGACACGATATTGGTGTCCAGCATATAAAGCCTGCTCAAAGGTCAATTTCTTTCACAGGAAGCAGGGTATCGTCTACCTCAGGAAACTGATCGTCAGGACCAAGCGGCTCCAAACCGGCGAGAACCTCCAGGAGGTTTTTGCGGTGCACAGGCTCAATAATGAGCCGATCGCCGTCGCGGTGGATCATCACCCGGTCACCGGGTAGCTCAAAGTCAGCCGGGATTCGCACAGCCTGACTCTTGTTGTTTCTGAAAAGCTTCGCCTCCCGCGGGGGAATGGGCTCTTGATGTCGGGAATAGGCCACGTCAGACTCCAGAGTATATACATATGCATATACACTGCGTCGGCGGAGATTTCAACCAAGGTCGAGCCTTGTTGATCTCCTATCTCATAGTACCGGAAGGTCCTTTGCCAACCTCGCAGCCGATCTTGTCGGAGTTTTCTCGGTCAGGCCGTTCGTCCAAGGGTGGAAAGTGCATCCTGCAGTCTAAGCGCTGCCAGTGCCTCGGTTGCCTCATCCGAAGACCATCCCGCTTCCAACGCCGCAGACAGGACCAGCGATTCCGTTTGAAGCTCGAGCTTCTCATAAAGCGGCTCGATGGCTTCGCGGGCTGTTACAACGTGCTGGTCTGGTGGGGTGATGGGTGTGGCGGCAACCGTAGGCATGAAATGCTCCTCCTATTGAACGCTAAGGTTCGAAACCCATTCAGGGCATCCTTGTTCCATTCATATCGCCTTTTCGGTCTTCGAGCGGCGATGCGAAAGATGACGACGCCACATATGGCGAAATTTCCTCCATCGCAGGAACGCGCGAATGATGATTGCCGGCGGGATCTTCTTGTGGTCGCCGACAGTCCCCTGCCTGGTGATAGATGCGTTCGGGTCGAGCAGAAACGCGACCAACGTGCTTGCACTCTGCGCCTCTACTTCGAGCTTGTCATCCGATAAATGCAGCCCCTGCTCGCCTTCGGCGAACGTCTGCCTATTGACGACAACGGAACCGCTAAAGACATAGAAATAGAGATCTCGGCCTTGTTTCTGCGGGAATTCCACCCGTACGCCCGCGTCCAGCCGCATGTCGAAGACGTCGATTGCGCTGCGGACATAGAAGGGCGCGCCCTCCCCTTCCGGCCCGACCAGGTGTCGCCAGACGTTTGCCGCAGCAGCTGGCATCGGCCCGTGTTGGATCTTGGGCTTGAGATCAACCGCATAAGGGCGAACTAGGATCTGCAGCATTCGCAGAGGCGGATCGGATGCCAGCGTCTCTTCGGAATGCCAAAAGCTTACCCCGGCATTCATCACCATCAGATGATCGCGGTCGATCACCAGTCGGCCAGCGGCCTTGTCGTCGTGACGCATGACACCTTCAGGCACCCAGGAAATAATCTCGTCGTTCCTGTGCTCGTGCATGGCGATCAGGCGGCCAGGATCGAGAATGGATTCAACGACCATGGCGAGAGGGCCTTGGCCGTGATCGGTCGGCTTCGGCTTCAACCAGCCCGGCATGTTGAGGTGCGCGACGAAGCCTCCCATATCCCGCGCCACGAATGTTCGTTCGCCCTTGAGCAGCATCGCATCCTCCATGCTTGCAAGGCAGTGACGACACCGGGCCATTACCGCGCCGCGCGTCGTGAGCAAGAATCACGGTCGGCGCGTTCGTCCAGGCATTACAAATCAATCACGATATCGCCCTCAGGTTTTGAGCAGCAGATCAGCACATTGCCATCCGCCGGCGCATCGACAGGGTCCGGCCGGTAGCCGACGCTTCCCTCCACAAGTCCGGTCTCGCAAGTGTGACAGACGCCGGTTCGGCACGACCATCGCACGGGCACGTCGCAGGCCTCTGCCAGTTCGAGCAAGCTCTGGAATGTCGGCTCCCAGCGCACATTGAGACCGGTGCGGGCAAACGACACCAGCGGTCCCGAGCCTGGAAGCCCTGCCGGCAAATGTGGTGGCCGGCGGGCCGAAGCGGCTATGCCGGGGGTCATCGCAGGACCGGCGCCGAACATCTCGGTGTGGATGCGATCAGGCGCGATACCCAAGGCAGCAAGGCCGACAGTGAGATCGCTCATGAAGGTCGACGGTCCGCAGACATAGACGTCACAATCGCTCGGCAGGTTAAGCGACTTGAGCGCCTGCGCATCCAGATGGCCGCGAGCGTCAAAATCGATATCAGGCCGATCCTTGGGGTCGGGAGAGCTGTAGCAAATGTGGCTGTGATGGTGAGTGAGCGCCTTAAGCAGCCCGCGCGCCTCCTCGGCAAACGGATGTTCGCGGCCATTGCGGGTTCCATATAACCACCAGACTTCCCGGGGCGATGCTTCGGCCGCCAGAACATGAAGCATCGCCAGCACCGGCGTCACTCCAATCCCGGCACTTATCAGAACAACCGGCCTATCGCCCGGCTGCAATGTGAAACTGCCGCGTGCGGCACTTGCCTGCACGATGTCGCCAACCCGCAGCTCGTCGTCGATGTAGCCGCTGGCTGCGCCATGGACCTCCCGCTTGACGCTGACGCGATAATGCGTGGCGCTGGGCTCGCCCGACAGCGAATAGCTGCGCATCAGCGCAGGCGCCGAATCCCGTCCGAGCCGCAGCACCACGAACTGCCCGGGGAGTGCGGCGGCAACAGGCTGGCCATCCGCCGGTTCGAGCATGAGGGAAACCACGCTGCCGCTTTCGCGCACCTTGCGCGATACACGCAGCGGGCGGAACCCGCGCCATGCCGGAGGCAGGCCGGGAGCAGCTGTCAGCCCGGCATTTCCTGTCGTCGCGCCCTCCTTCCGCTCCTGCTTGAGCAGGGCCTCGAAAGAATGACGCCAGCCTGCGCTCAGCGCCGGGATGCGCAGCGCGCACTCCAACTGATCGCGCGGGTGACCCGGCATATAAAGCAGCGCGTTGATCTCGAAAACGCTCATACCCTCAGGCCCGGACGCCACCTTCGTGATCTCGTCGCCGGACTGCACTTCCCCTTCCTCCAGCACACGGAAATAGAAACCAGGTCGACCATGTTTGACCACCAGCGCGGCCATCTCCGGCTCGTCCATGCGTATGCCGAGCCGGTAGCAGGTGACGCGCGGTTGCGTCACCTCGAACAAAGCGCCGCCGATCCGGTAACGGTCTCCAATGCAGACCTCTGCATCCGACAACCCATCGACGGTGAAATTCTCGCCGAACTGACCGTAAACGAAGTCGTCCCGGCGCAACTGCTCCTGCCAATACCGATAGGAATCGATCTGATAGACAAAGACTGCTCGGCGTTCGCCGCCGTGGCCAGCCAAATCGCCTTGTCCATCGCCGTCGACGTTCAGGCGCCGCACCATACGCGGGCCGTCGACCGGCGTCTTCCAAATGGCAGTGTTGACGATCTTGCCTTGCCAGGTGACGTCGCGCGGCAGGCCCACATTGACCGAAAGCAAGCGTACCATGACATTTCTCCCGAATGACGATCATCGCTATTTCGAGATCGACGGAGGATGGCTACAGCGTCAATCTCAGTTCGAGATAGTGTCCGGTCAAAGTCGTCAAGGTGAAGGCTCTGTTGAGGCCGCTCGGATTTGGCAACAGCCAGACACCTGCGCCGGCAAATTCCTCGGGCTGCCGACCCATTCAACATCGGCTCGACGACTGATGGCCGCGTATGCCGGCTTTCCAAGAAAGGCCAGTTTGGCTGGCGCAAACTCTCGTATGTTGTTTTCCAGGATGGGCGCGGCGCTGAGATAATCCTGCCTCTCGAGCTCGCTTGCGCTTTTCGCGGGACGTGAAACCGCCGATGTCAGACCACAGCCATATTGCAGCAGCTCGCACTCTTCATCGGCGCGCAGCAGACGCGGTGTAAATCCAGCCAGATGCAAGACGCGCCAAAAACGATTGCTCGGGCTCGAGAAATTATGCCCGTCGCGAACGGCAGACAGAGCCGGATTCAATCCGCAGAAAACCACGGAAAGGCCAAGAGCGAGGATTTCCGACAATCCGGCTTTCGGCATCGTGGAGGCGTCTGGATCATCGAGTTCCGCGGACATGGCATCATCTTGCATTGTAGGACGTCGCTCGAATTTAGCCTGTCAAATACACCAACCATGCGTCGATCGGACGGTGCTAATCATCTTGCTGAAAATGCCGATGAATGGCCTTACTGCATAATTCCTGAAATCGGAATCGATTTCAGGAATTCTGCAGCCATTCAAAGTGCTACAGCGTCCTTTGCGCGTCTGAAAAGACGCGCGGCGCTGTAGTGGCAATTTGAAAAATATCGGGCGCAATCGATTCTTTGACGGGATCTACAATGACCACCGAAGCAGCGCGTAATTCGCATCCCATCTATTTCATCGGAGCTTTTGCCACGGGTGGGCTCCTGACGTTCATGGTGCACCTCAATGGGGAATTGGCCCGTTATGGGAATCCCCTGTTCTCATCTTGGACCGCCCACGGCACAGGCATCGTCGCAGCCGTCATTCTTCTCCTGGTGGTCCACCGCCGCCCCACGCCGAGGCTAGAAAAAGCCCCTAACGCGCCTTGGTGGGCTTACTTCGGTGGGATATCCGGCGCTGCAACGGTCATTCTGACTTCGACTGCGGTCAACTCACCGCTCGGGCTCTCAGGCACCTTGGCTTTGGGTTTGGCAGGCCAGGTCGCTTTCAGCGTCGCGGCCGACAGTTGGGGATTGTTTGGTCTGCCAAAGCGGCGTCCAGATACACGAGACATCGTAGCACTCGGCTTGGTCGTCATGGGGGCTGCACTCATTATCCTGTTTGGGCGAGGTGCGGCGTGACGGTGTTCATTCTCCTGGCTTGCCTGGGCGGTGTGCTCGTCGGCCTCAGTCGTCAGCTCAATGGGCGGTTGAGCATATCCACCACGCCGCTGATCGCATCCTTCTGGAACCATGCCATAGGCTTTGCTGTCCTCACCTGCCTTGGTCTCTTTGTCGGGGGCCTGCTTCCTGCGGGTGCTGCCGAGGCGCCTTGGTATGCCTATCTGGGTGGTTCCATCGGCGTTATTTTCGTGGCGGCGGGCAGTTGGGTCATTGCTCGAATAGGTGCGGTTAATTCGGCTCTGCTGATCATCGGTGGCCAGATGGTAACAGGGGTAGCGTTTGATTATATCAGCGCCGTTCCAGCGTCATTTTGGGCGAACGCGGCCGGAATTGTTCTCATCGTCGGCGGAATGATGATCAGCCGCCGACGCAAAGCCGGCGGCTCGCAATAGCCAAGCGCCGTGCTGCGATTACGTGCCACTGCGACCGGGTAATTTCATCGGCCGGTCGCAAGGGGACGGATGGACGGCGGGGAATGGCTCCCCGCCGTATTTGCTATTGCAAGAGCGGCTAAGACGAGCAGGCACGCGCCCGACAAGCGGAAATAGCCGGGAAGCCCGTGCGGCCGAGAACTACCGGCTGTGAACCGTTGCGGGCATCACATTGTCGGGGATCGGGCATGTATAGGCTTTGCCGCTGGTCTTTTCCCGCCACTCGGCCGTCGCGGCTGCCAGGAGGTCGGATGACGACATCAATGCGAGCCCCGTGGTCGCAAGCGTCTTGGCCGCATGCGCCATGGCCTTGTGCGCGGCTGGGCTTTTTCCCTGCGCGACGACCTGCCAGGTATGGGGATTGGTGCCGATCGCCCAGGCTGGCGCCCAGCATTGCGCGGTCGGCGTCACCCAGCTGACGTCGCCGACATCGGTCGATCCGGCCCGGAAATGCGATTGTCCCTCGAAATCGCGCAGACCGGTGTGCAAGGGCGTCGAGCCATCGACCTTGGCGTTGGAGAACACATCGCCCTTGATCTGATAGAGGCGGGTGCTGCTCCTGATCGCTTCCTCAGTGAAGGTATCCTGGATTTTCCTGGCGAAGGCGATGTCGGCCTCGTCGAAGGCTATCGGACCGAGCGCGACCATGTTCTCGTGCATCGCCGTTTCAAGCGTGATGTTGGGAAGAAGGTTCGTCGAGGCGGTGTCGAACACGATCTCGACCGCGGTTTCGGTCATCATCGCTGCACCTCGTGCGACCTTCTCGACGCGCCCGGCAAGCTCAAGCGCCTGCGGCATGTCAGGCGCCCTGATCAGATAGAGAACCTCGGCGCTGGCCTGCACGACATTGGCGGCCCTGCCGCCGGTGTCGGTGATCGCGTAGTGAACGCGACAATCCTGCGGCATGTGTTCACGCAGGAAATTGACGCCGACATTCATCAGTTCGACGGCATCGAGCGCCGAACGGCCGAGATGGGCGCTGTTGGCAGCATGTGCCGCGACACCCCTGAAGCGATAGTAATATTCGAGAACGGCAAGATTATTCGTCGAACGAACACCGTTGAACGGAGCCGGATGCCAGGTCAGGGCGGCATCGACGTCATCGAAAGCGCCGGCGCGAACCATGAAGGTCTTGCCGGAACCGCCCTCCTCTCCCGGGCAGCCGTAATAGCGCACCGTTCCGGGCAGGTTGTTCGCCTTGAGGTGGCCGGCAAGCGCAACCGCCGCCATCAGCGATCCGACGCCAAGCAGATTGTGCCCGCAGCCGTGACCGGTTGCTCCCGCCGCCTCGGGAAGAGGCTCGGCCACGTCGGCGGTCTGGCTCATTCCGGCCAGGGCATCGAATTCGCCGAGGAAGGCAATCACCGGCTTGCCGCTGCCGGATTCGC
Organism: Rhizobium leguminosarum; assembly: GCF_001652265.1. Lineage (GTDB taxonomy): Bacteria > Pseudomonadota > Alphaproteobacteria > Rhizobiales > Rhizobiaceae > Rhizobium > Rhizobium leguminosarum_D. The sequence continues at coordinate 107,353 of NZ_LWBS01000109.1, forward strand.
CGATGAAGGCTGTTTCCATGTCTGCGACGCCGCGGCGCACGGCAAAGCCGTTTTCCTCGAGTGTCCTAGCCAGTAATTGCGACGAGCGCCGCTCCTCGAACTTCAACTCCGCGAAATCCCAGATACTGTCGCTGAGAGCGATATAATCCGGCTTCATCTTTTCGATCGTCGCGGCAATGGAGCCGATCGCGTCAAGATTCATGGCATTTCCTCGCTGTCTGTCCTGCCGCCACAGGGACGTGTTGCACCGGATCCGGCAGGACTGCCTGCCGGATCTCCTGTTGACTGTCGAAGGGGATGGCGGCGCCCGAACCACCGGGCGCGGCAGTTCAGGCTCAATTGTCGAGCGAAACTTCCCAAAGACGGGCATTCGATTGCCAGACGGGCTGGCCCTTCAGCTTCTTGGTCGCGCCCCAGACATCGACCATGTCATAGAGGAAGATGCCCGGCATTTCCTTGAGCATCAGCGTGTGAAACTCGTCGAAGATCGCCTGACGCTTCGCCTGGCCGGCTTCCGCATAGGCGGCCTTCATCAACTCGACGGCCTTCGGGTCATCCCACATCAAGGAAGCATTCTTGTCCTTGTTACCGACATAGAAGCCGTACATCAGCGCCGGATCGAGCCGCGGCGCGACCGATTGCGAGATGATCTGGTAGTTGCCGGACCGGCGGCGATCGACCTGCGTCGCATAGTCGAGCACCTCGATCTGCACATTGAGACCTGCCTGCTGCATCATGGCCTGCGCCATCACCGCGGCCGGGAAGCTTGGCACGTTGCTGCGCTTGTTGGCGATGATGGTAATCGGCTCGCCCTTATAGCCGGCCGTCGCAAGCTCTTTCTTCGCGGCCTCGATGTCGTAGGGCAGACGCTCCTTCTGGACATCGTCGAAATAGAGCGAGTCTTGCGAAACCATCGAACCGTTGGCTGCGCCGGTGCCATTGGAGGCGGCCTCGACGAGCTGGTCGAGATCGAGTGCCATCGCCATTGCGCGACGCACGCCGGGATTACTCAGAACCTTGTCGCGCGTCTGGATGTAGAAGAGGTTTTTGCCGTTGTTGCGCGCCACGATCAGCTGCATCGTGTCGCTCGTCTTGAATTCGGGAATGAGATCCGGCGAAATCTCGGCGGTGTCGAGCACGCCGGACTGAAGGCCGGCCTTTACGGTCGAAGCATCGGGAATGACCATGAACTTGATGCCATCGACGAGGGGGCGCTTGGAACCGACCATGCCGTCGGGCTTGCCGTCGTTCTCTGGCGAGACATAATCGTCGAACTTGGCGAGATGGATATACTCGCCCTTCTTCCATTCATCCCATTTGAAGGGACCGGTGCCGATCGGCTTGATGAAGCTTCCGTCCGCGCCGACCGATTCCGGGGAAATCATCCCGGTGTAGCCGCATTCGGGGCGCGACATCAGGCCAAGGAAAACTGCGGATGGCTTTTCCAGCGTGATGCTGACGGTCGAAGCATCGACTGCCTTGACCCCCGTAACATGCACGCTGCCGCTGCCGTCGAAGTCAGGAAGGCAGGTCCATTTCGTTTCGGGCTTGAGATAACGGTTCCAGTTCCACACGACGTCATCGGCGGTCAATGTCTTGCCGTTGTGGAATTTGACGTCGTCACGCAGTTTGAAGCTGTAGCTCAGCCCATCGGCCGAGACTTCAAAACTCTTTGCCAGCAGCGGCTTGACCTCGCCGTTGTAGGCATAGCCGACGAGCCCCTCGACGATATGCAGGATGACGCCATCGGTATTGCCGTCGCGATTGACGCCCGGATTGTTGCTGCGCAGATCGGAACTTTGAGCCACGACGATGTCGCGGGCGTCGACCACGCCGGTCATCGCCATCAACATGGTGCCTGCAAGAAGAAGCTTGTGCATTGTTCTACCCTCTTTTTATGGATTGTTAGGATCGGAGTTCATCCCAGCAGGCGCGCGAAAGCCTGCCGATGGTTTCAAGCGCGACCGTATAGCCAGGGGTGCCGTCCGGCATTTCCTGCGGCACCTCGTCGGTATAGGCGGCGATGATGTAGAAGGGGGAACCCTCGCGATAGACGATACCGGCATTCATGCGGCCGCGCTTTCCCGTGCCGCCCTTATGGGCGACGAGCACACCGAAGGGCAGCCGGGAGGGAATGGCATAACGCAGGATCTGGTTCTTCAGGGTTTGAAGCGCATAGGCGCACAGCGCCTGCGAGCAGCCGAGCCGGTCCGCGGCTTCCCGCGAATCCTGCGCATCCAGGATGGTCTGCAGCAGATAGACCTGATCCCGCGCCGTCGTCGTGGTGACGGCTTTCAAAGAATGATCGGGCGACAGTGCCAAGGGAGGGATGAGGAAGCGATGGTTGGTGCCCGTCATGCCGATCGACTTGCAATAGCTGTCAACCTCTTCGAGCGTCAGCCTTTCGAAGACCATCTTGGTGCAGACATTGTCGCTCAGCACCATCATGCCGGTGATGGCATCGCGCAGCGATATGACGATACCGGGCGTCAGATAGCGGAACATTCCGCTCGCCACTTCCTCGGCGAATCGCTTTTCGTAGGTGATCGGTTCGTCCAGATCCAGGCGGCCTTCATGCGCCGCCTTCAAGGCTGCCATCATGATCGAGGTCTTTCGGGTGCTGGCGGAGGGCGTTTCCTCGTCCGCGCCTCTGCCGATCGTTTCGCCGCTGCCAAGCGCACGCACCATGAAGCGCGTCACGAACGGCTGGGCATCGCAGATCGCGTTCAATCGCTCGGCGAGCTTTCCGGATTCAATCATCGTCGTCATGTCAGTTCTCCAGGCGCCATTTGAGGATCACGCCGCCCTGAGCGTTGTGGTCCAGAGCGGGGATGGCCGAGAGAAGCCGTTGCGTATAGGCCTCCTTCGGGCTGTCGAAAACCGTATCGCGGTCGCCCTCCTCGATGATCCGGCCGTCCTGCATGACGACGACGCGATCGGCCACCTGTTCGACCACGCCGAGATCGTGGCTGATGAACAGGCAGGAAAAGCCGTAGCGTTTTTGCAGATCGGACAGGAGCTGGAGCACCTGCGCCCGGACCGTCACGTCGAGGGCCGATACCGGTTCGTCGGCGATCAGGAATTTCGGCCGGCGCGCAATGGCGCGGGCAATCGCCACGCGCTGACGCTGGCCGCCCGAAAGCTCATGCGGGTAGCGTCCGGCATAGTCGGCCCCAAGGCCGACTTCCTCCAACGTCTCCAGGGCGCGCTTGCGCTTTGCCGCAGCGTCGAGATCGGGAACGAGCCGCAGCGCTTCTTCCACGAGCGCAAGGATGGTCATGCGCGGATTGAGCGAGGAATAAGGATCCTGAAACACCATCTGGCAATTCAGCCGATAGTCCATCCAGTCGTCGTCGCGGCTGCGTCCCTTGAACCGGATATCGCCTTCGCGCTCGCGGACCAGCCCGGCAATGGTGCGGCCGAGCGTGGTCTTGCCGGAACCCGAACCGCCGACCAGCGCCACGACTTCGCCCTCGTGGATATCGATGCTGACGCCATGCAGCGCCCGTTTCGGCGTTGCCTTCTTCATCAGCGACCGCCGGCCCGGATAGTCGACGACGATATCCCGCGCCGAGACCATCGGCGCCCTGGTCTTGTCGATCGTCCGCGTCTCTCCGCGGAATGGCAGGGAGGAAAGCAGTTTCTTCGTATAGGCGCGCTGCGGTGCGTCGAGCAGATCGGCGGTGCGTCCTTCTTCGACGATCACGCCCCTTTCCATGACGACGATGCGGTTGGTGTAACGGGCAACCATCGGCAGGTCGTGACTGATCAGCAGCACGGCGGTGCCTTCCGCCTGCGTCAGTTCCACCATCAATTCCATGACGTCGCGCTGGATCACGGCATCGAGCGCCGTCGTCGGCTCGTCGGCGATCAAGAGCGCCGGTTTCAGCAGCATGACCGATGCCAGCATGATGCGCTGGCGCATGCCGCCCGAGAATTCATGCGGATAGGAAGTGAGCGCCCCGGCGGGATCGCGGATCCCGACCCGGTTCAGCATGTCGAGGATCCGGCTGCGCCGCTCTTCCTTCGAAAGTTTCGTATGCAGCTGCAACCCTTCTTCGAGTTGGCGGCCGACGGTCATCGAGGGATTGAGCGAGGTCATCGGCTCCTGGAAGACGACACCGACTTCTGCACCACGCAATTGGCGCAATTGCGCGCCGTTCATGGAAAGCACGTCGCGTCCCTTGTAGGCAACGGAGCCGCCGATCACCTTGATGGGCGCCGGCAGCAGCGAGATCAGGGCGCGTGTTGCCAGCGTCTTGCCCGATCCGCTTTCCCCGACGATGCCGAAGATCTCGCCTGGGGCGATGTCGAAGCTGACGCCCTTGACAACCTGCACACCGGTCCCTGTGACCTGAAGCGTCAGGTTGCGGACATTCAAAAGCGTTTCATTGGTCATTTCAGCCCCCTCATCCGCGGATCAAGCTTGTCCCGAAGAGCGTCGCCCAGAAGATTGATGCCGAGGAGCGTCAGGGCGATCGCCAGGCCCGGGAAGAGACCCAGCCAGACAGCCTGCTCGATGAATGGTCGGCCGGCAGCCAGCATGTTGCCCCAGGTCGGCGCCGGTGGCGGAACGCCGAGACCGAGAAAGCTGAGCGCGCTTTCCGAAAGGATCGCCCAGCCGAACATCGAGGTCGCAAGCACGGTGATCGGGGCGACGCAATTGGGAAGGATATGGCGGAACATGGTGTAAAGCTCGCCATTGCCCATCACCTTGGAGGCCTCGATGAATTCCCGCTCGCGCAGCGACAGGACCGCACCCCGGACAACGCGGGCCATGGAGGGAGAATAGGCAATGCCCAGCGCGAAGATGATGCCATATTGGTTGGCGCCGAAGACGGCGAGCAATCCAAGCGCCATAAGAATGCCCGGAAAAGCGAGAAGCGCATTGTTGATTGCCATGATGACGGCATCGATCCAACCGCGGGCGTAACCGCTGACGAGACCGATCAGCGTGCCGCAGACCGTCGCGAATGTGACGGTCAAGGTGCCGATCCAGACGCTCGCCCGGGTGCCGACGATCAGGCGGCTGAGCACGTCGCGGCCGAATTCGTCGGTTCCGAGCCAGTGGGCGCTGCTTGGCGCCGCCAGCCGTGCGGTGAAGCCGAGCTTCATCGGATCATAGGGGGTCCAGAAAAGGCCGATCGCAGCGGAGATGAGCAATGCGGCAATCAGAATGCTGCCGATGAAGCCGTTGAACGTGACGTTTTTCATTCGGCGACTACTCGCGGATCGAACAGGGGATAGAGCAGGTCGACGACCAAATTGACCAGCACATAGGAAAGCGAGACGACCAGCAGACACCCCTGGATCACGGGGTAATCGCGAGCAAAAATGCTGTCGACCATCAGTCGTCCGAGCCCCGGAATGGTGAAGACCGTCTCGATGACGGCAATGCCGCCGAGCAGATTGCCGAGGATCAGACCGATGACTGTCCAGGTCGGGCCGAAGGCATTCTTGAAGGCGTGCCGCCAAAGGACGGCGCTTTCGGAAAGACCCTTGGCCCGGGCGTGGGTGATATAGTCGAGACGCAGCACTTCCAGCGTCGAGGCGCGCGCCATGCGGATCAACACACCCATCTCGTGAATGACTAGGGTCATGATCGGCAGCACGAGGTAAAGCAGGCCGCCGGTAATGTTGCTGCCGATCGAGACATAGCCGAGGACCGGTAGCCAGCCGAGTTTCAAGCCGAAGAAAAGCAGAAGCAGAAGGCCGAGCCAGAATGTCGGGATCGACAGCAGGATCGTGGCCGTGCCGACCAGCGCCAGGTCCGTCAGACTGTTCTGCCGCCAGGCGGCAATGACACCCGCCGGCACGGCGATGAGGCTCGCCAGAAGGACTGCGACGACGACGATTTCGGCGCTGACCAGAAAGCGCGATGCGACGAGCGGCAGAACCGCCTCGTCATTGACGATCGAGCGGCCGAGGTCACCCTGTACGACATTGGCGGTCCAGATCAAAAACTGTTGCGGCAGCGATTTGTCGAGACCGAGTTCCGAGCGCATCGCCGCGATCTGCTCCGGCTCAGCCATATCACCCAGCATCAGTGCCGCCGGATCGCCGGGTATGAAGCGGATCAGGGTGAAGACGGTCACCGAAACGAGGACGATCGTCGGCAATGCCATCAACAGGCGGTTCAGAACGAATTTCAGCATTTTTGTTCCCCGCGACGGTCGACGGACAGTGCCCGGCGCCATCGGTTTCGTTGCTGCAGACTATGATCGAATGAAGAAATATCCGCAATATTATGCGATTCTGTCATAGGTCTATGCGGAATGCGACCGCAACCAAAGCCCCTGCGTTGGCGTAAGAGTTCAGGATAAAATTTTGATTTTAAATGTCTTTTTGCGAAAGCTGGATCTGTCGCTTTAAGGCATCGCTCAGCGCGTGGGCGGCAATCGAGAGTGGCGTTCCAACCGCCCTCGCCAATCCGAATTCCTGGGTGGCGCGCGGCACGAAAGGACGGTGGACCACCGGCAGATGGCGATAGAGATTCGCATAAAAGCTGCTGATGATCGTGACCCCGAGGCCATGCGCGACATAGGAACAGGCGGAACTGTTGGTATGCGTCTCGATCTTGACGATCTGCTTGACGCCGGCCCGCCGGAAGGTCTGGTCGAGCGCCATGCGGTTCGGCCGTTGGCGGCCAATCAGAATGAGAGGCACGTCGCGCAAATTCCTGACCGTGATCTCCTCCAGCCTCGCAAGAGCATGACCCTTCGGAACGACGCAGACGCTTTGGCCGGTGGCGACGCGCTCGACCTCGATGCCCGGTCCGCTCTCGCCCTCCATGCGCAGAAAGCCGAAATCGATCACCCTCTGCTCGACGAGCTTGTTGATCGCAGTCGTCGTCTCGAAGAAGGTTTCGATCCGCACACCTGGGAAATCACTGATGTAATCGGCCAGCATTGCCGGCGCGAAATGCTCCCACATGCTGCTCGGCAGGCCGACGCGGACGATCTCCGGGCCGGCGGCGCCGCTTCTTAAGTCCTCCGCGTGGCCCGACATCCGATCGACCGCGAGCAAGATGTTCTCGGCATCGCGGGCAAGAAGCAGCGCTTCGGGGGTGGGGATGAGACGGCCTTTGTCGCGCACGAAAAGCGACATCGAAAGGTCCGCCTCGAGCTGCTGGAGAAGGCGGCTGACGCCGGACTGACTGAGCCCCATCGTCTTAGCCGTGGCAATCGTCGACCCTGTCGCCAGAAGCGTGCGCAGGACTTCCAGTTGCTTGATATTCATGTGGTTGCGATCCCCCGGGACGGTTCAGGCACCGTCATCATGCCCAGTCCGAAATGCTTTGAAGGAAGAGGCTGGCAGCCTTGGGCATCGGAAATTTCTCGCCGCTGATCAGCGCGTAGGCAACCGGCAGTTCCGGTTCGAGCGGAATGAACTGCAGCGGCAGCGCCGCATATTCGCGGGCGATGATCTCGCCGACCAGTGCAATGCCGAGCCCCTGCGCGGCCAGCGCACAGGCACTCGCCACCGAATGCGCTTCGAGTAAGGGGCGTTGGCGGATGCCGGATTTGTAGAACAACGCCTCAAGCTCATGACGAACCGGTCGCTCCCTGTTCAGCATGATCAGATCGTGCCCCTTCAGGTCGCCGACCGACAATTGGCGGCTGCCGGCCTTGGGATGATCGTTGTGCAGGGCGCAAATGATCCGCGACGACAGGATCTTCTCCTGTTTCAATCCCGGGCTCATCAGCGGCAGACGCGCGAAACCGAGATCGGCCTCGCCGTCGGCCACCATCCGTTCAATTGCGAGATAGCTGCCGGATGCGACTTCGACGCGCATCGGACCATTCGCTACGAGAAAGTTCTTCACCAGCTTCGGAATACGCGTCGAGGAAAGGCTGGCGGGAAAGGCGAGCCGCAGCATGATCTCGCGCGATCGACCGCTCTCGAGCTCCATCGCCGCCGTTTTCAAGGCGCGTAGCCGGTCGGAAATGGCACGGATTTCCGGGCCGAGCTGCAGCCCCTCGCGGGTCGGTTGAAGCCGGTTCTTTTCCCGGTCGAAAAGCCGAACGCCGAGATAGTCTTCCAGTTGCTGCAACAGGCGGCTGGCATTCGACTGCGAGATCCCAAGCTCGACGGAAGCGGCGATCGTCGAGCCCGTCGCGGCGATGGCGTCATAGGCCTCGATATGCTTCAGGCTGATCGCCGCACTCGTGTCTCGCGCCATTCTATCTCCAATGTCGATAGCCCTACCCGCAAACCGCATAAGATTGCGGACCTGCGGAAAGTTGAACATTTTCGGCTGAGAACCAAACTCACGGAAAGACTTTCGTCAATGGCCACCATTCTCCGGAAGATCGCGGAACAGGTCCTGTCGCGAACGACGTTTTCAATCGTCGCCATGGACCGGGCAAGAGATGCTGCGGTGGACACCATCGGCTGTATCATCGCAGGCAGGGCCGATGAAAGCGTCGCCGCGCTCACCCGCGCCTTCGACGGGGAAATCGCCGGGGGCGGCGAAGCGCGGCTCGTTACCGGCGGCTCCGCCTCGCCCTCGCTCGCCGCACTCATCAACGCAACGGCGGCTCATGCGCTCGATTTCGATGACAATTTCCATCCGGCAAGGGCGCATGCCTCCGCGGTGCTGGTGCCGGCGCTGCTGGCGGTTCTGACGAGCGGCAAGGCCACAAGCGGAAGACAGTTTCTCGGGGCCTACTTGGCCGGACTGGAAGCGCAAGCGGCGGTCGGCTTTGGCGTCAATCCCTCTCACTATAACAGGGGCTGGCACGCGACGGCGACCGTCGGCAGCATCGGGGCTGCGGCTGGCGTGGCACGGCTTCTGGGCGCCGATGAAAACGGCTTAGTCGCGGCGATGAGCCTGGCGACGAGCTTCGCCTGCGGCCCGAAAGGGCAGTTCGGCACGACCGCCAAACCGCTTCACGCTGGCATTGCCGCGCGAAATGCCGTGGACGCGGCGCGCATGGCGCTGGCAGGCATGAGCGGTCGGGCGGATATCCTCGAACGGCCGCAAGGCTTCCTCGATCTTTTCGGAGGCGATGATGCCAAGGGCTGGGAGGGCCTGACATTCGACGAGGAGCATATCATCGAAAGCCGGGACGTGGTGACGAAGCGCCATCCCTGCTGCGCCTCCACCCATCGCGCAATCGACGCGCTTCTGGATCTGAAGCAGGAGCATGGGCTTTTGGCGGGCGACATTGCCAGGATCGAGACGAAAGTCGGCATATCCGCGGCCCGCAACCTCGCTTATCCCGACCCCGCCGACGAGATGCAGGCCCGCTTCTCAATGCAATATTGCCTGGCGACAGCTTTCCTCAATGGCTCCCTTAGCCTTTCGGATTTTACGCGGCAGGAGATTGGACGGCCGGAAATCCGGGAATTCATGCCGCGCATCGAAATGCAGTCCTATTCCGCTGATGAGGAAAGAGGCATGGAGCGCCTCCCGCATGTCGTCACGGTCACGATGCGCGACGGGCGCATTTTGAACAGGTCCCGCTTGCACGCGAAGGGATCGCTCGAAGCGCCGATGAGCGTTCATGAACGTGAAGTCAAATTCATGGACTGCTTGCGCTGGGGAAATCGGAATGCGTCCGGCGCCTCTTTCCTGCAGCTTCGCAAGCTTGCCGATTTTGAAAACCTGTCCGGTGACGATCCCTTCTGGAGCCTGATCACGGACCGTCAGTCGCCTTGACAGCTGCCGGGACGCATGGACGGCGGGGGGATGGCTCCCCGCGCGCATCATCGTTCAGGCCGCAGCCTGCTCAGGCGAGGTATTTCGTAAACCAGTCGACCGTTCGCTGCCAGGCGAGCTTGGCTGCTGCTTCGTCGTAGCGGGGCGTGGAATCATTGTGGAAGCCGTGATTGACGTTAGGGTAGATGTAGGCCTCGAATGTCTTTCCAGATGACTTCAGTCCAGCTTCATAGGCCGGCCAGCCTTCGTTGATCCCCTTGTCCAGCCCGGCATAATGGAGAAGCAGCGGCGCCTTGATCTTCGGCACGTCTTCGGCGCGCGGCTGTCTGCCGTAAAAGGGCACGGCCGCGGCAAGTTCCGGATAGGCCACTGCCGCCGCGTTGGCCACGCCGCCGCCATAGCAGAAGCCGGTGATGCCGACCTTGCCGGTGGTGAGATCGCTGTGCATCATAAATTCGACCGCCGCGAAGAAATCGTTCATCAGCTTTTCCGGGTCGACCTTCTGCTGGAGTTCCTGCCCCTTTTCATCGTTGCCGGGGTAGCCTCCGACCGACGTGAGTCCATCCGGCGCAAGTGCAATGAAACCTGCCTTTGCCACGCGCCGCGCCACATCCTCGATGTAGGGGTTCAGACCTCTATTCTCGTGAACGACCACCACGGCCGCGACTTTGCCGGCCGCTTTTGCGGGGCGGACGAGATAGCCGCGGACATCTCCATTCCCTTTTGGAGAGGGATAGGTGATGTATTCGGCTAATATGTCGGGATCGGTGAACTCGACCTGTGTCGCCAGCGCATAATCAGGGCTCAGCGATGAAAGAATGGCGGCTGCCGTCACGCCGCCGACAGCGAATTTGCCGGCTCGGTCGAGAAACTCGCGCTTGGTAATTTTCCCGTGCGCGTAATAATCGTAGAGTTCGAGAAGTTCCTGAGGGAAATCCTTGGCTGTCATGCGGGTCATGATGGCTCCTCCTTGCCTTCGGGTCTCGCACTATCCTACACACGTAAACTCGCGGCTCTTTTCAACATTTCGCGAGTTCTGCGTGAGCTTGCCGGGGCGATCGTTGGCTGCGCCAAAGTCGCTGAATTCGCTGCCTCGGCGTCGAGAGATGCGCCCTGTTCGCTTTGGCAATCCGCGCCCGGCCGGTCGCAGCCAGTAATCGGCCGCCGGCTATCGATCTATGAAAATTAATTTCATGCTCGCGCTTCGATGCCCGTTTTCTATTGACGCCTCCCGATTTTTGTCCCAACTTAAAGAAAATAAATTACTAAATGGGAACTTGATCGGCATGAAAGTGGGAATCATCGGGCTAGGATTCCGGCTCGGCTATCTCGGCTATGTTTTCAAGGCAATCGATAGCAGCTTCGACATTGTCGGCTATGTGGATCCGGAACCCGCCGGACTTCCCGGATTGACGGAAAAGGGCATTTCAGTCGGCAAGGCCTATGCTTCGCCGGACGAGTTCCTCGCCTCCGAAAAACTCGATCTGCTGATGATCGGATCCCCCAATCACCTGCATCTCGACCATATCAGGCTCGGACTTCAGGCCGGTCTCAAGGTCTTCTGCGAAAAGCCGATCGTCACCACGATCGCAGAAAGCATCGAACTTGCCCATCTGATGGCAAAATTCGGCCATGAGCGACTGATGGTCGGTCTCGTGCTGCGTTATTCTCCGCTCTACAAGGATCTGCGCGCCATCCAGGCCGAAGGCAAGCTCGGCCAGATCGTCTCGATCGAGGCTTCCGAACATATCGAGCCCTATCACGGCGCATTCTTCATGCGCGACTGGCGCCGTTACGAGCGCTATTCCGGCAGCTTCATGCTGGAAAAATGCTGCCACGACCTCGACCTGTATAATGGCGTCGTCGGTGCCCGGCCGGAGCGGGTCGCAAGTTTCGGCGGCCGCAAGAGCTTCATTCCGGCCAACGACCCGGCGCGTGAGGGCATCAACGACCTCGAGCTTTTCCACCGCAAGCCGAGCGGATGGATGGGCTCGGACAAGGTGTTCGACAGCGACGCCGATATCATCGATTATCAGGTGGCGATCGTCGAATATGCCAACGGCGTCGGGATGAACTTTCACACCAATCTCAACGTGCCCGACCAGTTCCGCCGTTTCGCCATCATGGGTTCGCGCGGCATGGCCGAAGGCGATTTCGTTCGCGGCTATCTCGACGTTCACGAACAGCTGACCGGCAACAAGGTGGTCGAGAACAAATATGCCGCCACCGAGCTCTCCCAGCACTACGGCGCCGACGAACAGATGGCGAGCGACCTGCTTGAAAGCGTGCGCACCGGGCTCGAACTTCCCGTTTCCACGCTGAATGCGCTCGAAGCCGGCATCCTCGCTCTGGCGATGGACGAAGCGAGGATGAAGAAAACGGTCGTCGATCTCAGACCCATCTGGGATCGATTCGACGAAGCCCTTCACGCAAGAGCGGCTTGAGGGGGGCGGCAGGATGAGTGTTCAAAGAAGCACCTTCATCTTCGCTTGCATCCTTCTTCTTCCGGCTGTGCTCTATGTTCTGGCGATCGTCGCCTATCCGCTGGTCGATACGTTCATTCTCTCCTTCACCGACGCGTCTCTCCGGAAGACCACCAATTGGATCGGCTGGGTCAATTACGAGAAGATCTTCAACGAGCGGTTTGCGGAAGTCATCATCCGGACCTTCATCTGGACCTTCTTCTCGGTCGCGCTGAAAATGGTGATCGGTACATTCGGAGCGACGATGCTGAACGCCGCGGTCCCCGGCCGCTCATTGTTCCGGCTTTTGACCATGCCGCCATGGATCGTGCCGATGGCGATCGGCATCTTCATGTGGGGCTGGATGTATAATGGCCAGTTCGGGATGATATCAGGCATGTTGCAGCGCTTCGGTCTCGTCGACGGCCCGGTCGCCTTCCTCGCCTATGGAAGCACCGCCTTCTGGGCCACGATCATCACCGACGTGTGGATCGGCGTGCCGCTGGTGACGATCTACTTCCTGGCGGCGATCCAATCCATTCCGAAGGATCTCTACGAGGCCGCCTGGACCGACGGCGCCGGCCGCTGGTACCGCTTCCGCCGCATCACGCTGCCGCTGATGGTGCCGGCGATCATCACCATGTCGATGCTCTCGCTGATCGCCACCTTCAACTCGTTCGATATCATCTGGATCCTGACGCAGGGCGGACCGAGCGGCGAGACGACGACGATGATCATCGATACCTATCAGACCGCGATCGGCTCGAAGAAATACGGTGAAGGTGCAGCGCGCGCCGTTTTGATCTGCATCTTCCTGTCGCTTTTCTGCTTCGCCTATTTCCGCGTCACCCGCCGCCTCAATCCGGAGAAGCGCGCATGAGCAATTCGGCCATGATCGACCGTTACCGCTGGTGGGAAATCATCCTGATCTATTGCGGCATCGCGCTGTTTCTTTTCTTCGTGCTGTCGCCCTTCGTCGAAGGTTTCCTGGTGTCGCTGAAGCCGCTCAGCCAGCTCTTCTCCTCGCCCTACCGCTTCTGGCCGGAGAACGGCTCGTTCGAAGCCTACCGGACGATGTGGATCAGCGTGCCGGGCTTCGGGCGTTATATCTTCAACTCGTTCTTCATCTCGATCATCGTCACGCTGATCGTGCTCGGCCTCGTCATTCCGGCGGCCTATGCCTTTGCGAAGTTTGAATTCAAGGGCATGGGCATCCTGCTCGGTGCCTTCCTGACGGTGAACATGTTCTCCGGCGCCGTGCTGCTGATCCCGCTCTTCCGGCTGATGCGGAGCATCGGCGTGCTCAACACCTATCTCGCCATGATCGTACCTGGCGTCGCCTTCCTGATCCCTTCGGCGATCTGGCTGCTGCGCACCTACATGATCCGTATTCCGCAGGAGCTTAACGAAGCGGCCTACATGGACGGCGCCAGCCACTTCTACACGCTGCGCCGGGTCATCCTGCCGATTGCGATGCCGGGGATTATCGTCGTCGCCATCACCACCTTCATCGGCGCCTACGCCCAGCAATTCATCTTCGCGCTGACGTTCAACTCGAAGACCGAATACATGCCCTTGCCGGTGGGGCTCTTTGCTTACTTCGGCAAGCAGGAGGTCATCTGGAACGAACTGATGGCGGCTTCCTTCGTCGGCATCGCGCCGGCGATGGTCGTCATCTTCTTCCTTCAGCGCTACCTTGTCGGCGGGCTGACCGCCGGTGCGGTGAAACAATAAGACCAAAAAACGAGTGAACAGCTAACACAAGAATGGGAGTCACGACGTGAGCATATCAATCAAGACAGGCCTTATGGCGCTCGCCCTGCTCGGTTCGACGGCACTGACCACGGTCACTGTCCAGGCGGCCGACAAGGAAATCAGCTGGATCTATTGCGGCGACACGATTGACCCGGTCCACACCAAATATATCAAGCAGTGGGAAGAAAAGAACACAGGCTGGAAGATCACCCCCGAGGTCGTCGGATGGGCACAGTGCCAGGACAAGGCAACGACGCTCGCCGCCGCCGGCACGCCGGTGGCGATGGCCTATGTCGGCTCGCGCACGCTGAAGGAATTCGCCCAGAACGATCTTATCGTTCCGGTGCCGATGACCGATGACGAGAAGAAGACCTATTACCCCCACATCGTCGACACGGTGACCTTCGAGGGCAACCAGTGGGGCGTTCCGATCGCCTTCTCCACCAAGGCGCTCTATTGGAACAAGGATCTCTTCAAGCAGGCCGGCCTCGATCCCGAGACGCCGCCGAAGACCTGGGCCGAAGAAATCGAGATGGCAAAGACCATCAAGGAAAAGACCGGCATTCCGGGTTTTGGTCTCTCCGCCAAGACCTTCGACAACACCATGCACCAGTTCATGCATTGGGTTTACACCAACAATGGTGCGGTGACCGATGCTGAAGGCAAGGTCACGCTGGATAGCCCCGAAATCCTCGCTGCGCTGAAGGCCTACAAGGACATCGTCCCCTACTCCGAAGAAGGCCCGACGGCCTATGAGCAGAACGAAGTCCGCGCCATCTTCCTCGACGGCAAGGTCGCCATGATCCAGGCCGGTTCGGGTGCCGCCGACCGTCTGAAGAAGACGCAGATCAGCTGGGGCATCACGACGCTGCCGCTCGGTCCGAACGCCAAGGGTCCGGGCACGCTGCTGATCACCGACAGCCTGGCGATCTTCAAGGGTTCGGGCGTCGAGGACAAGGCGACAGAATTCGCCAAGTTCATCACCTCGCCCGATGTACAGTCGGAATACGAACTGCAGGGCGGCGCCGGTCTCACTCCCCTGCGCCCGTCGGCAAAGGTCGACGAGTTCGTCGCCAAGGATCCTTACTGGAAGCCCTTGATCGACGGCATCAGCTATGGTGGTCCCGAGCCGCTCTTCACCGACTATAAGGGCTTCCAGAACTCGATGATCGAGATGATCCAGTCGGTTGTCACAGGCAAGGCCGAACCGGAAGCCGCACTCAAGAAGGCTGCCGGCGAAATCGAGGCATTCAAGTAAACTCTCGCGAGGCTCCTTGGGGTCGCGGCATAAGCTGCGACCCCTCCCCTAATCGAATGTGCGACGAAGACCGCCGGCGGAGACAGATTTTTGGGACAGCTCCTTCTCAACAAAGTTCAGAAATTCTACGGCGACTACGAAGTTCTGAAGGGCGTGCAACTCGAGGTGAAGAACGGCGAGTTCGTCGTCTTCGTCGGACCGTCAGGCTGCGGCAAGTCCACGCTCTTGCGGATGATCGCCGGCCTCGACGCGACGACGGCAGGCGACATCGTCATCAATGGCGTCAGGGTCAACGACCTGCCGCCGGTCAAGCGCGGCATCGCTATGGTTTTCCAGTCCTACGCGCTCTATCCGCATATGACCGTATTCGAGAACATCGCCTTCCCGCTGCGCGTCGAAAAGATGGAAGAGCAAAAGCTCAAGGCCAAGGTGGAAAACGCCGCGCGAATCCTGCACCTCGAGGAGCGGCTCCAGCAGAAGCCCGGGATGCTCTCCGGCGGCCAGCGCCAGCGCGTCGCGATCGGCCGCGCCATCGTGCGCGAACCGAAGATCTTCCTGTTCGATGAGCCGCTGTCCAACCTTGACGCAGCACTCCGAGCCGACATGCGCATCGAGCTTGCCAAGCTGCACCGGCAGCTGAAGGCGACGATGATCTATGTGACGCACGACCAGGTCGAAGCCATGACGATGGCCGACCGCATCGTCGTGCTCGACGCCGGCAACATCTCCCAGACCGGCGCGCCGCTGGAGCTGTATCACAAGCCCGCCAACCAGTTCGTCGCCGGCTTCATCGGCAACCCGAAAATGAATTTTCTCCCCGTGACTTGCAAGGGCATCAGCGCGGGCGGCGTCGAAGTCGATTATCTCGGCCAGTCCGCCGTTCTGCCGGTGACGCCGCGCGACGGCATGGCCGGCAAGACGCTGACGCTCGGCATCCGGCCGGAGCATATCCAGCTCAACGGCGGCGATATCGACTTTACCGTCACCCCGACGGTCATCGAACGCCTCGGCGCCAATACGGTGGCTTATGCCTCGCTCAACGGCGAGGCCGAAAATTTTTGCGCCATGCTGCCCGGCAGCGTCGGCATCCGCGCGGACGTGCCGGTTGCAACCGGCATCAATGCCGCAGATTGCCACCTCTTCGACGAGGCAGGCATAGCTTTCGAGCGGCGCGTGGAACTGACCGAAATCGATATGAACGTGATCAATCCGACGGCGGCCTGAAGCGACTGGCTTCGTGTCGGCGGTCCGTCCTGCCAGGCGTCGGTTCCGGGGGGCGAAATGACACCCGAGGCAATTGCGGTTGCCCGCCGGCAGGAGTTCGGCCCATTGCGGGCATTTGGTATTGTCGGACATTGAGATTTTTTAGCCGCACCCGCAAAGCGGACATTTGCCCGAACTGGCGAGACAGCAGGTTGATGCCGCCACAGGACCCTCTGGCAATCGGACGGCAGTTCTCGCGGCGTTCGGTCCGCTTTTCTTCTATTGCACGGAGCTAAGCCAAGCCTTTTGACCGCGGGCGTTGCGAAGCCCGCGGTCAGTCGTCACGCCTCTGCACCAAATCCGTGGCGGGCAATGGTCACCAGAAACAGTAGCATCGAGGCCAAAGTCAGTATCGCGCCGGCACTCGCCAGAGCGGGCGAATCTCCGGCCATGACCATGGCAATACCTGGGACCATGAGAGCGACACCGAGGATGGCAAGTCCGGCGTGAACGCGGGGAAGTATCCCCCACGCTGCGGTGGGGGTCAGCCGGTAGTACAAGCCAAACAACGCCAGCGTCGTCCATCCCACCAGGTTGAGATGCGCATGGGCCGGCGCCAGAAGGTGGTCCTCGCTGATTGCCATCTGGATCCCCCAAACCATGCCAGCGGTGACACACACGACCGCCGCGAGAAAAAGATAAAGGCGATGTCACGCATATCAGCCCCTCTGCGCCAGCCCGGGCCCGGTAAACTGCGAGCCATAGCGTGCCGCACATTCGGCAACCGCGGCGATGTCACGCGGTATTTGAAAACCGGCTGCGGCGACTTCTTCGAAAAAACCTTCAAAGCCACCCGGCGTCAGCACGGCGATGCAAACAGCGCCGTCGGGACCGGTGCGGAAGCTATGACGCTTGCCACGTGGGATATGCGCAGTCTCCATCGGACCGCGCCGAAACACGGTGCCCTCAAGTTCGAAATCAATGACGCCTTCCAGCACAAGGAAAGTTTCGTCCTCGGCCCCATGGATGTGCGAAGGCGGGCCTTCGAGCGGGCCGGCAACGCCGTGGACGATGGACATGGCGCCTTGCGTTTCGTCGGAGGACAACAGGATGCGATAGGTGGTGCCGTTCCAGCTATGAGACTGCTGTGGCTGGGTATATATGTTCATGATACAGGGACCTTCGTGGTTGGTTGGTCGGAATGCCCCCGAAATAGCGCACCGCCGGGCTTGTGATAAATTGGATGATTATATCGACTGAATTGATCCCATGAATTTATCCGCGTTCGACCTCAACCTATTGAAAGTGCTGGATGCCTTGTTGCGCGAACGGTCTACCGTGCGCGCCGGGGAGCGGGTTGGCCTATCGCAGCCGGCCGTGTCGGCGGCCCTTGGGCGGTTGCGCGCCGCCTTCGGCGATCCACTGCTGATGCGCGATGGCCAGCAAATGCGCCCGACCGAATTTGCACTTGCTTTGGTGTTGCCGCTGACGCAACTGCTTGAGGATTCAAGCCGCCTCTTGAACCCGGCAAGCTTCGATCCAGTGAGTGCGGTGCAGACTTTCCGCATTGCAGCGTCGGATTTTTTCACCGAGATGATGCTTCCCGGCCTAATGGCTAACCTGGAACAGCGGGCACCGGGCATTTCGCTGCGCTATACCGACTCGCTCAATCTTCAGACCATGGATGACCTACGAGAAGCCAGGCTGGATCTGATCTTGTTGCCTGCAGGCAATTTTTCGCCCTGGGTCGATTGGCGACCGATCTTTCATGCCAGTTACGTTGTTGTTGCGCGGCAGGATCATCCGGTTCTACGCCAGCACGGTGTTACGCCGGCGGCGGCGATGCCCGTCGAACTGTATTGCAGTCTGCGCCACGCCGCCTTCCGGGTCATCGAGATGGCGCCCGATCGAGAAACTGCCGCACTTGCTGCATTGGGCCTGCAACGT
Organism: Rhizobium leguminosarum; assembly: GCF_001652265.1. Classification (GTDB taxonomy): domain Bacteria; phylum Pseudomonadota; class Alphaproteobacteria; order Rhizobiales; family Rhizobiaceae; genus Rhizobium; species Rhizobium leguminosarum_D. Next base: position 125,642 of record NZ_LWBS01000109.1, read on the forward strand.
GAGGTCGTCCTCTCGGTACCGACCTTTACGGCCGTCTTGCGGTCCGTGGCCGCGACAAACCTTGTCGGAATTGTACCGCGCCGGATGGCCGTGAAAGTGGCCATCGCAGAGGGGCTTGCCATTCATCCGCTACCCTTTGCTTTGCCGCCAACACTGCTGGCAATGATTTGGCACCGGCGCAATTCCGCCTCCCATGCACACGCTTGGCTGCGCGATCAGGTCTCCGAAATACTCACGCCACTCGATGATCTTGAACAGTCCAGCGTCGGTAGTTTGGTATTGGGAAGCGCAATCAATCTCGATTAATTGCGGGCTAGGTTTGCGTCCCGTATCGGGCGCTATGGAACGGCTTCTCTCGATACTTAGAAGCCGAAAACCGACCGTCCCAGTTTCCGCCCCAAATCGGTCATCCGTCGGCGCTGAGCTGATGTCTGTTATTGGCGCAACGAAATCATCCGCCACGCGCATGTCTTGCGATATCAGCGACTGCATTCTTGCTGATACCGAGACCGCGAGCAATCAGTCAATAACTGGGGCCTTCGGTGATCAGGGCCATTTCGCCCTCAGCCGGAACCGCCCCCTACCAGACGAGACCTCGTGCCGCGATATCCTCGACGCGGGTGACGATGCCGCCCCGATGGAAGACCATCGTGTCGAACAGGTTGGACACCACGCAGGTGTGGTTCGGGATGATGAAGAGCTTCTGGCCGATCTGCGGCCGGGGACCGGTGCAATTCGACAGGTCGATCACGCCGTGTTCTTCCGAGAGGCTGCTGATCCGCGCCTCGGGATAACCGACGATCAGCCCGTAATCGCTAAAACCCTGAAGATCCGATGTCAGGGCCTTCGACCCGGCATCGATGACGGCGCGGTCGGCGTTTGGCCGCGACACGACGGTCGCCAGCACATGCATGGCGCAATCGTCCTCGATGCAATGGCCCATGCGCACCATCTGGCGATCGTTGTAGATATAGGTGCCGGCGCGGTGTTCCGTGGCCGATTTGACGAGATGCGCCTCGAAGAGGCTTGGCGTTCCGCCATTGCTGACGATCGGGCAGGTTATGCCCTCCGATGTCAGCTGTTCGAGCGCCTCTGTGATGAAGGCTTCCACGGCGGCAGCCGATTGCGGTTTCGGATAGGTCACGATGCCGCCGAAGGTGAGGCCGTCGGCAGCGGCGATGCGCTTGGCGAGCGAAGCCGCCTCGCCCGGCGTCTGCACGCCGCAGCGGCCGCCGCCGGTGTCGCATTCGACCAGTACGCTCAGCGGCTTGTGGCCGGAGAAATGTGCTGCGAGCCCGTCGACCGTCACTTCGCTGTCGGCGACGACCTTGAGGGCCGAAATTCTCTCGTTCAACTTGGCCAGGCGCTCGAGCTTCTGCGGTCCCAGGATGTTGAAGGTGATGAGGATGTCCTCGAAGCCGGCTTCGGCAAAGACTTCGGCTTCCGTCACCTTCTGGCAATTGATGCCCTTGGCGCCGGCGGCAACCTGCGCGACGGCGAGAGCCGGGATCTTGTGCGTCTTGATATGCGGGCGGAAGTTCAGCCCGTGCTGATCCATATAGGATTGAACGCGGCCTATGTTTGCAGCCAGCCTGTCTTCGTCGATCACAGGACGCGGCGTCGAGAGATCGGCGATCCTGTCTCCTGCCTTGGCGACGACGGCAAACCTGTTGTCATGCATCTAGGCGGCTCCGCGTTCTCTACCGTGTGGATCGGCGACGATCGGCCATATGGACTTCGGTGCGCGCCGATACGGCGTCGTCGCCGGATTATTGGGATAGGGCGTTCCGGCGGAGCAGTAAAGGATCTCCGCCGCGATCTTCGAGAAGGACGCGAAGAAGTGGTTGGTGGATTTGATCACCAGGATCTTCTGCCTGGCGGGATCGATGCCCATCACCGAAAAAAGGCTCGGATCGAAGCTTTGGGCGCGCGTCGAATTGAGGATGATGTCGAGGCCGTTGAGGACGATATGTGCGGCATCGCCGAAAGGTGCGAGGCTCTCGCCGAACTGCATCTCGGCATTCTTCACGAGCTTGACGATCTTGACGGTGCCATCGACGGGATTGCCGGTGCCGGGCGCCGACTTGGCGCCGAAACGCAGAGGAATTTCCGCCCCCTCGCCCGCCGCAAAACAAATCTGGACGGCCACCGGATCCCAGATGGTGCCGACCGCAGCACTGGTGACGCCGCGGGCGATCAGCTCCTCGAGGATAACCGTCGCGTCCCCTGCGGTGCCGCCACCCGGATTGTCCCAGACATCGGCGATGACAACCGGCCATGCGGTGGCAGTCATCGCGCGTGAGACGGCTTCCTTCTCGTCGATCTGCGGGACCATGAAGGTGCCGCGCTTCGAAAACAGCTCGAGGCCGAGTTCGCGCGCCAAAGCCGCGCCCTTTTCCTGCTTGTCGTCCGTCACGACAAGCAGCTTCGTTCCCATTTCGGGAACGTCACCCACCATGAAGCCGTGGATCACAGAGATCGACAGGACGTCCGGATCATCCTTCTCGATCTGCATGATCTTGTCGACGAAGGAACGCATGGGCTCGCGCGATGTCGGGAAGACGTCGATCATCCGGCAGTCGAACACCGACATATCAGGCTTGATCCGGCCTTCGAGCGTTTCGACCGTAATGCGCCAGAGATCCTCGGCGCGGTCGACGAAGTCCGTATGCGGAAACTCCTTGAAATAGACGGCGAAATCGAGAGCGGCGACGCGTTTGGCGGTGAGATGGCTGTGCGGATCGAGTTCGGCGCAGATGAGGACCTCGGGCCCGACGATCTCGCGGATGCGCTGGAGAAGATCGCCTTCGGTATCCTCGTATCCGGCAGCCACCATGGCGCCATGCAGGCCCATGACAACGGCGTCGACAGGCATTGCCGCGTTGAGTTGGCCGAGGATTTCGTCACGCAATTCCTCATAGGTCGCCCGGTTGACGAGGCCTGCGGGATCGGCCCAGGTGGCGGTTCCTTCGATCAGTTCCCAACCCTTTTCCCGGGTGACGCGCCTTCCGACGGTGATCGGCGCGGTGCAGAGCGTCGGTGTTGCGGGATGCTGGCCGGGCGGGGCATAAAGCGAGGCTTCGAATGCGCGGCGATCCACGCAGATCGGGGAAAAGGTGTTGGTCTCCGTCGCCAATGCTGCCGTGAAAATGCGCAAGAAAGTGGCCTTCGTGTTGTCGACCCCGCGTCAACCCATCGGGTTCGGCAGGTAGCCGGTGAAACCTGAGATCTTCCAGCGTCCTTGGTGAAGCCTGCAGTAATAGAGCGTCTGCCATTGCAGGACGTCCCGGGTATTGTCGCTCTTGGTAATGCCGCCGTCGAATTTCTTGCGAACGAGGGCCATTTCGCCCTCGATTTCGATATCCTCAAGCGTCGTCGTGGTGAAGATCGCCGTGCGCGCATCTTCTGCAAAACTCTGCTCGGCGAAATCCTTTGCCTGCCTCAGCCATTCCTGGCGATAGGCTGACAGCGTCGGAAATGCCAGACGCCATCTGTCGGGGCTGACCTGCTTCTGGGCATCGATACCGATGAAGCCCTCTTCGACGAAGTCATGCTCGACCATCGACCAGTCGGCGGCCAGAAAGGCATCGATATCGCGCAGAACGAGCATTTCCCAGATTGCATGCCGGGCGCTGTCTGCCGGGAAAGGATTCTGGAAAGGATCGCGCATATCAGCCCCGGATTGAAATTCTTTTCATAAATCGTGTTTTTCACTGGTCAAATTCTGCTTTCTATGGTCATTTGTCAACTTATCAAGAAAATAATTTGCAAGGACTTCAGCATGCCGATCAAGCGCTATGGCACTGTTCAAACGGGCGCCGGCGGCAAGGCGCTGCCTTTCGCACGTGCGGTCGAAGCCGACGGATGGCTGTATGTTTCCGGACAGGTTGCGATGGAAAATGGCGAAATCATCGACGGCAATATCATCGCCCAGACCCACAAGACGATCGCCAATGTCCTGGCGATCCTCGATGAAGCCGGATATGGCGTCGAGGACGTCGTGCGCGTCGGCGTCTGGCTCGATGACCCGCGCGATTTCTGGACCTTCAACAAAATCTATGAGGAGTATTTCGGCGAACATCCGCCGGCACGCGCCTGTGTGCAATCGTCGATGATGGTTGATTGCAAGGTTGAGATCGACTGCGTGGCCTATAAGAAGAAGGATAGATAGAAAACCATCGGGGGGACGGGCTTGGATATCTTTTCAACGCTGCAGGAAGACAAGGGTCGTCTCTCTCCCTCCGAGAGCCGCATCGCGGAGATTATCGTCAACGACTTCGAGTTTGCCGTGAATGCCTCGATCATCGAGCTGGCGGAACGGGCCAAGGTATCGCCGCCGACCGTCACGCGCTTTTGCCGGCGGCTCGGTTGCGAGAGCTTTTCCGACTTCAAGGTGCAGCTTGCCCGCACCGCCCATATCGGCGTGCGTTATCTGAAACCGGAATCGAAAAGCACCGATCCGGCCGATGTTGCCCAGGATATCATCACCAAGGCCCAGAACGCGCTCTTTCTCCTGCATCGGTCGCTCGATCTGGCCGCGATCGAGGCCGCCGTTTCGCATATCGCCAAGGCCGATATGATCTATGCGTTCGGCTCGGGCGGCAATTCGTCGATGATCGCCGACGAACTTCAGAACCGGCTCTTCCGTCTCGGGCTTCGCATCACGGCAAGTTCCGACCACAGCATGCAGCTGATGATGGCTGCCGCCGCAAGGCCGGGCGACGTGTTGATCGGCTCGTCCTTCTCGGGGCGCAATATGGAGCTGGTGCGCGCCTTCGAGCTTGCCCGCCAGACCAAGGTGAAGACGATCGCGCTCACCCAGACGGCCAGCCCGGTTGCCAAGGCCGCCGAAATCGTCGTGGCTATCGATCTTCCCGAGGGCCACAATATCTATCGCCCGACCTCGACGCGCATCGCCTACATCGCGACGATCGATATCCTGTCGAGCCTGGTCGCCTATGCCGTTCAGCCGAAGGCGACGACCACGCTTCGGCGTATCAAGCAGCAGCTGGTCATTCACCGTGACGGCGACGACCGGCAATTGCTTGGAGATTGAGGTTCATGAACGGGAGCGACGGAAAATGACGCAGTCGATAGCCATCGTTACCGGTGCTGCAGGCGATATCGGCGCGGCGATCGCCGCACGGCTCGCCGATGACCACGACATCGTGTTGCTCGCCGATATCGATGCCGCGGCGGCTGCTGCCGTGGCATTGAAGCTCGGGCCGGACAATCGCTTCGTCGCCGTCCAATGCGATGTAACCAGCGAGACGAGCATTGCCGAATTGGCAAGACGCGCCGCAGACGTCGGCGTGGTTCGAACCCTGGTCAACAATGCGGGTGCTGCCCGCGCCACCAGCCTGCACGACACGACGCCCGAGATCTGGCGGGCGGACAATGCGCTCAATCTCGAAGCGGCATTCTTATGTTTCCGCGCGTTCGAGCCCATGCTGACGGTTTCGAAGGGTTCCGTCGTCAACATCGCCTCGGTCAACGGCATGCATGTCTTCGGGCACCCGGCCTATAGCGTCGCCAAGGCCGGCCTTCTGCATTTCACCCGGCTGGTCGCCGTGGAATACGGCAAGTTCGGGATCCGGTCCAACGCCGTCGCACCCGGCACGGTGAAGACGCAGGCCTGGGAAGCACGCGCGGCAGCCAATCCGAATGTTTTCGAGGAAGCACGCCGCTGGTATCCGCTGCAGCGCGTTGTCGATCCGAAAGATGTTGCCAATGCCGTGGCCTTCCTTGCCGGTCCCCTGGCCGCAGCGATCACCGGCGTCTGCCTGCCTGTCGATTGCGGCCTCACGGCCGGCCAGGCCGAACTCGCGCGAACCTTCTCGCAATCGGAACATTACTGACCTAGAGGAAGACGAGAGGAGCAGGTTATGAAGCCGGCTTACTTCTGATCGATGACCGCATGAGCCGACTTTTTCCCGACGTCTTCCGCAATCCGGCGATCCGCGCCAGCATGATCGCCATTTTCACCTTCGGAATGGCGGGGGCGATGACCGCCCCCTATCGTTCGGTCGTGGGTATCCGCGAATTGGGCTTGAGCGACGGCCTCTATTCCTTCCTGAGTTTCGTCTCCGCGGCGGTGAACGTCGTCATCAGCATTCTGCTCGGCAATCTCGCCGACCGGCTGGGTGAGTACCGATCGACGATGATCGGCGCCTGCCTCTTCGGTATCGTCGGCTACGGCATGGTCTACGCCTTTCCCAGCGCCGCCGTCTTCGTCATCGCCGGCTTGCTGCCCCTGCCGATCTACGGGGCGCTGAACTCGCTGCTGTTTGCCAATGCGCGCGCGGCGATGCACGGCATGAACCGAAGCGACATGGTGACGGCCAACTCCGGCGTACGCGCCATGATCTCGCTGTCCTGGGTGTTGATCCCCGGCATCACCGGCCTGCTGCTGTCTGGCGCATCGAGCATGCTGCCGGCCTACCTCTTTGCCAGCATCTCATGTCTGCTCTGCCAGGGGATCATCGTCTTCGCCCTGCCGAAGCGGACGGGAACGGAGATGGCAGCAGTTCATCATCTCAGCTATCTCGGCGCGCTTCGCCAGGTGGTTTCGCCGCGCATCTCGGCGCATATTTGTGGGGTAGCGCTGATTACCAGCACGCTGCATCTCAATGACGCCCTTCTGCCGTTGATCGCCACCGGTGCTGCTCATGGTTCGCTGAGCGACGTCGGCATTCTTGTCGGCATCGTCGCATTGCTTGAGGTCGTCTTCATCATCGTCTGGTCGCGGATCGCACGGAAGGCCGGCCAGATGACGGCGCTTGCCGCCGGCACCATCATCTATGCCGTGTTCCTCAGCCTTCTCGGCTTTGCCTCTGAGCCGTGGCACCTCTATGCGCTCACCCTGCTTGCCGGCATCGGAGCGTCGGCGATCATCACCATTCCGATCACCTATCTGCAGGATCTGATCGCCGACCGGCCGGGCCTCGGCAGCGCACTGATCTCCGTCAATATCTTTGCCAGCGCCGGGATCGGCGCGCTGGTCTTTGCCGCCGGCACCTATGTGACTGGCTATTCGGGAACCGCGATCCTGAGCGCCGTCACCGGATTGTCGGGAATAGCGATCATCGGCCTCTTGCATAGGGGCAAAGCCCGCTAAAGCGCGTCGCGATCGTTCAGATTCGCTTGTCGCGCTTTAGGTCTTTGTTCTTACGCATGTCGTTGTCGCAAAACCGCAGCACAGTTTTGCGCGACATGCTTTCGTCCAGGGACGTGGCGAAGAATGTGGCTTTCATCGGTGTTCGTCTTGTGACAAGGGTGACGCACCATTTCCTTTGAAGGCGACATGAAGGCAATCTCCGGCACGAATCTCGAGCAGGCCAAGTCTCACAACCGGCGTGTGGTGATCGAGGCTGTCCGCACGAATGGTCCCTTGTCGCGCGCGGCGATCGCCCGGATGACGGCGCTGACTGCCCAGACCGTATCGAACATCGTCGAGGAGCTGGAGCGATCGCACCTTCTCGTTCCGGCCGAGGCGCAGAAGCTGGCGCGCGGCCAGCCGATCATCCCCTACTCCATCAATCCACGCGGCGCCTATTCGATCGGCCTCGAACTTGGTCGGCAGCGCGCCAGCGGGGTCCTGACGGATCTCTCCGGCGCCGTCTGCGCACGCATCGAGCGCCACGTCGAACATCCCGATCCGCAACGGGCGATGCCGGCTCTCCAGTCCATCGTCGAGGATCTTCAGCAGGCCTTCGCATTCGACCGGAACAGGTTGCTCGGCGTCGGGATGGCCCTGCCCGGCCGCTATGCCGATGGCGGCACCACGTCGCTCAGTCCGCTGAACCTGCCCGGCTGGCAGGGTTTTCCCGTCGGGCATGAGCTGGAACAGCGGGTAAAGGTGCCGGTGCTCGTCGAAAACGACGCGACGGCAGCGGCGATCGGCGAGCGCCTGCATGGCGTCGCCCGCGGTTTGGGCAGCTTCGTCTATCTGTTTCTTGCGGGCGGCGGTGGCATCGGCGCCGGAATGTTCCTCGATGGCCACCTCTACAAGGGCAGCCGCAACAATGCCGGCGAGATCGGCCATATCATCGTCGAACCGCATGGCAAGCTCTGCAGCTGTGGCAAGCGCGGCTGTCTGGATCGCTACGTCTCGCCGGCCGTTGCCTACGAATTCATGGGCATTGCCAATGCCGAGGAGCTGTCGCCCGACGATCTCGATGCGCGGATCGCCAAGGGCGGCGAAGGCCTCGATGCCTGGCTGGATCAAGCCGTCCAGCCGCTACGGCAGACCGTCGATTTTCTGGAACTTGCCTTTGATCCGCAGACCATCGTGCTCGGCGGCAGCATATCGACCTCGCTGATGCTTCGGCTTGCAGAGCGGCTGGAGCCGCTGCACACCCCGATCGACCCCAATCAAAAGCGGACGGTACCTCGGGTGATGATCGGCATGACCGGCAAGGATACGGCAATCCTCGGCGCCGCCGCCCTGCCGATCTTTTCCGAAACCAATCCGCGCTTCGACGTCCTGCAAAAGCCGCTCGGCTAATGCACCTCGGCCTCTCATCCGCCTGCCGGCAGCCTCGCATCTGACTGCGGCGGCCGACGGGCCAGAGGTCGCGCAAAAATGACCACGTTCCCGAGTAGCGTCAGCGCCAGGCCGATCAGGCCCAGACCGCTCCAGTGGTAGCCCTCGAAGACCGTCGACAACGACAGGGCGACGATCGGGAACAAGACGGTGGCATAGGCAGCGCGTGAGGAGCCGATGCGCGACACCAGCATGAGGTAGGTTGTGAAGCCGATCACCGATCCGATTGCCGCGAGATAGAGCATGGCGGCAAGATAGGTGATGTTGGGCGGTGCGACGATCGGCGTTTGCGTCACGGCAATTAGGAAGAGGAGGACGATCGCGCCATAGGTCATGCCCCAGGCATTGGCGGTCAGCGGTGAGATTCCAACCGCGCTGTTTCGACGCGATGCCATATTGCCTAGCGAGAAGAACAGCGTGCCAAGCGCTGCGAGCCCGATCCCTTTCAACGTGCCCATATCGAAATCGACGACGACGTCCTGTCCGAAAAGGAGGAGAAGGCCGGTTGCTCCGAGCGCCGCTGCGAGAAGCGTGCGACCTGTAATGCGGTCGCCGAAGAAGAGGCGCGCATTGACGGCATTGTAGATCGTTGCGAGCGAGAAGATCACCGAGATCAGCCCGGACGGGATAGAGGCGGCGGCGTTGTAGAAACAGATGAAATTGAGGCTGAACAGGCAGAACGCTTGCGCAAGGATGAAAGGCTGATCGCGCAAGGCAGGGAGCTTGAGCCGCCGCATGACGGCCAGGATGGCGACGAGGATCACTACTGCGACCGCAAATCTGTAAAAGACCGAGACCAAGACCGGCACGGGACCGACCTGCATCGCAATGGCGATCCAAGTCGTCCCCCATATAAGGACGGTGGCGATGAAGAGAGCGGCATTTGCCATGGAGTGATCCTCGTTTTCCCGACCAATAGGCGAACCGCGAGCAGCTCTCTTGCAGATTCTTGCTATGAAATCGATTTGCCCGGACTTCCGGCTCGCCATGCGGGTCGTCCGCCGGTATTGTTCGCGCGGCATGGTCAGGTGTGGGGAAGAATTGGTGAAATATAGTCACCCCTCGGTTTTCAGGTTTTTGTCCGCATCTCCCACTGCGCGGATGTCACAGTCCATCGATTTGGGTTTCGGGCGATCAGCTGCCATCTGGAGCAATGCACACGACAGGATGAGCTATGAGCGGCCGAACGGCCATACGTTCAGTCTTTATCTCAGAGGCGGCGCCGGAACGCGTCGTCTGGATGGCAGCCCCGCCGCTCGCGGCCGTCCGGGAGTGCTGTGCATCATGCCACAGGAGCACTCTTCCGAATGGGAAATCACCGACTTCTCCCAATTCGTCCATCTGTATGTTCCCGATGATGAGATGCGCCGGATGTTTGCCGAGACGTTTGACCGCGATGCGCGGCTCATGGCTCTTCCCGAATTAACCTTCGCAGATGCACCCGTCTTGGCGCACACGCTTCGGCAGATGACGAAAGCGATCGTGGCGGGCGGTCATCTGCTGGCTGAGGAAGCGATGACGCAGGCGATCAACGATTTCTTCGTTGATCCGCGTTATGGAGGGATGCGTCCCTGCGCGATCAGCGGCGGGCTCGCTCCTCATGTGCGGCGCCGGAGTCTGGAGTATATCGAGGCCCATCTCGGTGAGACAATCCGCTTGCAGGATCTGGCGACGATCGGGCAGCTCAGCGCCTTTCATTTTCAGCGGATGTTCCGGGCAAGTTATGGTGTGTCCCCGCATGGCTGGGTGGCCCATCGGCGTGTCGAGCGTGCCAAATCGATGTTATCAGGCATGGACCCGATCGCACAGATCGCTTCGGCCTGCGGCTTCAGTAGCCAGAGCCACATGACACGGGCATTCAAATTGGGCACAGGCGTCACACCCTCTGCCTATCGGCAACGACGGTGAAGCCCCTTCGCTCGAGCGCACTTCTCTTTTCCGAAACCAATCCGCGCTTCGACGTCCTGCAAAAGCCGCTCGGCTAAGCCGAGGGGTCATCGGCCTTCCCAGGCCTCACTTCACCGCGATGACGACTTTGCCCTTGACGCGGCCCGTCTCCACATAGTCCAGCGCCTCGTTGGTCTTCTCGAATTGGAAGGCCCGGTCGATGACGGGGCGGATGGCGCCCGCCTCGATCAGCGAGGTGATCTTGCCGAGTTGCGCGCCGTTTGCCGTCATGAAGAGGAAGGAATAGCCGATCCCCCGGCGTTTCGATTTCCGCCGGATGCCGAAGCTCAAGAAGCGCATGACCTGCTGCAGCAACCAGCCGAAGCCGTTTTCCCTGGCGAAATCGGGATCGGGCGGACCTGATATCGAGATCAGCTTGCCGCCCGGCTTCAGGACGGCGAGCGATTTCTCCAGCGTATCCTTGCCGAGGCTGTTCAGCACGACGTCATAGCCCTTCAGCACTTTTTCGAAGTCGTCCTTCTTGTAATCGACCACCACGTCGGCGCCGAGGCTTTTCACCAGATCGATATTCGCCGTGCTCACGGTCGTCGCCACGTGGGCGCCGAGATGTTTGGCAAGCTGGATCGCGATGGTGCCGACGCCGCCGGAGCCCGCATGGATCAGCACCCTCTGCCCCTTCTGCAGCTTAGCGCGCTCGACCAGCGCCTGCCATGCGGTCAGCGCCACAAGTGGAATGGATGCGGCCTCTTCCATACTGAGATTGGCGGGCTTCAGGGCGATATCGGCAGCGTCGATGGCGATATACTCGGCGAAGGTGCCGATGCGATCCTTGCCGGGACGCGCATAGACCGCGTCGCCGGGTTTGAATTGCCGGACATTGGCGCCGACCCGGACCACGACACCAGCGACATCATTGCCGAGCACCAACGGAAGCCGGTAAGGCAGGATCAGCTTGAACTCTCCGTCCCGGATCTTGGCATCCAGCGGGTTCACGCTAGCGGCATGGATGTCGACCATGACGTCATTCTCGCGCAGCTGCGGTTCAGGGCTCTGGCCGAGCCTGAGGGCGCCGCCTTTCTTGTAGCGATCGATCAGGAATGCTTTCATGAGGCGAACTTTCGTTTTTGTGATGAGCCGACAATGCGGCAAGCCAGGATCAATCGGGAAGTTTGTTGAATTTGCGGAGGCTCTTGTCGACGAAGGACTCGGGCAGGAAGCGGCGGATGAAACGCACCTGTCCTGCTGCTTTCCCGGCCGTGTAGCGTCTCTTCGGCGATGGCGCATTGGCGGCCTTGACGACGGTTGCGGCGACCACCTCGGGCGCATCGCCTTTTGAGACGATCTCGCGCATCAGTTTCTCCGCGTCGGCGCGCACTGCGTCATAGACGGCAAGCGGCCGATCGGGGCGCGTGATGTTCTCCTCGAAGGAGGTGCGGGTGACACCCGGTTCGACGAGCACGACGCGGATGCCCTGTGTGCGCACTTCATGATCGAGGGATTCCGAATAACCTTCGACCGCGTGCTTGGTCGCTGCGTAGAGCGCGTTGAAGGGCGCCGGGATCAGCCCAAGGATCGAGCTCAGGTTGATGATCCGACCTCTGCGCTGCCGCCGCATCACCGGCAGCACCGCATTGGTCATGCGCATCGTGCCGAAGACGTTGACGTCGAACACGGCTTTGGCCTGCGCCGTCGTCGATTCCTCGGCGGCGCCGAGCAGGCCGATCCCGGCATTGTTGACGAGAAGATCGATCCGTCCCGTGCGTTTCAGAACCTCGTCGACGACGCCCTGCACCGATTGACCGTCAATGACGTCGCAGACCAGCATGGTGATGCCGTCGGCAGTGTCGGCCATCGGCTTTCGGCTGGTGCCGAACACACGGTAGCCGTCGCGCCGCAGCGCCTTCGCCGTCACCAGCCCGATGCCGGAGGAAGCCCCGGTGACCAGGGCAATGCCGCGTTCTTTCTTGCTCATTGACGTCTGCCTTCGTTTTTGTCGTGGAATATCCATGCGCATTCTGTTACTATCAAATCGATAGCAAGTCACTACTAAAAAGATATCGACATGAAGAATCTTTCCCAACAGCCCTGCCTGATCGCCCGTAGCCTGGCACTCGTCGGCGATGCGTGGAGCATGTTGATCATGCGCGACGCCCATGCGGGGCTGACCCGCTTCGATGAATTTCGCAAAAGCCTCGGCATCGTCCCGACAATGCTGACGGGGCGGCTGTCATCGCTGACCGAGGAAGGATTGCTGGAAAAGCGTCGCTATTCCGAGCGTCCGCCGCGCGACGAATATGTGCTGACGGAAGCCGGCCGCGACTTTCTGCCGGTGCTGTTTGCAATCGGCGCCTGGGGCCGCAAGCACCGCGGCGGCGGTGCAGTCACCCGCTTCTTCGACGCTGAGACCGGAACGGAGATCGATCCCGTCACCATCGACCGCGCGACCGGCGCGCCGATTGGAACACGTCCTATTCGTATCGCAGCGCCCGAATGCGAGCAGCCCGCGGCAGATGAAGCGGCACCTGACAACGCCCTTTGAATGCGATGTCAGCATCCCCCGCCATCACCGCCTCCGGCGATGGCAAGGGTGACCCTCAAATCAAAACCCGCGGTCCCAACCCGAGCGCTACGACTGCTGCAGCCCGTAGAGCAGCGGCATCAGTCCTGCGAGCGCCCTGAAACGCTCCCACGACTTGGATGACGGCTTCGTCCAGCCTGTTTCGGCAAGTGCGGAAAGGCGTGGGAAGACGAGGCGGTCGAAAACGGCGCGATCCGTCATCGGCTCGGACCAGATGCAGGCCTGGATGCCGCGGAGTTTCTGTTTCTGTGCTGCCGTCCAGCCGCCGATGGGATCGAAATTGTAGAGCTTCTCGGCATCCGAAGTCCCCGCCCAGCTGGCGCCGGGCTCATCCCAGTCAGGCCTGAGCGCCATGTCGAGGTAGTAGACCTGTCCGGGGCAGACGACGATTTCGTAGCCGCGCTCGGCAAGTTCGGCCGAGACCTCGACATTGCGCCAGCTGCAGAGATAGCTCTTCGACTTGTCGATGACATCGCCGTGGGCCGCCTCCTCCCAGCCGCCGGTGATGCAGCCCTTGCTCGCAAGGAAGCGCTGGACGCGGTTCAGGAACTCCGCTTGCAGGATGGCGGCACTCGAGCCGTGGATATCGTCGGCGCCATGGGTATTGGTCACAACGTTCAGGCGCTTGGCATGCGCATCGGCCACCTCGTCGCCCGCGACGCTACGCAGGCGCTCGAGCGCTTCCGGCGAGCCTGACCACGCGCCGAGCGGCACTTCGTCGGCGCCGAGATGGATGGTCTTGAACGGAAAGAGCTCGATGAGTTCCGAAAGGATCGTCTCGATGATCTCATAGGTCTTCTCGCGGGCCGGATTGATGCAATTGTCGGGAAAGCCCTGAACCGAATAGTAGCTGCCGACCTCGGCCGGATCGCGCAGCTCCGGGATCGCCTGCAGCATGGCGTAGCAATGGCCGGGGACATCGATCTCCGGCACGATCTCCACGCCGAAGCTCTTGGCATGGGCGACGATCGCGCGGATGGCAGCCTTGGTATAGTAACCGCCGGTGCGGGCCGGGCTCGAACCGAGCAGCGGCGGAACGGCCAGACCGTGGCCGCGCCAAGCACCGACCGCGGTCAAATCAGGATAAGCGTCGATCTCGATGCGCCAGGCTTCGTCGTCGGAAAGGTGCCAGTGGAAGCGGTTGAGCTTGTTCCAGGCAAGCACCGCCAGCAGCTTCTTGACCTCGGCAGCGCCGTAGAACTGGCGGGCGACGTCGAGATGCAGGCCGCGCCAGCCCATCGACGGCTCGTCGGCGATCTCGCCGGATGCCGGAAACTGGAAGACCTCTGGATGCAGCCTTGCACCGCGCCAGATCTGGCCGAGTGTGACGAGGCCGTAGAGGAAGCCGGTCTGGCTGCTTGCCTCGATCGTGATCGTCTCACCCTCGAAGCTCAGCCGATAGGCCTCCGGCCCGAAGCCGGCGGCATCCTTCAGGGAAACCGGAACCGCGCCTTCCATCTCGCTCCGCACGATGCCTTCGACGGCGAAGAGATGCTCGACTAGCGCTGCGAAGCCGCGGGCTGCCGCCTCCCCTGCAGCGCTCCGCGCCTGCGGCGCAAAACCGGCCGGGAGCGGCCGGCGCGAGGCGACCGCCACATGGTTCGGCCAGGGGATGATCGACACCTGAACGGGCGCATTGACGGGAACCGGATAGATCTCGGCGCCACGCTTCAATGGCGCATTGCTGACCGAAGATCGCGTCGGCTCTATGCTGAGCACGATCGTGCTGCCGTCGGAAAGCGCGAGATAGCCGCTCGTCGCGCCGTCCGTCCAGTGGCGGAACTGCCAGCTCAGCGCATAGACTGAAATCGTCCACGTCTCGCCGGCGCCGAGAACGAAATTGGCCGGCGGCTGGAATTCGGTGAAATTCGACAGCCGCTGCGAAACCGTGGCGCCTTCGACGCGCCCGGCGGGATCGACGCGACCCGGGCCACTGACGCAGAGGGAGAAATTCGAAAGCGACTCGGTGCCCAGATTTTTGAGGCGCAGGACGTAGGAAAATTCCTTGCCGTCCGCAGGCGGGTTCCAAAGGGTTTCAAGCCGCAGGGCTTTTGGTCGCGGTATGGACATGGTCACTCTTTCCTCTTGAAGATCGGATCACGAGTATCCCGGCGGTAATACCGGGAGCGCAATTTTGGGTAAGCATGGCGAAAGCGGACTTTTGGGTAGAAGGCCGCCCGCGATCCCATTGTTTTTGAAGTCAATCAAATTGATTTAAGATTGATAGTCAGTTTCCCGCCGACACGTCAATTGCCGATTGGAAATTTCTGTTGCGCCCTCCGGATCGGCTCTCGGCAGACATTAGCTGGGCATGACCTTCACCGAGAAATGGCTATCGACCGTCGAATCCGCCCTGTCGGCGATGACCTCTGCCGCTGCCCGGTTGGGTTCGATCTCGACGCGCATCGGAAGACTTCGTCGGTGCGCTTTCCGATTCGATCGAGTCGGGCGTGGGCCGGCTGGGCGATGCCGACATGGAGGAGGATTCGAGCAAACTCTCCGCCTTGCAAACACAACAGCAGCTTGCGATCCAGTCGCTATCGATTGCGAATTCGTCGTCGCAGAATATCCTGTCGCTCTTCCGCAGCTAAGCGCCGGATATATAGGACGGTCGGAGCAAATCCATTGATCACACGATCGACCCTGGCCCACCCGGTCAGGCTCGATCGCGTTCAACTCACTCGTGCAAATTTGTGCCGGCGGGTCCCTATCCCTCCAGTCCTCATCGGAACTATGGTGTCGCGATCGGCGAAATCACGGTTCACTTCCGAGCCATGCTGTCCGTCGTCTCGATCGCAACCACGATCGGCCTTAGTCTTCGCACCCCAGGGCGGAGAACGCAGCGCGCGGGATCATCGCATGTCGGAACGACTTGACTCTGCCCGTCCTGATGAAACGTCCGCCATCGTCTGGCTCGGCTTCCTGGCGATGTGCGTCGGCATGTTCATGGCGATCCTCGACGTCCAGGTGGTGGCGACATCGCTGCCGACCATCCAGTCGGCGCTCGGCATCGATCCGGATCAGATGAGCTGGATACAGACGGCCTATCTCATCGCCGAAGTGGTGGCGATCCCGTTCACCGGTTTCTTGACCCGGCTTCTGACGATGCGATGGCTGTTCGTTACCGCCATCAGCCTGTTCGTCGCGGCTTCCGCCGGCTGTGCGGCTAGCGACAGCTTCGGCGAGTTGGTGGCCTGGCGGGTGCTTCAGGGTTTTTCCGGCGGAACCCTGATCCCCTCGGTATTTTCAGCCGTGTTCATTCTCTTTCCGAACGAGCGGCAGGCGCTGGCGACGACGATCGCCGGCGTGCTGGCGGTGCTGGCACCCACCGTCGGACCGATCGTCGGCGGATGGCTGACGCAGACCTATTCCTGGCACTGGCTGTTCCTGATCAACGTCATCCCAGGCATCGTCTCGGCAATCGTCGCTGCGCGGTTCCTGCCGCGGCAGGCGCCCGATCCGTCCGAACTCAAGCATCTCGACGGGCTGTCGCTTCTGCTGATGGCAACTGCGCTGACCAGCCTGGAACTCAGCTTGAAAGAGGCGCCGACGAGCGGCTGGATCTCGGCCTATGTGCTCAGCCTGCTAACGGTCTGCCTTGCATCGGGAGGTATTTTCGTCTGGCGAACGCTGCGCCGAGTCAGGCCGATCGTCGATCTCGGCAATTTCGGCGACCGGAACTTTCTCGTCGGCTCGGTTCTGAGCTTCGTCCTTGGCATCGGCCTCTTCGGATCGGTCTATCTCATGCCGGTCTTTCTCGCTTTCATCAGGGGACACGACGCGCTCGAAATCGGCATGACGATGCTGGTCACGGGCATCGCACAGCTGATCACCGCGCCGATCGCAGTGGCGCTGGAAAAGCGCATGGATGCGCGGCTGCTGTCGACCGTCGGTTTCGCGCTCTTTGCGATTGGTGTCGGAATGAGCGCCTTTCAGGATCCTCGTACGGATTATGACGCGATGTTCTGGCCGCAGGTCGTGCGCGGCGTCGCCATCATGTTCTGCCTGTTGCCGCCGACGCGGCTGGCGCTCGGCACACTTCCGCCAGATCGCATTCCCGATGCGAGCGGGCTTTTCAACCTGATGCGCAATCTCGGCGGGGCCATCGGCATCGCCCTGATCGATACCATCATCTACACGCGGTCGGAACCGCTTGGACAAACCCTCTGGACCCGCCTTCAGGCCGGCGACATCGAGGCTGCGACATTCGTCGGCGCCCCTCTTCAGACCATATCGGGGCATAACGGCGGCTTCGATGCTGATACCACGGCGATGCTCGATCCGCTGGTCCAGACCGCGGCCAGCGTCCAGGCGATCAACGAAGCCTGGATGATCGTCGCCGCCCTGACCGGCTGCGCCCTGCTCTGCGTGCCCTTCGCCAGACGGCCGGCGTCAACGTGAAAACCATGGTGATAAGTTGCCGATCTTCCGGTCGCCGGTAAGATTTCTCTCAATCATTTTGCGTCATCCTCCAGTTCCCCTCTGAAGCCAATCGACGAGATCTCAATGGCCACGGACCTTACGCGCAGTTTTCAAATGCCACGACGCGAAGAGCTTGGCCTCTTCACGATCAGCAACGGGTCCGGCCTGTCGATAGCGGCCTTGCCGAACGGCACGCTATTTGCCATCGAATATGCCGACGACAAGGGATCGGTGCAGATCAACCAGATCCAGGGCTCGCCGCTCACCGGCGGCATCGGCCGCCTTTATCTGCGCATCGGCGGTGCTGCGCCTGACGTCGTCCAGATCGTCGGGCCTCGCGCCGATGGCAGCTTCGGGCACGGTGCGACGAGCTTCTCCTGGAGCGGGAAGAGAGGCGATATCGGCTACAACGTCCGCCTCGAGCTTCATCCCTCCGAAACGGCCTGGTTCTGGCGTGCCTCAATCAGGCATCTAAAGGATGGAACGCTGCCGGTCGATCTGGTGTTGGTCCAGGACGTCGGTCTCGGCGATCGCGGCTTCCTGATGAACAGCGAAGCCTATGCCTCGCAATATGTCGACCACTATATCGCCGATCACGGGACATTCGGCCCTGTCGTGATGAACCGGCAAAATCTGAAGCAGTCGGGCGCCCGCAACCCCTGGCTCGTGCAGGGCTGTCTCGACGGGGCGGCTGCCTATGCCACGGATGCGATCCAGCTGGTGCAGGCGAGCGACCGCGTCGACGACCTGCTGGTCGGCCCCTTAGGCACCAGCCTGCCAAGCAAACGGCGCCAGCAGGAGACGGCATGTCCCGCCATCCAGTCGAGACCGCTCTCCGTGCCGGCAAGCGGGGCGACCGCGACTTTCTTTGCCGTGTTCGCCGCCGGTCATCCCGAAGCGTCGAGCGATGCCGACCTTTCACGGCTCGATGAGATCGCGTCGACAGACAGTGCGGCCGCCGATATCGAGGAGGTTGCTCCGGTCCGCAGCCTGCTCCAGGATGCCGCCCTGCTGAAAGCCGAGGCGCTGGATAAAAAGGCGATCGGCAAGCTCTATCCGGATCGGAGCCTGGAAGAGCGCGTCGACGGAAAGCTTCTTTCGTTTTTCGTGCCGGACGGCGTTCTGAACCGCCATGTGGTCCTGCGCGACAAGGAGCTCGTAGTGGCGCGCCGTCACGGTGCGATCGTCAGAAGCGGTGAGAACATGCTGCTCGACGATGCGACGCTTGCCGCCACCTGCTGGATGCAAGGCATTTTCGCCGCGCAGCTGACGATCGGCAATACATCTTTTCACAAGCTCTTTTCCGTCTCCCGCGACCCCTACAATCTGACGCGTGCCAGCGGGCTGCGCATCATGGCGGATGTCGGCGCCGGCTGGCAGCTTTTGGCGGTGCCGTCGGCTTTCGAAATGGGGCTCAGCGATTGTCGCTGGATCTATCGCCTCCCCGAACGCACGATCATCGTGTCGGCGGTTGCCTCCGGCGAGGATGCGGCAATGCAGTGGACTATCTCCGTCGAGGGCGAGCCCTGCCGCTTCCTGGTGTTCGGTCACGTCGTCCTCGGCGAGCGCGAATATGACGCGGGCGGGCAAATCGAATTCGATACGACAGGCAAACGCATGCTTTTCCGGCCGGATCCGGCCTGGCTCTGGGGCGAGCGTTATCCCGATGCCGGCTATTGGCTGGTGAGTTCGACGCCCGATGCTATCGAAGAGATCGGCGGCGACGAACTGCTCTACAGTGATGGGGTAACACGCAACGGCGCCTTCGGCGCGCTCCGATCCCGGCCGACACAGGCGCTCTCTTTCGCCGTCGTCGGCTCGATGACCGATGCGGCGGAAGCTGAGCGACTGGCGCAGCGTTATGAGGCCGGCGTCACCGATGAAGCCATGCTTGCCTCGGCATCGAAATTCTGGCGGAACGCCGTGCGCGGCCTGACGATCGGCAGCACCTCGCCCGACCTTGCCGCGCAGACGACCTTGCTGCCCTGGCTCGCGCATGACGCGATCGTGCATCTGAGCGTACCGCATGGCCTCGAGCAATATACGGGTGCGGCCTGGGGCACGCGCGACGCCTGCCAGGGGCCGATCGAATTCCTGCTCGCCTATGAGCATGATCGGGAAGCCAAAGAGGTGCTGAAGACCGTCTTCAGCGAACAATACCTGGAAAAAGGCGACTGGCCGCAATGGTTCATGCTGGAGCCCTATGCCAACATCCGGGCGGGCGATAGTCACGGCGACATCGTCGTCTGGCCGCTGAAGGCGCTCTGCGACTATATCGAAGCGACCGGCGATCTTGCCATCCTCGACGAGAAAGTCTCCTGGCGCGATGAAAAGACGATGACTAGGGCGCCGGAGCTCGACACCATCGCCATCCACGTCGAGAAGCTGCTTGATACCATTCGCGAAGCCTTCATCCCCGGAACACATCTGATCCGCTACGGCGAGGGAGACTGGAACGATTCCCTGCAGCCGGCCGATCCGCATCTGCGCGATTGGATGGTCAGCAGTTGGACCGTTGCCCTGCTCTACGAGCAGATCGTCCGTTATTCCGCGATCCTGCGCCGCCTCGGTCATGGCAACAAGGCCAAGGGCTTGAGGAAGATCGCAACGGCGATGCGCCGGGATTTCAACCGCCATCTCGTGCGTGGCGGCGTCGTTGCCGGCTACGGTATCTTCGATCCCAGCCATAACCGCGTCGAATTGCTGCTGCACCCGAGCGACCAGCGCACCGGCCTGCATTTTTCGCTGATCTCGATGACGCAGGCGATGCTTGGCGGGTTGTTCACGCCAGCTCAGAGACGCGATCATATGAAGCTGATTAAAGAGCATCTGCTCTTCCCCGACGGCGTGCGGCTGATGGAGAAGCCTGCGACCTATGCCGGCGGCCCCGAGACGCTGTTTCGCCGCGCCGAATCCTCCTCCTTCTTCGGTCGCGAGATCGGGCTGATGTATGTGCATGCGCATCTGCGTTATTGCGAGACGTTGGCGCTCCAAGCCGAGGCGGAAGAACTCTGGAAGGCGATCGCCGTCGTCAATCCGATTTCAGTCACATCAGCGCTGCCGCATGCATCGCTACGCCAGCGCAATACCTATTTCAGCAGCAGCGATGCAGCCTTTCATGACCGCTATCAGGCAACGGCCGAATGGGAGCGCGTCAAGGCGGGAGAGATTGCCGTCGACGGCGGATGGCGCATCTATTCAAGCGGCCCCGGGCTCTATACCAGAAGCTTCGTCGAAAATATCCTGGGCTTCAAAAGGCGCTTTGGCCGGCGCAAACGCAAACCGCTTCTGCTCGCAACCCATGCCTCCGCCGATCTGCAAACGGATCACGCCGCTTGGCGGCGGCTGATGAAGCCGAAACCCAAGGCGTAACAGTTCAGGACGAGGCGCTGTCTATGCAGTAGCGTCGCGCAGCTCTTCGAAGCGCGCGGCACTCTTCGATAGGTGGCTTCGGATGGCGCGGCGTGCGGCGGATTCGTCGCGGTCGCGGATCGCCGCGAAGATGGCATGGTGTTCCCTGCGCATGCGCGCCGCATGGCGCTTGCGTTCGGCTGATGTCATCTTGTCCAAGCGCGCCCATTGCCGCGGCACCATGATGTTGCCGAACGTATCGAAGAGGCGGCCGTAATAGGAGTTTTGCGTCGCGACCAGGATGGATCTGTGGAAGGCGTAGTCCTCTTGCGCGCCATATCCACCCTCCTCGAGCGCCTTGTCGAGGGCATCGAGACGATCCTGCATACGGTCGATGTCCTCCTGCGTGCGCCTCAGCGCCGCAAGACCGGCGGCTTCGTATTCGATCCCCATGCGCAGCTCCAGCACGCGCAGAACCTCGTCGATCGACTGCAGGTCGTTTGGAATGATGGAGAAGGATCTGGGCGTCGGATCGTTCGAGACGAAAGCCCCAAGGCCTTGCCGCGTGGTGATCAACCCCTTTGCGCGCAGTGCGGCGAGCGCTTCGCGCACGATCGTCCGGCTGACACCGGTCGTTGCCATGATCGCCTGTTCGGTCGGCAGACGCTGGCCGGGCTTCAGGTCGCCGGACTCGATTTGCGCTGTCAACATATCGGCAAGGTTGCTGCGCAGGTTCGGCGCCTGCTGAATGGTATTGAAGACTGCGTTGTCCTTATCTGCCATCCTGTTTCGATCCTGGTGTCGAGGCGGCTGCGTCAAGAGCGATTACCGCGCCAGCCAACCGCCGTCGACGGGCAGCACCGTTCCATGCACGTAGTCGGATGCCGACGATGCCAGGAATACGGCCGCGCCGCCGAGTTCATCAGGCGTTCCCCAGCGCCCGGCCGGGATGCGGGCCAGGATGGCCGCATTGCGGCCGGCATCCTCGCGCAACGCCGTGGTATTGTTGGTCACGAAGTAACCGGGGGCGATGGCGTTGACGTTGACGCCCTTGCCGGCCCATTCGCAGGCAAGCAGCTTGGTCAGTCCGGCGAGGCCACTTTTCGAGGCAGTATAAGACGGGATCCGGATGCCGCCCTGGAAGGAGAGCAGCGAGGCGATGTTGATGATCTTGCCCCTGCCCTTGTCGACCATATGGCGGCCGGCCGCCTGCGACAAGAAGAAGGCGGTCTTCAAGTTGACGTCGATCACCGCGTCCCAGTCTTCCTCAGTGAAGTCGAGCGCATCGGCGCGGCGGATAATGCCGGCATTGTTGACGAGGATGTCGAGGCCGCCGAAGGTCTGGATGGTCTCAGTGACGATCCCCTTGACCGGTTCTATGCTGGCGAGATCGGCCTTGACGACATGGAAGCGGCTGCCCGCTTCCTGCACCAGCGCCTCGGTTTCGTCCATCGAGGAGCGCCCGACCGCGACGATCGACGCACCGGCCTGCGCCAAAGCTGCCGCGATGGCCTGGCCGAGCCCTGTATTGGCGCCGGTGACGACGGCAACCCGGCCGGAAAGGTCGAAGGGATTTGCCACGATGCTCACCTCAGATCCGCGATGGCGATATGGTCCATGTCGGTGAAGCTCTTATTGTCGCCGGCCATCGCCCAGATGAAGCTGTAGTTCTTGGTGCCGGCACCCGAATGAATCGACCAGGGCGGCGAGATGACCGCCTGTTCGTTGGCGACAAGCATGTGCCGGGTCTGCTGCGGCTCGCCCATGAAGTGGAAGACGCGCTGCTCTGCTTCGAGATCGAAATAGAGATAGGCTTCCATGCGCCGATCATGCGTATGGGCAGGCATGGTGTTCCAGACACTGCCGGGCTCGATCATGGTGAAGCCCAGGGTGAGTTGGCAGGACTGGCAGACGTCCGGATGGATGAACTGGTAGATCGACCGCTTGTTGGCTGTTGCGGCTTCGCCCGGCGTCAGGTGGCGGGCCTTTTCGCGCGTGAGCAACACGGTCGGGTGCACTTGATGGGCCGGCGTCGAGACCAGATAGAACTTTGCCGGATCGGCAGCATCCGCGCTCTCGAAGCTGATGTCCTTGGCACCCTTGCCTACATAGAGGCAATCATATTTGGCAAGATCGTAGTTCGTGCCGTCGATGATGATGCGGCCGGCGCCGCCGATGTTCAGGGCGCCGAGTTCACGTTCGGCAAGAAAGGTTTCCTGTCCGATCGCCGTCGGCGCCGTCAGCGTCAGCCCGGGGCCGAGCGGCGTCGCGCCGCCGATGACCATCCGGTCGTAATGCGAATATGTCAGCCGGATCTCGCCGCTCGCGAAGACGGTTTCCACCAGAAAGTGACGCCGCAGCGTCTCCGTGTCGAAATCACGCACGGCCTCGGGATGGGAGGCGTGCCTCACGTCGATCTGCATGTCAATTTTCCTTCCGCGTCATTGTCACCAGGGGTCGTCGCTATTGCGGAAGCCGATCTTGCCCGGCCTGTTCCGCCGCGGCGGTATCCATCCGGTTACATAGTTGTACGACAAGTTTGGTGTCAACAGGTTTGTCGGTGCGCGCTTGAGGAGACGCAAGGCCCGCAAGAGCACGACAGAAAATCTGGGAATAGACAGGAGAATTTCCCGAGATGATGACGCCATCATCAAGCGATGATCGCAATTGGTCGCTTCGGCGCGGTCCGGAATTTTCTTGGGCCAAAACGAAAAAGCCTGCCGCGGGAGGAGGTGCGGCAGGCTTTCGTAAAAAACCGAACGACAGCTGGGAGGAGGAGTGCTGTCATTCCACAGACGACCCTGGGAGGAGGATGGGGCGCCTGTACATCGAAGGGACGCGGGAGGAGGTGCATCGCTTCGATAGAAATAATCATACTTATTTCTTGCTCAGTTGATAGGCATTTCTTTGCAGGGCAGCTATGCGTTATGCGAAAAGCGGGAGGCTCGATTACCCTGGTCCATTCGCTGTAAGCACAAAAGCAAAGCGCCCGCTCGGGAGGAAGCAGGCGCTGGCATGGTCTTGAAGATGCTTGGTCTAAGCTGCCGTTAGCGGGCGATGGCTGCGCGGGCGACGTTGCGGATGTCGCCGCGGCCGATGCCGAGGTCGTCCAGTTCGCGTGCGGACATACGACCCAGTTCAGCGACCGTCTGACGATACTTGCGCCAGTTATTGAAAGAGCGTGCTACGTTCATGATGATCCCCTTTCGTGGGCTTTCGAAGCTTAGCTGCCAGTCCTTGGCGCTTCGTTCGCTTCGATGAGCTGTATATAGTACGGGACATCTGATTATTGCAGCGCCAATGCATCACTGCACCTATGCGGCGATTGCATGGGTCGCCATATCTTGCAGCATCAGGACTTGAAACGATCGAAGGCCGTCAGTCGCACAATCGGCGGCTCCGCCTCGGCCCAGCGGTAAATATCCGAGCGCAGATAGGAAAGCTCGTCGCCGAGATCCTCTTCGCCGACTTCGATCCACCAGGACTTCAGGCGGCCGTCGCTGCCGTCCGACCAGCGATAACCCCTCGCCTTCAGATGATCCTTCATCTCGAACGGGCTGTGTTCGGCAAAGATACGGATGCGCGAGCGCTGGCTGGCGCGGTAAAGCTCGGTGAACGGGCTTTCACCGTCGCGCTGCTCCCGATCGAGGATTTCCAGCAGTGCATGGCAGTCGTCCACAGCGCGATGGCCTTCGTGGAAATACCCGGCCTGGCCGACGAGATAACCGAGCTTCGTGCCCTCGAAGCCGCGGGCGCTCCAATCGATCTCCGAAACCGAGCATGCCCAGGCCTTGCCGGTGAAAATCTTTGAGAAGACCTCGCAGAACGGCCGGTCGAAACCGGCATTGTGGGCAATGATCAGATCCGCCGGCTCGATCAGAGTTCGCAGGGACTGGATATCGATGAGCTGTCCTTCGACCATCGCATCGGTGATACCGGTCAGCCGGGTGATCTCGGGCGGGATCGGCCGGGACGGCTGTTGCAGGCCGCCGTAAATGCCGACGATATCGCCGATCGTGCCGTCATCGTCGAAGGTGAAGGCGACGGTGCCGATTTCGATGATCTCGTCGTTGCGGTGGTTGAGACCGGTGGTCTCCGTATCGAGGATGACGCCGAGCCGCGAGAACCCGGGCCGTCTGACTGACGCAATCGGCCGGGCGGCCAGTTTTCTCAAGATGCGATAGTTGCCGCTCTCTTCGAGTGCCCGCGCCATGTCCTCATCGGAACGGACGAGCGGCTGCGACGGCCGCCGGTGCGATGGACCGCGCGCCTTGGCCGTCGCGGGCGATGCCTTGGCAAACATGTCGAGTTGCGAATCTCTGTGCACGCTCATCGAATCTATATGTCACGAAGAGGCGATTTAATCCATCGCACGGACAGTACGCGCCTTTTCGAGAGGCGCCGCTGTAGCACCTTGAATTATGCACATCGCCAGATGTGGTGGAGTATCAACGCGTGCAGTTTTGTCCGTCGGGAAGCTCAGCCGGCAGACCGCGCCGGGACTGCGGTTGTCGATCGTCACCTCGCCGCCGTGCATGCGCAGGATGTCGCGAACAAGGTTGAGGCCGAGGCCGGCACCGCGTCCGTCGTGATGGCGCTTGAAGAACGGCTCGAATATCCGATCCTCCATATCGGCGGGGATGCCCGGTCCCTCGTCGCTGACTTCGATCCAGTTGCAGCCTGATGTCAGCGAGATGATGCCTTTCCTGCCGCCGTGGTTGATCGCGTTCTGCAGGATGTTCATCAGGGCGCGCTGCAGCGCCAGAGGATCGCCCTCGATCTCGCCGGCGCCATCGACATCGAACTGCACCGTATAACCGGCGGCAAAGGCCAGCGGCGCCATCTCGATGATGACCTTCCTCGCCAGCTGGCCGAGATCGACCTTGATGAACTGGACCTTGCCCTGTTTCAGTCGCTGAAGATCGAGCATCTGCTCGGTGAGAACGGCAAGCCTTGCGGCATCTTCCAACAGGTCAGTCTTGATCGAACTGTGCGGCAGGGATCCAATTCTCGTGTTCAGAATGGCGATCGGCGTGCGCAGCTCATGGGCGGCGTCCGTCAGAAACCGTTCCTGCCGCTCATAACCCTCGTCGAGACGGCCGAGCGCGCGGTTGACGGCGTGCACCAGCGGCGCGATCTCTTCCGGAGTATCGGTTTCAGACAGCCGGCCGCCGCGCTGGTCGATATCGATCGTATCGGCCTGGAGCGCGGCCTGGTCGATCCCGACCAGCGACCTTCGCACGACGAGCGGCGTCGCGATCAACGCACCCAACGCCATCACCGCGACGATGGGAATAACAATTTTCGCAAGGACTAGCGAAAGCTTGAGCAGGATGAAGGTGGACGAGTTGGGGCCGTCGGTGCCCGTCAGAAACTGCACCTGTCCCCAATCCGTCGCAATCCACTTCATCCAGGCAGCCGGACGGTCGTGGTCGCCGAGGTTCGAGCCGAACTTGGCCTGGCCGACATGATCGAGCGTGTTGCCGATTGCGGCATATTCTTCCGGAATCCGGCCCTCGGTCAAAACATGTCCCTGCATGTCGCGTATGGTGTACCAGAGATCGGGCGCCTCCTTCCGCAGCTGTCGCAGATCCTCGGTCTCCCTCAGGCTCAGCTCTCCGGTGGGCTGGCGGAAGACGGCCTGGCGCAGGATCTCGATCGTGCCCTCCGTCGACCTGAATTCGGATATCTTGCCAACCGAAATCAGCACGATCATCACCAGGAGAAGCACGACCGATTGCACGGCAAGAAGCCGCCAGAACAGGCGCTTGCGCAGCGAATAGGAGCATCGTTTGCTCATGATGCTTCACGCAGGAGATAACCCACGCCTCGGATAACGTTGATGACCACGCCTGCCTGCGATGCTGCCAGCTTGCGCCGCAACCGCGATATGTGGGAATCGAGCGCGTTCGACTGGATCTCGTCGTCGAAGCCGAAGACTGCTTCCATCAAGGCCGGTCGCGGCACCATGCGACCGGCACGGCGCATGAGGCATTCGAGCACCAGCGCCTCCCGGCGCGGCATTTCCAGACGCAGGCCGGAGACGATGATGTCGCAATAGGTCGGATCGAACGAAAGACGGCCGATCGAGATCAGCGCCGGACGCAAGGTTTCGGAGCGGCGCATCACGGCACGCAGCCGCGCCAGAAGTTCGTCGAAGACGAAGGGTTTGGCGAGGTAATCGTCGGCGCCGGTCTCAAGGCCGGTGATCCTGTCTGGAACCTCTCCCTTGGCGGTGATGACGATGATTGGCAGCGTCAGCCCCCTTTTGCGGATCTTCGGAATGAGTTCAAGGCCGTCGCCGTCGGGCAGTTGCCGATCCAGGAGGACGGCGTCGTAGGCGCCGTCGCCGATCACCAGCTCGGCGTCGCATAGGGTCGAGACGTGGTCCATCACCATGTCGTGCCTGGTCAGGGCGCCCCGGAGCGCCACGGCCATTTGAGGTTCATCCTCGATCAGTAATATGCGCATCTCACATTCCTATAGGGGACCTATCGGGGGCCGTCGGTCCATAGGTGGAAACCATATCACCCTCGAACAAGTCTGCGATGCCTGTCGCGCATCGAATGAGGGATCGCCGCCTCGTAGCAAAGGATCGTATCCGTCATCACGCGCGGCGCTGCTCGATCAATATCATGGGCTGGTACCTGCGGCTGATCCGATAGACCGCGGCCGGCGGGATATTGCGCAACGTCCAGCCGATCCTCGTGGCGACAAGGCCGAGGGAGTCGAGGATTTCGACGGCCACCGGGCATTTTGGCCCGTAGGTGAATTGATAGAAGGCACCATGCGGTTTGAGGTTGGAAAAGCAGCCCTCGAGCAGCGCCTGCACATCATCCGGCCGCATGGCAAGAAGCGGAAGCCCGCTGACGACACCACCGAAGAAGCTTCTGGAAAGCGCCGTCTTCCACATCTCCCGCACGTCCAGCTGCAGCACCCTGGCATCGGGAAAGCGATCTTGAAGCAGCGTGGCGAAATCCCGCTCATATTCGATCAGCGTCAGATCGCGCTCGGCAATGCCGCGCTCCAAGAGGGCCGCGGTGAAAACGCCGGTGCCCGGACCGAGTTCGAGAACCGGCCCGGTTAGCGTAGAAATTTCCTTGGTCATCAGGCCCGCAAGGCGGGGGCCTGATGGTGTGATCGAGGCGATGCGCAGCGGCGCGCGAAGCCAGGCAAGAAGAAAGCGTCGTCGATCGAAACGTGGCATGGGACCTTCACGGTGGCTGATTGATCCCACCCATGAACCGGCTCAACATTGCAACAGTCTGTTATGTCGCAGTCACGGTGACGCAGACGCTGATTTTTATGCCTGAGACGCGACCTTTCGGTGCGTTGCTCTCAGCCCCCTCCTGTCGATCCAGCTTTTGATTTCGGCGGCAATCGCCTCGGGCTGGTCCTCGGGGGCAATGTGGCGCGCCGGCCCGCAACCTCTGACCTCCAGGCCGGCGACGTTGTCGCGGCACCACGAAATCATCGCGCTGCCGATCAACAGCGTTTCGGAGGGACCGTCGAAGGTCAGCAGCAGCTTGGGAGTCTCAGGACTGGCGGAAAGCCAGCGGTCATAGGCCGCGATCCTGGCGACCACATCGGCTGGCTCGCCGTTGATCGGCATGGCGCGCGGCCATTCCAGCAGCGGGCGTCGGCTGTCACGGTCCGGATAGGGTGCGCGGTAGACATCCCAGTCGAAATCGCTGAGCCCTTTCAGCACGGTCGCGCGCAAGGCCTGTTCGATGAAGAAATTTTCGTCGAGGACCTTGGCCTCGCCGGTTCCCGCACCCCGCAACAGTTCATAACGCGCCTTTCCGCCGCCTGGCAGATCCTCCCAGCTCATCGGCCGCAGGATGGTTTCCATGAAGGCGATGCCGCGCACTCGCTCGGCGTGGCGTGAAGCCCAGTCGAATGCCAGCGCGCCGCCCCAGTCGTGGCCGACGAGCACGACGTCGTCGAGGTCAAGCGCATCAAACCAGGCGTCGAGATAGGCGATGTGATCGCCATAGCGATAGCCGATATCGGGTTTGCCGGAGCGTCCCATGCCGATGAGATCGGGCGCCAGGCAGCGGCCGGGCCCGATGCTGGGCATGATGTTCCGCCAGAGATGCGATGAGGTGGGATTGCCGTGAAGGAAGACGATCGGGTCGCCCTCCCCCAGCTCGTCGTAGGAGATGAACGAGGTGAGGATATCGATGGTCGGCATATGGAGCTCCACGCTTTCGTGCTATATAGGCAGGCGACTGTCCATTTATCATATAGACAGGTAACTGTCTATATCGCTGCGCGGGGTTTCATGTCGCCTTCTTCCCTTGGCCTGTTGTTGCGTCTGGTCCATCAGCATTGGACACAGGCCGTCGAAGCGGCACTCGATGAGGCCGGCTACGGCGATATCCGCCCGCCGCACGCCAATGTCTTCACCTTCGCGCGGCCGGAGGGCATCCAGGTCAGCGAGTTGACCAAGCTCGCCCGTGTTCGCAAGCAGACGATGACGCAGGCCGTGGAAGAACTCGAGCGCTTGGGTTATGTCGAGCGCCGGCCCGATCCGAATGACCGGCGCGGCCGGCTGGTATTTCTGACGGAAAAGGGCCAGGGGGTCAGGCCGATAGCGATGGCGGCGGGCCGGCGCGTCGATGAAAGCTGGGCCGCCCTGACCAGCCAGCAGCAGATGGACGATCTGCGGACAGCACTCCGGCGGCTGCTGGAACAGCTGCAATAGCAAAGCGGGGCTGGCATGAGAGCGACCCTTTCCACTTAACCGTCGCGCGACCGAAGGAGAATGTATGCCTGGTGACAAAAGCAAGGGCGCTAAGGAGGATGTCGTCATCATCGGCGCCGGTGCCGCCGGCATTGCCGCCGCCCGCCGCCTGCAGGCAATCCGCCCGGATCTTTCCATCCTCCTGCTTGAAGCCGGCGATCGTCTCGGCGGTCGCGCCTGGACGGTCGCACTGCCTGAAGCCGCCGATATCGGGCTCGATCTCGGCTGCGGCTGGCTGCATGGCGCACGGACCAATGCCTGGACTGCGATCGCCGGCGAGGTCGGACTGACGGTCGACCGCACGCCTGCACCCTGGAACGATGGCGGACGGCGGCTTCAGCGGGATGACGCGGCGGCGCGTGCCGCAAGGGAGGCGATCGGCGCCTACTTCGAGCGCCTCGAGAGCCACGAGGGGAATGACGCAGCCATGGCCGATATGCTCGAGTCCGGCAATCCCTGGAACGGCCAGATCCGGGCGGTCGGCACCTACATCACCGGCGCCGAACTGGAGCGGTCGTCGGTCGTCGATTACAACAGATACGATCCCGGCCCTGGCCCTGACTGGCGGGTGCGCGAGGGCTATGGGACGCTGGTCTCGCTTTACGGCAAGCCGGTTCGGGCAAGGCTCGGCACCGAAGTCACACGCATCGACCATCGTCATGCCGGCCGTATCGGCATCGAGACGAACCAGGGTGTGCTCAGTGCCCGCGCGGTGCTGGTGACCGTTTCGACGAATGTGCTTGCCGCCGGCAAGATCGCCTTCGACCCGCCTTTGCCTGACAAGATCGAGGCAGCAGCCCGTTTACCCCTGGGGCTCGCCGACAAGCTGTTCTTGAGGCTCGCAAATCGGGAGGCGTTGCCGGCGGACACGCATATGCTCGGCTCTACCAGTCGCGGCGCAACCGGCACCTATCAGCTCCGGCCGTTCGGCGCCCCCGTCGTCGAAGCCTATTTTGCCGGCGACCTCGCGCATGATCTTGAGGGGCAAGGCAGAGAGGCCGCCTTCTCCTTCGCTGGAGACGAACTGTCGGCACATTTCGGCGCGGATATCCGCAAGGAATTGTCGGTGGCGGCAATGTCGGCCTGGGCCGCAGCGCCCCATATCGGCGGCTCCTATTCCTACGCCGAACCCGGTGCCTCCGATCTGCGCGGCCGTCTCGCAGAGCCGTATGACGAGCGGATCTTCTTTGCCGGCGAAGCCTGTTCGACGTCGCGTTATTCGACGGCGCACGGCGCCTACGAGACCGGCGTCGCTGCAGCCGAGCTGATCGCGGGCTCGTTTTCGCAAAGTCCGTAACCTTCGCCGGCCGCGATGGCAGGCAGGAATATTTTTTTCTCACTTGGTCGCGCGGACAGGATTGGTTATGCTGCCCTCGCCCCTGTGCTCCCAGTTCAGGGCGCCATACGTCATCCGGCGGCAAGCGGCCGCCTCAAGCACAATATTGTCATTGTCATTGATTGCAGGAGCCCCGGCTTCTACCCCGGCGTTTGCACGTCGGCTGCGGGTATCCGCATGAGGAGGAAGAAATGGATTATCGCAAGCTCGGTCCCAGCGGGACCGTCGTCACCGCCTATTGCCTCGGCACCATGACCTTCGGCGCGGAGGCCGATGAGGCCGCCTCGCACAAGCTGCTCGACGATTATTTCGCCTGGGGCGGCAATTTCATCGATACCGCCGATGTCTATAGCGCCGGCAAGTCGGAAGAGATCATCGGACGCTGGCTGAAGGCGCGCCCGACCGAGGCCCGCCAGGCGATCGTCGCCACCAAGGGGCGTTTTCCGATGGGCGACGGCCCCAACGATATCGGCCTGTCGCGCCGGCATCTTAGCCAGGCGCTCGACGATTCGCTCCGCCGTCTCGGCCTCGAACAGATCGATCTCTACCAGATGCATGCCTGGGACGCGCTGACACCGATCGAGGAGACGTTGCGTTTCCTCGACGATGCGGTTTCCTCCGGCAAGATCGGCTATTACGGCTTCTCCAATTATGTCGGCTGGCATATCGCCAAGGCCTCGGAGATCGCCAAGGCGCGGGGCTATACCCGTCCGGTGACGCTGCAGCCGCAATATAACCTGCTAGTGCGTGACATCGAACTCGAGATTGTCGCGGCCTGCCAGGATGCCGGCATGGGCCTGTTGCCGTGGTCGCCGCTTGGCGGCGGCTGGCTGACCGGCAAGTACAAGCGCGACGAGATGCCGACCGGCGCCACCCGCCTCGGTGAAAACCCCAATCGCGGCGGTGAATCCTATGCGCCGCGCAATGCGCTGGAACGAACCTGGGCGATCATCGCTGTCGTCGAGGAGATCGCCAAGGCGCATGGCGTCAGCATGGCGCAGGTGGCGCTCGGCTGGACGGCGGCGCAGCCGGCGATCACATCCGTCATCCTCGGCGCCCGCACGCCGGAACAGCTCGCCGACAACCTCGGCGCGATGAAACTGAAGCTCTCTGACGACGACATGGCGCGGCTCAACGAGGTGAGTGCGCCCCAGCCTTTCGACTATCCCTATGGCAAGGGTGGCATCAACCAGCGCCATCGCAAGATCGAGGGCGGCCGCTGAGCCTTCCTTCTGTCTCCAAACAAACCCTGTCCGCTTCTCGCCGAAGCGGACAGGGTGCCAGGACCATCGACCGGCGCCGGGAAAATTCTGTTCTAAATTAAAGAGTTAGAGCATGATGCCGTCCGAAAACCACTCACACTTTTCGGCATCATGCTCTAGCGGCGGCTGCTTCGGTTTCCCGCAAAAGCAGCCGTCAGTCCAAGGCCGATCAACAGGACCCCGCTGACATAGCGTTCGGCCGTGAGATAGCGGCGATTGCGCCTCAACCAGTTGCCTGCAACACCAGAGGCGAACGCGTAGCCGCCGTCGGTTATGAGGCCGAGACAGGTGTAGATCAGCCCCAGGAAGGCGATCTGCATCGCGGCGTGACCCCTGTTTACGTCGATGAACTGTGGCAGGAAGGCAAGGAAGAACAGAGCGGTCTTGGGATTGAAGAGATTGACGACGAAGCCGTCGCGGAGAAGGCGCGCATGCCCGAACGCATTCAAGCCGGTCTCGGTGTCGGGAAGTTGGCTTGGACCAAAGATCTTCTTGAACCCAAGCCACATCAGATATGCCGCGCCCGCATACTTGATCGCGCTGAACGCAACGGCCGACGAAGCCAGGACTGCCGACAAGCCCAATGCCGCGACGATGACATGGACCAGCGTCGCAGCGTGGATGCCGAGAATCGATACAAAGCCGGCGAGGCGGCCCTGCTCAACCGAGCGGGCAAAGATGTAGAGAACCGCCGGCCCTGGAATCAGGAGCAGGGCCAAGGAAGCACCGATAAACAACCAGATATTGCCGAGGGTAGGCATGATAATCGCCCTGCTCCTGTTTTTTGCTTCGTCTTGCGAGCATTCGCTGGGACCAGCCCGTGGTCATCCCGCGGGAGCCATTGCGCAAGAGTGGACAGTATGCACAGGTGGAAGCGCCGCTGTCTTGAACGCTATAAACCTTTCGCATAGTCGGCGGGCGTCACGCCCGTCGTCTGCTTGAACAGCCGGGAGAGATGGCTCTGGTCCGCGAAGCCCACCATCTCGGCCACCTCGGCCGGTGGCGTGCCCGACCGAAGCAACTGCCGCGCCCGGCTCAGTCGCAATTGCCTCTGATAGGCATGCGGCGGCAGCCCGACAAACGAGCGGAAGGACCGCACGAGGTATATTGGGTTCAGCCCGACCAACCGGGCAAGGTCGGCAAGGGCAATGCGCCTGTCGTATTTGGCGTCGAGAAATTCACGAACGGTCGTGACGTGCCGCGGTTCTCTCCCTGCTTCGATCCTTGTGTGCCGCTCCCCGGAATAAGCGGCCAGCGCCGCAAGACCAGCTGTCAGCAGCGTCTCGGCTTCAAACGCGTCATCGTCAGTTTCGAGGTATCGATGAGCACTGCCAAGGCTCTGAAAAAGCTTGATATCTCTAAGGCATAACAATCGCTCGAACAGCGGAAGGTGTGTCGCCCCAGGATCGAGCGCTGCATATTGTAAAAACGCAGGCGATACGAACAGGCAGCGGTAGTTCAACGCCTGTTCGTTGGCCGGCAAGCACATGTGAACGACGCCGGGTGCAAGGACGTTTATGTTGCCTGGTTTCAGGGCGACCTGAGGCTGACCATATTGGAACGCCATCGTTCCGCGTTCGTGGAGATGGATGGCGTAGGTATCGTGGAAGTGTTTCGGAAAGCGATGCTGCGTTCCCGACGCGCGCAGCAATTCCACTTCGGCTACGGCGTCGTTACGCCAGATTCGAATGCACCCCGCACCATGCTTCATTTGCACCATTCGATAGTCTTTCTACAGACCGTCTCCGCCTTCAAGCGATTTCCATAACAATCTTGCCATCGACCGTTTGCTGGAAAAGGTCGCGCGGTGAGGCATGCGGCGCCACTGGCCGCATAAATCAAAAATTTCCGTGAGCCGTCACATCGGGAGATCCCGGCCCGTCATGATATCGGCAACAACAGAAGGAAGCCAATCATGACGACGAGAATTGATCTCTTCGCAGCTGCCCCTTCGCTGATGAAGTCTTGGCAGCGGACATCGATCGAACTCGACGTCGCTGCCAATTTCGACCCGATCCTTTCCGAACTGGTCAAAATCCGCGCCTCGCAGATCAATGGCTGTGCCAACTGCATCAATCTCCATGCGTCAGAAGCGCGCGAGAATGGCGAAACCGAGCAACGCATCTACCTGCTGCCGGCCTGGCGGGAGGCGCCTTGCTATACCGACCGCGAACGCGCCGCGCTCGGCTGGACCGAGGCCCTGACACGCCTTTCCGAAGGACGGGAGCACGCGAGCGCTTATGAGGCTTTGAAGGCTGAGTTCACGGAAGAAGAGCAGGTCAAGCTCACCGTGATGATCAACATCATCAACGGCTGGAACCGTATCGCTGTCGGCTTCGGTCTCTATGTCGACGCGGCCGCCATCAAGGCCACCAGGGCTTCGGCCGCCTGACGTCGCGACCGTCCACGCAAAAAGCCGCCATGTTTCCATGGCGGCTTGGCGGCCTATCTGCTTGGGAGGCGATTTTAGGCCGGAAGCTGGAAGATCACGTTGGCGATCAGAACGATCGCCAGGCCGCCGGCGAGTGCGAGATAGGGCAGGATGCCGGCTTTCTTGATGCCGAGATCCTGGCCGACGAGTCCGAGATCCTCCATCGCGCCTGCGGGGAATTTGCCGCCGTCGCGCACATAGTGGCGATAGGCGAAGACCGGCAGGATCAGGGCGGCGAAGATGAAGCCGACCCAGAGCGCATTGGAATAACCCCAGACCTTGGCACCCGCACCGAGGAACAGCGCGTTGACGAAGGCCAGTACGGTGTTGAGGCCTATCAGCCAGGTCGGCGCCTTCCAGGGGCGTTCGATATGACCGGAATCCATCCGGTGGATCCAGCCGGAATTGAGGTTCAGGAAGTTGAAGATGATGTAGCCGACATTCGAGACGGCGAGCACGAAGAAGTAGCCGCCGGCATCCGAGGCGATCGCCAGCAGGAAGAGATTGAAGGCGAAATCGGTCCACATCGCCCGGGTCGGCGCGCCGTGCTCGTTGACGTGGTCGAGATATTTCGGCAGCCAGCCATCTTTCGAGCCCTGGTAGAGCGTGCGCGAGGAACCGGCCATCGCCGTCATGATGGCGAGGAAGAGTGCCATGATCATCAGTACGACGAGCAATTGGGTGACGACGCGGCCGGCGCCGATCAGGCCGCCGAGCGCTTCGGCGACACCGGTGCCATCGACGATGCCGGGCGCGAGCATGCCTGCATGGCCGAGAACGCCCTGGAAGGCGAAGGGCACGAGGAAGAAGAACAGGCAGCAGGCAAGGCCGGAATAGAAGATCGCCTTGAAGGTGTCGGTCTTCGGGTTCTTGAGTTCGCGGGTGTAGCAGACCGCCGTCTCGAAGCCGTAGGTCGACCAGGCGGCGATATAGAGGCCACCGAGGAAGAGTGTCCAGCCGCCGTTGCTCCAGGTGCCGTCGGCAGCGGCATTGGCGGCCGTCGGCGGCACGAGACCGGTGACGTTGGTGGCAAGGATCTGGCCGCTGACGATCGGATAGAGGCCGATGATGAGCAGCGGCACCAGCACGATGATGGCCAGCCACTTTTGCACGCTTGCCGTTTCGGAAATGCCGCGATGCTGGATCGCGAAGATGATCAGCATCAGGATGCCGCCGATAAAGAAGGTGGCATTGATATTGGCGGTGGCAAGAAAGGGAATGTTGAAGCTCAAGAGCGACCAGCTGCGGATCGCCGGCGTCAGGGCGGCGATACCGTCGGTGCCGAGCAATGCCTTGACGGCGTCATCCGGCGTCGTGCCGGCATGGGCTGCGATATATTCGGCGACGCGGGGGCTGTCGGCCGTGATGGAAGCGGCATGCGCTGAGATCCAGTCGAGGACCATTTGCGAATCCGCTGCAGGAATCGGGTAGAATGCGTTGAGGATGTAACCGGCGGCGATGGCGCAGCCGAGCGACAGCACCGGCGACCAGGCAAACCAGTTGCACCAGACGGACAACGGCGCGATGAATTTCGAATAGCGCAGCCAGGCGGTGGCGCCATAGACCGAGGCACCGCCGGATTTGTTGGCGAACATGCCGGCGATCTCGGCATAGGTGAAGGATTGCAGGAAACCCATCACCATCGAGATGATCCAGACGACGAAGGCGAGCTTGCCCGTCGTGCCCGCAATCCCGCCGATGGAGAAAAGAACAAGCGGCGGCACGCCCGCAGCCACCCAGAATGCGCCCTTCCAATCGAGCGCGCGTACAAGCTTACCTTCGGTGCCGGATGCAATCCCGGCCTCCACAATGTCTGTCATCAGTGAAATTCCCCATTCTATTTGTTCCGGACGTATCTTTGTACGTCTCCCTGAACGTGTCTCCCTGACAGTCTCAAGCCCGCCCGGATAATTTTGGCGATCCGTGTTCCCGACGGATTCCCGAGTCTGAACTCTTTATGCATAGTGAAGATATTTTCTTTTTAGTCAACATCACTTTACTTTCCACAGCCATTTTGTAAACCTGTGTCCGCATGCCTGAGGGCATGCCCGATCCCCATGAGGGCAGAATGCGAGAACTTCATCCTGCTATGACAGGCCTGCGGCCGGCCGCTCCGAGCCTCGTGCATTATCCCGGCATTCCCACCCTGCCGGAGGGAACGGAGCGCTACAGGGCAAAGGGCGGCGGATCGGTCGTTATGCGCGTCGAGCCGGGCGACCGGGTCAGTGTCATCGACAGCGAGGGCGGGCAGGTCTGCGAGATCTCCTTCCTCGACGAGAAAGGCCGCTTCCTGGCGGCCGGTCTCGGAACGGCATTCAGCAATTCAGCCGAGGGTTTGAAGGCCATTCTTCAAGCGGAGGATGAGAGTGCTGCCCGCACGCGTGCAGCGCTTCAGCGTCGCGGCGCCGATCTGGCAGTGGCCGGCGCGCTCTGCATCTTCGGGGCGGGATCGACCCCGGGCAGCCGGGCGGATTTCACGATTTCCATGAAGGGCCTGCTGATCGTCGCAGCACCCGCCAGCGCCATGTCGCCGGAGGCGCAGGATACGGCGACGCCGATCGAGATCAGGATCAAACGCAGCCTGCTGATCCGCGATTACGCTTCCGCCTTGCCGGAACCGGCCGCCGATCCGGTCGAGGATATCCGCATCCGGGCGGCGACCGCTGCAGCCTATTTCGTGCGTGCCGGCGAATTCATCCAGATCATCGACGTCTATGGACGCCAGTGCACCGATTTCCAGGCTTTTGCCGCCCGCAAGGTCGACAAGGGTCTCGACCTCGCGCTTGATTCCACCGTCACCCGCACGCTGCTCGGTCGCAGCTATCCGATGCCGGGTCTCCCCTCCAAGGCCTTCGACCGCGACTTCGAGCCGCTGGTCGAAATCGTCCAGGATACGGTCGGCCGTCACGACGCTTTCGCGACCGCCTGCAATTCGCGCTATTACGACGACATGGGTTATCCCGGCCACGTCAACTGCACGGATAATTTCAACGCTGCGCTGGCGCCCTACGGCATTGCCGGCCGCAAGGGCTGGGAAGCGCTGAACTATTTCTACAACACCAATATCGACCACAACAACCAGCTCTATCTCGACGAGCCCTGGTCGCGTCCGGGCGATTACGTGCTGATGCGGGCGCTGACCGATCTCGTCTGCGTCTCTTCGTCCTGCCCTGACGATATCGACGCGGCGAACGGCTGGGATCCGACGGATATCCACGTCCGCACCTTTTCCGGAAAAGAGAAATTCTCACGAGCGGTGGCCTATCGCATGACCCCAGATGCCGACGCCGAACTGACGCGCGAAACCGCCTTCCATCCCCGCCTCTCCGCGTTGACGCGGGACTACACCGAATATCGCGGCTACTGGCTGCCGAACCGATTTTCCAGCGAAGGGCCGGTCGAGGAATACTGGGCCTGCCGCGAGCGCGCCGCCGTCATCGATCTATCACCCTTGCGGAAATTCGAGGTGACGGGGCCGGATGCCGAGGAACTGCTGCAATATTGCCTGACGCGCGACGTGCGCAAGCTGTCGACCGGCCAGGTTGTCTATTCCGCCATGTGCTACGAAAATGGCGGCATGATCGATGACGGTACGCTGTTCCGACTCGGCGACAAGAACTTCCGCTGGATCGGCGGCGATGATTTCAGCGGCATCTGGCTGCGCCAGCAGGCCGAGAAGAAAGGCTTCAAGGCCTGGGTCCGCTCCTCGACCGATCAGATGCACAATATCGCCCTGCAGGGGCCGAAGAGCCGCGATATCCTGAAGGAGATCATCTGGACGCCGCCGCGCCAGCCGACGATCGGCGAGCTCGAATGGTTCCGCTTCACCGTCGGCCGCATCGGCGGCTTCGAGGGTGCCCCAATCGTCGTCTCGCGCACGGGTTACACCGGCGAGCTCGGCTACGAGATCTTCTGTCATCCGAAGGATGCGCTGACGGTGTTCGACGCCGTCTGGGAGGCAGGCCAGCCGCACGGATTGAAGCCGATGGGACTGGAGGCGCTCGACATGGTCCGCATCGAGGCGGGTCTGATCTTCGCCCATCACGAATTCACCGACCAGACGGACCCGTTCGAGGCCGGGATCGGCTTCACGGTGCCGCTGAAATCCAAGCAGGACGATTTCATCGGCCGCGAGGCGCTGATCCGGCGCAAGGAGCATCCGCGCCATCTGCTCGTCGGGCTCGACATCAAGGCCAACGAGGCCGTCGGCCATGGCGATTGCATCCATATCGGCCGGGCCCAGGTAGGCGTTATCACCAGCGCCACGCGTTCGCCGATCCTCGGCAAGACGATCGCGCTCGCCCGCATCGACGTGATGCATGCAAGCCCCGGCACCGAGGTCGAGATCGGCAAGCTCGACGGTCACCAGAAGCGCCTGCCGGCGACGATCGTGCCGCTTTCGCACTACGACCCGCAGAAGACGCGGCCGCGCTCATAACAGCTGCGTGTGGGGTCGAGGACGGTGATCGGCGTCTCGGCATGCAAGGCGACCGAGATGCAACCTAATGGTGAGTGGACGGCCCTGAAAAACTAAAAGTTGACAAATTCGGGTTGAGTGATTATATCTCGGTAGTCGATATTGCTTGTTTGACTTTTGTTATCGCACGCTGGCAACGTGCCCTGGACGAACTTCCCTCTTCAAAATCGAGATCATCATCCGTCGTGCTTCCGCACGTGCGGTCGTTCAATTGCTATGAAAGGGTTTGTTATGACCACTGGCACAGTTAAATGGTTCAATTCCACCAAGGGCTTCGGCTTCATTCAGCCTGATGACGGCGGCGCTGACGCCTTCGTCCACATCTCCGCCGTCGAACGCGCTGGCATGCGCGAAATCGTCGAAGGCCAGAAGATCGGCTACGAGCTTGAGCGCGATAACAAGTCGGGCAAAATGTCCGCTTGCAATCTCCAAGCTGCCTAAACTGAAATCTGCTTTCCTTTGACCGCGGATGTACCGGCACTGTCGAAAGTATGATACTATCAAGGTCAGGCACGTTGCCTGGCCTTTTTTGCTGAGTCGGCCAGCGGGCTGCTGCATAATTTCTTAAACGCGGAATCGATTTAAGGAATTATGCAGTAATTCAAAGCGTTACAGCGTCCTTTGCGCGTCTGAAAGACGCGCGGCGCTGTGATAAAATCCAGGATTGATATGACAGAGTCACACAGCAAATCACGCAAGCAGGCGGAGATTGCCTTCGGAAACGTGCAATCGCAGTTCCTGGCGCGAAGCCGCGCGGTCGAAGAGATCGATTCGACCGTACGTGCCCGCGAGGAAAAAACCTTGCGGTTACGCGAGGCCCGTGAGGCCAAGGAATTGCAGGATCGCTTGACAGGGGTTACTGCTCCTGCCGCGAAGCGAAAAAAGAAAATCTGACCCTGCTGCATAATTCCTTAAATCGGATTCGATTTCAGGCTAAAACCATGCAGCAGTTCAAAGTATTACAGCGCCCTTTGCGCGTCTGGTGACGTGCGGCGCCGTAGAACAGGATGATTTTACGCCGGATCGGCCTAAACTCTGGATCTTGTTCTAAATTAAAGAGTTAGAGCATGATGTCGTCCGAAAACCGCGCACGCTTTTCGGCATCGTGCTCTAGGGTCGAAGTCAAACAGTCAGGAAACAGATTTGAAAAACGCCAGAAACAACGAGCTTTCCGATCGCCGCAGCGCCGCTGCCGAAGCCAAGGCGGCTCTTCTCAATGCGTATCGTAGCGCCAAGGATTCAGCCGAACCCACAAGGCTGGCAAAGCAGGCGGAGCGTCAAGCCATTGCCGCGGCCAGGGAAGAACGTCGCGCTCAGCGAGAACGTGTCAAGCTCGAGGAGCTGGGGCGGGCTCAGGCCGTCGAGGCCGAACGTCAGGCTGCAGCCGAGGCCGCAGCACGCGCCGATGCCGACGCGCGCGAAGCGGCTGACAAAGACCGGATCGCTCGTGTGATTGCCGATGAAGCCGCCCGAAAGGCCGAACGCGACCTGCGTTACGCCAATCGCAAAGCCAGAAAGTCCTGATCGTCAGCGCTGCCTGTTGTCGCAACAGGCAGCGCGTTGTCGTTCACGCGGCCTGCACGGCTGCATTCAGCGGGATTTCGACGTCGATCTCGAGCGTCGAGACGTACTCGTTGCGATCAATCGTCACCTGCACCTTGTCGTGGTCGAGCTGCACGTGCTTTGCGATCACCGCAAGGATTTCCTCGCGCAGCAGGGAGACCAGATCCGACCCCGCCGAGGAACGTTCGTGGGCGAGAAGGACCTGCAGCCGTTCGCGGGCGGCCGGTGCGGTTCTCTGCTTGTTGAAAAGACGGAAAATATTCATGCCGCCCTCCGTCCGAAGATCTTGCCGAAAATATTCCTCTTTTCCTCTGGGATCGCGATCGGCACCGTCTCACCGGCGAGTCGGCGAGCGGCATCGAAATAGGCCATGGCAGCCGCGCTGCGGCTGTCTGCCAGCGTGACCGGCGCCCCGATGTTGGATGCACGCAGAACATCCATGCTTTCGGGTATGATACCGAGAAGCGGGATGGACAGGATCTCCAGGACGTCGTCGACCTTGAGCATGTCGCCGCGTTCGGCGCGGTTGGCGTCGTAACGGGTGAGCAGCAGGTGCTTTTCCATCCGTTCGCCGCGTTCGGCCTTGGCGGTCTTGGCATCCAGCAGGCCGATGATGCGATCCGAATCGCGCACCGACGAGACCTCGGGATTGGTGACGACCACGGCAACATCGGCATGGCGCATGGCGAGCGTTGCGCCGCGCTCGATCCCGGCGGGGCTGTCGCAGATGATCCAGTCGAAATAACGCTTCAGGTCGTTGATGACGCGCTCGACGCCCTCGGACGTCAGATTGTCCTTGTCGCGCGTTTGCGAGGCCGGCAGCAGGAACAGCGTCTCCAGCCGCTTGTCGCGGATCAGCGCCTGGGTAAGCTTGGCGTCGCCCTGGATGACATTGATCAGGTCGTAGACGACCCTGCGCTCGGCGCCCATGACGAGGTCGAGATTGCGCAGGCCGACGTCGAAATCGACGACGACGACTTTTTCATTGCGTTGCGCCAGCGCCGCTCCCAATGCGGCGGTCGAAGTCGTTTTGCCAACTCCGCCCTTGCCTGACGTGACGACGATCACTTTCCCCATCATTGTCTCTCCTTTGCCGTGGCCCCAGTAATTCAAGGTGTTAAAGCGTCCTTTGCGGCTCTCGATGAGACGCGCGGCGCTGTCGTCAGATCAGTTTCTCGGCCATGATGGCGTCGTCTTCGAGCCAGAGCTGAACCGCCTGTCCGCGAAGATTGGGTGCCATGTCTTCCGCCATTTTGTAGATACCGTCGATTGCAACCAGCTCGGCCTCGAGCTTGCGGCAAAAGATCCGGGCTGATGCATTTCCGATGGACCCCGCCATGGCCCGTCCACGCAAGGCGCCATAGATATGGACGGACCCGCCGGCGATGACCTCGGCACCCGAGGCGACCGAACCGATGACCGTGACGTCGCCTTCCGGAAAGATTACCGATTGCCCCGAGCGCACCGGCTCCCGGATGACGATCGATTGCATGGCCGTGCGGGTCTCTGCCACTGCCGGTTTGCCGGGCGAATCGGCAGGCTCCTTTGCCTGAACCTCGATATCGGAAACCGACCGACCGCCTTTGAGGGCGGGCGGCATGCCGGATCCGAGGATCGAAGGCCGAGCGCCCTCAATGCCCATGATGCTGACATTGCGCTTGGCAAGCTCGGCAATCAGGTCCTTCAGCTGCGGCCGGTCGATTTGCAGGTCCGTCAGATCGAGCACGACAGGCCGTCCGAGGAAGAACCCGGCCGAACGCGCAGCCAGATCGTCCAGCCGGATCAACCAATCATCGATCGGAAGATCCGGAGACAGCATGACCGCGAGGAAAGAGCGGCCCTTGATGCGGATGGAGCGAGCGTCTGTTAGCACTTTGGTCATCTATGTGAAGAAATCGTTGACCATGTCTACCGCTGCTATGGTTAACAAAAAGTTAACGCGGCCTTAACATTACCCACAATCACAGCAGATTCTTCAAGCGCCGGATTGCCGCAAGTCACTGGAAAACCGCTGCAATCTCCGGAAGAACGGAACGGTTAATGACGCGGCTTTGAACGTGGGCCGCAAATCTGCCGCTGCTTGGGTAACGCTCAGCCTTCCGCCTTGCGTTGTGCGTTGGAAATGGCGCGCGCGGCCTCTTCGGAGGAGTTGGCGAGCGTGCGCATTTCGGCGGCAAGCACCGCAAAGCCCGATCCGGCCGTGCCGGCGCGAGCAGCCTCGATGCCGGCATTGACCGCGAGCAGCTTCAGGTAACGCAGCGATTGCAGGATTTCATTGGTCTTCGAAGCGGTGATGCGCATGTCGGCGGTCTGGTCATCGATTCGCTGATAGAGTGATTCGATGTTGATGATGCTGCCTTCGAGATAGAGAAGCTCACCCTTCTCGTCCCAGATGCCGCCGCCGGTCTCGGTCACCCAGATGAGATGACCCATGGCATGGCGGATGCGGTACTCCATCGTCCAGTCCGTGCGCTTCTCCAGCGCCCGTCCGACGATCTCGTCCATCAGAGGCACGTCTTCCTGGTACATGATCGAGGTGAAGGTCCGCGTGCGGTTGCCGATGATTTCGTCGACGGGATAACCGAAGATGCGCTCGATGCCATTGGTCATCTCAAGCATCGTGTAGTTTTCATCGGCACGGCAGCGATAGAGAAAACCGCTCATGCGCCCGAGAATGCTCGTTTGAAAATCCATGAAGGCCACATTCGAAGAGAAGAGTTGCAGATGGATTTATGTCGTCTAATTTAAAAGGCGCACGTCACAATGCCGGAAGAGTGCACGAACACCCTCCTCCGGCAATGCAGGCCCGCCTCATCAGTTGCGCAGATATTCCTCCATGGAATCGTCAAGCGCCTCGACCCACGGCGTGTGGTGCGTCGGCGACAGGTTGCCGGTCATTAGCGATCGGTAGGCATGGTCGCGGAAGCCCATGATGTTGTTGGCCTTGTGATGTTCCCACTCCATGAAGGTCTGGTTGGTCCCCTCGATGTCGAAGGAGGGATAATCGGTTTCGGCGAGCAGTTCCTTCACATAGTCGCCCTGATACCAGATCATCTGCTCGGCATCTTCGAGCGTCTCCTCGCGGGCGCGCCACATGTCGAAATTGGCCTTCAGCTCCTCTTCGGACGGCAGGGCGATGCGGCCCATCATCACGTCGCGCGCCCACCAGGCCTGCACGTCGAACATGTTGAAGGTGTAGAACTGGTCCTGCATGCCGATGTAGAAAAGCTGCGGGTTCTTGTCGAAGATCACGCCTTTGTAGAGGCTGTCGGCCCAGAGGCGGTTGGCCGTCTTCAGCCGGAGATCGTCAGGCAGGAAGGGGAAATGGTGCTGGTATCCGGTGCAAAGGATCACGGCATCGACCTCTTTGGTCGAGCCGTCGAGGAAGTGCGCCGTGCGGTTTTCGAGCTTCACCAGCAGCGGCCGTTCTTCGAAATTCTCCGGCCACTTGAAGCCCATCGGCTTCGAGCGGTAGCTCGTCGTCACCGATTTCGCGCCGTATTTCCAGCATTGTGAGCCGATGTCCTCGGCCGAATAGCTGCGGCCGACAAGCAGGATGTCCTTGCCCTTGAACTCCAGCGCGTCGCGGAAGTCGTGGGCGTGCAGCACGCGGCCGTTGAACGTCCTCACGCCCTCGAAATAGGGCACGTTCGGCGTCGAGAAGTGACCCGATGCCACGACGACATAGTCGAACTCCTCGTCATACATCCGGTCCTCGACGCGGTTATGCGCCGTCACCGTGAATTTCTTCGTCTGATCGTCGAAGCGAACCATGCGCACCGGCGAGCTGAAGCGCACCCAGTGGCGGACATTCGCCTTCTCGACGCGGCCCTTGATATAATCCCAGAGCACGGCGCGCGGCGGATAGGAAGCGATCGGTTTGCCGAAATGCTCCTCGAAGGAATAATCGGCGAATTCGAGGCATTCCTTCGGGCCGTTCGACCAGAGGTAACGATACATGCTGCCGTGGACCGGCTCGCCATATTCGTCGAGCCCGGTGCGCCAGGTATAGTTCCAGAGCCCGCCCCAGTCCGACTGCTTTTCGAAGCAGACGATCTCCGGAATCTCGGCGCCCTTCTGGGCGGCCGATTGAAAGGCGCGCA
Organism: Rhizobium leguminosarum; assembly: GCF_001652265.1. GTDB lineage: Bacteria > Pseudomonadota > Alphaproteobacteria > Rhizobiales > Rhizobiaceae > Rhizobium > Rhizobium leguminosarum_D. The sequence goes on from NZ_LWBS01000109.1 coordinate 170,364, forward strand.
GTTGCGCCAGCCCGGAAGGCCCGGCACCGATGACGGCTACTCTTGTCATGAAGCATTCCCCTCTTGATTATATCGCATTGCCCTGCGTGTCAGTCCGGATAGATGCCGGGGCTAGTCGGCGCCCCGTCGTCATATTTGGAAAACCAGTCGATCGTCGTTTCGCGGAAGCGGGTGAGGCCCTTGTAGTCGATGAGCTCGGGCGGCAGCGTTTTCAGCACGCGCGGGAAGCGCCGCGCCCATTTCGGCACGGTGACGAGCTCTTCCATGTTCATCAGGTAGCAGCGGATGACGAAGAGGATGGCGTTGGAGCGCGGCAGGCGCCAGAGGCTCTGCAATTCGACACGCAGATGCACCTTCTCGCCGACATTGTCCGGTGTCACCGTCGTGCGATCCGGACCCCATTTGTGATAATTCTCCGGGCTGGTGTCGAGCCGCGGATTGATCGTCATCGTCCAGTTGAAGCGCCGTGTCGGCTTACCCTGCTGCAGGTTCAACAGGAATTTCAGCGCCCGGTCGAAGACGCCGATCTGGTGGGCGAGCGGCACAGGCCCGTGCCATTCCATGAAGTTCATGCCGATATCGAAATCGAGTGACCAATCGGCCTGCGTCGTCACCATGCCGGCGTCCATCCAGAGATTGCTATCGCGCTGGTCGACGATGCAGAAATCGCCCTGGGCCTGGCGGGTGATATATTCGAAGGGTTCATAGGGCAGCGTCGAGGCATCGCCAAAGGTGAAGCTGTCGTCGATGCCGAGCGGGCGGTTGATCCAGCGCCACTGGTCGCCGTTGCGGATCAGGGTGAAATGGTCGGGGTAACCCGCCGCCTGCTCTTCCATCAAAAGTTCGAGCGTATCCCATTGCGCGCTCATCATGTGCGGCAGCGCCTGATAGCGTAGCGGATCTTCCTTCAGGACCAGCGCCCGGTCGTGCATCTCGGCGACATAATGCTCGTCGACGTCGATCAGGCTTTCGTAGACGGTTCCCGCCCGACCGTGCACATGCGGCTCCATATTGACCGAATACATGTATTCGTCGCGGTCGAAGGGAAACGGGAAACGCCGGATGTTCTCGGGGCTGTTCCGATAGCTGAAATCGTTCCGGAAGGTTTCCTGCTTGAAGACGATTGCCATGTCCGGTTTCCTTGTTCCGCTTCCGATGCCGCTAGAGATCAAGATGCAGCGTGTTTCCCTCGAAGCGGGAAACACAGATCATCACCTTGCGGCCGGATGCTTTTTCTTCGTTCGTCAGATAGACGTCATGGTGCAGCAGCTTGCCGTCGCAGGTGACGACCCCGGTCTCGCATTGACCGCAGGCGCCGCCGCGACAGAGGAAGGGCGCGTCGACGCCCGCCGCCTCGATCGCCTCCAGCATGCTTTCGTGATGACCGACGTTCACGGTCTTGCCCGACCGCAGGAGCTCGATCGCGAAGGGCTTGCCGGGTAGCGACGACAGGAACCGTTCCGAATGCAGGTTCTGCTCCGGCCAGCCGGCGTCCAGTCCCGCCTTCAGCACGCCGTCGATCATGCCTGTGGGGCCGCACACATAGAGATGCGTGCCGAGCGGCTGGGTGCCGAGCAGGCGCGTCAGGTGGATGGCGCCGCCTTCGGCGTCGCAATAGATCTTGATACGATGTGGGCCGTAGCGCTCGACGAGTTCCTGCCAATATGCGCCGCGGTCGCGCGTGCGGATGGCGTAATGCAGCTCGAAATTGGCGCCCTCGCGGGAAAATTGCTCCATCATCGCGATGAAGGGGGTAATGCCGATGCCGCCGGCGATCAGAAGGTGCTTGCGCCCGCGCCAGTCCGGCTGGAACAGGTTGACGGGATAGCTGACCTTGAGCTCGTCGCCTTCGCTGAGCTTCTCATGCATGAAGGTGGAGCCGCCGCGCGACTCCTCGACGTGCAGCACGCTGATCTCATAGGCTGCGCAATCATGCGGCGGCGACATCAGCGAATAAGCATTGCGGCGCATATGGCCGCCATCGTTCATCAAAACGATGACGTGGGCGCCGCCGGAGAAATAAGGCATCGGCTTGCCGTCAAGGCGCTCGAAACGGAAGCGCTTGACGCGCTCGGCGATCGGCGTGATCCGCGTCACGCGGACAGGAATTTCAGTACCACCGCTCAAAGGAACAACTCCTCCGGATCAGGTGCGCTGCCCGGTTCTTCCGCATCGATATTGACGCCCTGGAAGGCGGCGAGCCGGCGCGAATAATGGTCGCGCACCAGAAGTGGCAGCCCGCAATGGCTACAAGTGAAGGGGCTGGTGGTGACGTCGTCGGTGATGCCCTTGCAATGGACGCATTGCACACGCCGGGCCAGCGAGCCGCGATGCTCGGTGATGACGGAGGCATGGTCCGTGCCGTAATCGAGCGCCACCAGCATTGCCTGGCCGATGAAGCCTTCCGTGCCCGACAGATAAAGCCGCGTGCCCATATGGGCGGTGGCGAGCGAACCCTTCAATCGGAAGAGCAGCGTGGCGATCGTCGGCGCCGTGAAGAACATGTCGGCGCCGAGCCGGCGCAGCGCCTCGTCCAGGCCGGTGCCTTGCGAGCCGCGGGCGACATAGAGGATTTCGCTGCGGGAAAGAGCCGTTTCGTCAAGCGCCGGCTGCTGATCAAGCAGAGCCTTGGCGCCCTCCCCTTCGAGCGCGAAAATGTGCCGCCGGGCGCGCGGCTGGATGGTCAGGCCCGTGTAGACTGGTCGGCTCTTGATGCCTGCAACGAGCATTCGCGTGCTCCTTAACCTACGGCAATCCTCTTCTTCTTCTCCGGATCGTCGAAAGGAAGCGTGTGGGCGGTGGCGCCTGCCTTCACGGTCTTGCCGCGGACCTCGAGTTTCGTCCCATGCACCGCCTTGTCAACGTCCAGACGGGCAATCGCCATGGATTTCTTCGTCAGCGACGAATAGCTCGGGCAGGTAATGACGCCAACCTTTTTGCCGTCGGCAAAGACTTCGTCGCCGAGATCGGCCGGTCCGTCGGCATCGATCAGCATGCCGAAGATCTTGAAGCGTTCCTTGCCCTTGAGGCGAGCATGTTCCTCGGCGCCGCGGAAGCCCGTCTTGCCGGGGCTGACGGTAAAGTCGAGGCCGAGTTCCCAGAGACTGTCGCCGGGCGGCTGATCGGCGAAGGGATACATCTGCGAATTGTCGTAGGGGTAGAAGAGCAGGTAGCTTTCGACCCGCAGCATGTCGAGAACAGAGAAGCAGCAGGGGATGATGCCCATTTCCTTGCCTTCCTCGACGATCCGGTCCCAGACCATGACGGCGTCCTGGCCGCGCACGAAGATCTCGTAGCCGCGCTCGCCTGTATAGCCGGTGCGCGAGATCATCACCGGTGCGCCGAACAGTGTCGTCTGCATATGATGGAAATATTTGAGGTCGCGGATGCCGGGGACATATTTGGCGAGATAATCGATCGCGATCGGCCCCTGCAGCGACAGGTCATGCAGGTCGTCGTCGAAGAGGACCGCGCAATTGCGGCCGGCGGCCTGCTTGACGAGTTCCTCGTGGCCGGAGCCGGAGCCATGCACCAGCATCCAGGAATTCGGGCCGGTGCGATAGACGATGCAGTCGTCGGTGAAGTGGCCGCGGTCGTTCAGCATGGTCGCATAGACCGACCGGCCGGGGTAGATCTTCGTCAGGTCGCGGGTGGTGATGGAGTCAAGCACGGCGATGGCGTGCGGACCAACCAGGTGCACCTTCTTCAGGCCCGAGACATCCATGATGCCGGCCTTGGTACGGACGGCGACATGTTCTTCAGACATGTCCTTGTCGTAGGTCCAGGCGGTGCCCATGCCGCTCCAGTCCTCGAGCTTCGATCCCAGAGCGCGATGCCGATCCGCCAAGACGGAGAAACGCCATGATAAAGCCATTGTCCGTTCCCTTTTGTTTCCTCTACGGAATATTTATTTCCTGACTATATAAGTCTTTCGCGCCGTGGCAACCCCGCCCGACATGCATTTCCCAAACTTTTGACGGCGCTTGCTGCAACCTTCACCATCTGAACAACGGATGCGGCTACGCTTTTGCCGTCCCCCAACCCGTCTCTAACCCATGCGTTCGGAGGCGTAGCTGCCGGGGCTTGCCGGGAAGACCACGGTGCGGTTGCCGTTGATGAAGGTGCGGTGGTGGATATGGGCGTGGATGGCACGCGCCAGCACCTGGCTTTCGACGTCGCGGCCGATCGAGACATAGTCGTCGGGCGACTGTGCATGGGTGATACGCGCCGTGTCCTGCTCGATGATCGGACCTTCGTCGAGATCGGCGGTGACGTAATGCGCGGTTGCCCCGATCAGCTTCACGCCGCGGCCGTAGGCCTGCTTGTAGGGGTTGGCGCCCTTGAAGCTCGGCAGGAAGGAATGATGGATGTTGATGATCCGGCCAGACATCTTCTGGCACATCTCGTCCGACAGGATCTGCATGTAGCGGGCGAGCACGATCAGTTCCGTGCCGGTTTGTTCGGCCACTTCCATGATGCGGGCCTCGGCCTGCACCTTGTTGGCCTTGGTGACCGGAATATGGTGGAAGGGGATGTCGTGGTTGACCACGACCTTCTGGTAGTCGAAATGGTTGGAGACGACGCCGACGATGTCGATCGGCAGCGCGCCGATCTTCCAGCGATAGAGCAGGTCGTTGAGGCAATGGCCGAAGCGCGACACCATCAGCAGCACCTTCATGCGCTTCTCGCTGTCGTGAAAATCGTAATCCATTTCGAAGGGAGCCGCGACGGCTGCAAAACCGACGTCGATATCGGTGCCCGAAAGCCCCTCTTCCGAAATGAAGCTGACGCGCATGAAGAACTTGCCGGTATCGAGATCGTCGAACTGCGAGCTGTCGATGATGTTGCAGCCCTTGTCGGCCAGATAGCTCGAAATCGCCGCGACGATGCCGCGCGTCGACTTGCAGGATACGGTGAGTACGAAGTTCTTCATGCTGTCACTTTCTTCGCCATATCAAGTGCAGGGGACCCGATCACGCCGGAGCCTGTTCGCCCCGGCGCGTCGGTGATTGGAGGCGTCCAGCCACTCAGATGTCGAGCGTACTGTCGCGTTCCCACTGGGTGAAATGCGAGCAGTAGGCGTTCCATTCCTGATGCTTGAGCTTGAGATAGGCGGCGGAAAACTCAGCCCCGATCGCTTCCTTCAAGCCCTCGTCGGCATCATAGGCACGTAGCGCGTCGAGCAGGTTGAGCGGCAGGCGCGGGGCGTCCTTCACCAGGTACCCCTCGGCATACATGTCGATATCGTAGTGGCGGCCGGGGTCTGCCTGGCTGCGGATGCCGTCAAGGCCGGCCGCGATGATGATCGCCTGCAGCAGGTACGGGTTGACCGCACCGTCCGGCAGGCGCAGCTCGAAGCATCCCGGCCCCGGCACGCGCACCATGTGGGTGCGGTTGTTGCCGGTCCAGGTGACGGTGTTCGGCGCCCAGGTGGCGCCCGATGTCGTGCGCGGCGCGTTGATGCGCTTGTAGGAATTGACCGTCGGATTGGTGATCGCGGCCAGCGCGGAGGCGTGCTTCATGATGCCGCCGAGGAAGGTCTTACCCTGAGCGGAGAGCCCAAAAGCCATTTCCTTGTCCGCGAAGGCGTTGACCTTGCCATCGACGTCCCAGACCGAGATGTGGGCATGGCAGCCGTTTCCAGTCAGGCCCTTGAAGGGCTTCGGCATGAACGTCGCGCGAAGCCCGTGTTTTTCGGCGACCGACTTGACCATGAACTTGAAGAAGGAGTGCTTGTCCGCCGTCTGAAGCGCGTCGTCATATTCCCAGTTCATCTCGAACTGGCCGTTCGCGTCCTCGTGGTCGTTCTGATAGGGCTTCCAGCCGAGCTCGAGCATGTAGTCGCAAATCTCGGCGATGACGTCATAGCGACGCATCACGGCCTGCTGATCGTAGCAGGGCTTCTCGGCTGTATCGAACTGGTCTGAAATCACCGAGCCGTCCGAGGAGATGAGAAAGAACTCGGGCTCCACGCCGGTTTTCACCCGGAGCCCTTCTTTCGCAGCTTCAGCGACCAGTCTTTTCAGCACCACACGCGGTGCCTGTTCGACGGGCTGATCGTCCATGACACAGTCGGCAGCAACCCATGCGACGTCTTTCTTCCAGGGTAGCTGGATGACGGAGGAAGCATCAGGAAGCGCGAACAGGTCGGGATGGGCAGGCGTCAAATCGAGCCAGGTTGCGAAGCCCGCAAAGCCGGCGCCATCTTTCTGCATATCGGCGATGGCTTCTGCCGGGACCAGCTTGGCGCGTTGGCCGCCGAACAGGTCGGTATAGCTGATCATGAAATATTTGATGCCTTTGTCTCTGGCAAAAGCAGCAAGGTCCAGTGTCATTTTCGTTCCCCTTTGGATTTCTTGGAGACACTTTGCTTATGGATGCGAGACGGCCGGGACGTTTGCCCGGCCGGTAGAAATCAGTAGCCTCCCTTGCCGGGATACCAGTTCGTGCCGGCGAGCGGGATCTGGGCCATGGCGGCCGCCTCCATCGTCAGCGCGCAAAGATCTTCCGGTTCCAGGTTGTGCAGGTGGTTCTTGCCGCAGGCGCGCGCGATGGTCTGGGCTTCCAGCGTCATGACCTTCAGATAGTTGGCGAGACGGCGGCCAGCGGCGATCGGATCAAGCCGCTTCATCAGTTCCGGGTCCTGCGTCGTGATGCCGGCCGGGTCCTTGCCTTCGTGCCAGTCGTCATAGGCGCCGGCCGTCGTGCCGAGTTTTTGGTATTCTTCTTCCCAGTGCGGATCGTTGTCGCCGATCGCAACGAGCGCCGCCGTGCCGATGGCAACGGCATCGGCACCCAGCGCCAGTGCCTTGGCCACGTCGGCGCCCGAACGGATGCCGCCCGAGATGATCAGTTGCACCTTGCGATGCATGCCGAGATCCTGCAGCGCCTGGACAGCGGGGCGGATGCAGGCGAGCGTCGGCATGCCGACATTCTCGATGAAGACATCCTGCGTCGCGGCGGTTCCGCCCTGCATGCCGTCGAGCACCACCACGTCGGCGCCGGCCTTCACGGCAAGCGCGGTATCGTAATAGGGCCGCGCGCCGCCGACCTTCACATAGATCGGCTTTTCCCAGTCGGTGATCTCGCGCAGTTCCAGGATCTTGATTTCGAGGTCGTCCGGGCCGGTCCAATCCGGATGGCGGCAGGCCGAGCGCTGATCGATGCCCTTCGGCAGATTGCGCATATTGGCGACGCGATCGGAGATCTTCTGACCGAGCAGCATGCCGCCGCCGCCGGGCTTTGCGCCCTGACCGACAACCACTTCGATCGCATCGGCGCGACGCAGGTCCTTGGGATTCATGCCATATCGCGACGGCAGATACTGGTAGACCAATGTCTGCGAATGGCCGCGCTCTTCATCGGTCATCCCGCCGTCGCCTGTCGTGGTGGAGGTTCCGGCAATCGTCGCGCCGCGTCCGAGCGCTTCCTTGGCGTTGCCGGAGAGCGCGCCGAAGCTCATGCCGGCAATGGTGATCGGCGTCTTCAGGTGAATGGGCTTTTTGGCGAAGCGCGCGCCGAGGACGACCGACGTGTCGCACTTCTCGCGGTATCCTTCGAGCGGATAGCGCGAGATCGATGCGCCGAGAAACAGCAAGTCATCGAAATGCGGAACCTTCCGTTTGGTGCCGGCGCCACGGATGTCGTAAATGCCGGTCGCCGCAGCACGGCGGATTTCCGCCAGCGTGTAATCGTCGAAGGTCGCAGACTTGCGCGGCGGGGTATAGGGGTTGTGATAGCTCATGATGGTCCCTCGCCTTAATACGCGTCAGCGTTGTCGATATTGAAATTGTAAAGCTTGCGGGCGGAGCCGTAACGCTTGAATTCCTCGGGCCTCACTTCGGTCACGCCCGCCTTTTCGAGAAGTTCGGCCAGCTTCGTCAGATGCTCTGGACGCAGCTCCTTTTCGATGCAATCGGCACCCAGGCTCTTGACCGAACCGCGCACGAAGAGCTTCGCCTCGTAGAGCGAATCCCCAAGCGCATCGCCGGCATCGCCGAGCACCACGAGGTGGCCGGACTGGCCCATGAAGGCGGACATGTGGCCGATATTGCCATGAACGACAATGTCGATGCCCTTCATCGAGATGCCGCAGCGTGACGCCGCATTGCCCTTGATGACAAGGAGGCCGCCGCGGCCGGTTGCGCCGGCATACTGGCTGGCATCGCCCTCGATGACGACTGTTCCAGACATCATGTTTTCCGCAACACCCGGCCCTGCCGAACCATGAACGGTGACGGTCCCGCCGTCATTCATGCCGGCGCAATAATAGCCAACGGACCCCTTCACGTCGACTGTGACCGGCGCATCGATGCCGACGGCAACCGAATGGCTGCCGCGCGGATTGACGACTTCGAAGGAAAGATCGTTCGAACCGTTCGAGATGTTGTGCAGGGCGCTGTTGAGTTCACGCAACGGCGTAGTGGCAAGATCAATGACAGGCATGTTTCGATAACCCTTGGAGAATGCGCATGAGGTGCCGGTCAAGCGACTTTCTGGTGATCCCAGAAATAGACGGTTGCAGGCTCCGGCTCCCAGACCCGGGCATTCTCGATGCCGGGCAGATTGACCAGCGCCCGGTATTCCGAACCGAAGGCGACATACTGGTCCGTTTCGGCCATGACGGCGGGCTTGCAGGCAATCGCGTCGCGCACGACGCCGAAGCCGGACTTCGTGCCGACGACGAAGGTGAAGAAGCCGTCGAGATCATCCACCGCGCCTTCCAGCGCCTGGCCGAGATTCTTGCCCTTGGCCATCTCTGCCGTCAGATAGGCGGCGGCGACCTCTGTGTCGTTTTCAGTTTCGAAGGTCATGCCTTCGCGCTTCAGCTCGCGGCGCAGATTGTTGTGGTTGGACAGCGAGCCATTATGCACCAGGCATTGGTCGGAGCCGGTGGAAAAAGGATGGGCGCCGAGCGTCGTGACGGCTGATTCCGTCGCCATGCGGGTATGGCCGATGCCGTGGGTGCCAGCCATTGAATTGACCGCGAAGCGCGAGACGACATCCTTCGGCAGGCCGGTTTCCTTGTAGATCTCGATGGCGTCGCCGCTGCTCATGATGCGGATGTTCGGACGCAATTCCGAAACGGCCGCCTTGCCCGCATCGAGCAGATCCTTCGCAAGCGTGACGACGGCATGCGTGCTCTTCACCTGGATGGCGACCGGTGCGCCAACCGCCTGGCCGAGCTCGGCCTGGAGGCCGGCGAAATCCTTCTTCGGATTGGCCGACTGGATGGTGATCTTGGCATTGTTGCCGCTGGCGTCGCCATAGATCGCGATACCGGCGCTGTCCGGCCCCCGATCTGTCATCGTCACCAGCATGGACGACAGCAGCGCGCCGAGCTCCGGTTCGAGACTTTTATCCTTGAGGAAGAGACCCACAATTCCGCACATGACCAGACCTCCGTTCGTGTTGAGAAAGGACTAGCAGGTCTGTTTTGAGTTTTCAACTCGGAAGAAAGATTTTTTCTTTTAAGGCAAGTCAGCCTTTAGAGATCTGCTGGGGATAGGTGATGATCGAGAGGTATTTGCTCGGCAGCTTCACCAGTTCCTCCGGCCCATGCGGCGCATCGGCATCGAAGAACAGGCTGTCGCCCGGCTGCATCTGGAAAAGCTGGTCGCCGTGACGGTAGACCACCTCGCCTTCGAGCATATAGAGAAACTCCATGCCCTCGTGCTGGAAGGTCGGGAAGATGTCGGAATCGGCCGTCAGCGTGATGAGATAGGGTTCGACGATGACGCCGCTGGTATTGTTGTCGATATGGCCGAGCAGATTATATTGATGGCCGGCGCGTGTGCCGCGCCGTTCGAGTTCGATGCCCTGCCCCGCCTTGACGAAGACGGCATTGCGCGGTTCCTCATAGCGGCGAAAAAAGGCGGTCAGCGGTACGCCGAGCGCCCGCGACAGCGATTGCAGCGTCGTCAGCGACGGCGAGATGTTGCCGTTCTCGATCTTCGACAGCATGCCGAGTGAAATGCCGGTCGCGGCCGCCAGATCGGTGACCGTGATGCCGAGTTTCTTGCGGTAGGCGCGCACCTCATGGCCGATCGCCATTTCGAGGTTGTTTTCCTTCGGCTCGCGGACGGCGTGCGGATCCTGGGAAAAGGCCGCGCGTCCACTATGGGCCTGTTCCGGTTGCTCTGCCGCTTCACGCTTCAATTTCATGGGTTTTCCACTGCCGCCTTCTCTTTGTCTGAAGGCAACCCTATCGTCATAGTGAAAATTTCTCAACCGTGAAGAAAACCTATTCCCGCCGCGCCGCGCGCGGAGCGATGCCATAGAGGGCACGGAACATCCGGGAAAAATGGCTCAGACTGGAAAAACCGGTGGCCACCGCAATTTCCGAGACGGAAAGCGGGCTCTGTTTCAGCAGGCGATGGGCATGCTGCAGCCTGATCCTGCGGTATTGATCAAGGAAGGTGGTATTGAGCTGGGCCGCAAAGAGCCGGTCGAGATGGCGGGTGGTGACGCCGGCGATGCGTGCCATGGCGACACGCTCAAGCGGCATCTCGATCGTCTCCTCCATCCGTTCGAGAACGCTGAGCAGACCGGGATGATGGACGCCGTAACGCTGCGCCAGCGAGGCGCGCTGGGGCGCAGCAGGCTCGTTGACCTCCGTATGAAGATACCAGTCGCTGACGCGGCGGGCGAAATCAGGCCCCATGCGCTCGGCGATCAGCACATGCATCATGTCGAGCGGTGCGATGCCGCCGCCGCAGGTAATCCTGTTGCCGTCGATCATGAAGCGCGCTTGGCGCGGCGTGAGGTCCGGGAAGGCTTCGAGAAGGGCTGAGGCATGCTCCCAGTGGATGGTGAAATCGCGGCCGCTAAGCAGTCCGGCGGCGGCCATCAGATAGGGGCCGCCGGAGATGCCGCCGATCCTCACACCTTCGCGCGATAGCTGCCGCAAGCAGGAAAGCACGCCGGGATACCGCCAGTCGCGGGGCAACCCGCCGGCGCAGACGAAGGCCGTTCCGAGACCCGAGCCCCTGACGGGGAGAGGTTCGGCGGGGACGCTGACGCCCGAGGAGGAGAGTGCCGGTGCGCCATCCGGCGAGAAGATCTGCAGCCGATAGATCTCACGTCCGGCCAAGAGATTTGCCGCCCTGAGCGGCTCTGTCGCCGAGGCATAGGACATCAGCGCAAATCCCGGGATGAGGATGAAGCCGATCGTCTGCACATTTCTGCTATCAAATGAGGACATGTCTCTTTCTTAGCGATTTATGTCCCTACCGTGCAAGTCTACCCGCCTCTTTCTGGCATCATGCAGCTGTTCATCTCGGATTGACCCATGCGCTATTCCGCTCTTTCGATTTTCCTGAACGGCCTTCGCGGCAACAAGGGCTGGGCGCCTGCCTGGCGCGACCCGGCGCCGAAGCCGCATTACGACGTGATTATCGTTGGCGGCGGCGGCCATGGCCTTGCCACCGCCTATTATCTTGCCAAGGAATTCGGCGTCACCAATGTCGCCGTCCTCGAAAAGGGCTATCTCGGCTCCGGCAATATCGGCAGGAACACGACGATCATTCGGTCGAACTACCTGTTGCCGGGCAATAATCCCTTCTACGAGCTGTCGATGAAGCTTTGGGAGGGGTTGGAGCAGGACTTCAACTTCAACGCCATGGTCTCGCAGCGCGGCGTGCTCAACCTCTTCCATTCCGACGCCCAGCGCGACGCCTATACGCGTCGCGGCAACGCCATGCGGCTGCACGGCGTCGACGCCGAGCTTCTCGACCGGCAGGCGGTGCGCAAGAAATTGCCCTTCCTCGATTTCGACAATGCCCGTTTCCCCGTGATGGGCGGCCTGTTCCAGCCGCGCGGCGGCACGGTGCGCCATGATGCGGTCGCCTGGGGTTATGCGCGCGGCGCCGATCAACGCGGTGTCGACATCATCACCGAGTGCGAGGTGACCGGCATCCGCCGCGAAAACGGTGAGGTGACAGGCGTCGAGACCAGCAAGGGCTTCATCGGCTGCGGCAAGCTGGCGCTTGCTGCGGCCGGCAATTCCACCGTCGTCGCCGATATGGCCGGCCTTCGCCTGCCGATCGAAAGCCATGTGCTGCAGGCCTTCGTTTCGGAAGGGCTGAAACCGTTTATCGACACGGTCGTCACGTTCGGCGCCGGGCATTTCTACGCGTCCCAGTCTGACAAGGGCGGCCTGGTCTTCGGCGGCGATATCGACGGCTACAATTCCTATGCCCAGCGCGGCAATCTCGCTTCGGTCGAGCATGTCGCCGAAGCCGGGCTGGCGCTGATCCCGTCGCTGTCGCGCGTGCGTTATCTTCGCTCATGGGGCGGTGTCATGGATATGAGCATGGACGGCTCGCCGATCATCGACCGCACCCATATCGACAATCTCTATCTCAACACCGGCTGGTGTTACGGCGGCTTCAAGGCCACGCCCGCCTCCGGCTTCTGCTACGCCCATCTGATCGCCCGCAATACGCCGCATCAGACCGCCCGCGCGTTCCGGCTCGACCGCTTCGCGCGCGGCTACCCGATCGACGAAAAGGGCGTCGGCGCCCAGCCAAATCTGCACTGAGGACATATAAGATGGCAAGCCTGATTTCCTGTCCCCATTGCGGCGCCCGACCGAAGGAAGAATTTTCGATCCGCGGCGATGCGGGCCTTGTCAGGCCGGCGCCGGATGCCGGAGCGGAGGCCTGGTTCGATTATGTCTATCTGCGCGACAATCCGCGGGGCCGGCACAGCGAATACTGGCACCACTCCTCCGGATGCCGCCGCTGGCTGATCGTCGAACGCGATACCGTCACCCATGCGGTCCACGGCGTCCGCGACGCAGCCCTTTCCAAGCTCGGCGGAGAACCGGCATGACGAGCTTCCGTCTTTCCACCGGCGGCCGCATCGACCGCGCTAGGTCGCTCGGCTTCACCTTCGACGGCAAGGCGCTCGAAGGCCATCCGGGCGATACGCTCGCCTCGGCGCTGCTTGCCAACGGCGTCCAGCTCGTCGGCCGCAGCTTCAAATATCACCGTCCGCGCGGCATCCTGACGGCAGGGGCTGCCGAACCGAACGCGCTGGTGACGACAGGCAGCGGCGGGCGCACCGAACCGAATACGCGTGCCACCATGATCGAGCTTTACCAGGGGCTGACTGCAAAGAGCCAGAACCGCTGGCCCTCGCTCGGCTTCGATGTCGGCGCGGTCAACGGGCTGCTGTCGCCCTTCCTCAGCGCCGGTTTCTACTACAAGACCTTCATGTGGCCGGCGGCCCTCTGGGAAAAGCTCTACGAGCCGGTGATCCGCAAGGCAGCGGGTCTCGGCAGGGCCTCCTACGAGGCCGACCCCGATTCCTACGAGAAATGCTGGGGGCATTGCGATCTGCTGGTGATCGGTGCCGGCCCTGCCGGTCTTGCCGCGGCGCTCACCGCCGGGCGCGCCGGCGCGCGCGTCATCCTCGCCGACGAGGGATCCGAACTCGGCGGAAGCCTGCTTTCCGACAGCGGCACCATTGACGGCAAGCCGGCGGACGCGCTTCTCGGCGAGCTGCTTGCCGAGCTGGAGGGACTTCCGAATGTGCGCCGTCTGCCGCGCATGACCGTGTTCGGCTGGTACGACGACAATGTCTTCGGCGCCGTCGAACGGGTACAGAAGCATGTGGCAATGCCCGATCCCGATCGTCCGGTCGAACGATTGTGGCGCATCGTTGCCCGCCAGGCGATCCTTGCGACCGGCGCCGAGGAGCGTCCGCTTGTCTTCGGCGGCAACGATATTCCGGGTGTGATGATGGCAGGCGCCATGCGCAGCTATCTCAACCGGCAGGCGATCGCGCCCGGCAGAAGCACTGTCATCTTCACCACCAACGATGCCGGATATCGCACCGCAGCAGATCTCGAGGCCGCCGGCCTGGCGGTCGCGGCGATCGTCGACAGCCGCGGGGATGCGGGTGAGAGCTGGCAGGGCCGCGCCGAAGTGCTGAAAGGCGCCAGGCTCATCGATGCGTTTGGCGGCAAGCGCCTGCGCGGTGTCAGCGTCGAAACCGCAACCGGCACCCGCCGGATCGAAGCCGATGCGCTGGCCATGTCGGGCGGCTGGAGCCCGATCATTCATCTTGCCTGCCATCGCGGTGCGAAACCGCAATGGTCGAACGAGGCCTGGGCGTTTCTGGCGCCCGTCCAGCAGGAAGGTCTGACCGTTGCCGGCTCGGCTGCCGGCCACGCACAAACCGCGACCTGCCTCGGTGATGGAGCCGCAAAGGCAGCTGCCGCGTTGAAGATGGTCGGCTTCGCAACGGCAGAGCCGGCCTTTGCTGCCGCTTCCGAGACGGCCGCACGGGCAAAACCGCTCTGGTCGGTCAAGGGCTCGAAGGGCAAGGCCTTCGTCGATTATCAGAACGACGTGCATCTCAAGGATCTGGGTCTCGCCGTCCGCGAAGGCTACGGCCATGTCGAGCTCGCCAAACGTTACACCACATCAGGCATGGCGACCGACCAGGGCAAGCTTTCCAACATCAACGCCATCGGCATCCTTGCCGAGGCGCGCGGCGTGTCGCCCGCCGAAGTGGGAACGACGACCTTCCGGCCCTTCTATACACCGGTTTCCTTCGGCGCCTTGACCGGGACATCGCGCGGCAAACATTTCCAGCCGGCCCGCAAATCGCCGCTGCATGGCTGGGCCGAGAAGAACGGCGCGGTCTTCGTCGAAGCCGGCCTCTGGTACCGGTCCTCCTGGTTCCCGCGCCCCGGCGAGGCGACGTGGCGTGAAAGCGTCGACCGCGAGGTGATGAACATCCGGAAGAATGCCGGCCTCTGCGACGTTTCGACCCTCGGCAAGATCGAGATTTTCGGGAAGGATGCCGCAACCTTCCTCGATCGGATCTATTGCAACGGCTTCGCCAAACTTGCTGTGGGCAAGGCGCGTTACGGCATCATGTTGCGTGAGGACGGTTTCATCTATGATGACGGCACCACCAGCCGGTTCAGTGACGAGCATTTCTTCATGACGACGACGACGGCGCTTGCCGCCGGCGTGCTGACCCATCTCGAATTCTGCGCCCAGACCCTTTGGCCGGAACTCGACGTCTGCTTCGCCTCCTCGACCGATCAATGGGCGCAGATGGCCGTCGCCGGGCCGAAGTCGCGTTCCATCCTCTCGGAGATCGTTGATGAGGATCTGTCGGATGCGGCATTCCCTTTCATGAGCGCCCGCAAGGTCTCTCTCTTCGGCGGCCGGCTTGAAGGCCGGCTCTTCCGGATTTCCTTCTCCGGTGAACTCGCCTACGAGCTGGCGGTACCCGCCGGTTACGGCGAAGGTGTTGCCGACGCGATCATGGCGGCGGGCGAGAAGCATGGCATCTGCGCCTATGGCGCCGAAGCGCTCGGCGTTATGCGCATCGAGAAAGGCCATGTCACCCATGCCGAGATCAACGGCACGGTGACACCCGGCGATCTCGGCTTCGGCCGCATGGTCTCATCAACCAAGCCGGATTTCGTCGGCAAGGCAATGCTTGCCCGCGAAGGGCTGCAGGATCCCGAGCGGCCGCGCCTCGTCGGCGTCAAGCCGCTTAATCCGGCAAGCGGCTTCCGCACCGGCTCGCATATCCTCGCTGACGGTGTTGCGGCGACACTCGAAAACGACCAGGGCTACGTCACATCAAGCGCCTTTTCGCCGGGGCTCGGCCATACGATCGGCCTGGCGCTCGTCAAACGCGGGCCGGAGCGCATCGGTGAAAAGGTGACGGTCTGGAACGGCCTGCGCAACGAATTCACCGATGCGGTGCTCTGCCATCCCGTCTTCATCGATCCCGAAAACGAGAAGCTCCATGCGTGATCTTCCGCAACACAAACCGGTTCTGGCCGGGGCAGCATATAACGGCATCTCAGGCGCAGGCGTCCGGCTGGAAGCCTTGCCGCAGGGCCATCTCCTGCATGTGCTCGGCGCAATCGAGCCAACCGCGCTCGCTGCGGAATTGGTGAAAGCAGGCTTTGCGAAAAGTTCGATCCGCCAGGCAGGCTTCCGCCAATGGTTCGTCGCCGGCGATGAGCCGCTTGTCTCGGCCAGCCTCGATGCTCTCGTTGCTGCGCTTGCGGGAAAGGCCTTCGTCATGGACCAGAGCCACGGCCGCGTGCGTATCGGCGTTTCCGGCCGTTCTTCGCGGGCGCTTCTCTCAAGGGGGACCGCCGTCGATCTCGATCCTTCGGTCTTTCCGGAAGGCCATTCGGCAATGACGATGGTCGGTCATCTCTCCGTGCAGATCGTTCGCACCGGCGATGACAGCTTCGAACTCACGGTCCTGCGCAGTTTTGCCGAAAGCCTCTGGGACGATCTCGTGCATATGGCGGCCAGCGCCGAAAAGGAGGGCGTCTGACAGAGCATGATGCCGAAAAGTGTGAGCGGTTTTCGGATGACATCATGCTCTAACTATAGAATGTAGAGGCGGGTTTCGATTTTTTTAAGCTGTATGCAGCGCGGCCGCACCGACCCATTCGGGGCGCGCCGCGCCTTGCAGCTCTTCCACCGCATCGGCGGCAAAGCTCGGCACGACACCGGTCCATAGCAGTGCGCCATCGGGATTGGAATGACCGTCGCCCTCAAGTTTGTAGATGCTTTCGACGATATACTGGCCATCATTGTTCAGGCCCTTGATCTCGGAAATCTCGATCACCCGGCGCCGGCCGGTGCGCTTGAAGCGGGCGATCTGCACGACAACGTCGACCGCCGAGGCGATCTGGGCGCGCAACGGCCGAAGCGGCATGTCGATATCAGACATCAGCGCCAGCGTTTCCAGCCGGTGCAGGGAGTCATAGGGCGTGTTCGCGTGCACCGTCGAAAGGCTGCCGCTGTGACCTGACGTCATCGCCTGGATCATATCGAGCGCCTCGCCGCCGCGGCACTCGCCAACGATGATCCGGTCGGGCCGCATGCGCAGTGACGAGCGGAACAGGTCGCGGATGCTGGCGCCGCCGCGACCGAAACGGTCGGGCTTGGTCACTTCGAGATAGACCACGTGTTCCTTGCGGATCTGCAGTTCGGACGTGTCCTCGATGACGATGACGCGCTCGTGGTCGGCAAAGGCTTCCGACAGCGCGTTCAGCATCGTCGTCTTGCCGGTGCCGGTGCCGCCGGAGATGATGACGTTCTTCTGCAGCCCGACGGCGGCCTGCAGCAGCGATAGCGACTCTTCGGTCAGGCTGCCCTGGGTGACGAGGTCGCGGATGCTGCGATGTTCTTTCAGAAAGCGGCGAATGGAGATGCAGAGCCCGGTGCGGGCGGCCGGCGGCTGGATCATCTGCACGCGCGAACCATCCGGCAGACGCGCCTCGATGCTCGGCTCCTCCGGCGTCAGTCGCTTGCCTGAGAACTGCGCGATGCTGCGCGCGGCCGATTCCAGATCCTCACGGCTGGCGAACCGCGTATCGGCGCGTTCGAGCTTGCCTCGCCTTTCGACGAAGATGTCGGATGTGCCGTTGATCAGGATTTCGGACACGCTCGGATCATCGAGAAGAAAACGGATCGGTCCGAGCAGCTTGTCCAGCGCCCGGGTCAGGACCTGGAAGGTTGCCTGTTCGGCAGCGTCGTCGGAAACGGCCTTCATCAGAGCGGCATCCCGACCAGGACCGTGCTCATGCCGAACAGTGTCGCCATCATCTGAACCGCGGTTGGAAAGAACATCATCAGTGGAATGAGGACCAATCCAAGTATCAAGATGCTGCTCATCGTTTCCATCGTTTTCTCTCCGGATCGACTGGCGGGCGATACCCGCCATTTGAGGAAAGCTTAATCCAGATCCTCAAATAACGCCATGGTTGGGCTCGGCGAAGACGGCCATTATGCGCGCAGCGCGCCGTTTCTTCTATCGCTTTGAAAGAATTGACCAATTATGGAGCAGTAGACGAAGCTTCAAAAGGCCGTCCAAAACTTCGTCTCTTCAGGTAAAACTGCAGCTTGTTCAATCAGTTAGTTGAAGGAATCCGACGTCAACTGCGGTTTTGCAGCCGATGCCTCCAAGACAATTGGAACCCTTCGTTTCGTTTGCTTGACGGAGGGCTGGCCTTGGGCGCACTCTTGGGTCTTAATGGTGTTGTTCAACAAACGTTGGCAGCCGGGGAAGATAAGCTGAAGCAGAAAGTATCATTGGATCGAGCAACATGCTCGTTCGGAACGATGGCGTATGCTTGGTTCATCTTCACCAGGGCTTCGAACCGAAACAAACCTGGGAATGAGGAGTAATCACATGTTTGGTAAACTCAAGACTCTCGCAATTGCACTTCACAAGGACGAGCGTGGCGA
Source organism: Rhizobium leguminosarum (assembly GCF_001652265.1). GTDB lineage: Bacteria > Pseudomonadota > Alphaproteobacteria > Rhizobiales > Rhizobiaceae > Rhizobium > Rhizobium leguminosarum_D. The sequence continues at coordinate 188,612 of NZ_LWBS01000109.1, forward strand.
CATGGCCCAGATCGTCCTGGCCGTCGCCCTGATCGTCATCCCGCTGATGCTGATCCTGCTCGCATTCGGTAAGCAGATCGGCGAATGGTTCAATGAAAAGAACACGGCGCTCTCGGATGCCGAGAGAATTCCTGAGCCGGGTCAATAAGCGGGTCGGGATCATGGATACGACCTATGATCTGACCCTGATGCCTGCAGCGGCGGCTCTTGCCGTCGCCTGCACCATGACCGCGGCGGTGCTCGACCATCGCCACGGTCATATCCCGAACGCCGTCACCTATCCCTGCCTGCTTGGCGGGTTCATGTTGGCGGCAGTCAGCGGCGGTCTCGCAGGAATAGGGCTTGCCTTCGCAGGCCTCCTTGCAGCCGGCCTGATCTTTTTCATCGCCTTCGCAGCCGGAAGCTGCGGCGGCGGCGACGTCAAGCTGATGGCGGCGCTCGGCGCCATTCTCGGCCTCTGGCCCGCCATCGACGTCACCCTTGCATCGCTCATGGTCGGCGGCGTGATCGCCGTTTTCTCCATGGCGCGGCGTGTTCAGTGGAGCGTGCTGGCCCGAACGGTCGGACTGTTTGCGCTTCTCCTGCCCGCCGGTTTCCGCGACGCCGCTTCGGTGCTGAAGCCGCGCGAGACACATCATACCGTGCGCTTCGGCGTTGCCGCCGCTCTCGGACTTCTCTGGTGCCTTTTCATGCCTGATTTCACCCCTCTTTCACTCGTGAGGTAACGGCAATGCGCGCGGAACTCGAACGCCCCCTCTTCGACGGTGCCTTCTGGAGTTCGATCCTGCACTCGCGGACCTTCTGGATCCCTGAGGATCACGGCGCGCTCCTCGGTACCTTTGCGATTGCCATGATGCTGCTTGCCTCGATGCTGCTGCTGCCGCGGCTTTCCGCCCGCCGGCGCCGGCTATCGGAGCTGCACGGCGATACCTCCGGCAGCACGACGATGATGGATTTCGTCCTTGTGACACCGGTCTTCGTCTTCTTCATGTTCGTGGTCTTCCAGTTCACGATCCTCGCCAAGAACCACCTCTTCACCCACTATGCCGCCTATGCGGCGGCGCGCAGCGCCCGCGTCTATTTCTGCCCGGCTTTTCCGATCACGCTGCGAAGCATCATCGACGTCAAGACCTGCGATAACGATGCCGCCGCCGGCAAGGCCGATCTTGCCGCCCGCCTGGCGCTGATCCCGGCCGCACCCTACGACCAGCTGAAATGCGTCGGCGCCTGCCAGCCGCCGGAAGATGCGCTCAAAAGCCTTGCCGATGCCTCGGGTCTTTCGAAGAACTGGCGGGCGATGCGCAACCAGGCCCGCTACATGTTCGATCCGCAGAACGTCACGGTGACCGTCGACCGCGCGCCGATGGCGATCTATGCCGCCATCAACCGCTCGCCGCATGTGCCGGTCACCGCCAAGGTGGAAGCGCGCTTCCTGCTTCTCGAATATGCCGGCTGGGTGTTTGCCCGCGGCCAGAGGAAGGACGGCCGCTATTACACGATCTCGACGGCGGAGGTGAACCTGCTATGACACCGACCCTCATCAAACGCCTGCACCGCGACGAACGCGGCTTCCTATCGCCGATCATTCTCTACATGACGATCGCGCTCGCCCTGATGATCGTCTGGATCCTGAATACGGGACAGATGATCTACGACAAGCAGCGCACCCAGGACACGGCGGATGCCGCAGCACTCGTCCATGCCGACTGGGAAGCGCGCTATCTCAACATCATGGCGATGAACAACGTCGCCTCATCGCAGGCAACGGTCGTCATGGCGACGTCGGTCGCCTTCCAGCTGACGACGGCGGAACTGGCCCTGCGCTCGACCGCCATTCTGGCAAAACTTGCCCAATATTCTTTCACTGAAGGATTGGGCCCGGCGTCGCTCCTGCCGCCGATGCCGCCGATGCCCCATTGCCCGGGCTGGCAGAAGGTCCCGGTCGTCGGTGGCATCATCTACGGTGCTTGCTTGGCGTTCCAGGGGTTCCGGGCGATAGGAGCCATCAAAGCCATCACATATACGGTGGCGGCGCAAGTCAAATACGATCCTTTGGGCCTCATCGAGAAGTCCAGCGACATCATCGATGCGATGAACGATCTGAACGACTACCTCGTCGAAAGCTTTCCACAGCGGGTCGGCAACGAAGCCCTGCATCTGGTGCGCCTGAACAAGTCGGATCACGTCGTCTTCCATCCGCCGTGTGAGTCCTGCGACCAGGCCGGAGAAGGTGCAGGCGGTAACCTGCCGGTCGATCGCGACGGCATCAATCCCGCTGCGGCCTATGCTGAAATGTGCCTGGCGATGAGCAAAGGCACGCAAGGGCAGGAGCCGTTCCTCATGCGCGGCGAGTTTGCCAATCGCGGCTTCCCCAACGGAAAGGGTCCGTTGACCGCAGGCGGCGTCGACGGCAGCCATATTCGCGACTGGGTCAACCACGAAAGCGGCATCGACGATGCTTTAGTGGACTTCTACATCTTTTATGAAGCCTTCGGCCCGGCCTATCTGAGCAAGGTCCCGTTCAAGGCGATCATCGAGCAATTTGGCGATCTCAGCTGGTGGGAGGAACTGCTGCTCGATGGCAGCTTCTATGTCGCCGAGAAATTCTTCGGCATCGAGTTCGGCGTCGTGAACCCCTTCCAGCTGCCGATCGACGTGCCGCCGCGTTATTCCGACAAGCAGACAAAAGACGAGAACGATTTCACCCGCAAGTTCGACATGATCTGGAACCAGGTCTGCGGCCCAGCCGGTGGCGCGATTTCCGTGTCCGGTGCTCCCCTGCCCGTCATCTCCTTCCCGAAGCCTTACTGGCTGAAAGGACGCATCCCCTTCAACTTCACGCCCTTCGGCGGCGAGCAGCTCGACGACTACCAGACGCTGGCGATCGTTTCCCGCGCCCCGCGCGCCAGGCTGCAGATCCGCATCTTCAAGGACAAGACACCGTCCGCCTACGCGCTCGCGCAGAGCTGGGTCCACAATTACACGGCCTTCGACCTCTACACCCAGGACTGGCTGGCATCGCTTGCGCCCGCCACGCTTGCCGACGATATCGGCGAGGTTTCCAACACCATCAAACAGAGCCCGGCGGCCGACAGTTTTACCGGCTTGACCCGCGTCTTCGATCGAGGAGGAGCCAATGCCTGGGCTGCCGTCAACACACACTGAGCCTATGAGCGGTCCTGCGGGCCGCGGGCTGCTGATGCGGCTGCACCGCGACAGGCGCGGTCTGGCCTCGATCGAATTCGTGCTCGCCGCGCCTGTTATCTTGCTGATCGTGATTTTCGTCATCCACGCGAACAAGATTTCCACCAAGAAGGTCGGAACCATGCTTGCGATGCGCAACGCCGCCTTCGCCGAGGCAAATGGGCTGAACTGCACGTCGGATTTCTCGAATGTCTTCCCGATCCCGGCTCTGCCGGCACTGCCGGGGGGCGAGGCCATCAACTGCTCGCGCACACCATCGCATGGAGGCGACGGCGACCCGCAGCGCACCTTTGTCTGGGACGATGTTCAAAATACCTTGAAGAGCGACGGCCGCGACTTCGGCGACATGGTCGGTGACCTCGCCAATGAGAAGCCGCAGCTCGTCACCGCGACGGCCGACCGCGTCTACAAGTTCAGGGATTCCGACGATCTCGATACGATCAGGAGCCTCCGCTGGAAGGATGCGTTCACGGTGGATGATTCGACGCTGTTTGCCTCGCACAATAACGACACCACGAGCCACGGCTACGATCCGACGCTGCGCCGCGAAATTCGCGATGTCGCCGACGATTCCGGCGATCTGTTCGACGGCGTCTTTCCGGGAGCGAAATAGGATGAGACAAAGGCCCCGCATCTCCGTTCATCTCGCCGGCTTGGCGCTCGTCATCGGGCTTGCCGCCGCCATGGCCACACCGGGCCGCGCCGAGATCTACAAGGACTTGAGAGTGACGCTGAATTCGATGCTGGCCGGGATCGTCGGCGCGCCGGAACGCGCGCCACGCGATCTCGTCATCAACGGCCAGCCGCTTGAATTCACGCCCTATCAGAGCGATCGCAGCATTTCTGATATCACCGACGAATGGCTGCGGGTACTGGCCGTCAATACCCGCCCTGCCCTGCCGAAAAGCAACGACAGGCAAGAGCTGACTGCCGTCATTGCCGCCAATATGCTGATCGTGCCAAAGACCAGCCGCATCCGCGACGATCTTGCCGTCGTGGTTCAGTTCTTCGACGGCGACGGCGAGGCAGCCCTCGACTATCTCAGACGGCAGGATCCTGAAAATCCCTCGGCGAGAGCGCCGATCCCCGGCGTCTCGATCATGATCCGCCGGCCCGCCGATGCGCCGATGACCGAGGTGCTGATGAGCCGCTTCGACGATGTCGCGGCGACGCTGCCGGCCTTCGCGGCTGCGGCCGATGTCAGCAAGCTGCCGATGTCGCTGCGTCCGCCGGCCGGTGTCGAGGTGCTGAGCGATATCGGCGATCGCGACAAGGGCCACACGTCGCGCACGGTCGTGTCGAAAGGCACGCTGTCGGCCACGCGCTGGTCGGATCAGCGCGCCGATCTTCTTGCCCGCGACGGCTTCACCATCGAGACGCCGCCGGCGCAGAGCGGCCGGGTCACAGCACTTTATGGCCGGCGCGGCAGCGTCGAGGCCAATGTCTTGTACACCCGCAGTAGAAGCGACGGCCGGACCGTTGAAGTCATTCAAATCAGGCAACCCTTCGTCGAAGGAATAACACCATGAACTGGAAGCTCATCGCGGCCGTCATCGTCGGGCTCATCACCGGCGTTCTGCTCTACTTCTGGACCGAGAGCGTCAAGAACGAGCAGGTGGCCTATGCCTTCATGCGGCTCCAGCCCGACAGGAAGGTGACGCGAGGTCAGGCGATCACGCCCGACATGCTCGCCGAACCGGTGATGCTGCCGGAAAGCTTCGGGGCGCTGGCCAAGCTCGCGGTTCCCGCGGCCAGCGCCTATCAGGAATGGTTGAAGGACAGGACGGCCGCCGCCGACATTCCGGCCGGCTCGGTGCTGCTCTTCCAGTATTTCGACGATAACGACGGCGGACGCCTGACTACGATGATCGCACCCGGCAAGCGGGCACTGACCCTTCCCGTCAACGCGGCCTCGGCAGTCGGCCATTTCGTCGAGCCGGGCAGCTATGTCGATATCCTCGGCACGGTCGACGAACCGGTCGAGCCCGTGGCGCCGGCTGCCGCGACCCAGCCGGGAGCCCCTGGCCAGCCCGCTGCCGTGCCAGGTCAGCCCGCCGTTCCTGGCCAGGCGCCGGCCGCAGCCGGACAGCCGCAGGCTCCAGCCCAGCCACAGTCGCCGGTCGAACAGATGCTGAAGAACTATCTCACCCAGTATCCGGGCGCGGACGAGAACGATGTCAACGCCTACCGCAAACAGGCGCAGGATTATAAGCTCGGCATCAGCTCGCGCACCCGCGTCGTCACCCGCACTTTCCTGCAGAATGTCAAAGTGCTGGCCGTCGGAGCGGCGACGACGGCGGAGGGTGCGGTCACCAAGGCCAACAGCACTTACAACAATGTGACCGTCGAAGTGACGCCGTCGGAAGCCGAAATGCTGATTTTTGCCATGGGCCAGTCGAACGGCAGCCTCAATCTCGTGCTGCGCAATCCGGCCGACAATACCGTCGAGGATCTGCCTAGCATCAACTGGACGCGGATGTGACCGTCGCGGGGGAATGAGCCATGCTGTTGAAGATTTCCTACGAGGACGGCAGCGGTCGGGAGGTGATCCCGCTCTCGGCGAACGAGACCTATTTCGTTGGCGAAAGCAGCACGCTGACGCTGCCCGCCGGCGCGGGCGTCGTGCGGCTGCGCGGCAGCCACGTCTCGTCGCCGCAATTCGTGCTGCGGAAATCGGGCCAGGGCTGGTCGGTGCAGCATCACGGCCGCAACCCGACGCGCGTCGACGATCAGCCGCTTCGAGCCGGCACGCCGGTTGCGGTTTCGGCCGGCATGTCGATCTGGGTGCCGAACGTCACGATCGAGCTCGTCGAGCCGGCCGCCGCGCCCGTAGCGGTCACGCAGTTTCCCGATCAGGAACGCGTGCTCGCCTTGCAGATGGAAATTCACGAGCGCCTGCTGAAGGACACGCAGTATGACCGGCTGGTGAAATCCTCCGATTTCGGCCGCGAGGAGACGCGCACCCGTATCCGCGAGCGTCTCGACATGTTCATCAAGGAGGCGCTCGACAGCGCGCCACAGGATCTCGTCATCCTCGTCATCAAGAACGCCGTCTATCGGTGGCTGGCAAAACGCATCGCCCGCACGGGCCGGCGTGACGCCTCGTCGAATGCCGCAAGCCTCTCGCGTGAGGAGCAGGACAATCGCCGCCTCTTCGACGTCGGCAAGGCGCTGATTTCGGCCCTGCAGCTTAAGCTGAACTTTGAATCCACCCGCTCGGACTTCGCCCAGCTCGACACGCGGTTCAGCGCCGCTTTCCAGTCCCGGCAGGCTCTTTTCAACGCCGGCGACCGCTACGAGATCGCCCATATGCACCTGCGCTCCAATATCGAGGAGCTGATGTATCGCTGGGGGACGATCTCCGAGCTGATGGATCTCGACGTCATCTCGGAAATCATGGTGACGCGCTATGACGAGATCTACGTCGAAAAATTCGGCCTGCTGGAACGCTACCCCTTCGCCTTCGCCAATGAGCGGCAGTTGATGAAGGTGATCGAGCGCATCGCCGTCGATTCCAACCGCTCGATCAACGAAAGCGAGGCGATGGCCGACTTCCGAATGCCGGATGGCTCGCGCGTCAACGCCGTCATTCCGCCGCTGGCGGTCAAGGGCGCTTGCCTCACCATCCGCAAGTTCGGCGGCAAGTCGCGGCTCGATATCAGCAAGCTGGTGACCGCCGGCGCGCTCAGCGAGCCGATGCGCGCCTTCCTCGAGGCGGCCGTGCGCTCGCGCAAGAACATCGTCGTCTCAGGCGGCACCGGCTCCGGCAAGACGACCCTGCTGAACAGCCTGTCGCAGTTCATCCCGGTCGGCGAGCGCGTAGTTGCCGTCGAGGACACGTCGGAACTGCAGCTTGACGGCATCCATGTCGTCTACCTGCAATCGCGGCCGAAGACGGCGGAGTCCGAGACCAGCGTCACCATCCGCGACCTCGTGCGAAACGCGCTACGCATGCGGCCCGACCGCATCATCGTCGGCGAGTGCCGTGGAGCCGAGGCGATCGACATGCTGCAGGCGATGAACACCGGCCATGCCGGCTCGATGACGACGGCGCATGCCAACACGCCGCAGGACATGATGACCCGCCTGGAGGTGATGGTGCTGCAGGGGCAGAGCTCGCTGCCTGTCATGGCGATCCGTCAGCAGATCGTTGCCGCTGTCGAGCTCGTCGTGCAGCTGAACCGGCTGGCGAACGGGCGGCGCGCCGTCACCGAGATATCAGAGGTGATCGGCATCGATCCGGATACCGGCCTCATCATCGTCGAGCCGATCTTCAATCTCGTCGGCCGCGCCGGCGGCGAGGCCGTGCATGCCTTCACCGGCTACCTGCCGAGCTTCGTCGCCGAGCTCGTCGAGTTCAACGACGACGGCGAGATCGAGAAACTGGACATGTTCGTCTAGAGCGGTTCCAGAACCGCTCTAGACTTTTGTTTTTACGCAATTCAGGACGGAAACCGCTTCGCACTTTTCCTGGAATTGCTCTGAGGGGGACGCCATGGATATCAGCATTCTGCAGATTTTTACGGTCGCCCTCGGCGCGGTCACAGCGGGGCTGCTTGTCTGGGGCGCGCCGGTGCGCTGGCCGGCGCCGCTGCTGCGTGCCACCGAGCGTGACATTGCGCTCGCCAGCGAGGCAGCACAGGTCTTCGGGCGCGATGCCGTTCCGCCCTATACGATGATCCTCGCCTACGGCATCACGGCGATCGTCGTCTTCGTGGTGATCTCACTGATCTTCGGGCCGATCTTCGGCTTTGTCATCGCCATCCCGGTCGCGATCTTCCTCCCCAAGGGCGTGATCCGTTATTTTCTGCAGCGCCGCTGGCTGCAGATCGAATCGCAGCTTCCCTACGCCGTCGACCAGATCGTCTCGGCGGTGCGCACCGGCAAGCCGCTCGCCATCGCCGTCAATGCGGTGGCCGATACCGGCCAGATGCCGGCCTCGCGCGAATTCGAGCGCATTGCCCGCGAACAGAAGCTCGGCATCGGCCTGGTCGAGGCGCTCGACCGCCACGGCCGCAACGTGCCGAGCCTGCATTTCAAGATGGTCGATGCGGCCCTCGGTCTCTTTGCCCGCCAGGGCGGCGACATTTCCGAACCGCTGACGGAAATGTCGAAATCCTTCAAGGAAATCTGGAAGCTCGATCAGAAGATCACGACCTCGTCGTCGCAGGCGCGCATGAATTTCCGCGTCGTCAACGGCGGTGCGCTGTTCATGATCCTGATGATCTTCTTCGGCCAGCCTGAACTGATCGATAAGGTGTTCGGCAACGCCATCGGCATCGTCATCGCGATCGTCGGCGCCATTCTCTATGCCACCGGTTTCTTCTGGATGCGCTCGATGATGAAGGTGTCGGTATGATATCTCAGATACCTCTTGGCCTCATCGCCGTCGTCTTTGCCGGGATCACCGCCGCGCTGTTCGTCTGGTGGATCGGCGATCTGCTCGGCAGCATTCAGGTGGTGCGCCGGTCCGCCGGCGGCGATGGTCCGCCGCCGAATATCGTCGACAGCATCGGCATGCGCACCCCGGTCGAATTCGTGCTGTCGCATTTCGAGCAGCTCCTGGCCGATTACGGCGCGCAACTCGAGCAGAAGCTGATCTATGCCGGCCGGCCCTTCGGCGGCGTCACGGGGCGGGAATATATCGCGCTTCTCGTGGTCTTAAGCCTCTTCGGTTTCGTCGTGCTCGGCCTGCTGTTCGGCATTGCCAGCGGCAGCCTGATCGGCGGCCTGGTGGCCGGGCTGATCCTCGGCCTGATCCCCGCCATCTATTTCTGGGTCGTCGCCGACGACAAGGCGCAGGACCGCAAGGAACGCATTTCGCGCGAATTTCCCTACTTCCTCGATCTCGTCGTCATGACGCAGCAGGCGCAGGCGACGCTGCCGGAAAGCCTGAGACTTTATGCCGAGGCCGCACCCGGCACCGTCATGAGCGAGGAGATCGAACAGACGCTGAAGGACGTGGCGCTCGGCACCGGCATGATCGAGGCGTTGCAGCGGCTGGAGCGCCGCATGACCGCCGAGGAGGTCATCCGCGTCATCCGCGCCGTGATCCAGGGCGAAGTCGAGGGCAGCAACCGCGTCGAGCTGTTGCGCGAACATGCGCGCGACCTGCGCTTCCGCCGCTGGGAAAAGGCCGACAGGGCCAGTGAAAAGCTGAAGGCCAAGATCGTCATGCCGGCGATGATGATCGTCGTGTCGATCCTGCTTCTGGTGCTGGCGCCGGCAATTGTCGAGATGATGTCGAGTGGGATGTTCTGATCATGGCCTTTTTTTCCTTCTTTCGCGGAAACAAACCAAGCCTTCTGCAGACCGGTCCCGGCGGCCAGAGCCGCAGCCACGTGCTCGACCGGCCGGAGATGTCGATCGGCCGGGCTGCTAATGCCGATATCGTCGTCGACGATCCGTTCTTGGCGCCGATCCATGCGCGCATCGAGCGGCAGAGCGACGGCGGCTTCATCATTCGCCGCATGGGACTGAACCCGATCATGCTGCGCGGCGAAGCGCTGTTGCAGACGGCTTCACTGAAAGCAGGCGACAGCTTCCGGCTAGGCAAGGACGTCGAATTCCAATTCGTCGTCAAGGCCGCCGCCAAGGAAGCGCCGAAGAAGGAGGCTTTAAAGGCAAGTGATGGCAAGCCGAAGAAGTCGCTCCTCAAACAGCCGGCCTTCCTGGCCGGCATGGGTGTCGCCTATCTCGCCACCGTCGGCATCATCGGCTACGTGATCCTGTCCGGCGGCAGCAGCGCGGAAACTGGCCCGACGGCAGAGCGCATCAATGCGGAAGCGGCCCGCATTCCGACATGCATCAAGAATGCCCGGCGCATGCGTGAGGTTTCCGAGCAAAGTTTCAACGGCGCCGTCGGCGGCCGCGTCGGCAGGGATGGCGAGGCAACCTATGCCGCCCTTTCGCTGGCAGCCGAACCATCGGAAGACGCCGCACTGGCAAAGGCCGCTGAACCGATCGTCGAGGCCTACAAGCGCACGGCCCTTGCCGCCCTTGCCTCGGAAAACCGCGGCAACAACACGCTGGCGCGGAGCCTCTACCAGCAGACCTACGATCTCGTCCCCGACATCAACTGCTCGGCCGCGCGCTTCGCGCTGCAGCGCCGTGCCGCCACGAAGCCGCCAGCGCGGCGCTGATCGACGACATAAGCGCGTCCAAGCGGTTTGCTGCAAGACGAGCAGTTGACCGACCATTCGCAGCGCACCCCATGCATTTAAGTGCGTAGGCCGACGCAGAAGTTATCGAGCTCGACGGGTCCGCGTAGCCATGGTTTTGTCAACGAGACGAGCGGCCACATATGCGAAACATACGACTGCGGTGAGAAACAGGCAGAACGCAAGAGGGCCATTCAATCCGATCGCTCCTGCAACAGGCTTGAAAACACCGACCGCACCTCGGTGTAAGATGTAGACAGGATAGGAGAGGTACCCAACCCACGTCGCCAACGCCTCTGCTTTTGCAGGCATCTCCAAAAAGAGGCCAAGCATCACGATGAGCGGCGCCAAGGCCATCGCGAACATCAAGTCGTAGTAAGGCCGCAGCACGACAGGAACCGGCGCCGCAATGCAAATCATCAGAAGGAGGCATGGCACAATGGCCGCCCAGCCCTTCCTCCAAGCGGGCATGCCGCCGCATAAACGGCTTATCACGACCCCTGCGCTAAATGAAAACATCACCCTTGGCAGACCGCCTATCGCTGAAGGCCATTCCCAGCCAATATTCAACATGCCGTATTTAAGACCGACAAAAACCAAACATGCAGCCGAGACCAATACAACTCCGCAGAGGGCTCGGATAGAGAGCCGAAAAAGCCACAGGGCGAAGACTATATTCACCAACAGTTCCCAGAACATCGACCACGCTGGACCGTTGATTGGAAACATTCCTTGCATCGGATTTGCTTGAAGGAAATACATTGGGCTGGGCAGAAAGAACGTGTTCGCAGTCGTCGACGCCAGCAGGTCGATAACACTTTGATCTCTCAGCCCCCAGCTTGTTAACAGAATAATCTGTATGAGGCCGACCAGAATTCCGATCAAATAGAGCGGATAAAGACGCTTAATGCGGGCCGCCATAAACGACTGGAACAGCAGACCGCGAGAGAGCCGTTTTCCGTAAATATCTGCGATAATAAATCCGCTGAGAACGAAGAAAAAATCGACTGCCAGATAGGCTGAAGGCGCATAGCTCTCCCGGAAATGTGTAGCAACAACACAAATAGCGGCAAATCCGCGCATTGCATCGAGCGTATAGTAACGGTTGCGGTCGGCAACCGAGACTCTTACATCGTCCATCGCCGGTGGCGAATAACCGCGGTCGAAGCTAGTCATCTTATGGATCATCCTATTACGCGTTTGCGTCTGAGAGGCGTTCGGATGCGGTGGATGAGAACGTCACCGAAGCGACGTTCTCATAATTTCAGATGACGGCTTGAGCGCCAGAGCATTCAAATCGCGACACAGGTCTATGCGCCAGGGCCGGAAAATCATGCAGGGTTGGCAACTCCACCCCTATTGATCTTGCGCTGCCGTGCCTGCTTTATACTGCCGATCAAGACATTTAAACGAGCTCTGCACAGAACGAATATCAGGCCGCAGTAAACCATGCCGCCAGCGAGGATTTCCGCCGCCAAGCGTGGATACGGGGACCAAAGAATGAGCAATTCGTGGAGGAGGAAAATGACCACAACCATTCCCGCACAGGCTATCGTAGGCCGCAGAAATTGCGCCAGATATGCCGGGATACTCAGCTCTATATGCTGCGAAACCTTCCAGCTGGTGATCGGCCAAAACAACAGAACTTCGATCATTATGGCGAAAACAACCGTCGTGACACCATAAGGATAGAGAATTGCGATCGTCAGGAGTGTGAGGAGGTTTCGTGCCAGCTGGTAGTAAAACCACCAATCCATCTCTCCCTGGCTCTTGATCAAGGATGCCTGAACGTAGCCGATCCCAGCCATCAATCCTATGACGCAGTAGAACCGAACGGGCCAAACGGCCGCGATCCAATGTGCACCGAAAATCGTCGTGATCGCATCATCGGCAACGGCGGCAAGGCCAATGAATACGGGGTAGGACACCAGAGCGCAGCCAAACGTTGCCATGAGAAATGCTTCTCGCACTTTCTTCGGATCGGCTCGTAATGAAGAAAGCAAGACGTGCGTGACAGATGTTAAACCCCCGGCGATAACGTTGTTGATCATATCAAACAAGCGCTTGGAAAAGTTATAGATCCCGAGCGCTGCCGGGCTCAAGAGCACCCCAATGAGCAAGTTGTCCAAGCTCATCGTCTGTAAAAACCGAGTGCCGGATGCAAAGAATCCATAGTGAAGGAGCTCGTTGAGGCTTGCTCGCTTCAGGTGAAGCCCGGGCCGCCACCCGGCACCCCAGAAAGCGGCGCCGCATGATGCCGCTGTGGCCGCGATCTGTGCAATCGCAAGCCCCCACAAGCCGAAACCCGCGAGAACCAAAACAAGGCAAATGCAGGCAGAAGTGATGGTAGCAATCACAGTGCGGACGGCTACCAGATGAAACGACATCTTCCTATTGACAATTGCATTCGGAACGACGGCCGTGAAGTCGAAGAAAACCTTCAATCCCATGATGTAAATCAGGGGTGTGATCTGCTCATGCCCCACATAGGCCGCGATCGGCGAAGCGGCTATGCACAAAGCGCCATAGATCAAAAATGAAAAAGCGAGCGAAAGCAGGAATATCGTATCCAGATGGCTGCGCCTGATTTCGGCTTTTTGTATGATCGCTTCGCCAAATGCCGTTGGTCCAAAGCTGCCCGCAAACGACACAATGCTGAATGCCAGCGCGACAAGACCGAAATCCTGGGGCTGGAGAACGCGAGACGTCACCACAAAAACAGCGAAGGTCAGAACTGTCGGAATAAGCGTGCTCAGCGCCGACCAGAAAGCGCCCCTTACGGCTGCGGCGGATCGGTTCTCACTGACATGGCTGAATAGAATATCGTCGTCTCGTAAAACCGACAAAGTGAGCTCCTACCGGGAATCAGGCTGTAGAGGGTTGAGGTACTAGATCGGGGGCGGGAATAGCGGGACTTGGATTTATGGGTTTACTCGACTTGTACCAAGTTCCTGCCATCTCATACGGCAGGCGAGACATTGCTGCTAAAAGCTCACCGGGATTTGTCGCTTTCTCCACCAGAGGGCTATCGCCAGTCTGGCTATCGATGACGTCGTGTAGATTGCTTCCGTCCCTCGCAACCGCGATATGCGGCTTATTCAGCAAAAGACAGAGAATATGGCCGTGTAGATGATTGGTGATGATCCGTTGCGCGCCGGACAGGATCTTCACGCCGTAATCGACATATCGAGCCGCGACATCCTCACGATGTTGGGCGATCATCTCTGTGCGGCTAAAGCCATGCCGCAACGCCGACTTGACGACGCTCGACTTGCGCATCTGCGACAAACTATTTGGACCGTTGATCCAATTGGTGAGAGGTCCATCAACGATCGCTCGCGCTTTGGCTATATCAACTTCGTCCTCTCCAAGAGGCTGCATGACATATAATATCCTGAGAGGATCGGCTTCGAACGGTTTCAGCGTTCCCATGCCGAATGCCGTATCCGGGCCGGCCTCGACATCACAATCGAAGTTGGCTTTCGCTAACTCGAAACTCTGACCATCGCGCGTCATGCAAAAAAAATTGCGATGCCTCCCAATCGTATGTTTCGCGTATTCCTTGAGCGACTCGTTCGCGAAATGAATCGTTTGCGGCATCTGAATGATCGTCCGGTCCGGATATTTCCACATCAAACGGTAGCGAACATCATCCCTGCCGGTCCGCGCGTCTCCAAAGTCGGTCCAACCACAAATGAATATTGGAGCGTCGCCTGGCGTTGTTTTTATCTCATCTATACTTTGAGCGGTGCTGCCAGTCAGCACCGGGAGGCGCCCCGTTACTTCGCGCAATACCATCGACAATCCAAGCCAACTCGCGTGATGTCCAGGATCTTTATTTGATGGAAAGTTCATTATAACGTAAGGCTGTCCACGGCTTACAAATTTCCTTACGATTTCAATCAACTTTTCTTTTTGTCGTCGTATTACAACTTCGCCGAGGTGATGCATATACTCAACTTGTATTATCAAAACTCAAACAGCAATTACAGCCGCGATTCTGAAAAGTCAATTTGAGGATGAATTACTTTTAAGTAATAGTTAAGTGGGCAAATTGTCTCACTTCTTAGCCACCCAGCGATCACGAGGTTCGAGCGTCGCGCCAGGGCTTGGAATTGCGAAGCGAACGGGCAGCCCGCGGCATATCCGTGGATGATGAAGTGTTGATCGGATTAGATGTCGAAGAAGGAGATCGCGGGCTTTCGGCGATGGCTGGACCATCAACAGCACCGCGCAATTCGGTTCCGGTTTCCGCGATGTCTATTCTGACGACAGCAGGGGAAGCAAAAAACGCCTGGGATAGCAGGCTAGCCGCTTCAACTGATAACGAGCCTCTACCAGCAGACCTACGATCTCGTTCCCGACATCAACTGCTCGGCCGCGCGTTTCGCGCTTCAGCGCCGCGCCGCCACGAAGCCGCCGGCGCGGCGCTGATCGGCGGTCCTGCATCGCTGCTCGCTGACATACAAACCTGCTTTGCTCGTCAGCGTGCCTGCGTTGCGGCCAAACGCCGCGTGGTGAGGCTCTGGCCTACATCGCCGGATACTGGAGATGAGCTGTTTCTTTGGAATTGGTCGGTATTGCGTGGCAAGCAAAGTTAATGAGGAGCAGAAAATCGGCCTCACAGGACCAATGTTGCGGGTGCTCGCTGGCGCCGGGGCGATCAGCGGCTCGCAGGCGCGTTGCACAGGGCTGCTCTATGGCTGCCCGGGGGGCTTGGCCTTCCCCGCCTCGCATTCCGGCAGTCGCACAGGTTTGGCGAGGTTCGCCAGCGCCTCGGGCTTGGCGCATGCCGGGAAGCCAGCGAGCGGCATTGTCTCTATGAACCGATTGCGCTCGATTATGCTTAGGCCGGGTTCACTGATCATGCTTTCGACAGTCACCTCGGGGTGCTGCTTGAGAGTTTCCATAGCTGAAGCATGCGCCTCATCTGTTCGACCCAGTGCTGCAAGCGAGCTGCTACGGACCACCCAAGTCCACCTTTGGTAGTTGTTAGGCGTCATGCGCTCCAACATCGTCACCGCGTCTTCATACCGCCCCGCCATAAAATAGGCAGGTGCGAAGAAGTTGGACGCCCACATCGGATAATTCGGGTCGAGCCGCATGACCTTGTCGACCATTTGAGCACCACGTTCTGGTTCACCGAATCGTGCTGCATAGCCGCTGTAAAAAGTCAGGATTTCGGACGAACCCGGTGCGAGACGAAGGGCCGTGTCGAATTCGGACTTGCCGCGGCCCATATCGCCCTTATTGGCAAGGCTCATACCAAACACCGCATGGGCTTCAGCGTCGCTCGGATCAAGCCGCACCGCGCGTTCGGCCACATCGGCGGCCACCTTGCGGTTGCTCTCGGGATCGACGCCAAACACACCCATCAGATCATGAGCATGGTAAAGTTCTACCCAGGCCCGTGCCAGCCCCGGGTCGAGTTCGACGGCGCGGTTGAGAAACGTGATGGCCTCCTCGTCATCGGCTTTGGTGAGCTTTTCGATCTTCTCGGACCCGAGAAGATAGTAATCATAGGCATTCAGGTTTTCAGGCCGTTTGCGTTTGGCTGCAGCCCGCCCGGCCTCTTGAATCAGTCCCACTCCGCCGCCGAGGCGGTTGGCGACCTGTTCTGCGATTTCGGTCTGAACGGCGAACACGTCCTCAGCGGGCCGGTCCCAATTCTCCGACCAAAGATGGTGGCCGGTTTTTGCATCGATCAACTGTGCTGTGATCCGTACCCGGCCACTCTGCCGCTGGATCGAGCCTTCCAGTACAAAGCCGACATGGAGTGCGCTTGCGACCTGGCGGGCATCCACGGGCTTGCCTTTATAAACTTCCGTCGAATTCCGCGCCACCACCTCGAATTCGGGAAACCGCGCGAGGTCGGTGATGATGTCCTCAGTCAGGCCATCGGCCAGACGCCCGCTGGCCTCGTCGCCGCCATAATTGTTGAAGGGCAGCACTGCCACCGAAGGCTTGCCACTCAAAGGTTCGGGCTGCAAGAACCACCAGACCCCGCCGCCCGCCAGAGCAAGCGCCACGATCCCCGCTGCAGCCGTCTTGGCCCAGCGCGGTATCCTTCCGAGAAGCGGCCGACGCGCCCGTTTGCCGTCGAGTCTCAGCCGATACATCCGTACCGGGCGGCTGATGTTCTTGACCTGCTGCTCGCCGGCGAAATCGAGCGGCCAGTCGAGTTTGCCCTGAAGATGATCGTATGCCGTGCCCGACACCACCACGCCGCCCGGCTCGGCCAAATGCTCCAGCCGCGCGGCGACATTCACTCCATCCCCATAGACATCGCCATCCACCAGGGCCACATCGCCCAGATTGATCCCGACGCGAAATACGATGCGCTCAGGCTCCGGTAGGTCGGCGTTGCGCGCCGCCACGACGTTCTGAAACTCCGCGGCGCAGGCAACCGCATCAACCACGCTGTCGAAGGCGACGAGTGTGCCGTCGCCCATCAGCTTGATAACGGTGCCATGGCGCTGGGAGATGGCGGGATTGATCAGTTCGGCGCGGATGGCCTTCAGTCGCTGGATGGTGCCGGCCTCATCGGCCTCCATCGCCTTCGAGTAGCCGACCATATCCGCCGCGAGGATCGCGAGCAGCTTTCGGTCGAGCGCGGGGGTGCCCATCATCGTTGCCTTGCATGAACATGCAATAGTATCGGCAGTCTACACCCATCGAAGCGCCGCAACTAGCACACCGCCAAAACGGCATGTCTGCTTGTGGTGCTATCCGGCCCAGAACCGAAGCAGACCTCACGCGTCCCAAACGGACGCTCCTCAGCATCCTGAGAATATCTGGTATCCGCCTGCCGACCCTGCCATAAATGAGCTTCATCGAGGGAGGCACCATGATGCAGAAGAATGCGCCGGACTTCAGCCTTGAGGGCAAGGTGACTTTGGTGACGGGAGCGAGCCGCGGCATCGGTCGGGCTTGCGCGCTTGCCTGTGCCGCAGCGGGCTCCGATATTGTTTTGGGGGTCCGGGATGTCGCAGCGTCGGCGGGACTGGTCGCCGAACTCGAGGGGACGGGAAGAAAAGTCCTCGCTGTTGAACTGGACCTTCCCAACAAGGCCCATATCGCCCAAGCCGTCGATGCGGCGCTGACGACATTCGGCCGTATCGACGTCCTCATCAACAATGTCGGCGTGGCGCCCGGCAATCTCGCGGAACTCGTTGAGGAGAAGGACCTTGACGAGATCCTCGATGTCAACATCAAGGGCACCTTTCTGATGACGCAGGCAGTCGGGCGTCACATGATCCAGCGCAAAGGGGGCCGGATCATCAGCATCAGCTCGCAGGCCGGCACCGTGGCGCTGCGCGGCGAGGCAATCTATTGCATGAGCAAGGCGGCAATCAATCACCTGACGCGCTGCCTTGCAGCCGAATGGGCAGCCTATAATATCACCGTGAACACCGTATCGCCGACCTTCATCCACACCGATGGGACAGCCCCTTTTCTATCCGATGCCGACAACCGCAAAGCGACGCTCGATCACATTCCCCTCGGCCGAATCGGTGAAACCGACGATGTGGTGGGTGCCGTTGTCTTCCTGGCATCGCCGGCTGCGAGCCTGATCACCGGCGCCAACCTGCTGGTGGACGGTGGATGGTCCGTCGCCTGAGGCGGAGGCTGTTGTGGCGGTGCAAGTCTTATCCGGACGATAACGACAATTTCCCAGTTTGGGATCACCTTCCATCACCGGCAAATGCGATGGCTATCCACGATTTCTATCGGTATGACCTGGAGAACAATGGGTGTGCCGCTTCGCGCACTTTCCGCCGAGACAATTCGTCGCTTTCGGCCCAAGGGAGCCATCCAAGGTTGGATCATTTAAAGACTGCTTCGCGCCTAAAAGCGGAAGTTCGTCCCGCGCACGCGAAATACGCTTGCTCGACAGCAATGACGAAATGACCCCATGTTCGGCATGAGGTCAAATCGGTCCTCCTTGAGGTGTATGGCCGGCTGGTAGACCTTCTCAAGCAATGCCGATGCGGCGCGTGACCTGGCCGTTGCTTTCCCAGTAAGTATGTTTCTTGGTAATCCAGGGATCATCCATGGCAGGCTGGATTTGTCCCGCCATGTCAGTGGCGCGCGAGGTGACCGTGTGCTCGCCCTTTGATGGGTCTTTCCAGTCGAGATACCACACCTTCCAAGCGAATTCAGCTTCTTCACCATGGTCGATCGTCGCTTCAAGCCATGGGCCATCATCAACCTTCACTTCGACCTTGGCGATTGGAGCGCCCCAGGCTGCACCGCTGATCCGGTATCCGGCATCGCTACGCGTCACTCTGGCAGGCGCGGACTTCAGCAATGCACGGCCGACCGAGGTCTCGGCCCACACGGTCTCACCATTGTGCTCTTCTTCGCGGATGGTGACATAGTCTCGTCCCATCAACAGACTCATGAAGCGCGTGTTGCGTATCTCGATGCGCTTGAGCCACTTGACGTTGGCTATGCCATACCAGCCGGGTGCGATGAGCCGCACCGGGGAACCGTTGGGTGGCGGCAGGGCGACCCCATTCATCTCGTAGCAGAGGATGTTATTGGGGCTCATCGCATCGGCGAGCGACATGCTGCGGGCGAAATTCTGATGCATCTTGACGTCGCGATTATCGTCCTTGAGAGCGATGTCGCCGACATCAGTGCCCCAAAAAACAACTTCGATGCCGTTTTCCTTCACGCCTGCCTCTTCAAGTATGGCGGCGAGCGGTGTGCCAGCCCAGCGGGCATTGCCAATGCCGCCGGTAAAAAATGGAAAACCGTGATTGCCCGAACATTCCACCGTGAAAACCACCTCCTGGCGCGGCCGTGCCTTGAGGTCGGCAAGCGACAGGCTCAGAGGCTTCTTCACTAACCCATCGATTTCCAGTTTCCAGGCATTCGCATCAATGGTTGGCCGATCAAAATGGGCGATGCTGAAGAACTTCTCATTAGGTGTCACCCATGAATCCATATCCTCCCAGACAAGCTGGCTCTGGATGACCGCCGGAACGGGATTGGGCTGCGGCTGGTCTAGCCACGGGATCACGGTCTCACCCGCCCGGCTTGGAAAGGCTTGGGCAAACTGTGAAGTGAAGACCGCCAGTGCGGCGACGGCTGCGCTGCCTTGAACGATGAATTCGCGGCGTGCAAGATCATACATGATGGTTTCTCCTCCAGTGTGAAAGGCTGATTTCTCCTCCAGGCATAAAAGTCACAGCGGCCGGAATCGCACAAAGGAGAGGCCGGCCGAGGCGGGCAATCTTGAGAGCGCTCGGAACGAGGCGAGTTAGAAGCACGCCGTGTCTTAAGGCGGCGCCTCCCGCTCTCAGTCGCTGGCTCCATCAGGTCCCAGCCAGCGATCTGCAAACGTACGCCTTATGTGCGTTCGTGGCGAGGGCAAACATGAGGATTCGCTAATGAACGCACGATAGCTACAATCAAAGATGGACGTATCCGCCGATAGCGGTCTTCCCGTTCGGTGAGAGAACGCTTGTTTGTTGCTAAACTTCCCGACCGGGAAGACGGCCGACGGTATGAGCACCAGCTATTCTGGAGAGCCGCCTGGTTACATCAGATCTCGTAGCCACCACTCGCCCCTGCGCCGCAGCCCACTGCAAGACGCCCTCCCGCGCAGCGGGTTCATTCTTCGGCCCCAAATCGGTCACCCCTCAAGGGAGAGCCGACATCCGCTTCTGGCGCGTAAAGCGGAAATTGCCCGCAGCCGCCTGTGGCGTGTAGTGGCCATAGCCCCGCAATGCCACTTGATCCCGAATCTCGAAATGATGCCGCCCCGGTGTATGCGGCATTCCGCTTTCCAGTTCCGCTCTCAACCCTTCGGATCGCTCACGCAATTCGGCGGTAATCCGGAAGATGACGCCGCCGGACGTTCTCCAGCGAATAACTTCCTGCCGGCACGGTCTCGAAGGCAAGTGTCCACGAAACTGGGCAGAAGCCGTGCGCCGACAGCGCCTCGAGATCAGCAAAGATCGGCTTGTAGGCTGAGAGCGCGAGCTTATAGGCCTCCGCACTGTAACGGCCATCGGCCTCGACCGAGCGTCGCTAGCCGAACCGCTCCACCAGGAAATCGATCACCGTCCGCAACATCGCGGTCGGCCGGCGGTTCGGTGCATAGACGAGGGACATCGGAACAGGCTTGTAGGACCATTCTGGCAGCACCTGCTCAAGCCGTCCCTCGGCAATATCGGCGGCGAGCAGCAGTTCCGGCTGAAGCACAATTCCCGCGCCGCTGAGCGCTGCCATGCGAAGTGCTGCCCCCTGGTTGGTGGAGAATTTTTCGGAAATCGACACATCACGCAGCTCGCCTCCCGGTCCGACCAGGTGCCAGCGATCCCGCATGCGCCAATAGGAGTGGCCAAGGCAGAGATGGTTCGTCAGAGCCTCAGGCGAGGTCGGCCGGCCGTGGCGGGCGAGATAATCGGGTGAGGCAGCGAGAATCCGCCGGTAGGGCGTCAGCGGGCGGGCGACCAGGCTGTCGTCGGAGAGCGGGCCGATGTGGATGCCGAGCTCGAACCCCTCGCCGACGAGGTCATGGACATTGTTGTCGAGCGACAGCTCGATGCTGACCTCGGGATAGGCGTTCTGGTAATCGATCAGCGCCGGCACCAGGATTTGCGTCCCGAAGCTGACGGGTGCCACCACGCGAAGCCGGCCGCGCGGCGCCGATTGCAGCTCGCTCGCCGAAGCCTCGGCCAGCGCGACTTCGGAAAGGGCGCGCTTGCAGCGCTCGTAATAGAGCTGGCCAACCTCTGTCAGCTGATGGCGTCGCGTGGTGCGATGGATCAGCTTCGCCCCGAGCCGGGTCTCAATCGTCTTGATGTGCTTGGCAACCATGGCAGGCGACACTTGCGCGATTTCCGCGGCGGCGGCGAAACTGCCGTTGTCGATGACCCTGACGAACATCGCCATGCCGGCCAGCTTGTCCACGATTGCCTACCTTTTGGTTTTGAATGACGATACCAACAGCTTATTTATCAACCAAGGAATTTACAACATGGTCGTCATGCCCGCGCCAAGACGACGGACACCACCCACCTGACCAAGGAGAAAACATGCCCATTCTTCACCTGCAGATGCATCCCGGCCGCACCGACGATCAGAAACGCGCCTTCGCGCGCGAAGCGACCAAGGCCGCCGTCGAAACTCTGGCGTGCCCGCCGGAATCGCTGGAAATCCTGATAACGGAGATTGCCAAGGATTCCTGGGCGGTCGGCGGCAAGCTGAAATCTGAGGCCTGAGAGAAGACCCGCAGCGTCGAAGGCTCAAGCTGCGGGACGCCGTCGCCATGGTACTGAACGGGGAGCCGGTACGCGGCTCCCCGTGCTGCATGTGGAGGGCGAGGAGATGGCGGCTTTGCGCTCCATGGCCGTAGAAGTCGATCTTGAAGTTGCCCGGAAGCAGACATCTCCTGTGACTGCGCTGTACGTGGCGTCGCGACGAGCCTCCGAAGACATCTCAGCAACGCGGTCAAAGGTTGTGGGTTGCTAAATGTTTGCAGCTCTGCGCATCCCCTCGCTTTGGTGGCTCTAGATTTCGTGCAGGCAATCCCGAGTCAGCGAAGCGTTAGCTGCCACCGAGACTATGTTTGCCATCCGCCTCGTTTTGTGACGGCCTTCTCGCAGCCGGATTCTGGCCGCGTGTTTGGAACTAATGACGGGCGAGACTGTTTCAGCAGTGACTTTGGCATGACGCTTACGTTCCCCCTCCTGGCTGGGTAAGCCTCGATTTTGAGGAGACTCGCATCATGAAGATTTCATCCAGATTTCGTTCAGTCGCGGCTGCGGTTATCGCTGCAGCAGGAATCAGCTTTGCCGGCTCCGCGCATGCCGACAGCGGTACGATCAGCTTCTCAGTCTACAAGGCCGCCTTCTTTGTGGGTGGTTCTGGAGGCGAGGGCACGCTGACCTTCCATGGTCGCCACTATCCCATCTCTGTCGGCGGCATTTCGGGCGGCCTCGCTTTCGGGGCTTCTAAGACCTATTTCCATGGTGCCGTTCGCCACATTCGCCGCGCCCGAGATGTGACGGGGGTCTACGGTGCGGCGGGCGGTGGCGGCGCGGTCGGCAAAGGGGCACAGGTGATTGTCATGACCAATGACAAGGGCGCCCAACTCGAGCTTTCAGGCAAGCAGGTAGGCCTGCAAGTCAACGCCGATATCAGCGGCATTGCCATCACGGTGAAGTAAGGGCCGTCGCTCCTTTCGTCATCCCAGCTTTCAGCGCTACCATCTAGGAAGCGGTCGTTCCACTGTCGGCCTCAAATCGGTCGTTCCTTCACACCGAGCCCAACGACTGCTCCTGGCGCAAACGTAACGTCGATAGGCGAGAGCCCCTGGAAACAAGGCCTATGTTCGCATCATTGGGGGAAGGTCCGGTCGTCGCTCTCCCATTCCCTGCCGGACGAGCGATAGAGCAGCGATACCCGCCTCATCGGCCGCACGCAGCAGCGCTTCCCGGAATTGTTCCGGGGCAATCTTCCCGCTCAATGCGTCGACGCAGGCTTTGACGGCAGCCACATATTCCTCGCCGTCATCGCAAGGCCAATCGTTGATCAGGAGACGCGCCGCGTCGCCCAGCGTCCATACAATCTTGCGAGATGCCGGGCCTCGCAAAGCAAACCCAACCGGCGTGAATGCTGATGATGTATTCCAGCACATTGTCCTCGACCCCTCAAGGCACGGATACTGCAGTCCCCACGTTCAATATACGCGCATAATTTGTAATTTGGAATTGAAAAGTGTTGAAGTGTGCGGCTTGAACGCGAGCTGCCGGATGAACGAGAAAGGGCGCTCTAGAACCTTATGTCAGAGCGCCCTGCTGCGTCGACAAGTGTTGCACCGATGGGCGCATTCCGGGTTTCGCAGCAGTTTACCCCGCGCCGGTGTCAGCGGCGCAAGCTTGCTTATTCGGTCCCACGTTTTGCCGCGCTCACCGCAATTCGGCGGTGACGCGGAAGATGCCGCCGGCGGAGGCGTCGGAGCAGACCACGAAGGTCGAGCCCTCCTGCGCCATGAAGGCGACATTGCCGCCGGCTTCGCAGGGGGTGGCGCTCCATTGCAGGATGATATCGCCGTTATCCGGCAGTTTTTCCGGGGTGATCTTCGCCGCACTTGCCATCCATTCCGTCGCCGACGGCAGATGGACGGGCGCGTTCAGTTGCTTCGACAGCCAGGCGGTATAGTTCTGCGCCACGGCAAGCGGCACGTCGTCGGCCGGCTGCTGCGGATTGTCGGCATAGGCCTTTGCTGCGGCGGGATCGGAATTGGCGGTGTAATATTCCGCCATCTCCGCACGGGTGACGGCCTTCGTCTGCATGCAGAAGGACTTGTCGATCTTCACGGCGCCATTGGCAACGCCGAGCATGCCGCCGAGCTCCTTCATCGAGGAGGTCATCAGCCGGACGTTCTCCAGTGAATAGCTTCCCGCCGGGACGGTCTCGAAGGCAAGGGTCTGCGAAACCGGGCAGAAGCCGCGTGCCGACAACGCCTCGAGATCGGCAAGGATCGGCTGGTAGGCAACGATCGCGAGCTTATAGGCTTCCGCGGTGTAGCGACCGTCGGCCTCGCCGATCTTCGGCGCCAGGGCTGCAAGCGTCGGATCCGCCGCACCGGCGCGGGTGGCGATCGAGGCGTTGAGATCGGTGACTTTCTGCTTCAGCGCTGTCGCCTCGTCCTTCGCCGCCATGACATCGGCGATGACGGCGTCGAACAGTTTGGCGGCGTCGCCATAGCCTGACGTCGCCGCCGGCATCTGCCATTGCTCGGCCTTGGCCTTGGCCTCCATCATCAGCCCGCTCGCCTTTTTGACGTCGGGGCTATCACCGGCGCCGATGCGATCGACTGTTTCGCGTTTTGCCGTCGCGTCCTTTTCGGCCGCCGCCAGCGCGGTGAGCGCCTTGGCGAGATCGTCGAACGTCGTTCTCGATGCGTCGTAGGCGTCGACCGCAGCATGCATCTGCTTGGCGGTGGCCGCGTCGGCGGCCGTCTTCATCTTGGTGTCGGCTTCGGCAAAACCCGGCGCCTTGTCGCCGCCTGCGGCAGACGCGGCAGCCTTCGCCTTCTCGGCATTCTCCTTCGAGATGCCGATCAGCGCATTGCCGAGATTGATGGCGGCCGTCTGGAAGCCCGGAAGCGCCTTTTCATAGTCTTCGTCCTTGAGCAGCGCATCGGCCGATGTCAGCGCCGCGGCGCCGGTGTCATAGGCGACCTTTGCCTGGTCACCGGAAGGGCGCTCCGGCGCCTTGGCGGCGATCGCCTTCTGCTTGCGGCTTTCGGCCTCCTTCTTCCAGGTACCGACATCGGCGACAAGCTTCGGGTCCGGGCGGAGCAGCTTCGGGATGGTGACAACACCGACGCCGATGCAGATCAAGAGCAGCGCACCGATCATGGACAGCTTGGCAAGCGTCCATTTTTTCGGTTTCGGCGCCTCCTGCTGCTGTTGCATGCCGCCGCGCGGGTCCCACGACATCGGCTGGATGCCCGTCGTGACGCGCGCGAATTCGCCCAGCGCATCGGCGCCCATGCGCGGTCGCGCGGCCGGGTCGCGGCTCAGCATCCTTTCCACAAGGCTTGCAAGCCCCTCGGGAAAACCGGGGATCAGCACGTCCAGGCGGGGAAAGACGTTGGAAGGGTCGAGATGGATGTTCTTCCAGCTCTGTTCGCGCTGGTGCTCGTCTTCCCAGACCATGACGCTATCGAAGACGCTGGCATAGGTCTGCCTCGGCAGGAAGAGCTTGTAGGCGATCATGCCCATGGCGTAGATGTCGAGTGCCGATGAGGCGGAGAACGTGCCGCTCGCATAGATTTCCGGCGCGCCGAATTCCGGCACATAGGGCGGGATGATGTGCTCCCCGATCTTCGAGATCAGGTGCAGGTTGCCGATCCGCACCGACAGGCCGGAATAATCCTCGGACACGTAGATGCACTGGTCCGTCAGGGCATTGTGGGCATAACCGGCGCCGTGCAGCGTCGCCAGGCCTTCGAGGATGTGGCGGCCGATTTCGACGGCGCGCTCGTAAGCCACCATTTCCGTTTCGTCGAGATACTGGTGCAGCGTTTTCGACGGCCGCTTCTCGACGATATAAAAATTGTCGTCTTCCGGCGACGGCGGAATGAGGTCCTCGATTTCGACGAAGCGCCGGGCCGTGAGAGATTTGGCCTCGTTGATCGAGGTCCAGACTCGCTCGAAACGAGCCTTGTCCAGTTTCAGCGCCATATCGGGCGCGACGATGAAGACCGAATGGTCCATCCGCTTGTCCTGGGCCGGATAGACGATGAATTCGTTTTCATAGATCGGTTCGCCGATCGTGTAGCGGGCGATCAGATCACTTCTCATGCACGTGTCCCCCTGCATTCATTGCATTCATGAAAACCGAATTCTATTCGCCCGCCAGAAGCGGATCACCGATAAGGCCTGCGGCCAGCAGCAGGCCTGTCTTGGTATCGCGCAGCGCAAAGGCAAAACGGGCATCGGCCACGACTCGAATAAGCTTCGGATCGATGCTGCGTTCCGTGATAACAGCCGTGGCTGCCGCCGCCTCCGTACCGTTTTCGTCAACCTTGATCATCGTCTTCTGCAGGACGCGCGACAAGCGGATGTTTTCCTTGGTGAAACCCGGGAAACCCGCATCCTTGGCCTTCTCGGGCGCCACTCCCATCGCATTGAGTATCGGCATCAAATCACGCCCGTCGTTCAGGGAAAAGCGGGGCAGGAGGATTTCGCCCTTGGCGGCCTCGAATTTTTCTCCTTGCAGCCAGGAAGCGAGCGTCTTCAGGTCCGCGCCGCCGACACCCTTGCCGGATCGCGCCGCCACCACGACCATGCTGTAGCTCTCGCCGGCATAGGCAAGGTCGACGGCCGAGAATTTCTCATCGGAGCGGAATTTCTGCCCATCGCCGGCAAGATGCATCATCGGTACCGAAATCGTCGAGCCATCCGGCCGCTGAAAGGGGCTTGCCGGGCTCTCCTTCTCGAATGACGTCTTCCAGCGCGCCTTGAAGGAAAGCGCACCGAGGCTGACGAAGCCGCCGCCGGGCGGTGCGTCGAGGATTGATGGAATGGCGCCCCGCGTCGCTTGTTTGACCCAGCCGTTGATGTGCTCGACCGATTTCGGTCCGTCGAGGTCCTCGATCGAAGGCTTGATCCCGTGACCGGCGAGCATGCGGAGCGCGTCGGGAACGAGCACCAGCTTGTCGTCGAAGACGATCGCGACCGCCGTCGCCAAAGGCGCATCCACCGCTGCCGGCTTCTCCGGGGACATCGCGTCAAGCGCCGTCTCCGGTCCCTTCAGCTCGCCGCCGAAGCCCAGGCCCTTGGCGATCGACGCCTTGCCCGCATCGGAGGCGCCCAGGCCTGCAAGGCCGAGTGCTGCGGCAAGGCTTGCCGGCGACACCATGATATTGGCAGCACCCTCCTTTGCCAGCGTGCGGTCGATGAGTTCGGCGGCAAGCCCGGCTTGCGCTGCAAGCATCGCCTTGCTGTCGCCGGAGCTGCCGGCATGGGCGGCCGGGGCAAGCGCCATCAGGGAAGCGGCAAGAACCGCCGGCAGAGTGGATTTCGGCATGGTTCGCTCCTGTTCAGCGGACGCGATAGAATTTGGAATCGAACGACCATTTGCCTTGGGCGCCGGTCTCGTCGTCGCCGACGATCCTGAGGCTTCGAGCGAGATCGTAGACATAGTTGAAGGCGGCGCGCTGGCCGACGAGCGGCGTCGGCACGTCGGGTAGGTCCAGCACTTCGATCGGCTTGTCGCTGAGGATGGCAACGACCATGCCGACGCCGGCCGGCCCCTCCACCACATATTCGAAGCCGGTATAGGGATTGCGCGCATCGGGCACCACGACCGGCCGGGCCGGATCGAGCCGGTTGTCGCCGCTTTTGGCTGATGGTTTCAGGCCCATCGAGCGCTTGTTCGGGTAAAGCTGCGTCAGCTTGCCGGAGGCGTCGATATCGACCAGGATCAGGTAACCGGACACTTTGGTGGAGACACGCATCGCCACCTTGTCGCCGATGCTGACCGCGGTGCCGGGCAGCACGTCGACGGCGACGCCGGCCTCGTTGTCGCTCTTCAGCGTGTTCTCGACGGCGGCGACCGGCGTCTTCGCCTCCTCTCCGGTGATCACATCCCGGCCGAGTGCATCCGGCTGGCCATAAAATTGCGGGACCGGCGTGAAGCGGCAATCTTCCGCATGGGTCCGGCAATATTCGTCGGATTTGCGCCGGACATAATCGAGCAAAGCGGCATTGCTGACATTCGGCTTGTCGGCGGCACGTGACACGCCGTCCTGCACGCCTTCGATGAAGCGGCGGGTGAAGACGCCGACCGGCGGCTTGGCCTCGCGGTCGACGAGGGCCCACTGCCCTGCGTTGACGGCCGACCAGACCATCGCGTTTTCGCCGCCGAAGGAGAATTTCGCTTCCTTCCCTGATTTGTTTGGCGGTTCGAGCGCTGCCAGCGCCGGGCCGAGGCAACGCACGGTTCCGGAGGGTGCGGCCACCGCACTGCGGCTGCCGGGCCCGACATGGCAGGCATCGATCAGCAGCGTCACGCGGCGATCCTTGAGGCTGTTCAGCCGTGCGGCGATCTCGGTTTCGCGGATCTGGTTGGTGACCGTCACCTTGCCGCCCTCGCGCACCAGCTTGGCATCGGCTGCAACCAGCGTCGGGCTGGTCGTTTCCTCGGCGCCCATTTCCTCCGAGCCCTGGCCGCTGAAATAGAGGAAGACGCGGCTTCCGGGCGTCGACTGGCGCACCAGCCAGTCGTCGATCTCGGCAAGGATCGCCTCGCGGGTCGCCTTGCGGTTGGTCAGCGTGTGGATCTGTTCCGGGCGGTAGGCGAGCGTCTTGGCGAGGAAGACCTGCATTGCCTTCACGTCGGTGGCGGAACCGGTCAGTTTCGCCTCGCGCATTTCGTAATCGTCGATGCCGATCAACAGCGCGCGATCGCCAGGCGAGCTTTCGATCATCGGCGTCTGGACGACCGGCGGCTGAACGGCGGGCTCGTCAGCGACGGGCTTGTCAGCCGGCGGAGTATCGCCGGCAGCAGGTGCTTCGGTGGTGCCGGCCGGCGCCGTATCGCCTGCGGGCGGGGTAGTGATGGCGAGATTGGCCTCTTCCTGCCCGGACTGCCTCTGCTTCGTGCCGCCACCGATCGTGGTGGACGCGACCTGATCGTCGGCAGCAGGCCCTTCAACATTCGGCACCTCGCCGTCGGTCTTTGCGGCGATCCAGTCGCGGAAGGCGGCAACACGGGTATAGACACCGTAATGTTCGGCCTCGGCGCAGCCCGCACCCCAGCTGACGATGCCGAGCTGGATCCAGCGCTTGTCGGGGCGCTGGGCGACGAGCGGTCCGCCGCTGTCGCCCTGGCAGGCATCCTTGCCGCCCTCGGCGTAGCCTGCGCAGACATTGCGCTCGTCGATCGGGTTCATGCGCATCGAACTATCGCGATACGCGGCGCGGCAGTCCTCGCGCGGGACGATCGGCAGTTCCACTTCCTGCAGCTCGGTCGGCAGATATTTGTCGTCCCAGCCGTGGTCGGCCTTGGTGTAACCCCAGCCGGTAACGACGGCCGGGTGGCCGGCGGCCTCCACCTCGTCATCCGAGGCCGAAGCAAGGATCGCCGGCTTCGATTTGGCGGGCTCGCTCAGCTTGATGAGGGCGATGTCGTTGGCGAAGACCTTGCGGTCGAAATCCTCGTGGATGATCACGTCTTCGACGGCAAGGCCCGGCTTGTCGGGGCCGTCGACGGCGATCACCTTGTCGATCTTCGACTTGCCCTCGACGATCAGCAGATCGCGGGCGAAGAGATCCTGCTTGCCGGAGCGGCCGCTGGTGACGCAATGGGCGGCCGTCAGTATCCAGCGCGGCGCGATCAGCGAGCCGCCGCAATGGCCGCCGAAGCGACCGCGCTGTTCGGGATCGGGCGCCAGGATCTTCACCTGCCAGGGCCATTCGCCTTTCTTGGCCGCCTGGCCGCCGATGACACGCCCGCCATCCTCGCCGGCAAAATCGGTGTCCTGCTGCGCCAGCACCGGAGCAGCCAGAAGCAGCATGACGGACGCAATATTGAGGACCCTGCTGATCGACGTGCTCATAGCTTGGCTCCGGCGGAGGTATAGAGGACCGTAAATCCGACGCGCGCGCCCTCGGGTAGGAAATCGCCGAGACGCTTGGCGATATTGCCGGCGGTGCGGCGCCTGTCGTTCTGCTTCAGGAATTCAATAAGCTCGGGCATCGGGGTTTCAGAGGTGACGGCGACGAGCAGGTCTGTGCCGAAAGGTGCGACGACCGAAAGATCGAGATCGAAGGTCCGAGACATCGCTGCATCGACCTCCTTCTCGTTGGGATAGAGGAACTGTACGGTTCCATCGCCGGTGACGTCGAAGAGCACGAGCTTGCGGCCTGATAAATCCGAAACCGTGACGCCGACGCGCTCACCTTCGCGATGGACGGCGTCGGAAGGCGTCACGCGTACGGTCTGCGGATTTGTCTCGGAGAGCCGCTTGAGGGTATCGAGCGCGGCCATCCGGTCGACGACGAAAGGCATGTCGCCAGCGCCGATGGCGGAGGCGACGACATCGCCGCCGGCAATCGCCTCGCGTTTTTCGGGATCGAAGACGAGTTCGGCATCAGCACCCTCCGTCAGCTTGAACGGCGTGACGGCTGATACAATCCCCTGCAGCACCGGCTCGGAGCCGAGGGCGGCAACGCTGATCGGCGCGGGCTCGGCGGGCAGCGGAGCGTTTGATTTCTCCGTCGCCGCCTGCGCCCCCGCCCCTTCGTAATTATAGACGACGGCGCGATCGAGATCGGTTCCGGGCGGACTTTCGGTAGAGATGTTCTGCCGCTGATCGGTGAACTGGTAGACCGCCTGGCGCACATATTCGAAGAGCTCGCGGCGGCTGACGGCGCCGTCGCCATTCCGATCCGCCGCCCCTTCAAAGGCGCGGGCGGTGGCATAGCTCAGCGCGCCGCGTTTCTGCGGAATGCCGGGAATTGATATCTCGGGCGACTTGGTGTTCTCGTCGACGGCGGCAAGAAAGGTCAGCCGCTTGAAATCGAAGCCGGTGGACAGCGCATCTGCCGTCGTCGAGATCGGTGCGAGGTCGTCCTCCTCGATCGTATAGGACGGCGCCTGACGCCAGGTGATCTCGGCGCCGCGCGGATCGGCGTCGCGGGTCATGCCGCCGGCATGGCAGGTATCGGCGATGAAGACGACATCGGCGCCCTTGGTCTCAAGATTGCGGATCAACGCCTTGAATTCGTCGCCGAAGATGCGCTCGCGTGATCCGGGAAGACGGGTGTCGAAGCCAGCGAGCACATAGACCTCGTCGCGGCCGCTCGGTTTCGAGCCCTTGACACGCTCCGGCTCACTCGACCCGTGGCCGGCGATGCCGAGCACGACGAGGTCGCCAGGCCCTGCCCGTTCCGTGACGGCCTCGATCGCGTGGAAGATGCCCTCGCGGTCGGCCGCACCATTCTTCAGCAGCGTCATATCTTCGACGCCGACCGAGCGCAGCGAAAGGGAAAGGTCTTCGGCATCGGCGACAGCGCCATGCAGCGGCGGAACGTTGCGGTAGAGGTCGATGCCGATCAGCACAGCCCTGACCGCGCCGCGCTCCGGCGCTTCGATCACCCTTGCCAGGCTATCGGTGGCCGCCATGGTGAGGAGGGCAAGTGCTGCGGCCATGGAAACGGATGCGGACATGGCCAAACTCCCCTCGCCCCAGCTATTCGCGGCGCCATTCGACGCGGCGGTTCAGCGCATCGACGTCGTCTTCGGTGAGGTTTGCGGTTGCGGTTACGTCCACCGGCTCGGAGGCTCCGCGGCCCTCGGCGTCGATTGTCGCGTCGATGCCGTTGCTCTTCAGGAAGTCGGCGACGGCCTGGGCGCGGCGTTCGGAAAGCTTCTGATTGTAGTCGTCACCGCCGCGCCGGTCGGTATGGCCGATAAGGATGACGCGTCCGGGCTTCTGCTCCTTCAGCGCCTCCAGCAGTTCCTCAGCGGCTTCGGTGCCGATCGAGGTGAAGCTCGACTTGTTGAAATCGAAGGTGATCGGAACCGGAATGGAGACCGGCACGATGCCGCGCACATTCTCGGAATAGATGCCGCCGAGCACACCGCTGCGGTGATCCTTCTCGGCCGGCACGAAGCTGCCTTCAGGATGGTCGCTGGTCGGGTTGGCGGCAAGGATGCGGGCCTGGGCGGCGCGCTGGATGAGATCGGAAATCGTCTCGGCCGGCGGCGCCTTCGGCGTGCGGGTCTCGTTCTTGATGATCTCGATCGCCTGCTGGTAATCGGCAGCGGCATCGGCAAAGCGGCGTGCGGAGAAATAGATCTCGCCGAGCGTGGCGGAGGCCTGCCAGAGCACCTGCGGACTGTCGGCGGCAACGAGCAGCGGCTCGTAATCGGCGGCCGGCTGGTTGGCAGCCATCATCTCCTGGGCGGCCGAAAGCCTAAGCGCTGCGACGCGGCGCTGGGCATTCACCTGGAACTGCCCGCAGTCGGCACTGACGGCGATCGTATCGGCTTCAGCGGCGGCAGCCGTGATATCCTTGGCGGCAACGGCGGTGTTCAGCTTGTCGAGAAGGGCGGTGCAAATAGGCGTATCGGCGTTTGCCACCTCGATCTCCTCGCCGGCCCCGGCGGTCTGGCCAGGTTCGGCCGAGCGGCCGAGGTTTAGCTGCGGCATCTTGATGCTGAAGCCGCCGGGCAGCTTGAATTGCGGCATCTTGATCTGCGGCATCGGCAGTTTCGGCATCTTGGTCTGCGAAGTCTGGGCCGGCTGCTTATACTGCGTGGTCGGCTGTTTATATTGGGTCGGCTTGGTGGATGAGGTGGTGTCGGCTGGACCGATCAGTTGCAGTTCGTCGGCGGCAAGCTCCTGGCCGGGCGCCAGATTGGTGACGATCTTGTATTTCTTCGGCGGCTGCTGTGTGGCCTGCTCGACAGGCTTCGGCGTGACCTTTTTCGGGGTAACGGGCTTCGGCTTGTCCACCACCGTTTCCGGCTTCTTCACCGGCTTTGGCTTCGGCGTGACCGCAGGCTTGGTCGATTCGACCGGCTGTTTTGCTGCCTGCTCGACCGGTGCCGGTTTTGCCGTGGGAGCGGCTGCGACCGGCGGGGCTGCGGGCAGGCTGTCGACGGTCGTCAGCGTCAGCGTCTTGCTGCTGATCTTGGTGCCGGCGCTGCGGGCCTCTTCGAGACTGCGGGAGACGGCTTCCATGCCGCCGTCGACGGAGCGGAACATGCCGGCGCCGCTGCCGCCGAGATCGGCGAAGATGGTCAGCGGCTTGGAGGAATAGAAGACCTTGATCTCCTCCTGGCCGACCGGGCCTGAAACCTGCAGCCTGGCCCCGCTTGCCGGATCCGGCACCTGCACGCGCTTGCCGGCTCCGACAAGGGCGTCGGTCTGGTACTTGTTCGGGAAAAGCTTCACCACAGAACCGTTCGGCGAAACGTTGAGCACCGTGACATAGGCGTTCTCGCTCGACTGGATGAAGAGGCCAACCACTTCGCCGATGGCGTATTTGGCTTCGGCGCGATCGAAGGTGATGCTGACAGGCCCGGTCTGAGCCGGCGCTTCGGTCAATGTGCGTTCGTTCTGCGCCTCGACGGCGGGTACCACCGAAAAGAACGAAAGAAAGGTGGCTGCGGCTAGGATGGCTTTGCGGTTCGGCATTGGAAAACCTCCTCTTCGAACAATCTCACACTGTGTTGAAGATGAGAATAGCACCGACCGGCGAAATTGGGATGGCTTTGCCTGTCTTGCTTGAGGGAGGGTTGCAAATTATTTGGAGCCTGGAAGAATCCGCCAAGGCAAAGACGTGAGCAAGACTCACGCTCGGCAATATCCGGCGTCTTTTATAGTCCGTTTAACTGCAAGGAGACGGTTAGTTCTTGGGTTTCTGCCCGGCTGATTTCAAAATCGAGATCAGGTCGCTCATTCCCTCGGGTGAGGAATTGTAGAGCCAGAGAATATCCGGATTGTCGACCGTGAATTCCTTGCCGGGGCCCGAGCCCATGTCGCGGCCGGGTGAGGTCGCGTTGGGCAGCTTCGCCTCGCCGGGTGCCAGCCCCTTGGCGGTTTCGTGTTCGGCGATGATCGCCGTCGCCGCGGCAAAGGCCTTCTCGTCATGTTGGCGCAACGCTGCCAGCGAGGGGTTTCGCGCCGCAAGCGCGTCCTCAGCCGGGCCGGAATAGGCAAGCCGGGGGATCTGCAGCGCCAGCAGAAGGCCGATCGACAAGGTTATGAGCCAGGATTTCGTCATCGTCGTCAAATCCATCCTATTGGCGCCACTGCGCGACAAGCACGCCGAGAATAGGGAGAGGCCGGAAGGATGGCAACGGCGCTCAGTGCCAATCGGTTGGGAGGGTTGAAATCGACTGGCCAAGGCGCTTTCGCTCCTTGTTTTATGCATGTCGTTAACCCGGAACCGCTGCACACTTCCGGGCGACATGCCTCAGAGGATATTCAATTGCTGCAGGTGAAGGCGCAGGTCGCGCAGCATCTCGCCGAAGATCTCCTCGATCAGTCCCGTCGACCAGACGACCATGGTGCCGTAAGGCGAGCGCTTGCGCTGCATGAAGCCCGCCGTCTCGAAATCGATCAGCGTCTTGCGGCAGGTCTCGCTCGACATCACCGCGACCAGGAAACGGGCGAGATTGGACTGGTCGATCGCGCCGGCTTTCTCCGCCCAGTTCTGGATCAGCCGCGGCTTGGTGTCGGCGGTGAACATCGAGGCGAGCGCCCGATCCTGCGAAAGCCCCAGGCGCTGCAGCTTGGCCGGGTCGCGGGTGAGCGAAACCACATAGTCATTGTGCAGATCGGCGAAGCGTTCGATATCCTCGGCGGTGCTGATGCCGAAGACCTTCATCGAATAGAGGAACTCGGCCATCAGATAGGTCGGCTCCGAGCGCAGCTGCGCCAGATGCTTGTCGTCCTTGCTGGCCGAGGCCGCGCAGACGCGATCGGAGAAGTTGATCCTTGCCGCGCGAACCTGCTCCAGCAAGCTTATGTCGAGCGCCAGTTCGTCACCGTTCCATTCCAGCATAAGCATTCCCTGCCAGCAAATCTTCGAGACGATGTTCTTGTACTATCGCCGGTGCAGATCTCCAAATCGTTTGGAAAGCAACGGCTTGCTGAGAAGCCATATCTAGCCTACCATTTTTGAAAGGCATGACGGTCACAGAGCATGATGCCGAAAAGTGTGAGCGGTTTTCGGCCGACATCATGCCCTTGCTTTAATTGAGATCAGGATTCAGATTTTAGGCCGGATCGGCCTAAAATCATCCTGTTCTGGGGGTCGAGGCAATGCGTGGTTTTGGGTCGCATATTTTGTTTGCCGCGACACTTGCGGTCGCCTCGCCGGTTTTCGCCAAAGACACGACGATCATAGAGCTTCGCGGCGGCGACGGCGCGCGCTCGGTCGGCATCATTTCTTCCAACGAGGAAGTCGAGGCATCCGGGCCGGCGGCGATCACCGTCGGCGACGACGGCACCATTTATATCCTCGACCAGAACAATGGCCGCGTGCTCGCCATCGACGCCGAACGCTCGCAAGCCGATCCCGAAATCCTGCCGCTGCCGGAAAATGCCGCGCCGGAGGATCTCGCCGTCGTCCACAACGAACTCTACCTCTGGTCGGACGGCGTCGTGCCGCTCGAGCGCTCCACCGATGCCGACGGCCGGTCGCAGACGCTGCGCGCCGTCGACGGCGGCGATGCCGACGATTATACTCGCTCGGTCTTCGCCTCGATGGGCTCAGTGCCGCCGGGTCCACTGAACAGCATCATCGACGAGATCGGCCGCAGCACCAGCCGGCCCG
Organism: Rhizobium leguminosarum; assembly: GCF_001652265.1. Lineage (GTDB taxonomy): Bacteria > Pseudomonadota > Alphaproteobacteria > Rhizobiales > Rhizobiaceae > Rhizobium > Rhizobium leguminosarum_D. The sequence goes on from NZ_LWBS01000109.1 coordinate 223,803, forward strand.
AGGCCCGCCCGCCGGTCATTCAATACGTGCCGAGCCGCGGGCTTGGCGATATCGTCGCCGAGGTTTCGGCTGCTGCAAACGACAAGGCGGAGATCCTGCTGCGGCGCAGCAGCTCGGAGGAGAATTTCCTCTCGCTGCAGCTCGCCTCGGAAGGCCGGATCGGCACCGTCGAACTTCTCGACATCGACACGACTGGCAGGCCCTATGCGCTGGTCGAGCTGGTGCCCGCCGACAGGCCGGCGCGCACCGGCATGCTGGTGGTGCGCTTCACGCCGAATGGGGCGATCGACCGGGTCTACGACCTGCCGATCGGACCGGGAACGGTATTCTCCAGGCGTTTTGTGGCGATCGGCCCGCGCGGCGACGTGCTCTATTTGAGATCGCAGGAAAGCCGGGCGCAGGTGCTGCGGCTCGACGGCCGGGACCCCGGCCGCAAGCTTGCCGCCGCCCTGCCCGCGAAACAGTTGAATGCCGGTAAGCCCGGCAAGTCGCCGAAGGTGGCGATCGTGCCGAAATCGCGCGACGACGTCATCGAGCGGGCCATCGGTTTTGAGACGCTGAACTGGCTGGTGACGCCGGCTGCTTACGGCAGGGATCCGGGGCCTGGCTGCGTCAACATGAACCGGCTGCGCCGTCCGATCTATCTGATCGGAAAGCGCGGCCAGACGGTCAAGGGTGTTCCCTATTGCTGGGGCTGCAAGACGCCGCTCGAGAATTTCATCGGTGGCGTCGAAAAGGGCCAGACCGCCGGCAATGTCTGCACCAAGAGCGCGCCGCAATCCAACGTCCTCGGCGTCGACTGCTCCGGTTTCGTCAGCGACGCCTGGGGCCTGAAGATGCACGTTTCGACGCGCGCGATCCCCGGGATCACCAAGCGCCTCTCCGACCCCTGGTCGATGCGGCCGGGCGACGCGCTGAACAAGCCGGGCTCGCATGTGCTGTTGTTCATGCGCTTCACCGACGACCGCAAGGTGGAAGTGATGGAGGCCTCGCCGAACGCCTGCAAGGGCCGGGTCTGCCGCAATACCTATTCGCTCGGCAGCCTGTTGTTGCGCGGCTACCAGCCGGTGCGTTTTAAGGGGCTGGATGGGTGACGGTCATGCCGATTCACGCCGCCGGCCTTGACGTCAGCCGCCGCTTTGCCATGGCCAAAAGGCCATGTGCTGCAACGTTCTCGGCATAGTCCCGATAGGCAGGATCCCGGCTCAGCATGCGCTCTTCGGCGCGGGCGCGCATAACGTAGATAAGACTGACGATCGCCAGCATCCCTGCCCGGGCAAATCCTTCCGTTAGGCCGCTGGCGATGAAGCTCGGAATCGCAAACAGCCACCAGGCGATGTTCTTCGAGACATAGGCCGGATGTTTGATGAAGCGATAGGGGCCCGACGTGATGATGCCGCGGTGGGTGAGATTGGAAAATCGCGGTCCGAAGGCGACGGTCGCCCAGACATAGATGACGGTGCAGAACAGCGTCGCGCCGCTCCAGAGGATGAAGACGGCCGACCCTTCTTGGATCACGGTCTCCCAGCCCGGCCCCTCGCCATAAGGCACGAAGGCATGCGAGATCGCCGGGAAGAACGGTTCGTAACAGATGAGGCAGACGAGCCAGCCGAGCGCCGTCGTCTCCGTTGCCCTGACATGCCATCCGAAAAGCTTGAAGGTGGCGATATAGCCGCCGGCGGCAAGTACAGTGTCGAGAAGAAAGGCAAGCCGCAACAGTCCTTCCAACCAGGCCGCCGAGAGCGGTGGAAACGCCCAGGCCGGTTTGTCGACAAGATCGGAAAGAGCCGCCATACCGCCCGAGAACATCAGCACGAGAAAGAAGCACTTGATCGCGAGCAGGCGTAATGCGAACAGCACGTCCTCCTCGCGAAAATCCTGCATCAGCACCGCACGCCCGACCTGATTGAGATAATCGTCGGGCTGCTCGGCGATCAGATCGGTGACCGCGACGTAGAGAATGGTGGCAATCGCAAGTGCGATGGAAATGACGATTGTCGTGTGGCCGGACTCGATGAACCATCGGACCGCTGACGACTGCGTAAAAAATGGAAAGACCGAACAGACAATGACGACCACGCCAAGGAGCGCAGCGAGGCCGACAAGCTTCGTTCCGATGCGCCGCCAGAAGATGGCCGGAGCCTCGTTCCGCCTCTCTCGCGATGCCCAGGCACGACGAGCGGCCGGTGTGCCCTCGACGATGGTCCATGTCAGGAGAAGGCAGAACAACGCAAGGGCCATCGCTATGCCGGACTCAAGCCGGAGATACGTGGAGAGTGCGATGCCCATTGCTGCTCCGATGAACGTCGCAGGTTGGATCATGAAGGACCCTGCCTTTACCAGGAAGGACCGCCGCTCGAAGAGTTTCCGGAGCTCGACGATCCGCCAGAGCTAGAGCCACCGCCCATGCCGCCGCCAGAGTTGGAATTCCCACCGGAACTGTTCTCAGAGCGGGTGAAAGCCGGTTGATTGCTCTTTGCCGCCACTTTTTTGACGGTGGGTGTGGTTTTCCTGGCAGGCGTGGCCGGCTCTTCAGTCGCGAACAGTGTCCTGGCGCCTGGGTCGAAGATGCAGCTCTGCAGGATTGCGCCCGAACCCGCGATGAATGTCGAGCACAAGAGAATACGGATGATGAGCTTGCTGTTCATGTAGGGCGCCCCCAGACCGCCGTTCTAGAAGAGATCGTACCTCGGATTTCGCTTTACCCAGGTCGCTTTGGCGAGCTTGACGAGCCTGTCATCGAGCGACTTTGATTTAGAGATTGCCTTTTGCTCCTGAGCGGTCAGCTCGGAGGCAAAGGCGGCCTCCGCTTTCTTCTTTGCAGCGCCAGGCATCCTTTTGAGTTCCGCCAGCGCCTGGTTCTTCGGATCGCCGCTGCCCGGCATGTTGATGGCGGTCGCCAGAGCGAAATAACGCGCCGCGATTGCAAGGCTGTCGGCGTCGGAGCCTTCTTCCTTCGCCAGCATCGCGCGATCGAGCGCGCCCCAATAGTCGCCGCGTTCCGTGCCCATCTCGAGCCACTTCACCGCTTCCGCCTTATCAGCGGCAACGCCAATACCGTCCCGGTACATGCGTCCGAGATTTGTCGGGGCATGAGGCTGTCCGCCCTCCGCCGCCCGCCTGAAAAGGTCGAGCGCTTTCGGGAGATCCTCCGGAGCGCCTTTTCCGAAACGGTAGACGAGCGCGAGATTGTTCAGCGAATAGATGTCGTTGCGTTCGACGCCGGCCTCGTAGAAGCGGATGCCGCGTTCCGGATCGGCCGGAACGTTGACGCCGTTGAGGAAGATATAACCGAGCTCATTCATTGCGTAAGTATGGCCGAGATCGGCAGCCTGCAACATCAGCCGCAACCCCAGCTGCTGATCGGCCTTGGTGCCGCGTCCGTAGTAGAGGGCCTTGCCATAGCTGTGCAGGGCAAAGGGATCGCCCTTCGCCGCACCGCCCTTGGCGATCTCGCTTGCCTTGGCTGCGTCGCGCGGGACGGAGGCGCCGAACTCGTAAAGCCTTGAGAATTCCTGGATCGCCCGAACATGCCCGGCATCCATCGCCTTCTTGATCGTCGCAAAAGCCGTTTTCGCGTCACGGTTGGCAAGCTGGGCACGACCGAGCTCATAGACGAAGCGCGCCACCTCAGGATAGGCCTTTATTGCCTCCGTGCAGGCAGGCAGTGCTATGTCCGGATCGATCTCGTTCGGCAGCTTGCCCGATGTCACACCCTGCAGGTCGAGGGGTGCCGCGGCTGCGGTGTCGCAGGCGTCGAGCACCGGCTTGAAAGTGACGGTCGCCGGCGGCAGGTCGTCATTGGCAGCCTGCAGCGTCAGGGCGAAAGGCTGGTTTTCGGTGCCGATCTGCGGCTCGTAGGAAAGGGCCGGAATATCGGCTGCTTCGAGCACGTGACCGAGCCCGATCACCCGGTCTCCGGCCCGTAGCGTGCCCTTGTCGGGCAGGGCTGCGACCTTGAAGGTCATCTCCGCAACCGATGCCGGCACGACCGGCAGACTGGCTTCAATAGGGCCGACGCCGATCGTGGTGCTCACGTCACGCGTCAGCGTCTTCAGATAGGCGTCGGCATCGGCCAGCCGCACCTGCTTTTCCTGTTCGAGCTGGGCGAGCTTGGCGCCGGCATCCGCCGAAACGGTGATCGCGACCACACCTTGCTTTGCCTGGCCGTAAGGGTCGCTCACGGTATAACCGATCAGGCCGACGGTTCCGGCGGCAACACCTGATGAATCATAGGTCAACGACGTCAGTGCCGCCGCAGGCATCATCGCGCCCTGCTCGACCGGCTTGCCATCGAAGCTGAGCTTACCGGTCTTCGGAAGCTGGTTGAGGGTGACGAGCAGCGCCGAGCCGGTTTCGTCATGCGGTGGGGCGATCGGCAATTTGGTCGTGGCCGCTCCCTCCGGCACGCTCACCTGCTGCATCGATTCGACGCTCGGCGGCGGCGGCGCCGGAATGAAATAGAAGCTGTCCATCAGTGAGGAATTTTCCCAGGGGACCTGCTTGCCGTTGGTCATGGCGATCACATCACGGCGCACGTCGGTGAGGACCTGGCGGATTTCCTTGTTGGGTTCGCTCGCCCGCTTGATGAAGGATTCGGAATAGGGGCTCAGCGCCCCGGTGCCGTCGAGCGCCACCTGGCCGGGTTCTGTGGAAAAGGCGATCAGACTGCCGAGATCGCTATCGATACGCGCAAGTCCGCGTGTGGCGCCGACCGGTTCCAGCTTTTCCGCCATCCAGAATTTCTGGGCGTTGAAGGGATTGTTGCGGCAGGCGTCGAGGAAGATCAGCTGCACCCGCGAATTCTGCTTGAGATGGTTTAGAATGAGGTCGAGCGGCATGGTCTGCGTCTCGACGTCATAGGGCGTCTCCAGTGTCGCATCGACCGGTACAAGGAAATTCTGCCCGCCCACCTGGATGCCGTGGCCCGAATAATAGATCAGGCCGGCCTCGGCATTGCTGGTCGAACGCAGGAAGCGGCGCACCGTATCCTCGAGCCCGATGCGGTCGACATTGACGCCGATCGTCACATCGAAACCGGCCGCACGCAACGTGCTGGCGACCTCTTCGACATCATTGGCAGGATTGGGAAGCGAAGGCAGCGTCTTATAGACCGAGTTGCCGATGACCAGGGCGACGCGGCGTCCGCTCTCTTCTGTGACGGCGGCAAATGCCGTTCCGATCGACAGCAGCATTGCCGCGACGATCAGCAGATATGCGCACAGTCTCTTGACGTGGTGAAACTTGGGCATGGCTCGATCGCAAACATTCTATTGTCTATGTTCAATAAAATTTGCTGGCCTGCTGGTGCTGGGCCCCCTCCGCATTCACGGTTCAAAACTATTCCTCGGCGCTCTAAAAAGCAAGCTTCGCCGCCTCCAAGTCAATTGGAGCAGTCCCGTCAGATTGGAAGCCCATCGCCGACAAGAAAGACTGTCCAAATCAGAAATTTAACATGCTGCCGGCGAAGTTTCTTTAACCTCGAAACGTATAGTTGCTGATCGAGGCCGGTTTCATCTCGATGGAGAAGCCCGGCAGGGTGGGCGGCATGTAGGCGGCGTTCTCGATCAGGCAGGGGTCGAGGAAGTGTTCGTGCAGATGATCGACATATTCGATGACGCGGCCTTTCTTGGTGCCCGACACTGCGACATAATCGATCATCGACAGATGCTGCACATATTCACAGAGGCCGACACCGCCGGCATGCGGCCAGACCGGCAGGCCGAACTTGGCGGCAATCAGCAGCACGGCCAGAACCTCGTTCAGCCCGCCCATCCGGCAGGAATCGATCTGCACGATGTCGATTGCGCCCTCGGCGATGAACTGCTTGAACATGATGCGGTTCTGGCACATCTCGCCGGTCGCAACCTTCACCGGAGCGATCGCCTGGCGGATCTTGCGGTGGCCGGCGACATCGTCGGGACTTGTGGGTTCCTCGATGAAGAAGGGCTTGGCGAAGGAGAGCGCCTTCACCCAGTCGATCGCCTGGCCGACGTCCCAGACCTGGTTGGCGTCGATCATCAGGTAACGATCGGGACCGATCACCTCGCGGGCAATCCTCAGACGGCGGATATCGTCTTCGAGATCACGGCCGACCTTCATCTTGATATGGTTGAAGCCGGCGTCGATTGCCTCCTGGCAAAGGCGGCGCAGCTTTTCGTCGCCGTAGCCGAGCCAGCCGGCCGAGGTCGTGTAGCAGGCGTAGCCCTCCTTTTCGAGGATGGCGATGCGTTCCGCCTTGCCCGCCTCGGCGCGCTTCAGGATCTCGACCGCTTCAGCGCGCGTCAGCACGTCGGTGAGATAGCGGTAATCGACGATATCGGCGATCTCTTCCGGCGACATCTCGGCGACGAGGCGCCAGACGGGCTTGCCGGCCTGTTTGGCGAGCAGATCCCAGACGGCATTGACGACCGCGCCGGTCGCCAGGTGAATGGCGCCCTTTTCCGGGCCGATCCAGCGCAGTTGGCTATCGCTCGTCAGATGCCGCCAGAACGTGCCGGGATGGGCGAGAACCTCGGCGAGGTCGGCGCCGACGATGAGGTGGCGCATCGCTTCGATCGCCATGCAGCAAATGTCGTTGCCGCGGCCGATGGTGAAGGTCAGGCCGTGGCCGGCAAGATCAGGCGCATCCGTATCGAGAATGACGTAGGCGGCCGAATAGTCTGGATCGGGATTCATCGCATCGGATCCATCCAGGCTTTGCGACGTGGGAAAGCGGAGATCGAAGACACGAAGGTCGGTGATGCGGGTCATGGTTGTTCCTCCCGATTATATGGGCCGATTATATAGAGCCGATTGCAGTGGCCGGGCCGGCCGGCAAGACTGCCGGGCCGGCCGCACCAGCTGAAATCAGATCGTCCAGCCGCCGTCGATGGCGATCGCCTGGCCCGACGTGTAGGTCGCTCCGGCGAGATAGACGGCGAGATCGGCGATCTCTTCCGGTGAGCCGAGCCGGCCCATCGGCTGGCGGGCGATGAAGGCGGCGCGCGCCGCATCGTAATCGCCCTGCGCGCGCATGCGGTCCTGCAGCGACGGGCTTTCCACCGTGCCGGGGCAGATGGCGTTGCAGCGGATACCTTGGCCGACATAATCGGCGGCGACGGCTTTGGTGAGCCCGATCACCGCTGCCTTTGTGACGCCGTAGGCGAAGCGGTTCGGCACGCCCTTGATGCTGGAGGCGACGGAGGCCATGTTGATGATCGCTCCGTCCTTGCGTTCGATCATGCCCGGCAGCACGGCCCGGATGGTGCGGATCATCGCCTTGACGTTGAGGTCGAAGGCGAATTCGAGATCGGAATCCTTCATCTCGAGGATCGAGCCGGCATGGACGAAGCCGGCGCAGTTGAACAGCACGTCGACGGCGCCGATCTCGGCGACGAGTGCCTTGACCGCATCTTCTTCGAGCACGTTCAGCTTATGGGTGGAAACGCCGGTTTCGGCTGCAAGCGTCGCCAGCGCCTCGGTGTTGATGTCAGTCGCGTGAACCTTGGCGCCGATCGCGGCAAAGGCTACCGCCGTCGCCCGGCCGATGCCCTGACCGGCGGCGGTGATGAGAACGGTCTTGCCGGAAAGTCTGTTTGTCATGTCACGGGCCTTTTCTGGAATTGTCTACGCTGGACGATGGAGTGCGGTTGATGTCTTGGCGAAGCTCGGTCGTGATGGAGTGCGCCGGTCTGCTTTCGGAGGTGCGCGGCTCTCTGCGTTAAATGGAGGAGTTGGCGCTGTTGCACAGGCAGATCAGCGGGAGATTCAGCCGATTGGCTGCGATTTTGGCGATCTCCGCCGGCGGCAGGGTCGATAACCATTCCCATGCGCTGCACGGTCTTCCTCCCTGTCCCCGGCTTGCTTATGATTCTGCCGCTCGGGGCGCCTTCGGTACCTCAGTCGTTCGCTTTCGATCGACCTTTTTCAGTGATGATTTGTCTGTTTATAGACAAACAGACGATTGGCCAAGGGTCAAGTGCGAAGTTTTCCTTTTCCGGCTGCAGTTCTGCGTATATGCAGAATAGTATTCACAGGAGGAAGGAATGGAGACCGACGAGTCCGACCGCTACCGCGCTCCTGCCCTCGACAAGGGCCTCGATATCCTGGAATTGCTCGCCGGCGTCGACAGTGGCCTGACCCAGGCCGAAATTGCCAAACGGCTCGACCGCAGCCCCAACGAATTCTACCGCATGCTCGACCGGCTGGTGCGCCGCGGTTACGTCACCCGGCTGGATGGCGATCGCTATTCGCTGACACTGAAGCTCTTCGGTCTTGCCCAACTGCACGCGCCGGTGCGCCGGCTCGCCTCCTATGCCACGCCGCTGATGCGCGATCTTGCCCAGCGCACGCGCCAGGCCAATCATCTTGCCGTCTCCGATCGCGGCGCGGCTGTCGTCATCGCCCAGCAGGAGGCGCCGGACTATTGGGGATTCTCGATCCGCATCGGCGCCCATATCAGCCTCTTCGACACCGGCTCGGGACATGTGCTGCTTGCCTTCCGCAGCGAGGAGGAGCGGGAGATGATGATCTCGGAACATGTGCGTAGCCGCTCGGACATCGAACTCGGGGCCGAATTCTACGACCGTCTCCACCAGATCCGCGAGCGCGGCTACGAGATGATGGCGAGCGCCCAGACATCAGGCGTCTACAATCTTTCCGCGCCCGTTCTTGGACCGGACCGCCGCTGTATCGCCGCCCTCACCTGCCCCTTTATCGCGCTCGTCAATGCGCCGTCCGCTCCCGATATCACGCAGGCGATCACACTGGTGCAGAAGACCGCCGCCCAGCTTTCGCTGCTTGCCGGCGCCGATGTCGTTAACCCCGCCTGAGGCCTGAGAATTTCTATTTGAACAATCCATTCACCAGGAATAGGTTTGCCGCAAAACCACTCTGGGAGGAGAAGAGCGTGTTCATCGACACCCATCTGCACATCATCGACCGGTCGGCCCTGCCCTATCCCTGGCTCTCCGGCGCGCCTGATCTCGATCATGATTTCCTTTACGAAACCTATGCGAGCGAGGCTCGGCGCTGCGGCATCACCACGGCGCTGCACATGGAGGTCGACGTCGATCCCGCCGCGATGCAGGCCGAGACTGACCACGTCGCCAACATCTCTAGGAAGGAAGGCAGTCTGATTGCCGGCGCCATCGTCTCCTGCCGGCCGGAAGAGGAAGGCTTTGCCGCCTATCTCGAGCGACAAAAGGCCGATCCCTTCGTCAAGGGGTTCCGCCGCGTGCTGCATGTCGTGCCTGATGATGTCTCCGAAGGCGCCCTGTTTCGAGAAAACATCGGCCGGATCAGCGGCAGCGGCCTGACCTTCGACCTTTGCACATTGCCGCATCAGGCGGGCGGTGTGAGCGCCCTCGTCGATCTTGCGCCCGACGTGCAGTTCGTGCTCGACCATTGCGGCGTGCCGGATATCCGCTCGGACGCCTTCCAGCCATGGAGGGCCGGTATATCAGAGATTGCCCAGCGGCCGAACGTCGTCTGCAAGGTCTCCGGCGTAGTCGCCTATGCCGATGCGAAGACATGGACGGCGCAAACGCTGCGGCCCTATATCGAACATGTGATCTCAAGTTTCGGCTGGGACCGCGTCGTCTGGGGCAGCGATTGGCCGGTCTGCACGCTCGGTGGCGGCCTCTCTACCTGGGTCGCGGCGACCCATGCGATGCTTTCCGGCGTGAGCGAGGCTGAGCGTTCCAAGTTGCTTTTCGCCAACGCACAACGCCTCTGGTCGCTCTGATGTCACAAAATGAAGCAACCGATCTCGTCGACGTGCCATTTCGGCATGTTTTTTGTATCATTCCCGAACAAAAAAGGTGCGATATTCTGCCTTAACGCTATCTACATGCAAGCAATTGCTAGCCTTATTTATCTCGGCTAAAAGTTGTTGACACGGATATGGCGAATACCCCCTTGTCCGCTGCCTTCAGAAGGGAAAATGAGATGAAAGAAGCACCGCATTCCGTCGATGTTCACGTCGGAAAGACGATCCGTATCCAGCGTCTGTTGAGGAAAGTTTCTCAGACGGAACTGGGCGATCGTGTCGGCGTAACGTTCCAGCAGATCCAGAAATACGAAAAGGGTTCCAACCGCGTTTCCGCCAGCATGCTGGTCGAAATCGCCGGCGCGCTGAAGGTCGACGTCAGGACATTTTTCGACGACATGTCGACCCCTGATACGGCCAACGACAACCCCGCTCCCAGCGAGGAATTCGTTATTTCGCGCGAAGGCGTGCTTCTCAATGCGGCGTTCTTTTCGATCAAGAACGAAGCGCTTCGCAAGAAAATCCTGAAGCTCGTCCAGGCGATTGCCCACACCGAACAGTTGGACTCTGAAGCGGCTGAATAGAGTCCTTCACGCGATCCCAACGGACCGCATGAGGCATCAGGCATGAGGATCAATAGCAATCGATCGGGCTCAATGGCGATCGATCAAGATTAGATTCTCGCTGGCATCCTTCATTGCGATCTTGGCTTTGCTGCCGAGCAGTTTCTCGAGATTGACGTCAAGCTCCCTGTCGGGATCTATGCCGTCCCAATCGATGACGACCTGCAGCAGCGCCATGTTCGTCAGGTGCATCAGATTACGCAGCCGAAGCTTTTCAGCCTCCTCCTTGGCTGCCGACAGCAGCCGGAAGATCCTTGCGTATTCGCTGCCGGTACCCTCGTTGTGTTGATCAAACATCGTTCCCGCCTCTTTGGTCGTGGAACCCTACGATTCCATCACTGCTGCATCTTTCCGCCGCGACCGTTATTCAAGCGTTACAGGAACCGCATTGCGCGTGACTTCGGCGTGCAAGAGCTCCCAATGTGAGGTCGCGGCAAAGCGCCAGTCACGGTTGACGGGGAGGAATTTATCCCGGCGCAGCCAGTCCAGCACCAGTCGCGCGTCGTTTCGCTTGCGCTCGACGCGGCTGCCGCGGATGGCGGCGAGGATATGGTCGCGGCGCGGCTTGCGGAAATGGCACTCGTCGGCCACCTTCGCATAGGTGCGCTCGGAGAAATGCAGAAACCGGCCGGCCAGCAGCAGCTTCTTGCGCTCGCCGGGCGTAATCTCGCCGCTGGCGTAAAGCGCATCGATCGTCGGCTCGAAATCGACCCAGGGAACGGAAAGCGGCAGCCAGCCGAGCTCCTGCGGGGCATGCACCAGTGCAACGGCCTCATCGTCGAGCAGCCGTCCGGACTGGTAATCTTCGAAGATCGAGCCGAGCCCGACCATGCCGAAGGGCGCGCATTCGGCTGCCCGCAACGCCCCCATGCTGGCCCCGCCGGCAACGGCGACATCATGTTCGAGTGCGTACAGTATTTCCTTGTGCCAGACCGAAGGCAGATCGCCGAAATAGCCGTCGACCAGGCCGATCGCGGTGGCGCCGTCCCGAACGGCCTTCAGGATGTCGCCGGCGGCGGCCGGCGGCCGGAAATCGATGTAAGGAGACATGGCTCTTGCCGCGGCAAGATCACTGCCAAGGCTCGGGCCGACGAACAGCACCTTCATGATTCGGCTCCTCTTATGGTGTTGACCGCGCGCATGCCGAGCTGGATGTATTGGCCTGAGATATCGACCTCCAGTCCCGGCACGATCACTCTGACGACCGAGATCGGCAGAGCTCGATGCGGAAAGGGCACGACGACGATCTGTTCGATGCCGGTCGCCGCCAGACGACCGGCAATATGGCTGATGGATTCCTGGATCGTCGCCGGGCGGCGATGGCGGGCCTGGAACGAGCGCATCCGGCCGTCGCCCTCGCAAAGTTCGACCACCTGCTGCATCGCCGCACTCCGGTCGAGCCGCTGATAGATGCGCGGCGAGAAATCGTCGCGGCTGCCGGCGATCGCGGTCAGCCGGCTCTGCGCCGCTTCGGTGATGGCGCGCAGCGCGGCGCGCACGGGATCGGGGTGGCAGCCGCAGCCACCGCAGACATGTGACCAGCGCGCGTCGACACGGTCGGAAAGATTGCCTGGCATGATGACGGCCAGAAAAGCGGGAACGCCGATATCCGTCGTCATGTCGAGCAGCAGCAGTTTCATGCCGGCACGGGTGATCCGGTCGGTCATGACGTCGATGACCGCATCGCCGAAGGAGGCGGGGTCGATGCGGCTCTCCTTCAGCCGCTCAGGCGATTTCAGCTGGGTCAAGGCCCAGGCGTCGCGCTCCACCAGCTCACAAAGCCCATGCAGGACCGCTTCGGACGGCGTGTTGCCGGAGGCGAGCCCATCGCTCGACTGCTCGAAGCCCGCCGGCCTCTCGCCGCGATGGTCGAGTCCGACGAGCCACCAGGGCACGAAGACGCTGCTGCCGGAAAGGATGTCGAGCCCCGTGCACCAGGGAATAGGCTTGCTGCCGATCTCGTCGGGCGCGCAGCGTGCGACATTGTCGAGATCGATCATCGCCGCATGCTCCGCCCGCATGTTGTCAACCGTCGCCTGCGTCAGGTCGGCGGGTGCAATTTCGGCGATCCGCGTCTCGACTGCTTCCATCGCCGCCGAGGTCATGGCGGCATCATTGTCGATACCTTTGCCCTGAAACACCGAGAGCGTATGGCTGTTCGGCCTCGTTGCGAAGGCGACGGGGATGTTCAAGACGTCGAGTGCTGTCAGCAGACCGACGCGCGTGATGCCGAATTCGCGCAGATGCGGCCTGATGGCCGCGAGGGTCTGAGCCGGCGTGACCGCGCGGTCATGATAATCGCTGACACCGGCCGATGATCGTTTGAGGTCACCGGCTAGCGTTTCAAGGTCGGTGAAAGCGGACATACCGATCTGTTCCTTAGCGGAACCTCAGCGCATGCGTCAGGCTCTCGAGCGCATTGGCGGAAACGTTGAGTTCGTCCTGCTTCAGGGCTGCCCTGGCGGCAGCAGAAAAGCGCAGCGACTGAGTCTGAGCTGCGGTGGTTTCAGCATTCGTCTTCATGTTCCATCTCCGATTGGTTGGGCAGCGCCTTGCTGCCGTTAACCATCGGAAAGAAACATTACCTCCGTCATTTAAGCGTTACAGGCTTCGTTAAAAGGCGGTGCAATCAGGGAAGACCAGCAAGTTGCAGGCCCTGTATCAGCGGTTCCGTATAGGCGGGATCGCGATCGGGGACGAAATGACGGATGTCCTCGCTGCGGAAATCGGGGAAGTTTTCCAGCACCACCCTGGCGTAATTCCTGGCCTTGCCTGTGTCGCCTGCCATGGCATGCGAGGCGGCGAGCAGACGGGCTGTTGCCTGCTTCGCCTTCACCGGCTCCAGCGCCTCGATCGCCATTTCATATTCTTCACGCATGAAGTGGATGCCGCCGAGGTTCCAGTAATAATAGTCCGGCGGCAGCGGGTTGAGTTTGAAGGCCGCACGGCTGAGTTCCAGCGCTCGATCGAAATCGCCATCATGGGAAAGCGCGTCGGCGAAATCGGCGAGGATATCGGCATCGTTGGGATTGAGATCCTGGGCCTGCTGGAAATATTCCAGGCTTTCGTCGAAGCGGCGGCGATAAAGCGCCACGAAGCCGAGCTCGCGGTAGGCCCGGCCGCTGTTCGGGTCGGACTGCTGCGCCTGCCGGGCAGCACCGTTCGCCTCGTCGAGCAGTTCCTTGTCCCGCATGCCGCGGATCAGCCATTCCATGCCGAGCGCGCGCGACATGCCGGCATGGGCGGCAGAGAAATGTTCATAACGATTGAGCGAGGATTTGAACCATTTGCGCGCCTGGCGCAGATGCTGCAGATCGGTCTGGGCAATCAGCCGCTTGCCTTCCAGGTAGAGACGGTAGGCGGACGGCGGCGCCTCGCCGATCGGTATCGCCAGTTCGTGACGCTCGATCGTGTCGGCGAGCGAGGAGACGATCCGCCGCGTCAGATGCCCGAAGGATTCGCTGATCTTCTGCATGACCAGCGGCAGTTCGATGGCCCAGATCACTTCCGAGGTCGTCGTCCGCGTCAGCCGGCAGGTCGCAAAGACATCCTCGTCGCGGCCCTGGATGGTGACGTAGACCGCATAGTCGAAGCTGAGGTCGAGCGGACCGGGCACGGCACGCGACGGATCGATCGAACGGCTGAGGATCTCCAGGCTGGTATGCGCCGCGATCACCTTGAAGCCGCGCTGCTGGCTGAGGCCGATGGTGACGTCTTCGAGAAGGGCCCTGCCGACGCGCTCCATCAGCGGATCTGTGAAAATGCTTTCCGGTGGCAGAATGATGATACGCGGCTGGCCAAGCGGACCGACGGAAAGGTTAAGCGCCGACTGTGGATGTCCCGACGTCGCCTGTGCTGCCGGCGCCAGGTTAAGTTCGCGGGCAAGAGCAGTGGTGCTTTCTTCCGGCTCGGTGTCGAAGTCGTCCTTCAGTTGGCTCTTGCACTTCAGATAGGCCTGACGCGCCGCTGCCGGGTCGTTCATCCTGACATAGGTGCGCATCAAGGCGCGATAGGCCGTCTCGCTGGCAGGGTCGAGTTCCAGCAGGCGCCTGGCAAGCGTGACCTGCTCTTCATCCGATCTGTCTTCTGATGTCTCGACCAGCCGGGTGAGATGGGCGGAGCGCAGTTCGTCGACACGCTGGCGCTCAAAGGTCAGCCAGTCCTCGGCGCCCTGCGTCGGCGATTTGACGCCTTCGAGCAATTCGCCGTTCAGGAGGCCACCGTCTTCGGGTGCGAGCGGCCCTTTCTGTTTCAGGATATGAACGTCGACCTCCCAGCCATCAGCAAGGCCGATATGGGTACGGGTCGCGGCAAGCAGCTGTGGAAGGCCGGCGGGAACGCTCTGCTCGATGCGCGCCAGCAGCTGGCGCAGGCTGCCGGCCCGTTTTTCCGGCAGCTCCGATTGCCAGAGCTGTCGCCTGACGGTTTCGCGGTCAAGCTCGAAATTGGGTTCGGCGGCGAGCATGGCGAGGAGAAAATAAGACTTCTCCGGCAAGGGGAGTTCCTTCCCCGCCGCCAGCAATCGCGGTCTTCCGAGCAGGCACAGCCTGTTCGTCAGCATCTGCCGGATGTCCATCGCATCTCGGTTCTCACCCCTGAAAGCCAAGGCGCACAAGCGCACGGCCAATCAAAATCATGTTAGAGCTATAAGAGCCCGGCGCATAGCGGCTTTGCTTAAAAAAGAAGAAATTTCATCGAATATTTGCATATTCGCGCGCCACACGGGCAGGTAATGCTTTGTCAACACTTGCTTGGGGCGCGGTTTTCGTTCGGCCGAAGGCTATTTATGCCGTGAATAGGCCTGAGGGGTCAAAGCACCTGTGCAATCCGTCTCGGGCTTACTTCCGTAGCGGTTTTGGCCTCTACGAAGTCAAGCCCGATATCCAGCACCGGCGCACTGTGTGTCAGCCAACCGACGGAAATGAGGTCGACACCGGAAGCCGCGATTGCGGCGGCCGTTATCGGCGTGACGCGGCCGGACGCTTCGGTGATGGCCCGGCCGGCGACGATGGCGACAGCCTCGCGCAGCTGATCCGGTGTCATATTGTCGAGCAGCACGGCGTCGACGCCGGTCTCCATCGCTTCACGCAGCTGATCGAGCGTGTCCACTTCGACCTCGATCTTCACCATATGGCCGACGCCTGCCCGCGCCCGGCGGATCGCTTCAGCGACCCCACCGGCGATGGCGACGTGATTATCCTTGATCAGCACCGCGTCATAAAGCGCGAAACGGTGGTTCATGCCGCCACCGGCCCGCACCGCATATTTCTCCAGCGCCCTCAGCCCCGGCGTCGTCTTGCGCGTGCAGGCGACGGAAGCCCTGGTGCCGCGGATGGCCGCGGCAATCTCAGCCGTCACAGTCGCAATGCCGGAGAGGTGGCCGAGGAAATTCAGCGCGGTGCGCTCGCCGCTCAGCAGGCCGCGCGACGGACCTTCGATGGTGGCGATCACATCACCCGGCTTGACCGCGTCGCCATCCTGAAGATGGTGGCGCATGACGATCTCCGGATCGACGAGGGTGAAGGCGAGTTCGGCGGCATCGAGGCCGGCGATCACGCCCGGCTGACGGGCCGCCATCACCACCGTCGAACGGTGATCGCGAGGAATGACCGAGGCCGAGGTGATATCGCCGGCAAGACCGAGATCTTCGAGAAGCGCCGCCCGCACCAGCGGCTCGACGATCAGGCGCGGAAGGGGAACGAGGTTCATCTCAGGCACTCCTTGCAAGGGCATAGGGCGGCGTCGCGCGGGCGATCTCCAGAACGTCGGAAAGGCACATCTGGCGCCGGTTGGCATTGGCGAGCTTCAGCGGAAAGTCGGTGCGGGCATGGGCGCCGCGCGATTCCATCCGCAGGCTGGCAAAGACGGCGATCAGCAGCGCGACGATGGCCGGATCGGCGGCAGGGCCGCTGCCTTCGGCAAGCGGCAACAGGGCGGCGATCGCACCATGAATGGCGCCGGCATTGCGCAGCACGCCGAGATGGCGCGAGACGATCGGCCGCACGGATGACGCATCGGCCGGCGCTGGCAGTCTCTCGGCGAAGATGGTGCTGATGGTACCTGCGGGCACGCCTGATATGTCGCGCGCCGCCCGCATGCCCATGGCAGCCGCTTCCAGCAGCGAATTGCTGGCAAGCCGGTTTGCGCCGTGCAGGCCGGTCGAGGCCGCTTCACCGGCAACCCAGAGACCTGGAACCGAGCTGCGGCCATTTGCATCCGTGGCCACGCCGCCCATGTGATAGTGAACGGCCGGGCGCACAGGAATGAGGTCTTTCGCCGGATCGATGCCGGCCTCGCCGCAAAGGGCGGAGATGACAGGAAAGCGAGCGGCAAAGCGGCTGCCGAGAGCATCGCGGGCATCGAGAAAGACCCGGCCGCCGCGGGCGATTTCGGCGCTGATCGCACGCGCCACCACGTCGCGCGGTGCAAGTTCAGCGCCTGATATGCGGGCCATGAAGCGTTCGCTGCGTTCGTTGACGAGCACGGCGCCCTCGCCGCGCACCGCCTCGCTGATGAGCGCCAGCGGCCTGCGGCGTGAATCGAGCGCGGTCGGATGGAACTGGACGAATTCCATATCGGCGAGCGCGGCACCGGCCCTTGCCGCGAGCGCGATCCCCTGGCCGAAATTGCCCATCGGATTGGTGGTTGCGTCGTAAAGCCCGCCGATGCCGCCGGTGGCGAGCACCACCCTTGAAGTCGGCAGAATGGCGGCTCCATTCGCGGTCGCGCAAAGGAGGCCGGCGACCTGCTCGCCGTCCATCACAATCCGCCGCACCTCGAACCCTTCGAGCACTGATATAGCCGGTGTTTTCATCACCGCCTCGATCAGCGCGGCGATGATCGCAGCACCCGAGCCATCGCCTTCGGCGTGGACGATGCGGCGGCGATTATGGGCTGCCTCCAGCCCGAGCGAGAGGTCTCCTGCGGTATTCCTGTCGAAGCGTACGCCGGCTTGCTCCAGCGCGTTGATCGCCGCTGGCGCCTCGGCAATGATGCCGGCGGCGATCGCCGGATCGCAGAGCCCGTCGCCGGCCGCAAGCGTATCGGCAAGATGTAGCGCTGCGCTGTCGTCGGCGCCCATGCTGGCGGCGATGCCACCCTGCGCCCAGGCGCTCGATGTCTCCGCGCCAAGGGCCGCGCGGGTGACGATGATGGAGGGTTCAGGCGCCAGTGTCAGCGCGGTCATCAACCCCGCAATGCCGCTGCCGACGATCACCGTGCGTCCGGCAAGATGGTCGAGTATCTCGGTCATATCGCCAGCATCCTCTCGACGGCGCGGCGGGCGGCCACCGCAATTGCCGGATCGACCGTCACCTCGTGGCGGTTTTCCTCGAGTGCGGCGCGGATATTGGCCAGCGTGATCCGCTTCATGTGCGGGCAGAGATTGCAGGGGCGAATGAACTCGACATCGGGATGGTGCACGGCGACATTGTCGCTCATCGAGCATTCGGTGAGCAGCACGACGCGCGCCGGCTTCTGCCTGCCGACATAATCCGACATCACGGCGGTAGAGCCGGCGAAATCGGCTTCGGCCACCACTTCGGGCGGGCATTCGGGATGGGCGAGCACGGTTACGCCTGGATGGTTTTCGCGCAGCTGGCGCACATCCTCGGCGGTGAAGAGTTCGTGCACCTCGCAATGGCCATGCCAGGCGATGATCTCGACGTCAGTCTCGCGGGCGACGTTGCGCGCCAGATATTCGTCGGGGATCATCAGCACCTTCGGCACAGCGAGCGATTCCACCACTTGTCTTGCATTGCCCGAGGTGCAGCAGATGTCGGAGGCAGCCTTCACCGCGGCCGAGGTGTTGACATAGGTGACGATGGGCACGCCGGGATGGGCCTGGCGCAGCAGGGCGATATCCTCAGGCGTGATCGAATCCGCCAGCGAACAGCCGGCGCCGAGATCCGGGATCAATACTGTTTTCCCGGGGTTCAGCAGCTTGGCGGTCTCGGCCATGAAATGCACGCCGGCAAGCACGATGATATCGGCATCGACCTCGATCGCCTTGCGGGCGAGCGCCAGGCTGTCGCCAACGATATCGGCCACGCCGTGGAAGATCTCCGGTGTCTGATAGTTGTGCGCGAGAATGACGGCATTGCGGCGGCGCTTGAGCTCGAGGATCGCGTCGACGTCATTTTCGAATGTCATCCATTCGGCTTTGGGAATGACACGGCTGACGCGCTCGTAGAGCGAGGATGCGGAAACAGGATAATTCATGACCGGCTCCTAATTATGCTCCACTTGAGCATATCATAGGCCAAGAGATATTCTCACGGTGAGCATATGTCAATTGCGGGAGAGCGGTAATTTCGTTCCTGCCAGCGCCCGTTCTTCGAGAACGGTATGGCGAAAGCGGAAGAGCTTGGCCGGCCGGCCGCCGGTTTCGCTTTCGGTTCCGCCGGTTTCCTCGACGAGATCCTGCTGTTCGATGAGGCGGCGGAAATTCTGCTTGTGCAGCGTCAGCCCTGCCAAGGCTTCGATGGTGCGCTGCAGCCTCAGCAGCGTAAAACTCTCCGGCATCAGCTCGAAGACGACAGGGCGGTATTTGATCTTGGCGCGCAGCCTGGCGATGCCGGTCGCGAGAATGCGGCGATGATCGGCAAACATTGCGCGGCCGAGATTGGCCTCCGCCCCGCATCCGGCTTCCGCGACGAGCCCCGCCTCGTAAAGCAGTTCGTAGCGCTGCAGGGCCAGATCCTCGTTCCAGCCGCCGCCATCAAGGCCGAAGGTGAAATCCGCCCGGCGATGGCGATGGTCGCGTCTTGCCGGATCGGCATCGGCCCAGCTCCCCAGACGCGCCATGATCTCGTCAAGCACGGCCGGCCGTCCCTGCCGATGGTCTTCCCAGGGGAAATATTCGTACCAGCCATGCCATCCCGGCCGGCCGGCGCCCGACTGCTCGTTGACGAGGCCGAGATAGCTGATCGAGATCGTCCGCCCGCCTGGGATATCGTTGTTCCGGTCGCGATCGGCGAAGGTATAGAGCTGTTCGAGATAACCGACGGGATGTTCCGTCTGCTCCTGCACCCATTCGCGCAGGCCCGATTGCAGGGTGCGATGCCCCATCTCGAAAGGGCCAGACGGCAGCGCGTTGCCGGAGCGGATGGTCATCACGCGCGGTTCGTCCCCCGTCACCGCGACGAGCACCGCAATCAATTCCGCATGCGCAAAGCCGATCGTCACAGGGGACCGAATACTCCGTTCCGAATGAATCGAACGGATAATTCCTGACACAGGCCGGGACGGAAGCCAATGGAGAGGAAGCGCCTTTGCGGCGCTTCCCACATCATCGAGGCAGTAGAAGTCGTTTGCCCTCAGCTATTGCCCGTCTCGCTTTTCAGCCGCTGCAGGAAGATTTCCAGTTCCGCGTCGTCGATACCGATGAGATGGCGCTTTTCCGGATAGGCGCCGGTCCTGATATCCTCGGCAAATTCGGTGAAGGCGGCGATGCGCTCGCGCTGCAGCCGGTCGTGTTCGGCGGCAAAGTCGCGATAGATCTTGGCGTGGCGTGGAGTGTGGTCGCGATTGGCGCCGAGCACGTCGTCGGCGAAGAGATACTGGGCGTCGCAGCCACTGCCTGCCCCCATGGAGATCATCAGCATCGAGGTGTTGCTGCTGATGGCGGCAGCGACATCCCCTGGGACGACTTCGATTTCGGCGGCGAAGGCGCCAGCCTCTTCCAGCGCCTTGGTCTGCCGCCAGATTTCGGCCGCACTCGCCGCCGTCTTGCCGACGGCACGGAAGCCGCCGGTCCAGGTCGCTTTTGAAGGGATCAGCCCGAGATGGCCGCAGACGGGAATGCCTTCATCGCGCAGGCGCCGGATCGTCTGCAGGCTTGCGGCGCAATAGACCGCATCGCCGCCCGCCTTCAGCGCCGCGAAGGCCGCACGCAGATAGTCCTCGGCCGAGACATGGTCGCCATATTCGAGCCCCGGAATGGCAAAGAGAGTGGGGGCGATTTCGCGAAAGACCGGCCCGAGCAGCGAGGGCGGCACCGAGACGATGTCGATCCCCGCTTTTTCGGCGGCGCCCGCCTCCTCCAGCGAGGTGACGCGCAGCATGGTGAGCTGGCGCTTGCCTTTTTCCGCAAGCAGATCGGCGACGGTCGCGCGTTTATGTTTCTTCATCATCAATTCCTTTGAAAATATCGGGCGGCTCAGGCGGCTAGGAGGGATTTCAGCTTGATGTCGCTGGCTGCGAGTGCTGCCGGGTTCGGATGGGCGCGCGCTGCGATCAGCATTTCGGCGAGCCTGATATCGCGCGCCACCGCATTGCCAGGTCCGATGCCACTTGCGGCGATCAATCGTCCGTCGGTGTTGAGATGGAAAAGAATGAAGGCGCCTGCGCCGAGATCGCGGCGCTGATGCATGGCTGCCCCTTCGGCAAGGCCTGATATCTGCAGCGTCATGTCGTATTGATCCGACCAGAACCACGGCACGGCCGAGACGGCTTCGTTAAAGCCGAGCATGTTGGCCGCGGCCAATGTGCCCTGCTCCTGGGCATTGCGCCAGGATTCCAGCCGCACCCGCCGGCCGCCATAGATCGGCAGCGGAAAGGAGCAGCAGTCGCCGGCCGCAAAGACATCAGCTGCGGAGGTCTGGAGATAAGTGTCGACGGCAATGCCGTTGTCGATTGCGAGGCCTGCCCTTTCGGCGATCTCGACATTCGGCCGTGCGCCGATGCCGATGAGGACGAGATCGGCTTCGATCACCTCGCCGGTCGACAATCGGATCAGGGCTTTTCCGTTTTCCTCGGTCAGCGCCTCGATGGAGACGCCGCAGCGGATATCGACGCCCTCGGCGCGGTGGCGCTCGGTGAGCAGATGGGCGATCTCCTCCGGCACGCCACGCTTCAGCACGCGTTCCAGCCCTTCGATGACGGTGACCTCGGCGCCAAGCAGCCGCGCCGTTGCCGCAAGTTCCAGTCCGATGAACCCGCCACCGATGATGGCGATATGCCGTCCCGGCTTCATCGCATCCCGCAATGCCGCCGCATCGTGATGCGTCCGCAGCGCGCGAATATGCGGGCTGCCCTGCGGTGCGCCGGGGAATGACCGCGCGGCCGCACCCGTCGCAAGCAGAAGCTTGTCGTAGGAAAGCACGGTACCGTCCGAAAGCGTGACGGTCCTGGATGCGGTGTCGAGATCCCTGGCCTCCAGGCCGGTCAGCAGCCGGATACCGTTTTCGATATATTTTTCCGCCGCGGCGATGAATTTCGGATCGCTTGCATCGGTGGAGCCGGCCTTCGAAAGCGGTGGCCGTTCATAGGGCGGAAGCGGCTCGGCGCCGACTAGCGTTATCTCGCCGGCAAAGCCCTTTTCCCGCAAGGCGAAGGCGGCGCGCGCACCGCATTCGCCCGCGCCCAGGATGACGTAATGAGCCATGCCGGCCTCCCTCAGAGCGAGATGAAGACGGCGCCGTCTTCGATCTTGACAGGATAGGTCTTGAGATTGACGCAGACCGGCGCACCCTTGGCTTCGCCCGTCTTGTAGTTGAAGCGGCCGTTATGTTTCGGACATTCGATGATCTCATCCATGACAAGCCCGTCGGCGAGGTGGATATGTTCATGCGTGCAGAGCCCGTCGGTCGCGAAGAATTCGTCGTCCGGGCTGCGATAGACCGCGAAGGTGCGCCCGTCGTGATCGAAGCGGATGACATCCTCTTCGTCGATCTCATCCTTGTCGCAGACCTGGATCCAATTTCCGCTCATCTTGTCCTCCCTCGATTGTCTTTATTGCGCGGCTGGGGCCAGCTCGTTGTGGAATTCCTCGCGATAGGGCCGCGCGGTGGCCGGCAGTTCGCGCCTCAGGAAATAATCCTCGTTGCGCAGCTGGCGCAGGAAGGCCGGGATCATCTCGCGATAGCCGGACCAGATCGATGGGTTCGGCGCCGGCAGGTCGTGCTTGATCATCGCGTGCAGCCTGGGCAGCGCGTGATAGGGCACCATCGGAAACATGTGATGTTCGACGTGGTAGTTCATGTTCCAGTAAATGAAGCGGCTGATGGGGTTCATATAGACCGTGCGGCTGTTCAGCCGATGGTCGGTCACATTGTCGGCAAGGCCGCCATGCTGCAGCAGACCGGTCAGCACATGGTGCCAGGCGCCATAGAGGCGCGGCAGGCCGATCAGCATCAGCGGCAGGATCGAACCCATGGCGATCGTGGCTGCGATCGTTGCAACATAGATCGCCAGCCAGATGCGGGCGATGCGGATGGCCTTTGGCTGCTCCATCTCCGGGATGAAGGTCTTTTCCGCCGCGCTGACGCCGCCGAAGGCATTGCGCAGCATGTCGACGATCGCATGCCAGGCGTCGAGGATGCCGAAGAAATTAAGCACCAGCCGGAAGAGATCAGGCGGCCGCATGACGGCGATCTCGGGATCGCGGCCGACGATCACCGTATCGGTGTGATGGCGCGCATGGCTCCAGCGCCAGGTCACCGGATTGCGCATGATCATGAAGCAGGCAATCTGGTAGACGACATCGTTCATCCAGCGCGTCTTGAAGGCGGTGCCATGGCCGCATTCGTGCCAGCGGCTATCGGAGGCCGAGCCGTAGAGCACGCCATAGGCGAGGAAGAAGGGCAGCGCGATCCACGAGCCCCAGAAATAAATGCCGAGCCCGGCAAGGACCACCATGCTGCCGAGCCAGAGGGCCGTGTCGCGGATTGCCGGCGCATCGGAGCGCTGCATCAGCGCTTTCATCTCCTTGCGCGGAATGTCGGTGTGGTACCATTCGGCTGCCGCCAGCCCCGTCTCGACGGCAGTGCGGCCGCTTTCGCCGAGAAGGTCGTAGTCACGTTTCTTTGTCTGGGTCGCCATTATCCGCCTCCCGTTATGCCCTTGCCTGGGAGAATAGGTTGACTTTGGAAAGCGCTCAATGCAGGCTTGATATAATCTATCAAAAGCCATCATGAATGGCTTGCATTCATGATTGAATCCATCAGGAACGCCGATGCGCCGCCCCACCATATCCGATCTTGCCCGCGCCTCCGGCGTCAGCGTCGCCACCGTCGACCGCGTTCTCAACGCTCGCCACCGGGTGCGCGAGGAAACAGCGCGACGGGTCTATGATGCGGCGCAATCGATCGGCTATCACGCTGTCGGGCTGATCAAGCAGCGCGTCTTCGAAGATCTGCCGCAATACAGGCTCGCCTTCCTGCTGCAGAAGCCGATGCAGCCCTTCTATCAGAGCTTCGTGCGTGAGATCGAAACTGCAGCGCGGGCGCTGACGAGCGCGCGCATTCAGACGCAGATCGACTTTCCGTCAGCCGCGACACCGGCTGCCATCGTCGAAAAGATCAAGACGCTCGGCGCCCGCAACCAGGCCGTTGCTCTGGTTGGCCCGGATTATCCGGCGGTGACGACGGCGGTCGAAGAGCTGAAGGAGCGCGGCATTCCGGTGTTCTCGCTGCTCTCCGACCTCGCCACCGGCGTGCGCGACGCCTATGTCGGCGTCAACAACCGCAAGGTCGGACGCACTGCCGCCTGGACCATTGCGCGCACGGCACACAAGCCCGGCAAGGTCGCCTGTTTCGTCGGCAGCCACCGCTTTCACGGTCATGAGCTCAGAGAAATCGGTTTTCGCTCCTATTTTCGCGAGAATGCGCCTGAGTTCGATGTCGTCGACACGCTGATCAATCTCGAGACTGCCGAGATCACCCATGAGGCGAAGTTGACGCTGCTGCAGAAACATCCCGATCTCGTTGGCCTCTATGTCTGCGGCGGCGGCATGGAGGGGGCGATTTCGGCATTCCGCGAAGACGGCGTCGGCGGCAAGATCGTCCTGGTGGTCAACGAGCTGACGCCCGACAGCAAGGCCGGCCTTGCCGATGATATCGTCGCCATGGCGATCGGAACCCCCCTGCCCGCACTCTGCAAGGAGTTGATGGTGCTGATGACGGGGGCCATCGAAAACGGCGAAGCGGCTGTTCCCGGACAGCTCTTCCTGCCTTTCGATATTCATATTTCCGAGAACATCTGAGGTGTGATGGAATTCCATCATTCCGTTCGAAATTCTCTCAGCAATGAAAGCCGGCGCCGGCGATGACGGATGGATTACGACGCGAATTCCGATAGAGATTCGCTGACCCATTCGCGAGGACCGCTCCGCCCTGATGCGGAGATCAGGAGGAGATACCGATCATGACTTCGATCCGTTTTGCGCTCAACCATATGGCCGCGCCGTCGCTTGCCATCGACGATTTTTTCGCGCTGGCCAAATCGCTCGGCATCGATGCCGTCGAGATCCGCAACGACCTTTCCGGCAATGCCATTCTCGACGGCACCAAACCTGAGGCGATCAAGGAGGCTGCCGCCCGCCATGGGCTGACGATCATCTCGATCAACGCCCTGCAGCGCTTCAACGAGTGGAACGTGACCCGGGCCGCCGAAGCGCAGGAACTGATCGATTATGCCGGCGCGTCCGGCGCCAAGGCGCTCATCCTCGTTCCGAAGAACGACGGCACCGGCTGCGCCGATGGCGAACGGCAGGTCAATCTGCGTCAGTCTCTGGCTGCATTGAAGCCGATGCTGGAGAAAGCCGGCATTATCGGTCTCGTCGAGCCGCTCGGTTTCGAGATCTGCTCGCTGCGCTCGAAGACCGAGGCGGCCGAGGCCATCAAGGAGCTCGGTGCGCAGTCGATCTTCAGGCTCGTCCACGACACCTTCCACCATCATCTTGCCGGCGAAGCGGCGACCTTCCCTGAGCTGGCCGGCCTCGTTCACATCTCCGGGGTCAGCGATTCTTCCGTTGCTGTTGCCGATATGCGCGATTCTCACCGCGTCCTGGTCGATGCCGACGATCTGCTCGACAATGCCGGGCAGGTCAGGGCGCTGCTGCAGGCGGGCTATAACGGCCCGTTCTCCTTCGAGCCCTTCGCGGCGGCGGTGCATGCGCTGAAGGACCCGGCCGCCGCGCTTCGCGCCAGCATGGATTATCTCAGCGCGCGGGTTTGAGATCTGGCAAAGCGTCGGCTGATACCGCCATTGGTGTCGGGACGGCGCGCAGGACGGTTGTCACGAGAGGCCGCGCTGGCGCGGCCTCTCGCCCGAAGCTACTCCCTGCCTCTGAACCGGCGCTGATAGGCCGGATCATAGAGTGAGCTCTCGCGAAAATCCTCGGCCGCGAGCGAAGGGCCGACGAAGATGATCGCCGTGCGTTCGATCGGTTCGGCCGCAACCTTTGCCTCGATATCGCCGAGCGTGCCGCGCAGGATGCGCTCGTCCGGCCAGGAGGCCTTGACGACGATTGCGACAGGGCAGTCGACGCCGTAAAGCGGCCTCAACTCTTCAACCACTTGCTTCAGTGCGTGGATGGCCAGATGGATCGCCAGTGTGGCGCCCGTCGCGCCGAACTTCGCCAGTGTCTCGTCGTTCGGCATCGGTGACGCGCGGCCGGAAACGCGGGTCAGCACCAGGCTTTGCGCCACGGCCGGGATCGTCAGTTCGCGCCCGAGCGTCGAGGCTGCGGCGGCAAAGGCCGGAACGCCTGGCGTCATCGTATAGTCGATGCCATGTTTTTGCAGCCGGCGCACCTGTTCGGCGACCGCACTCCAGACGGAGAGATCGCCGGAATGCAGCCGGGCGACATCCTGGCCGGCCGCAGCGGCGCGAAGATATTCCGCCTCGATCTCGTCGAGCGACATCGGCGCCGTATCGACGATGCGTGCGCCCGGCGGACAATATTGCAGCAGTTCGGGCGAGACGATCGAGCCGGCATAAAGGCAGACCGGGCACCGGGCGATGAGATCGCGGCCACGCACCGTGATCAGATCCGCAGCACCTGGCCCCGCGCCGATGAAATGCACCGTCATCTCGTCATCCTTTCGTCCAGCGCCACTGCGTCACCGGCATGGCCGGCCGCCAGCCGCTCATGCTGCCGACGGGCTGGGCGCGCGATATTTCGATCCGCGTGAGGAAACCGCCGCGTTTGCCGTGTTCGGCGAGCAGTACCGCTTCCATCTCCAGCGTCACGGCATTGGCAACGAGCCGCCCTCCCCGCTTCAGCGCGGCAATCGCAGTATCGACAACACCCGGTTCGCTGCCGCCACCGCCGAGGAAGACCGCATCTGGTTCCGGCAGGCCCTTCAGCGCGAGGGGTGCCGCACCTTCGACAACAGCAAGATGCGGCACGCCGAAGGCGGATGCATTGCGGGCGATCCGTGCGGCCCGTTCCGGCGATTGCTCGACGGCGATTGCCTTCAGGTTGGGATCGGCCAGCATCCATTCAATGCCGATCGATCCCGAGCCTGCGCCGATATCCCAGAGCAGTTCGCCGTGACGCGGCGCGAGCGCCGAAAGCGTCATCGCCCGGATTTCACGTTTGGTGATCTGCCCATCGTGCTCGAACAGTTCGTCCTCGAGCCCGGTGGTGAAAGGCAGAATGCGCGCCCCCTCCCCTGCCGCGATATCGAGTGCGCAGACATTCAGGGGATCGATGTCCAGGAGGTCGAAATCCGTCGCCGCCGCACTTCTTTGTCGTTCCCGAACACCGCCAAGCGCCTCGAGCACGGTAAGCCGCGACTGACCGAAGCCAGCAGCCGTCAGCATAGCAGCCAGATCGCCAGGCCCCTTCTCGTCCGAGGTCAGCGCGATGATGCGCCGTCCGGGGTGCAGATGCGGCCGGATCAGGTCGAGTGGCCTTCCATGCAGCGAGATCGTCGCGACGTCCTGCAGCGGCCAGCCAAGGCGGGACGCGGCAAGGCTGAAGGCCGAGGGCGCGGGGATGGTGCACATCTCTTCCGCCGCCACATGGCGGGAGAGCGTTGCGCCGACGCCGTAGAGGAAGGGATCACCTGAGGCGAGCACGACAACCGGCGTGCCGCGCCTTTTAACGATAGCCTCGACCGAGCGCTCGAACGGGCTCTGCCAGGAAAGCCTTTCGCCTGTGATCAGCGATGCAGCAAGCGCGTGGTGGCGCGCGCCGCCGAAGACGGCAGGTGCGGTCGCGATCAGCCTCCTCGCCTCCTCGCCCAGCCCTTCTGGACCATCTTCGCCGATGCCGATAATAGTCAGCCAGCGCTGGCCGGACGCAGGAGTGACATCAGACATGGGAAGACCCCGCATCCTGATCCTTGGCGGCACCAGCGAGGCGCGGCTGCTGGCCGAGGCGCTCGCGGCGCGTGATGATTGCGATGTTTTGTTGTCGCTTGCCGGGCGCACCGAAAAACCGGCCACGCAGCCTGTTCCGGTTCGTATCGGCGGTTTCGGCGGCGCTGCCGCACTTGCCGATTTCCTGAAGGCCGGCGGATATGACCTGTTGATCGACGCCACGCACCCCTTCGCCGAGCACATTTCGGCCAATGCCGCTTTTGCGGCCGAGACCACCGGCATTGCTGCCATCGCTTTGCGTCGTCCCGAATGGCACCGCGGGCCGGGCGATCGCTGGCAGGTAGTGCAGAACATTCCGGCTGCCATCGAAGCGCTTGGCCCCTCCCCCCGCCAAGTCTTCCTGGCGACGGGTCGCCAGGGCGCACATCATGCGGAAGCCGCCCCGCAGCATCACTACCTCGTCCGCAGCGTCGATCCCGTCAAACCGCCGCTTGCGCTTGATAATGTCGAGTACATCCTCGATCGTGGTCCGTTCACGCTGGAAGGCGAATGCGATCTGCTGAGGCAGCACCACATCGACGTCATCGTTGCCAAGAACAGCGGTGGTGCCGCCACCTATGCGAAGATCGAGGCAGCCCGCCTGCTCGGCATCGAGGTGATGATGGTCGCGCGCGCGCCGGCCCCGATGGTCAAGGCGGTCGACACTATCGAGGCGGCGCTGGCGGTGATCGATCACCTGTTCCCCCCCGCCATGAAGCGCGGCGTATAGACGAGGTCCAGCCGGCCTGGCCGCGCGACGATGCGTGTCTCGGCCGAGCCGATGATGATGCAGGTCGCCATATCGGCAATCGACGCATCTGCCTGCGACAGCTGCTGGACGGCGATACGTTCGTCCGGCCGCCCGGCTGCCCGTCCGAAAATAACCGGTGTTGCTGCAGGCAGATGGTCGCGCAACAGCTTGAAGGCTTCGCCGAGCTGCCAGGGCCGTGCCCGGCTGATCGGATTATAGAGGGCGATGACAAAACCTGCCTTTGCCGCCAATACAAGACGGTTTTCTATTATATTCCAAGGCTTTAGATTGTCAGATAGCGATATGGCGCAGAAGTCGTGGCCAAGCGGAGCGCCGGCTCTTGCCGCCACTGCCAGCATCGCCGTGATGCCGGGCAGGATGATGAGATCGACCGCGCGCCATGCGGCCGGCCCGTTCTCGATCGCCTCGCAGACCGCGGCCGCCATGGCGAAGACGCCGGGGTCGCCGCCGGAGACAACGCAGACCTTGGCGCCATCCGCTGCCATGGCGAGTGCGGCCCCTGCCCTGCCGAGCTCCTCGCGATTGTCCGAGGCATGCCGCAGCTGATCGTGGCGGAGCTGCAGTCTGTCGAGATAAGGTCCGTAGCCGAAGAAATCCGTCGCCGCATCGACAGCAGCCAAAGCTTCCGGCGTCATCTGCTCGGGGTTGCCGGGACCGGTGCCGATCACGAAAAGCCTGCCGCTCATCGGCTGCCCTCCCAGCCCGGCACCAGCACGAGCGAAAAATACGGTGCATCGCCGTCGGTCCTGTCGGCAAGCTTTTCCATCGCCGCATTCGCCATGGTGCCGCGCTCGACATAGACGGCTTCGGCAAGCCGGCCGGCCGCTGCCAGTGCCCGGCGGATCTTCGGCAGATTACGGCCGACCTTCATGATGACGGCGGCTTGCGTATCGGCAAGGCGGCGCGTCAGCTCGGTCTCGGCCATCGTACCGGGCAGTACGGTAAGCACGTCGTCGCCTTGAACGATCGGCATGCCGGCCAGCGACCAGCAGCCCGACATGGCGCTGATGCCCGGGATCACTTCCGTCGTGTAGCGCGTGGAAAGCCTGACATGCAGGTGCATATAGGAGCCGTAGAAGAGCGGATCGCCTTCGCTGAGAACGGCGACAGTCAGTCCGGCATCGAGATGCCCGGCAACAGCTTTGGCAGACAGATCGTAGAATTGGGTGATCAGCCTCTGGTAGCGTTCGTCGTTCTTGTCGATTTCGGTCGTCACCGGATAATAGAGCGGCAGCAGCGTCACCCCGGATTTCAGCAGCGGCTCGACGATCGCCTTGCCGTTGCCGCCCCTGCCCTGCTTGGCGAAATAGGCGATCACATCAGCGCTTTCGATGGCGCGGACGGCCTTGATGGTCAGGAGCTCCGGATCGCCGGGACCTGTGCCGACGCCGATGAGACGGCCGCTTGTCGTCATAGGCCTGGCCTCGCCAATGCATTGATGGCGGCTGCGGTCATCGCGCTGCCGCCGAGCCGGGCGCGGACGATGGCAAAGGGTACGCCGTAGGAATTTTCCGCCAATGCATCCTTCGATTCCGCTGCGCCGACGAAGCCCACGGGCATGCCGAGGATCGCTGCGGGTTTCGGGGCGCCGTCGCGCAGGAGTTCGAGCAGATGGAAGAGCGCTGTCGGTGCATTGCCGATCGCGACAACGCTGCCGCCGAGCCGGTCGAGCCAGAGATGCATGGCGGCAGCCGAGCGCGTATTGCCGGTCTCGCGCGCAAGCTCCGGTGTCGCGGGATCGCGCAGCGTGCAGATCACCTCGTTCAGCGCCGGCAGCCGCGCCCGGGTCACACCCTGGGATACCATTTCCGCGTCGCAGAAGATCGGCGCCCCACCCTTCAGCGCGTTGCGCGCCGCGCTGACGAAATCGGCGGAGAACCGGAAATGCTCGGCCGCCTCGACCAGCCCGCAGGCATGGATCATGCGCACGGCGATTTCGGCTTGATCGTCGGTGAAACGCGAAAGATCGGCCTCGGCACGGATAATGGCAAAGGAACGCTCGTAGATCGCATCGCCGCTGCGGATATAATCGTAGTCTGGCATTCCTATTCCTGTCGCAGCGCCTTTGAAACGCCGGTTGCGCCAAGCCGTGTAAGGCAGGCGGCGGTCGATTCGCCAGCGTCTTTGTTGTCTTCGATGGACCGGGCGAGCCTCTCTATAGCGAAATCGATCCGACCGCCAGCGATCCGTTCGTCTGGCTGATCCGCAGCAAGCCCATTGAGAATGAGGCCATAACCCTCCGCCGAGCCCGTCAGGGTCAGCGCCGGCCGGGCATGAGCGCAGCCCTTGGCGCAGCCGGACAGATGCAGCGTCAGCGAACCGTCGAAGAGGGCAGGTGCCGCGGCAATGAGGCGGCGGGCCAGGGTCCGCGTCTCGTAGAAAGCCGAACCGCAGGCGCCGGCGCCGGCGCAGGCGGCGATATGCTCGGTATTCTCGCCAGGCTCGGTGCTGAAGCCATGTCCGACGGCGGCCACCTGCATAGCCGGCACGGTATCGGCGGAAAGCCCGATGAGGAAGAAGCCACGACCGGGCGCAAGCCGGATGGCGATTGCGCCACGGGCTTTTGCCAGGTCAAGCAAAGCGATCAGATCGGACGCTCTCATCTGCCCGAATTCCGGCCTGACGCCGAGTATGATTTTGCCGTCCTCAAGCCTGTGCGTGCCGGCAAGCTTTATCCCTGCTGCGCAGGACGGATTGAACTGTATGCCATCCATCGCCGGAAAACGCGCCCGCAGAAGCGCCGGATCGATATCCCGTGCACGCCTGCCCTGCCCAAGGGTCGCCAACAGGCTCAGGATTTCGCCGACGGCCGATATTGCAGCCTCTGCAGGACCGATCGCGACTGGCATGGCAGTTTCACCGTCGCCATTGATCGCGACAAGCCAATCTGTGTGGGATTGAGCAACGACACGAATATCGGCGGAGACTGCTGACAAGCCGAAGGTTCCACCACCGTCGACGACGAGCGAAAGCTTCGGCGCGAGCCGCGGCGAGGTGAGCAGATCGTGGAGCGTGCTGCGCAAGGCCATTTCCATTGCGGCCGCATCGCTTATTTCTTCCGGGTCGATGCCGTGCAGCGGCGATGTCTCGATCGCTGGTCCGTCCGGAACGATGATCCCGGCGGCATCGATATCGGCGGCGAGCTGTCCGACGGTCTCGGCGCGCAGCCCGCGGATCTGCAGATTGCCGCGCCCGGTGATTTCCAGAATGCCGTTTCCATGGGCCGCGGCTGCGCGAGCAAGGTTTGCGAATTGTGATAGCGTCAACGCGCCACCGGCCGGCCGCAGCCGGACCAGCAAGCCGTCGCCGGTCGACATGGGCGCGGCAAGGGCGGGGCAGGCGCCGCGCCTACGCATCTCCATCGTCGGGCGACCGTGCCGATCCGCCTCGCCTGTCCTGTCGCTCGCCTTTGCGGCCTTGATGCTCATTCTCGATCCTCTGATCATTTCTTACATGATCGCGGCCGACCCGGCAAAGCTGATGGAAAGGCTCGAACCGCTATTCCTCGAAATCCCGTCCCTTGCGCAGGAGATAGATGTCCATGATCCATCCGTGCCGTTGCCTGGCCTCGGCCCTGAGCGTCAGAATGTCGGTGGCGATGTCGCCAAGTCGCCCTGCTCTGACGATCTCGTCCTTGGTGCCGAGATAGGCGCCCCAGAAGATCTCGGCATCGGGATCGTCGATCTTGGCAAAAGCCTGTTCGCCGTCAAGCATGACGACGGTGCTGTCAGTCAGAAGCCCGTCCTGCGCCAGCCTGCGCCCTGTGGTGATCTCGATCGGTTTGCCGACGAGGTTGACCGGGATTTTGTGGCTGGCCGCCAGCGCCTGGATGCTGGTGATGCCGGGAATGACGCTGTAATCGAAATCCAGGCGGCCCTCCTGGCGCACGCGTTCGATGATGCGGATCGTGCTGTCGTAGAGACTGGGATCACCCCAGACGAGAAAGGCGCCGCTGCCATCATCCGGGAGACCGGAGATCAGCTCTCCATAGATGCGGGCGATCTCGCCGTGCCAGGTATCGACGCTCTGCACATAGGTCTTGTCTGTCGTCTGCCTTTGCGGCACCGCGAATTCTGAAATCCTGCCAGCCGGCCGCGTGATATAGCGTTCGCAGATATCCCGCCGGATCTCGGCGAGCTCTTCCTTGCCGGCGCCCTTGACCGGCAGGAAAACCACGTCGGCGGCGTTCATCGCGTTGATCGCCTGTATGGTGAGGTGCTCCGGGTTGCCCGTGCCGATGCCGATGATATGGATATGCTTCAAGCGGATACTCCCCGTTGAGTCCTGGCGGTCTTGCCGAAAAAGCCTCGTCGTCGCAAGGGCAGAACGGGAGTTGGCCGCGGCCAACCGGGCCTGTGGGCGGCACCTGAGCCCTATTGTTGCTGCAAATCCCGAATCGTGTCACTTTCGATACGCTTTTTGACGCTATGTTGAAAGAAAAGCGCATCGAAAAGGATTGGGTGTTTTGGACAACATTAGCGTATCGACGACAGATGTACGGATCGAGCGGCATGCGAACCAGCTTTCGCGGCAACTGAAGCTCCTCCGCGACAAGCTGTTTCCGCCGCTCTCGCAAAAAACGCTACGAACATTCTCCTCCGGCGAGGCAGCCCAGATGATCGGCGTCTCGGACGGCTATCTTCGCCAGCTTTCGCTGGATGGCAAGGGACCGCAGCCGGATCTTGCCCAGAATGGCCGGCGTTCCTACACGCTCGGCCAGATCAATGAATTGCGCCAGTATATGGCCAAGCTCAAGCCGAAGGATGCGCTTTCCTATCAGCCTTGGCGCCGCCCTGGCGAAAAGCTGCAGACGGTTGCCGTCACCAATTTCAAGGGCGGCTCGGCCAAAACAACGACGACGCTCTATCTGGCGCAGTATCTGGCGCTGGCGGGTTACCGGGTGCTTGCCATCGATCTCGATCCGCAGGCTTCGCTCTCTTCCATGCTGGGCGTCCAGCCCGAATTCGATCTTTCCGAAGGCGATACGCTCTATGGCGCAATTCGCTACGATGAGGGCCGCAAGCCGCTGAAGGAGATCGTCCGCAAGACCTATTTCGACGGGCTGGATCTGGTGCCGGGCAATCTCGAACTGATGGAGTTCGAGCATGAGACGCCACGGGCACTGAACGACCGGCAGCGGCCCGGCGAGCTGTTCTTCCGTCGCGTTGGCGTTGCCATTGCCGAGGTCGAGGCCGACTACGACATCGTGGTGATCGACTGCCCGCCGCAGCTCGGTTACCTCACGCTTGGCGCCGTCTGTGCCGCAACATCGCTGCTCATCACCATCCATCCGCAGATGGTCGACGTCGCTTCCATGTCGCAGTTCCTTCTGATGACTTCGGATCTGCTTTCCGTCGTGCGCAAGGCCGGCGGCGATCTGCAGCATGACTTCATCAAATATGTTGTCACTCGTCACGAACCTTTCGATGCGCCGCAGTCGCAGATCGTTGCGCTGCTGCGCAGTCTTTTTAGTGATGACGTGTTGACGGCGACCATTCTCAAATCGACGGCGATCGCCGATGTCGGCTTGACCAAGCAGACGCTCTACGAGATCGAGAAGGGGCAGGTGCGCCGCTCGACCTATGACCGGGCGCTGGAATCGGTCAATGCCGCCAACAGCGAGGTTCTCGCCGGTATTCACAAAGCCTGGGGTCGAGCATGAGCAGACGCGATCGCCTGAAAGGTCTTTTCGACGATACGGCGCAGGAGTTGGCCGCGGCCAACTACGAGGAACCATCTTCGCGCGGATCGGCCGGGCCGGTTCGGACGATGGCGCTGACCCTTGGCCGCATGGAGGAAGAGAGCAGGGCGATGCAGGAGGCTTTGCTCTCCGGTGAACGCATCGTCGAGCTCGATCCTGATCTGATCGATTCATCCTTCGTCCGCGACCGCCTTGTCGACCAGCCCCTCGATATTGAGGACGAGTTGGTACAGTCGATTGCCGAGAACGGCCAGGAAGTGCCGATCCTCGTTCGCCGCCATCCCAATAATGAGGATCGCTACCAGATCGCCTACGGCCATCGCCGTCTGCAGGCCGTCAAGCTGCTCGGGCTCAAGGTGCAGGCGATCGTCCGTAAACTCGACGATACCGATGTCGTCATCGCGCAAGGCATTGAGAATTCGGCGCGTCGGAACCTTTCCTATATCGAGCGCGCGGTCTTTGCCCTCAATCTCGAGCTCAAGGGTTTTGAGCGCCCGGTGATCATGAAAGCGCTGTCGACGGACAAGACGGAGCTATCGAAGCTGATATCCGTTGCAAAAGCTATTCCCGCCGAGATCGTCAGGTCGGTCGGAGCCGCACCCGGCATCGGGCGACGCCGGTGGATGGCGCTAGCCCAGGATTGGAATGGGATGACGGCCGCCCGGCTTGCCAAGCTCATTGCCTCGGGAGGTTTCATGGCGGAAGAGAGCGACCGCCGTTTCGAGCTTTTGGTTGCCGAGCTCGCCAAGAAAGAGGCGAAGCCCGAAACCACGGAATTTGACTGGAAGCCGAAGAGCGGCGGCAAGATTGCCGGCCGAATCAAGAGCGCCGGCAATTCCTTCACGATCGCGTTGAAGACCGGCGATGCGCCGGATTTCGGCGCTTACATTTCACGCCGTCTCGATGAGCTTTATGAAGCCTATCGGGCCGGCAAGTTGCAAGCAGGAGAGTAGGCCGCAAAAGAAAAAAGCCTCCGAACGTTGCCGCCGCGGAAGCCTTTCTCATATCTGGACAATCTGAGAATCGCACTTCCTCGAATCACTGTCAAGCGTCTTCGGCATCCTTTTGGGTGGTAGGTTTCTTTTGCCTTGAAAAAAGGTGAGGGACATGGAGCCTCAATATGTATCGACGCCCTTTGGGCGGCGATCGATGACGCTTGGCATGCTGGCAAGCCAGGAAAGCGCCAGCAAGGTCGATCCGGACGCATCGGTCGACAAGTGGAAGATCTTTCGTGCGCTGTGCGAAGCAAAGGACATGGTCGGCGTATCGGACCGTGCCCTGGCTGTTCTCAACGCGCTGTTGACCTTCTACCCGAAGAACGAGATTGCCGAGGCCAACGGTTTCGTCGTCTTCCCATCGAATGAGCAGCTGTCGCTGCGCACGCATGGCATGGCCGGCACGACGCTGCGGCGAAACCTAGCGATGCTGGTGGAAGCCGGCCTGATCATCCGGCGGGATAGCCCGAACGGGAAACGTTTTGCCCGCCGCAATGGCGAGGGCGGGCTTGGTGAGGCATTTGGCTTCAGCCTGGCGCCGCTCCTGGTACGCGCTCGCGAGATCGAGGCGCAGGCGGCTCAGGTAATGGCCGCCAAACTCGAATGGAAGCGCCTGAGAGAGCGCCTGACACTTTGCCGGCGTGACATCACCAAGCTCATCGAGATCGCGCTGGAGGAGGAAATTGCCGGCGAATGGATCGACATGCAGAAGCATTTCAATCTGCTTTCCGCAAGCCTGCCGCGCCGCCCGTCGACCGCCGAGATGGAAAGCCTGCTGGCTGATCTCGAAGCTTTCCGGGAATTGATCGTCAAGACGCTGGAATCGAAGTCGAAAACAGAAAAAACAGACGCCAATGATAACCAAAACGGTCGGCACATACATAATTCAAACCCACACCTAACATCTGAACTTGAACCAAGCTTCGAAACGAAGCAGGGCGCAAAGCCGGAGGAAGAACCGCAGCGGTGGCGGGAGCCGCCGAAATCCTTCCCCCTTGCCATGGTTCTGCAGTCCTGCCCGGAGATCGTCGCTTATGGCCCGGGCGGCGGCATTGGCAGCTGGCGAGATCTGATGGCCGCGGCCGTCATCGTCCGTTCCACGCTTGGCGTCAGCCCGAGCGCCTATCAGCTGGCCTGCGATGTCATGGGGCCGGAAAACGCCGCCACGGTGATCGCCTGCATTCTGGAAAGGGGCGGACATATCAACTCTGCTGGCGGCTACCTGCGTGACCTGACGCGGCGGGCGGAGCGTGGCGAATTCTCGCTCGGACCGATGCTGATGGCGCTGATGCGGGCAAATGGTCCGACGACGAGGAAAACCGGATGAACGGCTATGAAAAAGCTTCGCGCCAGCTGCGACGGTTAGAAGCATCTGCGGCCGATCGATCAGACGTCTTGACGGCTTCCTTTCCCGCAGTTTTGTTGAAAAGCACTGTTAACCATGTCATACATGGCGGAAGGAAACATTCGTTTTGCTTCCATTTGTGAAAAACTGTAAAGCTTAACAATGCGCTACGATATTGACAGTGCAATGCTTCAAACCTTGCTTCCAGCCATTGCCGCGGCGGAGGATGCGGTGGCGCGGCTGGACGAACGCGTGTTGCGCTCGCCGGTCGGTGAGGGATTTGCCGAACGCAGCCATTTCTTCGACGCCGCCGGCGCGCTCTGGGTGGCCGGCGAACTCGTGCATGTCGAGGACCTCGTTTTGCATGATGCGCATATGGATAGCCGCGCTCCCACCCACGAACTGACGATCGCCCATTCCGTGCTGCGGGCACGTCGGCGCATCTGGACCGGCGAACCCTCCTGGGCACTCGGAGTCGCGGGTCTTGCGACGCTGACTGCGACCGGCGGGGAAGGGGAGGGGAAAGTGCCGGACGCGAAGAGCCCCGCAGTTCCGGTCGAGACCGACGAGGAGGGCGAGGGTGAAGACGGGCCGCTCGCTGCCGAGATGGCCGAGATCGATGCGCTTCTTGCCCGCTCGCAGAAGCTGCTCGATATCCACACAGGGAAGACGCCGGCAAGCGAGACGGCCGCCGTTGTCCCGGCAAGGCGCAACGAAGATCCCCTCGGCTTGCTCGGCGACGACGAGTGGGACGAGGAGCAGCGGCTTGCGGAATGGCGGAGCGTCCAGCCATTGGCCGATAGCTTGCCGCCGGTTCTCGGCGCCGTCATCCTCTTCGAAGCCTGGGAAAGGATCGAGCCATTGCGGCGTCAGCACTGGCTCGGCGGACTTCTGGTCGCAAGCCATCTACGCGCCCGCGGCAAGGTCGCCTCGCATCTCTTTTCTTTTTACGGCGGGCTGAAGCTGGTGCGCCATGAGCGCCGTCGGGCGCGCGATCGCGCCACGCGGCTGCAAGCCTTTCTGGAGGCGGTGCATCTGGGTGCTGTGGCCGGCCTCAAGGAAATCGATCGCTTGTCCTTGGCACGCACGCAGATGGAACTGCGCTTCCGCGGCCGCCGTTCAAACAGCAGCCTGCCGGAGCTTGCCGATTTCATCCTGTCGCGGCCAATGGTCTCGGCGGCGATGATCGCCCGTCATCTGCGCATCACGCCGCGCGGAGCGCTGAACCTCGTCAATGAAATTGGCATTCGTGAAATCACCGGCCGAGGCCGCTATCGCGCCTGGGGTATCATCTAATGCATGTCGCCCAAAAGTGTGCAGCGGTTTTGGGACGACGACATGCATAAAACAAAGACTTAGAACGCGTCGCATGATTCCGATGATGCGCTTTAAACGAGACGGCCGGGCGTTGACCCGGCCGTCTTGTTTAGGTGAACACCCGATCTGCCATCCTGTCACAGATTGCAGACCGGGCGCTCTGCGCTTCCTTTGCCCCCAGAAGCGCGGTCCTATTCCCGCTCGCCCGTGAAGTTGAGCAGAAGCTGGAAGATGTTGACGAAGTTCAGGTAGAGCGAGAGCGCACCGAATACGGCAAGCTTCTGGTTCGATTCCTGATCAAAGTTTTCCGAATACTGTTCCTTGATGTTCTGCGTGTCGTAAGCGGTCAGACCGACGAAGACGACGATGCCGATCACCGAGATCGCAAACTGCAGCGCGCTCGAACCCAGGAAGATATTGACGACCGAGGCGATGATGACGCCGAAGAGGCCCATCATCAGGAACGAGCCCATGCGCGAGAGATCACGCTTCGTCGCATAGCCGTAGAGGCTGGTGGCGCCGAACATTGTCGCGGTGATGAAGAAGGTCCGCGCGATGCTCATCCCGGTGAAGACCAGGAAGACGGAAGCGAGCGACAGGCCCATCACGGCGCAGAAGGCCCAGAAGGTGATTTGAGCGGTGCTGGCCGACATCGTCTGGATCTTGAACGAGAAGAAGAAGACGAAGGCGAGCGGGGCAAGCATCACCACCCACTTCAGCGGCGAGCCGAAGATCGGGACGTAGAGTGCCGGCGTCGAGCCGACGACAAAGGCGACGAGGCCCGTTATGACGAGGCCGAGAGCCATATAGTTGTAGACGCGCAGCATATGCTGGCGCAGGCCTTCGTCGAAGAGGGCCTGGGAGCCGGCGACGGCGCCATAGCGGGGATTGATCGGGTTCATGCTGATCTCCTCGGTTTGCATTAATAGAGCGAGCGGGCGAGCCGTTCGGCCCCCTGGTCGAGATTGAGACCGCGATCGTCGGCGATCAGCGCATAAGCGACCTCGCCGATCTGCCAATAGGCGGCTTCTGCTTTTTCCAGCGTGAGATGACTGACCGGCTTGACCTCGAAGGCGCCCGGACGGACGGCAAAAAGCGACAGTTGCTTTCCATCTGCTTGTTCGATCGCCATCTCGACGCTGGGGCCGAACTCGGACGGGAAGATCTGCACGTCGGCGACCTTCCAATCCCTGGGCAGTTCGGGCATCACGATCGCGGTGGCGGCGCGAATATCGTCGGCGCTATAGGTGGCAGGCGTCTGCGGAGGCATCGATTGGCGCAGAGCCGCCGTCTGATAGGCGCGGACGGCATCCTCGACATAGGCGGGCGCTGGAACCGATGCCGCCACCTCAGTCGCCGAGAAGGCGCCGAAGGAATTGTGCGCCACCCAGCCGGCGGCGATCAGAATGCCGACGGCGGCAACGCGCTGCATGGAATGGAAGATGCGGCCATGGGAAAGGCCACGTTCCAGCCGGCGGGCGGCATCGCGGGTCTCGGGGCGGCCAAAGGCACTTTCGCCGGCCAGTGCCAGACGCAGTTCGCCCCTCACGCTGAGGTCGGCCATGACCTTGGCGGCAATCGCCGGATTCTCGGAAAGATAGGATTCCACCTGGATGCGACGGGCGACATCGAGCTCGCCATCCACATAGGCGTCAAGGTCGGCATCGATGATCGGATCAACTGCTTTCATTGCCGTTCCCTCCGATGATTCTCAGATGCGAAACCCGCGGCGTCTTCTCCTCGAATTCGCGCAGTCGCGCGCGCGCTCGGGAGATGCGCGACATCAGCGTCCCCACCGGAATGCCGAGCGCCTGGGCGGCTTCCTGGTAGGAAAGGTCTTCGATCGCGACGAGATGCAGCGCCTCGCGCTGTTCCTCCGGCAGGGCGAAGAAGGCGTCGCGCACCTGCTGCAGGCGCACGGCATGTTCCTGGCCGGCCGGCAGCGATTGCTCGGCTTCGACAGCTGCTTCATCGTGGCGGCGCGTCAGCGACCGGTTCCGGCGAAGACGATCGATATGGGCATTGTGCAAGATCGAGAGCAGCCAGGTGCGCAGGTTGCCGCCGTTGCGGAAGCTCTTTCGCTTCTCTAAGGCGCGCACCAGCGCATCGTGCACCAGATCCTCCGCCTCGTCCGAATTGCGCACCAGCGAGCGAGCGTAGCGCCTCAGCGCTGCAAGCTGTCCGATGACGTCGAAGGGGCGTTCTTTGCGTTCCATGCTTGAGTATACGCGAGTGCGGCGGGTTTTATTCCCGGCGGAATTAAAAAAGTCATGCGGGCGGAAGACGTCGCTGGATAAACTTCAAATATCCTTCCCCGGCGGAGGGGAGTCTCAAATCCGCGATTGTTTATGACAATTACATGACAGATCATCACGCCGCTGATTTGCAGGGGAACATCGAGAAATGAAGGAAAAGAAGCGGGTCTACGAAGCACTCGTGGACGGCGCCATGGAAGGGCTGACGGATGAGGCGCTCTACGATTTCGTTAAGGCGCGTTGTCCGAAGGCCACCAGCAAGAAGATCGTCCGGGCCTCGCTTCTAGCCCTGATGGATCCTCATCTCAGAGACCGCAATATTCTCGACGTGATCTATGCGCTGGCGATCAAGCATCGGCTGGATGACGGCGCGCTGGACGACGGCGAAGACGAGGAGCCCGACGAGCGGGCTCAACCCTCGCAGGCAGCCAACCAGAACATGCCCCAGCTTTCCTGATGCAGGTCGCCTGAAGTGGTCAGCTGCCGTCCGAAAGCTCTTCGAGGATCGGACAGTCCGGCCTGTCGTTGCCGTGGCAGGCATGCACGAGGTGCTCGAGCGTGCGGCGCAATTCCGTCAGTTCGCGGATCTTACGGTCGATCTCCGTGAGCTTTGTCTGAGCGATATCCTTGACATCGATGCTCGCCCGGTCCTTGTCCTCATAAAGCGCCAGCAATTGCCGGCACTCCTCGACGGAAAAGCCGAGGCCGCGCGAACGCTGCAGGAAGCGCAGCTTATGGACGTCGGTTGCGGCATAGTCGCGATAGCCGTTTCCGCCCCTTTCGGGGCGGATGAGGCCGATATCCTCGTAGTAGCGGATGGTCTTCGAAGGCAGGCCGGATCGTTCCGATGCTTCGCCGATATTCATCGCCATCTCCTATAGTTTTGCAAAGCGCAGTCTCAGCGCATTTGATATCACCGAGACGGACGAGAGGCTCATTGCCGCCGCCGCGATCATCGGCGAAAGCAGCAGCCCGAAGATCGGATAGAGCACGCCGGCCGCGACCGGCACGCCGAGCGCATTATAGCCGAAGGCGAAGCCGAGATTCTGCCGGATATTTTGCATCGTCGCCTCCGCCAGCCGCCGTGCCCTGACGATGCCGTTCAGGTCGCCCTTCACCAATGTGATGCCGGCGCTTTCCATCGCGACGTCGGCGCCGGTACCCATGGCGATGCCGACGTCGGCGGCGGCGAGCGCCGGCGCGTCGTTGACGCCATCGCCGGCCATGGCAATGATGGCGCCCTTGGCCCGTAACTCGTCGATCAGCGCCTTCTTGCCTTCCGGAAGCACATCAGCGCGCACCTCATCAATGCCGAGACTTTTTGCCACCGCGTGCGCCGTGCGCTCGTTGTCGCCTGTCGCCATGATGATCGTCAGACCGCTGCCGTGCAGTGCCTTGATGGCGGCTGCCGTTGTCGGCTTGATGCGGTCGGCAACGGCGACGAGACCGGCAAGTGCACCGTCGAACACCACGAACATCACCGTCTTGCCGTCGCCGCGCAGGGCTTCGGTCTTCTCGGCAAGGACCGCTGGATCGATGCCGAGATCGGCGAGCATCGCCGCATTGCCGAGCGCTACCGTCGTGCCGCCGGCACGGCCCTGAACGCCCTTGCCGGTCTTTGCCTCGAAGCCGGTGACCTCGACGAAGGGGACACCGCGCTCCTCGGCGCCGGAAACGATCGCTTCGGCCAGCGGATGTTCGGAGCCGCGCTCCAGGCTTGCCGCCAGCGACAGCAGCCGATGTTCCCCGACCCCGCCGAAGGTGACGATGTCGGTAAGCTTCGGCTTTCCCTCCGTGAGCGTGCCGGTCTTGTCGACGATCAGCGTGTCGACTTTGGAAAAGCGCTCCAGTGCTTCGGCGTCCTTGATCAGCACACCTTCCTGCGCCCCGCGCCCCGTCGCGATCATGATCGACATCGGCGTCGCAAGGCCGAGCGCACAAGGGCAGGCGATGATGAGAACGGCAACCGCGGCAAGCAGACCATTCGCCATGCGCGGCTCCGGACCGATCGCGGCCCAGACGAGGAAGGCGAGGATGGCGGCGGCGACCACCGCCGGCACGAAGATGGCCGACACCCGGTCGACCGCGCCCTGGATCGGCGCCCGCGAGCGTTGCGCCTTGGCGACCATGTCGACGATACGCGAAAGCATCGTGTCGGCGCCGACCTTCTCTGCGGTCATGACGAAGGTGCCGTTCTTGTTGATCGTGCCGCCGGTCAGCGGGTCGCCCTTCGACTTCTCCAGAGGCAAGGGCTCGCCTGATATCATCGATTCGTCGACGGTCGACTGGCCTTCGAGGACGGAGCCATCCACCGGCACCCGCTCGCCAGGGCGCACGCGCAGCCGGTCACCGGTCTGGATATCGTCCACCGGCACGTCACTCTCGCTGCCCTCGGCATCGATGCGCCGTGCCGTCTTCGGCGCAAGGTCGAGCAAAGCACGGATTGCCGAGCCGGTGCGTTCGCGCGCTTTCAATTCCAGCACCTGGCCGACGAAGACGAGCGCGACGATGACAGCTGCCGCTTCGAAATAGACGGGCACGGCCGCGCCATGGCCATGGAAGCTCATCGGGAAGATGCCGGGTACAAGCGTGGCGACGACGCTGTAGACATAGGCAGTGCCGACGCCGAGACCGATCAGCGTCCACATATTCGGGCTGCGGTTGACGACAGACGCCCATGCGCGGCGGAAGAACGGCACGGCCGCCCAGAGCACCACCGGCGTTGCCAGCAGCAGTTCGATGTAGGTCGCCTGCGGCTCGCCGATCGCTTCCCGAAGCGGCAGGCCGAGCATCGGCCCCATGCTGAGTGCCAGCAATGGTATGGCGAGAATGGCGCTGATCCAGAGCCGCCTGACGAAATCGACGAGTTCCGGGTTCGGGCCTTCGTCCTCAGGCGGAATGCCCATCGGCTCCAGCGCCATGCCGCATTTCGGGCAGTCGCCGGGGCGATCGCTAACGACCTCAGGGTGCATCGGGCAGGTATAAAGCGTACCCTTTGGTGCCGGCTTTGCCACTGGGCGGCTGCCGTCGCGATAGGCTGCGGGGTCGGCTTCGAACTTCGCTTGGCAAGCGGCCGAGCAGAAGTAAAATTTGTCGCCCTCGACTTTCAACAAATGTTTTGCAGTCGAGCGATCGACGGCCATGCCGCAGACGGGGTCCTTCGCGGTCAGGTAATCCTGCGGCGCAGCCGCAAAGTTCGTCAGGCAGCCCTCGGAACAGAAATGATAAGTGCGGCCGTCATGATCGAGCGAAGGCTTGCCGGTCTGCGGATCGACGGTCATGCCGCAGACAGGATCACGGATCATGGCGCTGACAGCCTTCTCCTGTTCATGGCCGCAATGGCAATGAACGTCGCCGTCGGCGTGGCTGTGATGGTGATCGTGTTCGTGCTTGATATCCATGACTATCTCCTGGGCCCGGAGGGCCGTTGGATAGGCTTATCCACCTTCCAGCGACTGGAAGGTCAAGCACTATTTTCATGGAGTCGATTTTGCGACGGCTGATCCTCAGATCGGGGTGATCAGCCCAACCGGCTGGCTCCCGAGGAGGGCGGCGACCGAAATGCTGGCCCCGGGCTCGATCGTCTTTCCGGTCAGCAGATCCGCCTTCAGACCGTGAAGCGGGGAGGGGATGGCGATTGCCGTATCCTCCCAGAATTCCGGGCCGGCAAAGAGCACGCCCGGATCGAGCCAGCCGAACATCAGCCGGGGTGCTGCGATGATCGCGAAGTCATCCTTATGCACCCGGGCAAAAGCAAGCACATGGTCGCGTCGGGCGCCCGTCACCTTCAGCGGCAGATAGTCGCCTCTGGCAAAGAGTTCCGCCTGCCGCTGGCGCAGCTGAAGGCCGATCCCGACGATGCGCTGCTTCAACGCCGCCGCCTGCAGTTTGGCGATCGGCCCGGCTTCATCAAGCCATGCCGTCAGCCGTTCATGATCGACCGGTTGGCGGTTGTCGGGATCGACGAGGCTGAAATCGAAGCCCTCCGCACCCTGATAGATATCGGGAATGCCGGGGGCCGTCAGCTTAAGCAGCGTCTGCGACAGGCTGTTGAGGTAACCCGCCGCGATGAAAGGCTGCAGCACCCTTTCGAAATCCTCGAGAAAGAGGTCATTCTCAGGCGAGACCAGCGCCGCGGCATAGGTGGTGACCGCTTCCTCGTAGGCGACATCCTGCTCTGTCCAGTCGCTGCGCAGTTTCGCCTCTCGCACCGCCTTGACCGCGTAATCGGTGAAGCGTTTGCGGAGTTCTTCCGTCCGTCCTCTGTCGAAATCCTCCAGCCAGATGCCGGCCAGCGCCTGATAGAGCATCCATTCGACATTTGGTTCCGGCGCGGCACCCTCCGGCAGATCCTTACGCCACGGCCGGTTCATCTCGCGCCACCGCCCGACCGCCTGTGCAAAAACATCCGCGCCCTCGCTCAGCGCATAAAGTCTTGCACGCGCATCCTCGCCGCGTTTGGTGTCGTGGGTGGCACTTGCCGAAAGCCCATGCGGCTGCAGCCGCGCCCGCTCGGCCATG
This sequence comes from Rhizobium leguminosarum, assembly GCF_001652265.1. Classification (GTDB taxonomy): domain Bacteria; phylum Pseudomonadota; class Alphaproteobacteria; order Rhizobiales; family Rhizobiaceae; genus Rhizobium; species Rhizobium leguminosarum_D. The sequence continues at coordinate 268,174 of NZ_LWBS01000109.1, forward strand.
CGGCGGTGGAATTCCTCCGGGCCGCCAGGCGCCTTGCCCGGTTCGCCGCCCACTTCGTTTGCGGCAAGCAGCCTGTTGTAGCGATAAAATAGCGTATCCTCGGTCGCCTTCGCCATCACTGGCCCACTCAATTGCTGGAAGCGGATACGGAATTCGTGGGCCGCGTCACCTTCGACCTTGCCTTCCAGAAGCTTCAGCACATGGTCGAGGGCACGCCGATCGTCGAGCCGCGCCATGGCTTGCGATGCGGTGGCGGCAAGCACTGCTGAATCCTGCCACGTAAGCGGGCCGCCGTCGCCATAGGTGCGGTAGACGGGAAAGGTGATCAGCAGTTCGCCGAGGGCGGTGGCGATCTCGTTTCTTTTTAGCTCGGGAAAGATGCCTGTTGCGATCGACACCAGCCTGTCGGTCTCGCCGGCGAAATTGCGCTCGACCATCAGCCGCTTGGCAATTCGCCGACTTTCCTCGAGATTGCCCATCTCACCGGCAACGCTGCGATAGGCATCGTCCAATATGCGCAGGCCGCCGCCGTCGATGAAAAGCTCACTCAGTGCGGCGATGAATTCATATCCCGTGGTGCCGGCAATCGGCCAGGTCTCCGGCAGGACCTCACCGGCCCCGAGGATCTTCTCCACGATAATATAGGTGTCCGGGCCGGCCGCCTCCCGCAACCTGTCGAGATAGGCTGTAGGTTCGGCGAGCCCGTCGACATGGTCGACGCGCAGGCCCTGGACCTTGCCATGGCGCACCAGCTCGACCACCAGTCGGTGCATGTCCTCGAACACAGGGGGGTCTTCAACGCGGGTGCCGACCAGTCCGGTCACCTCGAAAAAGCGGCGATAGCTCAGATGTCGTGCCGCCTCCTTCCAATGCGTCAGCCGCCAATGTTGTGCCTCATGCAGGCTTCTCATGAAATCGCGATCGGCCGAGACGTCATCGAGTTTTTGTTGGAGGACTGCCCGATCGCCGCCTTCGAAGAGGATGTCTCGAATCGCGCGTTTGAAATCCTCGCCGGATGTCACGGCCGCCGCCTCCGCCATCCTCATTGCCACCGGATCGTCGAGCCGGTTCGCAATCGCTCCGTAACTCCCGGGGTTCAGCGGCAGCAGCGTCTCGAAATAACTGAGCCCGAAGTTGCCATGCGTTTCGTCGAGTGCGATATGCAGCTCGCCGTCGGCCAGCGCTCCCTCGAAATCCTGGCCGAGCTGCGGCAGGGTCAGCGGCTCGCTCCAGTCGATGTCGAAGTGGCCGAAATAGGCGCTTTGCCGGCCAAATGTCAGCACGTCGCGCCACCAGCCGTTTTCCGCCGAGGCCGCCATGTGGTTCGGCACGATGTCGAGGATCAGCCCCATGCCCGCCGAGGCAAGGCTTTCCGTCAACCGTTCGAATCCGGCCCGGCCGCCGAGCGCCGGGTCGATTTCGTTGGCGTCGGTCACGTCATAGCCGTGGGTCGAGCCGCTGACGGCGGTGAAGATCGGCGAGGCATAAAGGTGGCTGATGCCGAGCGTCTTGAGGTAGGGGACGAGGCCGCAGGCGCGATCGAAGGTCATGCCGTTGCGGAATTGGATCCGGTAGGTCGCGGTCGGAAGTGTCATGAGGCCGTCTGACGTTGGAGGGAGACTGTCCCCAACGGTTGCAGCATAGCTTTTGTTCCCTTACCGGCCAGCGTGTCTATTCAGACGCGCAAAGAACGATGCTTCAGTCGATGAAAACGCCGACGCTTGCCGCGCGTCCGGCCGAGTCGATGACGGTCAGTTTAGAATAGCCGCCGCCATCAGGCAGCCATTGCTGGATGCGCCGGCGGGAGAGATCGGGCAGCGGCTTGCCGTTGGCAAGCCAGCGGAAGGGCGCGCGGCCGCCCTGGAGCTTCAGCATCAGCGGTGACAGGTTACCTTGCCCAGCGCCGAGATCGACATGCGCTCCCTCGGGCGGATAGATGATCTGCGGCGCGGCCTCGCGGCCGGAGGTGAGGAGGCCGCTGGCATTGAGGGCGAAACGCCGCTGGCTGATCGGCAGCTCGGACTGGGCGATGCGCACGGCGCCTGCGGGCGGGCGGGGCAGCGGCGTCGTCGCGATGCCTGACTTGGCGAACCCTTCAAACAGGATGGGCGCGGCGGTGCTATAGCCCGTCAATCCCGGCACGGCGCTATTATCGGGCCGTCCGACCCAGACGCCGAGCACATAGCGCCCGTCATAGCCGACCGACCAGGCGTCGCGATAGCCATAGCTCGTGCCGGTCTTGTAGGCGATGCCGCGCTGCGGCGCGCCGGCAGGCGGAATGACGCCGGAGAGAATATCGGCGACGTTCCAGACCGCGACCGGTTCCAGCAGCGGTTCGCCGTCGAGCTTGCCCGGTGCGCCGGTGACGCCGTCGCCGAGCCTTGCCGGTTGGCCGCGATTGGCGAGCGCCGTATAAAGCTGCACCAGATCCTTCAGGGTGATGCCGACGCCGCCAAGCCCGATCGCAAGCCCCGGCGTCTCATTCGGCGGCAGGACCGGGCGTACCTCGGCGCGGCGGAAGCGCGCCATCAGCCGTGACGGCCCGACGGCATCGAGCAGCTTGACGGCCGGCACATTCAGCGAAAGCTGCAGCGCCTCGCGCACGGTGACGTCGCCCTGGTAGCTCATGTCGAAATTGCGCGGCCGGTAGCCGAAGAAATCGGCGGGCCGGTCTTCGATGATCGTCTCCTGGGACACCAGGCCCTGCTCGAAGGCCAGCCCATAGATGAAGGGCTTCAGCGTCGAGCCCGGCGAGCGGTTGACGCGCGTCATGTCGATCCAGCCGGAGCGGCTGGCGTCGAAATAATCGGCCGAGCCGACCTCGCCGACGATCGCGCCCGTCTGCGCATCCGCCATCACCATGGCAAGCGAAAGCTTCGGCCCGAGCTTGAATGCCGCTGCGCGCACAACAGCCTCCAGCCCCTGCTGCACCTGCTTCTTCAGTGTCGTCTGGTGCTTGAGGACCGTCGGCTCCTTGCGCAGTGCTGCTTCGGCGACATGGGCGGCAAGGGCCGGCAATTGTATGCGCTGGGGCGGGACCGCGACGCCTTCGGCCCGTTCCGCTTCGCCGTCACCAACGGCTCTGGCGACCGCCACCCGGTCGAGCACACGCTTGCGTGCGGCCTCGGCTGCCTTGAGGTTGCGATCCGGCCGGCGCCGTTCCGGCAATTGCGGCAGGGCGACGAGCAGCGCTGCCTCGGCGACCGTCAGGCGCCGCGGTTCCTTGCCGAAATAGGCAAGGCTTGCGGCGCGCACGCCTTCCAGATTGCCGCCATAGGGCGCGTGCGTCAGATAGAGGTCGAGGATCTCTTCCTTCGACAGCCGGCGTTCGATCTGCACGGCGCGCACCAGTTGCAGCAGTTTTGCCGAAAGCGAGCGTCCTTCGCGCGGCTCGATCAGCCGCGCCACCTGCATCGAAAGCGTCGAGGCGCCGGAGACGATGCGGCCGTTGCTGACCAGTTGCACGGCAGCGCGCCCGAGCGCCCAGAGGTCGACGCCGCCGTGTTCGTAGAAACGCTGGTCCTCATAGGCGATCAGCATGCGCAGGAATTGCGGATCGACGTCGGAGACCGCCGTCTTCAGCCGCCAGCGGCCTTCCGACGTCGCAAACGCGCGCAACAATTGTCCGTCGGTATCCAGCACCTCGGCGGAGACAGCATTCGCCCGGTCGAGCGGCGGCGGAAAGGCCTTGTCGGCGGCATCGAGCGCAAAGAGAGCCGCGCCGGCAAGAACGATGCCGGCTGCGGACCCGATCGCAAACTTGTGCCACCGCCTCATTATTGCGCCGTCACGACCTCCATCTTGCCGGTTGCCGTGCGGGCCGAAAGCTCCGGCCGGTACATGTCCTCGACGTTTGCGGCCGGATGGTCGTAGGTGCCGGGGGTAACCGCGCGCACGACATAGGCGACGTTGAATTCGCGCTCGTCGCCTTCTGCGCGGTTGAAGGCGGCAACGAAGCGGTCGTAGCGGAATTCGGTATGGGCAGCGGAGATCTCTCCGATCCAGTCGAAATTCGTCATCTGCGCGCTGTCGACGAGGTTCGGATTGTCGATCTCGAAGCCGGCCGGCAAAAGATCGGTGATGACGATGCGCGAAGGCCAGGCGTTGGTTTCGCGCACATGGATGACGACGACGTAGCGCTCGTTCTGCTTCGCCTCGCTGACATTCGCCTCTTCGCCGTCGAGTGTGTAATAGGTGCGCTCGATGGTGAAGCCGTCGCCACCTGCCGGCAGCGGCACGGTGGGCGCGGCAACCGTGGTGACGACGGCCGAAACCGCGTCACCCGTCTGGTTGGTCAGCGTCAGCGGATGGTCGCTCAGCGCATCGCCAGTCATCTTTGCCATGTAGGCACCGGTGTGCGGCGCGCCGTTGACATCGACCTTGAGACCGTCGTCACCGCCCTGGATGGCGCGGGCAGCAAGCAGCATCCAGGCCTCTTCCTGGGTGCTCTTATATTTGCTGCGGCCCCATTCCTTGGTGACGGCCTTGGCAAGCTCCGGGATGACAGGCGGCACCGGCCGGCTTTCGGCGGCGAGCGCCAGGATCGCCGCGCCGTCTCGCAGGATCGTGCCGTAGTCGGTGCGCGACAGGTTCACGCGTGATACCATCGACTGCTCCGACATCTGCAGCGCATCGAGGAAGATGGTCTTCGAACGCTGCGCATCGCCGTAGAGCGCCAGTGCGGCGGCGATATGCGCCTTGGCGAGCGGCGTCGGGAAGTCGTTGATCATCGTATCGGCATAGTAGCGCAGATCGCTGATCGCAGCCTTCTTGTTGCGGGCGAGCACGTAGACGGCATAGGCGATCTGGTCGCCCTGGCCCTTGATGTCGGTGGTGTAGGACAACGTGTTCTGCAGGTTTTCGAGCGCCTGCACGAAAGCCCTTTCCGGCACGTCGTATTTCATTTCGCGGGCCCGCGTCAGGAAATCGGTGACGTAGGAATCGAGCCAGACATCGCCCGAATCCGGTCCCCAGAGACCGAAGCTGCCGGCTGAGGCCTGATAGGAGAGCACGCGGTAGATCGCATCCTGCACGCGCTTCTTCACATCGTCGTCGTTTTCCATGCCAGCCTGCTTTGCCACTTCGGCGAGGTAGAGCAGCGGCAGCGCCCGGCTGGTGGTCTGCTCGGCGCAGCCGAAGGGATAGCGGTCGAGCGTCATCAGCAGTGCCGGAATATCGAAGGCGGCAGACCGGGTGACGTTGACGCTGATCGAGGCGCCGGGCAGCACGCTGTCGGCGAGCAGGTTCTTGTCGACGGTGAGCTTTGCCCCCGGTTTCAGCGCCAGCACCCTGCGTTCGGTAATCGGCAAGGAGGCCGGGCGCACCGGCACGTCGAGCGTCTGGTCGAGCGAAAGGCCCAAAGCGTCGGAGAGGTTGATCGAGACGCTGCCGGCGCCCGGCTGTTTGCCGATGAGCGAGAGCGTCAGCTCGGACTTCGCGCCGGCCTCGAGACGGATCGTCTGCGAGGCGGTGGCTTCCTCGATGCCGACCGCGTCATTGCCGGTCAGCTGCAGTTTGTAATCGCCGGCCGGCGCATCGGTATTGGCGATGTCGAGGCGCAAATTGGCCTTGTCGCCGGGGGCGAGGAACTTCGGCAGGCTCGCGGTCACCACAACTGGATCGCGGATGATGACATCCTTGACGCCGTGGCCGACGCCTGATTTCGACCAGGCGACTGCCATGACGCGCGCCGTGCCGTTGAATTGCGGAATGTCGAAGGAGACATTGGCCTTGCCTTCGGCGTCGAGCTTCACCGGCCCGGAGAAGAAGGCGACAAGCTTCTGCGTCGGCGGGCTTGCCTGCAGTGCCACGGCACCGCCATCGCCGCCGGTCCGGAGCTTGCCGGTGGCGCCCAGCGACCCGTCGATCAGGCGGCCATAGAGGTCGCGGATTTCAAGGCCGAGCTGGCGCTGGCCGAAATACCAGTCCTCGGGATTCGGCGGTTCGTAGCGCGTCAGGTTGAGAATGCCGACATCGACGGCGGCAACCGTCACATAGGCATCCTCGTTGGCGCCGGCGCCCACCACCTGCAGACCGATATTCAACGGTCCGCGCGGCAGCATCTTTTCGGGTGTTGCGAGCGTCACCTGCAGCGCCCGCTGTTCAGGATCGACTTTCAGCCATTTGATGCCGATCGAGCGCATCGGCATGTGGCTGTCCTGCGCGTCGCCGGGGCGGAAAAGCGTGGCGGTCACGTAGGCACCGGCACCCCAGTCTGATGTAACGGGGATGTCGACCTCGCCGCCGGTCTCGCCGATCGTGGCGTTCTGTACGGCGACCAGCTTTTCGGTTCCGGCCGTCACCATCAGCTCGCCGCCATAGCGCGAGGTGACTTTGAGCTTGGCGGTTTCGCCGATCTTGTAGCTGTCCTTGTCGAGGGCGATTTCCAGCCCGTCGGGCGTTTCGGTCGAGGTCGAGGTCACGAACCAGCCGGCGTCGAATTCGACGCTGGAAGTCGGGCCGTCGGCATCGGCGCTTTCCACTTCGAGACGATAGCGGCCCCAGGTCACCGGCACGGAGATCTTGCCGCCGTCCATCGTCGCGTCGACACTGCCGTTGGAGACCTGCTCGGCGGTGTAAACAGGCTCGTATTTCCAGGCCGTTCCCTCGCGATACCACTGATATTCGCGGTTGAGGCTGTAGAATTTCCAGCGCAGGCCCTTCGTCTCCTGCTTCTGTCCATCGGCCTTGACGCTGATCACCGTGAAGTTGGCGATCGCGTTCTCCGGCAGATCGTCGGAAAATTCCGGCTTGATGCCGATCGAAGCGCCCTGGTTCTTCACCGGAATGGTCAAGGAGCGCTCGATGGCGCGGCCACCCGCCTCCTGCATGCGCATATAGACGGTGGCGTTGAGCAACTGTGTCGTTGCCGGCAGGTCGCTGATGGTCAGGTCGGTCGAGGCTTCGCCGTTCTCGTCGAGTTCCGGCAGGCCGTCGATCGGCAGGCGCGAATCCTCGCTCGCTTCTTCGTCGGCGAGGCCGAAGAGGAAGCCCTTGTAGGCCGCACTCTCGCGCGTCGGCTTGACGACGACGTCGCCTTCGAGCGTCAGGCCGGCGGCCGGGGCGCCGTAGAGATATTTGCCCGAAACCGTAATCGTCGCTGGCGTGTCCGGACCGACTTCCTTGGCCTCGGTCTTGATCTCCATGTCGGTGCGATCGGGAACGAAATCGTCGACGAGGAAACTCTTGGTGGCGATCGCGCTGCCTTTGGGATCGGTATAGATGTTCATCGTCCAGGTGCCGCGCATGGCGTTTTCCTGGGTCGGGAAATCGATGGTATAGCCGCCGAGATTGCTGGTCTGGCTGACGATCCGCCGGTCTTCGACACCATCGGGACGGCTGAAGATGAAGGTGAGCGGCAGGTTGTCGATGGCATTGCCATCAGTGTCGCGGGCAAGTGCCTGGGCATGCACCGTTTCGCCGGCGCGGTAGATGCCGCGTTCGGTAAACGTCAGCACGTCGATCGCGCCGGGTGCGGCACGGCCCGTCACGCCTCGGTCGGAGAGGTCGAAGCCGGCGCGCGTCATGTCGAGGAAGACATAGTCCGAGGTGCCGTTTTTGGCGGTGATGACGGCCGGCGTCAGCGCCGCCGTGCCGCGGATCAGGCCGGCGGTGAAGGTGGCGCGGCCATTTTCGTCGGTGGTGGCGGTGCCGAGCACTTCGTTGTTCTTGGCGAGCAGCTGCAGTTCGACGCCGGCGATCGGCTTTGCCGAGGCGAGCGAGCGAGTGAAGACGTTGAGCCCGTCCGTGCCGGCATAGGTGGTGACACCGATATCGGAGACCAGGAACCATTGCGTCGCCTGCGAATCCCAGTCCTGCGCGGGGCCGTTTGCCGCCGTTGCGGTCATCACGTAAATGCCGGGCTTGCGCTCGGGCAGCGCCTCATCGACCGGAAAACTGGTGACGATGTCCTTGTTGAGCTCGTTGGCGATCTCGATCGAGCCCTGCCAGACGAGTTCGCCGCTCTGGTCCTCAATGTTCTGGGCGCTGTAGCCGTCGAGCTGGGTCAGGAACTGCGAATTGGTCAGCAGCGGCGCGATGGCGCGATCGCCGATGCGGTAGAGTTTGAGGTTCGCCGACGTCATGTTGACGGAAACGATCGGGATGCCGCGGCGCGCCGTCGAGGGCAGCACGAAGCTGTCACCGGTGAAACGTACCATCTGGCTGCGGTCCTTGATGTAGACGTCGACGCTGACAGGCGCTTCCAGAACTTCATCGACGGCGGATGGCAGGCCGGTCCGGAAGGCGATCTTGTAGGTCTCGCCATGCGTCAGCCCCTCGACGCAGATCTGCTTGTCCTTGGTTTCGAGCGCCTTCGGTGCTTCGCCGTTCAGCGTCACGAAGGGCGTGTAGTCGGTGGTTTTGACCAGCGCCTCGGAGAAGGTGACGCAGGCACGCGGCGTGGCGCTGTCGGCATCGACAGTGTGTTCGGTGATGCGGAAGCCCTGCGTCGATTTCAGCTGCAGGTAGGCGGCCTGCACATCCTTGGCGCCGACAAGCGCCAGGCTCGCCTTATAGGCGTCGAGCGCCGGGCGGTAGTTGGCATTCCGCTCCAGCGCAGTGGCGAGCACGGCCAAGGCCTCGGCGCGTTTGGCGGTGGTGCGCGTCAGCTCGTAGCCGTTCAGCGCGTCGAGCACGGCCTGGCCGGTCGTGTTGCTTTCGGCGCTGCCAAGCGACGCTGCGGCGCGGGCGGTTTCGAGCCAGAGATCGGCATCGTCCGGCGTGATCGACAGCGCACCGTGGAAGGACTTCAGCGCGTCGGCCAGGTTGTTGGCAGTGAGGTCGATGCGGGCATTGGCCGTCAGGCTGTCGACGCCCTGGCCCTGCTGGTCGTCAGCGAGTTCGAGATTGTCCTTGAAATCATGGGCCTGCTGGATGAGGTCGCTGCTCAGGAAGGTGAGGCGCGGCGCAGCCCCGATATCCGGCTCCTGCTGGCCGGCCGTTTCGACGATCTTGCCGGCGATGGCGCCGGGGAAGGCGTTCATCGTCTTGAAATCGGATTTCAGGAAGCACCATTTCACCTTGGGATTGTAGGTGAAGGCCTTGCAGCTCTTGTCGCCGATGCAGGAGGTTTTGCACTGATCGAGCGAGACGTTCTGTTCGGTGCGAAGATCGAAGCCGAAGAAATCGGCGTCCTTGATCGTCTGGATGTCGCGCTTGGTGTCCGCAGCAACGGCGGGAAAGCTGATGGCGATCGTGGAAAATGCGATTGTCGCGAAAGCGAAGAACGAGCGCACGGACATAGGTTCCCCCCGGAAATGCTGGCTCTGACCGGCGGCACTCTCCTCACTCCTCGCGAGATTGTCAACTCAAGTTGAGCGCTGTTTCATGTTCGCACAGGCGCTTTCGTCTGGCTGTCACATCGGCGTGAGTGACCGCCTTGTGATTTGCGACTTTTGCAAGGATGAGCAAGGATTTGGACCATCGCAGGAGGTAGCGCCATGTCCACGTCTTCCCACCGCAGGAGCCTTGCCGCGCTCCTTGCCGCCACCATTTTCTCGCTCGGCGTGTGTGCCGCGGGCGCGGGCGAGGATGCCGTCGTCATCCCGCCGCCGGCCGTTGACGAGGCCGCCGGGCCAGGCACCGAGACGGCGATTTTCGCCGGCGGCTGTTTCTGGGGCGTCCAGGGCGTCTTCCAGCACGTGAAGGGCGTTGAGAGCGCCGTCTCCGGTTATGCCGGCGGCGACGCCAAAACGGCGCAGTACGAAACCGTCAGCGCCGGCTCGACAGGGCACGCCGAATCCGTGCAGGTGAAGTTCGATCCGAAGCAGGTGAGCTACGGCAAGTTGCTGCAGATCTTCTTCTCGGTGGCGCACAATCCGACGCAGCTGAATTTCCAGGGTCCGGACCGGGGAACGCAGTACCGTTCGGCGCTGTTCGTCTCGGATCCGCAACAGCGCAAGGTCGCCGAGAGCTATATCAGCCAGCTCGACAAGGCGCATGTCTTCTCACAGCCGATCGTCACCAAGGTCTCTGAAACCACCGGCTTCTACCCAGCCGAGGCCTATCATCAGGATTTCCTGACGCTCAATCCGACCTATCCCTATATCGTCTACAACGACTTGCCGAAAATCGAGAACTTGAAGTCGCTGTTTCCGGCCGACTACCGCGGCAAACCGGTCCTCGTGCTGAAGGCCAAGGGCTGATTAATCCTGCCCGTCGTGCGTTATCAAGGCGGCCATGGTGCCGCCTTTTTTGCTTCAGCTTTCGGCATTTTAAGAATTCATCAACGTTAACAATATCTTAAATACAAAAAATGGCGTTCCACCGCGGAACATATCGTTGAGTTGCCCGTTACCACCGTGAGTTTCGCGTGGGATAGGCTGCCGGAGCGGATCCCTCTTTAGAAGTATGGGCGTAACCAAGGGGACGTATCATGGCCACCAATGTCGTGCGGCGCTGGCAACGAGATGATCTGATGAAACAGAGAGTATTGATCGTCGAAGATGAATTCCTGATCGCGCTCGATCTCGAGGCGACGGTGGAAGGCATGGGCATGCAGGTCGCAGGCCTTGCGAATGATCGCGAACAGGCGCTGCGGCTGGCGCCGCTTGCCGATATCGCTTTCGTCGACGTCAATCTCGCCGACGGCCCGACCGGGCCTGAGATCGGCCGACAGCTGGCGCAGGAGCATGGCATTGCCGTCGTCTTCATGACCGGCAATCCCGAAGTGGTCGCCGATGGCGTCAAGGGAGCGGTCGGCGTGGTCCAGAAGCCGGTCATGCCTTCGGTTGTCGAGCAGCTGGTGAAATATCTTGCCGCGCGCCGTGTCGGCATGTTCGCGGTCGTGCCCGCACAGATGACGATCTTTGCCTGATCTGCCGGCTTTATCTGAAAGGCCTGATTAGCCTGATATGGCTGCGAGCTGCGGCGGATGGCCGGCCTTTTCGGCCTCCGGCCTGCCATAGGCCTTGAGAAAGGTACGCACGGCGTTGCGCGCCGCCTTTTCCAGTTCTTCGTCGGTGGGTGTGGCGCCGAGAAGGATCATCATCTGCAGGTCGGCATTGCCGAGCGCCACGAATTGCCGGGCGGCGACGTCGAAATCGTCGATGACGAGCGCTTGCTTGTGGGCAAGCCGCGCAAAAAGTGCGGAAAGTGCCGTGGTCAGCTTGCCCGGCCCCTGCTGGCGCCAGCTTTCGAAGAGGTGCGGATATCGCTCGCCTTCCGTCTGCACCAGCTTGCGCAGGAATTTTCCGTCGTGGTTGCAGATGCAGTTCTTGTTGAGGCGCACGGCGAAGGCCGTCAGTTCGTCCTCCAGATTGTCGGCACGATCAGGAAAGGTCGACAGCACGGAGAAGAGCATGGCATTGGCGCGGTTCATGACGTCCTCGACGACGGCGACGAACAGCGTTTCCTTCTCGCGGTAGTGATTGTAGATCGTCTGCCGCGAGACACAGGCGACGGCGGCGATCTCGTCGATGCTGGCGCCGGCAAAACCCTGGCGGCAGAATACATCGGCCGCGGCATCGAGGATCGACATGCGCTTGGCGCATTGTCCGCGCTGCGTATGCCCCGTCATCCGGACTGCCGGTGTCATGCGATCTTTCATGAGAGCGAAGATAAGACGTCTTGACGTTTTAGACAATGGCGTCTAGTTTTACATCTGTGTCCAAATTTGTTGACACTCCTGGTTCCGCCGCTGAAGATATGAGCTCCCAACTTCGTCTTCGCGCGAACGATCATCATTGAACCCGCGCATCGGGCCGAAAATCGGAACCGATTTTCGGAAAGCACGATGCGAGATTGAATGTGTTGGAGCGTCATTTGTGCGTCCGAGAGGACGCACGGCGCTCTCAGAGCAATGCGGCGGAGCGACAATCCGGTACCTCCGCTGCGCTTTTATGAAAGATCACCATTATGACGGCTCCCTTCTTTCGCATTGCCCTCATTCTCGGCCTTCTGTCGGCCATCGGGCCTTTCGCCATCGACATGTATCTGCCCGCGCTGCCGTCCATCGGCCAGGACCTGCATGCCGATAACAACGTCACCCAGCTTACCCTTCTTGCTTTCTTCATCTCCTTTGCGCTCGCCCAGCTCGTCTACGGTCCGCTGTCGGATATGTGGGGCCGCAAGCTGCCGCTCTATCTCGGCATCGGCCTCTTCGCCGTGGCCTCGATCGGCTGTGCGCTGGCGACCGACATCGAAACGCTGATTGCCTTCCGTTTCGTTCAGGGTATCGGCGGGGCCGCCGGCATGGTCATTCCGCGCGCCATCGTTCGCGACATGCATACCGGCGTACAGGCCGCGCGCCTGATGTCGCTGCTGATGCTGGTCTTCTCGATCTCGCCGATCCTGGCGCCGCTGACAGGCAGCGCCGTCATCGAGTTCTACGGCTGGCGCGGCGTATTCTGGGCCGTGACGATCGCCGCCTTCATCGGCCTCGTCCTGCTCGCCACCCAGCTTGACGAAACCCGTTCGGCGAACGAACGCAGCGGCAGCGGTCTGAGCAGCGCCATGGCGGCTTACCGCCTTCTGCTGACCGACCGCAATTTCCTGACGCTGACTTTCATCGGCGGCCTCGGCATTTCGAGCTTCCTCGTCTATCTCGCCAACTCGCCCTTCGTGCTGATCCAGCATTACGGGCTGACGCCGACGCAATACAGCTTCGCCTTCTCGATCAACGCCGTGTCCTTCTTCGCGGTATCGCAGGCCACGGGCTGGCTCGGCGAGCGTTTCGGCCTGGTGCGCGTCATGCGGATTGCGGTCAGCGCTTATGCGCTTGCGATGGTCGTGATGGCGGTGGTGATGGCGTCTGGCTTCAACCAGCTGCCTGTCCTGGCGACCTTCCTGTTCATCGGCTACGGCTTCCTCGGCCTCGTCATCCCGACAAGCGCAGTGCTTGCGCTTGAGGATCACGGCGAGATCGCCGGTACCGCCTCGTCGCTGATGGGGACGCTGCATTTCGTGATCGCCGCCGTCGCCATGGTCATATCGAGCGTCTTCTTCGACGGCACAGCCGTTCCGATGGCCGCCGGCATTGCGCTCTGCGCCTTCTCAGCCTTCGCGCTGACCCAGGCAACGATCGGCCGCCGCGCCGCCGTCGCCGCTGCCGAATGATCTGAAGACTGGTCGCACCCGGTGTCCGGGTGCGACCTGATGATCCGTTCGCGGCCCCCCGAGAAAATGCAACGCGCAATTGATTATCGGCAGGCCGCGCTATCTACGCCATGACGAAGCATGGTCATACCGGAGGATACGCATGGTCGACGAGAAACGGCTGATCTCGAAAATCACCTGGAAGCTGATGCCCTTTCTCGGCATCCTTTATCTCATCGCCTATATCGACCGGCAGAACGTCAGCTTCGCCAAGCTGCAGATGGTCGTTGCCCTCGCAATGAGCGAATATGCCTATGGTCTCGGCGCTTCGCTGTTCTTCATCGGCTATTTTCTCTTCGAGGTGCCGAGCAACCTCTTCCTCGACAGGCTCGGCGCCCGTGTCTGGTTCGCCCGCATTCTGGTCTCCTGGGGCATCGTCACCATCGCGCTCGCCTTCACGCAGAACGCGACGATGTTCTATATCCTGCGCTTCCTGCTCGGTGTCTGCGAAGCCGGCTTCTTTCCTGGCGTCCTCTATCTGCTGACGCTGTGGTTTCCCTCCGCCTATCGCGGCAGGATGGTCGGACTGTTCATGATCTTCAGTGCCATCGCCAATGCCGTCGGTGCGCCGCTCGGCGGCGTACTGCTCGATCTCGACGGTCTCTACGGCTTTGCCGGCTGGGAGTGGGTCTTCCTGGCGACCGGTGTTCCGGCTGTGATCGCCGGCATCGTCACCTTCTTCTATCTTCCCGGCCGGCCTGAAAGTGCAAGCTTTCTGAGCAGCGAGGAGAAGGACTGGCTCGAACGCAGGCTCACCTCTGAAAATGCCGGCATGGGCGAGAATGCCGGAAACGGCTTCAAGGCGCTCATCGACCCGCGCGTCCTGCTGATGGCGCTCTGCTATGTCGCCTTTCCGCTTTCGGCCTATGGGCTGAGCTATTGGCTGCCGACGATCGTCAAGGCTTTCGGCGTCAGCAACACGGTGAACGGGTTCCTCAACATCATTCCCTGGGTGCTGGTCGCAATCGCGCTTTATGCCGTTCCCGCCATGGCCGACAAGGCGCAATCGAAGACGCCCTATATCGTCATTCCCGCTGTCATCGGCGCCGCCTGCCTGCTGCTCTCGGCGCTGATCCCGAACCACACTTTGCAATTCGCCTTCCTCTGCGTCGCCGCTGCCGGGATCTTCGCGCCCCAGCCGGTGTTCTGGAGCCTGCCCTCCCGTTTCCTCAAGGGCGCGGGGGCTGCGGCGGGCCTTGCCGCCATCAATTCGGTCGGAAATCTGGGCGGCTTCGTCGCCCAGAACGTCGTGCCCTGGATCAAGGATGAGAGCGGCAGCACGATCGCGCCGATGTTCTTTCTGTCGGCCTGCCTTGCGGTCGGCGCCCTGCTGGTCTTCGTCGTCACGCGTCAGCTGTCGCACAGGGAGCATCCGGCGGCTCCAAGCCGGGTTTAGGCCGACAATGTTCCGTCATGGATACTCTCTTGCTCAGTTGCCCGGATTCGTCGGTTGACTATTCAATGATTTCGTCCTGGAAAGCGCAAAGCAGTCTGCCAACATATCATCCGGTGGTTGCGCATCGCCGCCGCGGAAAAAATGTTTCGATGCAACATCAATAGCTTGTCGTTTAACTATCGGATTCATTAGCACAACCCGGTACAGCCGTAACGTCCGATACCTCCAATCCGAACAGCGTTCTCAGCTTCGATGGGCAGTGTCCCCGCAGGTTCTATCCGGCCTGTGTTGCCTTTTTGGCAATTCATATAGCGAATAATTGTTCTTTATTAGAACGCCAAAATTCCCCATCCTCCCCAGGCACTCGGCAAATGAGCTTCGGTACACGACGATAAAGTCGGACCGGGGGAACAAATAGGGGAACTATTATGTCTCATTTCATGATGAACCGCCGTCGCTTCATATCCAATGTCGCAACGGTGGGCGGCTTGGCCGCAGCACAGACCCTGATCGGCGTGCGTGCGGGCCTTGCCGAAGACGTCGCCCAGGTGAAAATGCAGCTGGGCTGGCTGGCCTCCAACGGCGTGATCGGTGAAGTTGCTGCGCAGAAGAAGGGTTTCTTCAAGGAGCAGGGCGTCGAGCTGGAGATCGTTCCCGGCGGCCCGAATGTCGATGGCGTCGCCGGTGTCGCGGCGGGGCAATCGACGCTTGGCCAAATCTCTTCCAGCCCCTCGGTGATGCTGGCGCGCTCCGCCGGCATCCCCGTCAAAGCCTTCCTCGCCGGCTATCAGAAACATCCCTTCACCTATTTTTCGCTGAAGAAAGCGCCGATCCGCGAGCCGAAGGACATGATCGGCAAGACGATCGCCACGCAGCCGACGGCCTTTATCCTGCTTCGCGCCCTACTTGCCAAGAACGGCATCGCCGAGGATCAGGTGACGATGGTCAATATGGGGTCGGACATGAACCAGCTTTTGACCGGTCAGGCCGACGCCGTCACCGGCTGGGTCACCAACACCAATGCCCTTTCGGTCCTGGGTGACGGCCGCGTCGACATGATGCTCTGGGACGCCGGGCTGCAGCTCTATGCCAATGTCTACTACACCACCGACGAACAGCTCGACAAACATGCGGACGTGCTGGTGCGCTTCACCACGGCAGCCGCAAAGGGCTGGGGCTATGTCCGCGACCATCCGGAAGAGGCGGTCGACATGCTGGTCGAGACCTATCCCAACCTTGATAAGGCAAGCGAACTCAAAGCCGTCGGTCCAATCGCGAAATTCTCCTTCGGCGACACCACAAAGCAATTCGGCTGGGGTGCGATGAACAGGGAAAACTGGGCAGCCCAGATCAAGGCCTATGCCGACCTCAAGCAGTTCACCGGGACGGTTCCGACCATCGATGACGTTGCGAGCTTCGCCATACTCGATGCGACGGCCGATATCCGCAGGCAGGTCGGGTGAACGGCCATGACTGTCGCCGCCACCGTCAAACGGCCAGATCCGCTGCCAGCCGGATCGCCGCTCGCCGTATCCGTCGCCAATCTGGACATCCGTTTTGGCGATAGGGACAACGAGATCACCGCTCTTTCCAACGTGTCGGTGAATATTCCCGAGGGGGCGTTCGTGACGATGCTCGGCCCTTCAGGTTGTGGAAAATCGACCCTGCTGCGCTGTATCGCCGATCTCGTGCACATCAACGGCGGTTCGGTCTCGGTGCTCGGGCGCTCGCCGCGCGAGGCACGGGAGGGCCGCGATTTCGCCTTCGTGTTCCAGGACGCCACTCTGTTGCCCTGGCGCAGCGTCATCGACAATGTCCGCCTGCCGATCGAGGTCGGCAAGCATGCGGCAGGCTCCTTTGCCGACCCGGCGGAGCTGCTGGCGATGGTTGGGCTCAAGGGGCGTGAGAACGCCTTGCCGCATGAGCTCTCCGGCGGCATGCGCCAGCGGGTCGCCATCGCCCGGGCGCTGGTCACACGCCCGCGCATCCTGCTGATGGACGAGCCCTTCGGTGCACTCGACGAGATCACCCGCGACAAGCTGAACGAGGAATTGCTGCGGCTCTGGCAGGAGACGGGCACGACAATCCTCTTTGTCACTCACTCCATCCCCGAAGCGGCCTTCCTTGGCCAGCATGTGCTGATGCTCCAGGCGCATCCAGGCCGTGTGAAGGAGTTCATGAAGGTCGATCTTCCCTATCCGCGTTCGCTCGCCATGAGAGACACGGTGGAATTCATTCAGGTGACGGCGCATCTGCGCGCTCTGCTGGAGGAATGCCTATGAGCAACGTGGTCTCTTCCGGAGCGCGCGCCGCACCCGCATCCACGCCGCGCAAGGTCGCGATCCTCGACGCCACCCTTGGCACCCTGTCGAAAAATCTGCCGGCGATCCTGGCTGGACTCGGCCTCGTCGTGCTCTGGCAAGTGGTGATCTGGATCTTCAAGATCCCGACCTTCATGGCGCCGAGCCCGGCCGACGTCGTGCTCGCCTTTCGCGACAATGCCGCAACGCTGTGGCGAAATTTCCTGCCAACGCTGCTCGAGGCCACCCTCGGCTTCCTGCTCGGTAACCTCGTCGCCATCCTGCTGGCGGTCTGGTTCGTGCATAGCACGACGGCGGAAAAGGCATTTTACCCGATCGCCGTCTTCATCAAGGCGATCCCGATCATCGCGCTTGCGCCGATCCTCGTGCTGATCTTCGGCAACGGACTGGCGCCAAAGATCATCATCGCCGGTCTGATCTGCTTCTTTCCGACGCTGGTCAACATGGTCCAGGGGTTGCGGGCGGCAAGTCCCGCCATGCTCGACCTGATGCGGGTTCTGTCCGCCACCAATTCGGAGATCCTATGGAAAGTGCGGTTTCCGAGCTCGCTGCCTTTCCTGTTTGCCGCCCTGAAGATCGCCGCGACCAGCAGCGTCATGGGGGCGATCGTCGCAGAATGGATCGGTTCGAGTTTCGGTCTCGGCGCCCTGATCATCGAGGCCACCTATAATTTCCGCTCGCCGCTTCTCTACGCAACCGTTGTGATTGCAGCCCTTCTGGCGGTGGTCCTCTTCGCCCTGGTCTCGGTCGTCGAGGCAAAGGTCGTCCGCTGGAAGCCGGCCGGATCGCATTGAGCACGCGCAACCAGGAGAAAACGACAATGATTGAGACAATCCATCAGCCTGCGCGCGACATCAAAGTGGTCGATCGTTCCGACGTCGTCGTGGTCGGCGGCGGCCCGGCCGGGATCTCGGCGGCAGTGTCGGCGGCGCGCAATGGCGCGAGCGTGACCTTGCTGGAGCGCTATCCTTATGTCGGCGGCCTCGCCGCCGGCGGCATGGTGCTGGTGCTCGACGATATGATCAACGAGCTCGAGATTACCGTGCGCGGCATCTGCATCGAAATGATCGAGCGCATGAAGCTCTGGGGTCTGTGCGTCACGCCGACGGACCGCGACCGTCTGATCGAGTTCCGCGATACGCCGGATGCCTGGCAGCGCTGGGCGCGCTGGGGACTGTTCGATTTTCACACGCAGTCCATGCCGCATCCGATCTGCTTTTCTGCCGCTTTCGATCCCGACGCCTTCAAACGTGCCGCTTATGACATTCTGGGTCTGGCGGGCGTCAAACTCAGAACCCATAGCTGGTTCTCTTCCGCGATCGTTGAAGGCAAGACGATCAGGGGCGTGATCTGCCAGACCAAGGCGGGCATGGAGGCAATCCTCGGTGATGTCGTCATCGATACAACGGGTGATCTCGATGTTGCCGCCAGCGCCGGCGCTTCGCATGTCGAGTCCAACTTTATCCTGACGACGGTTTCCCGCTGGGGCGGCGTTGATACCGACGCAGCCGAGCGGTTCGAGCGTGAGGACCCGGAGGCCTTCAAGCTGGTCGATCATGAGGCCAAGCGCCTGATCGGCGGGTGCTGGTCCTTCTGGTGGCTGAAGACGCCGCTGCCCGGCATTATCTGGCTCAACTGCCCGCATATGCCGAAACTGAGTGGCCTCAAGGTGGAGGATCTGACCCAGGCGGAGCTGGAGGGCCGCGCCCGCATCGCCCGTCTGCTGGATTTCGCGCGTGAAAAAATGCCGGGCTTTGAAAATGCCTATGTCGTCGATTTCGCCCCGCAGACCGGCGTCCGCCAGACCCGGCTCCTGGAAGGCGACTATGTCGTGACCAAAGACGATGTGATGACCAGGAGACACTTCGCCGATACGGTCTGCCGTGGCCGTGACTATTACACACCGTATCGGGCAATGCTTCCGAAGGAGATCGACCAGTTGATCGTCGCCGGCCGCCATTATTCGGCGACGCCGCAGGCACAGAAGGCCAGCCGCGAAATTCCGCCCTGCATGGCCATGGGCGAGGCCGCAGGCGTTGCCGCTGTTGTCGCACTCAATGCCGGTACGACCGTGCGCAAGGCCGACATCAAGGCAATTCAGAAACAGATGCGGGCGCAGGGGGCCGATCCTGGCGACGTACCATCCGAAAACGCTACCTATCTGGAGGCCGCAGAATGACGACCCTTCCCCTCGACGGCATTCGCGTCATCGATTTCACGCAAGTCATGCTCGGTCCCTCCTGCACCCAGGTGTTGGCTGATTATGGCGCCGAAGTTATCAAGATCGAAAAGGTCCGTATCGGCGATCTCTCCCGTTGGTCGCTCGGCTCCGATCCGGATGGGCTGAACAACCCGGTCTTCTGCTCGTTGAACCGCAACAAGAAGAGCCTGGCACTCGACCTGAAGCAGCCCGATGCGCGCGAAACCGTGCTCACATTGCTCGAGACGGCCGATGTCGTCGTCAACAACTTCCGTCCCGGTGTCATGGAGCGCATGGGCTTCGGCTTCGAGGACCTGAAGGAGATCAACAAGAAACTGATTTATGCGGTTGGCACCGGCTTCGGCCTGACCGGCCCTTACCAGCACAAGGGTGGACAGGACGTGCTGGCGCAGGCTGTATCGGGCGTCATGCGCCGCAAGTCGGACAGTAGCCACCCGACGTCGATCTATGCCACGCCGCTTGCCGATTATTCCGCCGGCATGCACCTGGTTCAGGGCATCCTCCTGGCGCTCCTGCAGCGCGACAAGACCGGCGAAGGCCAGCAGGTCGCCGTCAGCCTGTACAATTCCATGCTCGCCATGCAGATGCAGGAGGGGACGACGCATCTGATGCGTCAAAGAGACCTCAACTGGGGTGCCTTCCCGCTGACCGGGGTGTTCGAGACCACTGACGGTGCCATCGTCATGGTCGGCGCGTTCAAACAGAACCCGCTTCAGGACATCTGCAACGCGCTTGAGATCGAGGATCTGTCGCAGTACCCGCACTACAAGGATTTCGACGCGCAGATGGCGCGGCGACCGGAACTGCAAACCATCTTCCGCGACAATTTCGCGAAAAACACCATGGCGCATTGGCTGCAGCGCCTGGAGGACGTCGACATCCTCTGCGCGCCTGTCCGCTCCCTGCCGGAAGCGCTGAAGGACGAGCAGACGATCATCAACAAGATGATCCTGGAGGCCGGCGAGACGGCAGCCGGCCCGATCCGCCTCATCGGCTCGCCGATCGACATGTCGGCGGCTGAGGTCGCGGTGCGCATTCCGCCGCCGCAGCTCGGCCAGCACAATGACGAGATCCTCGGCTCTCTCGGCAGGTTGCAGGGAAATGCGGCATGAGTGTCGGGTTTTCCGTCGGAGATCGTGTCGCCCGCGTCACCCTGGATCGTCCCGACCGCATGAATGCGGTGGATGCCGCGACGGAGCAGGAGCTGGAGACGATCTGGCGCGAGATCGAAGCGCGCGACGACATCAGCTGCGTCGTCCTGACCGGAGCCGGGGAAAGAGCCTTTTGCGCCGGCGCCGATCTGAAGGGCGGGAGCGGTAGCTCCGGCCTCGATTATTGGGCGGCGAGCCGGGTGAACGGCTTCGGCGGGCTGGCGTTTCGCCGGTCTCTCGATATCCCTGTCATCGCCCGCGTCAATGGCTTTGCACTCGGTGGCGGCTTCGAGATGGTGCTCGGTTGCGACATCGTCATTGCCGCGGAAACGGCGCGTTTCGGCCTGCCGGAAGCCCGCGTCGGGCGCATGCCGCTGGATGGCGGCATGGTGCTCTTGCAACGAAAGATCGCCTTCAACCGGGCGATGGCCGTCATGCTGACCGGCCGACAGTTCAGCGCCGCCGAGATGGCGGGGTTCGGGGTTGTCAACGAGGTGGTTCCGGCGGCCGAGCTGGATGCGGCCGTCGATCGCTGGGTTGCCGATATCGTTGCCTGCGCGCCGCTGTCACTGCGCGCGATCAAGCAGACGGTGAACCGGACCGGTCATCTGAGCCCCGCAGAGGCGCAGGCCTTGCGCACGCCGGCGCTGGTCAAGGCGCTGCAAAGCGAGGATGCGCTGGAGGGTGTCGCCGCCTTCCAGCAGAAACGGGCGCCCGTTTGGCGGGGACGATGAGCATGGTATAGCTTCCGGCATATCGAGGGGCTCTCATGCACGCTAGTATCTTGAAATATTTCGCTGAAGTCGCGCGTTCAGGGTCGATCCGCAAGGCATCGGACGAACTGCATGTGGCGACCTCGGCCGTCAGCCGGCAGATCAAGAAGCTGGAGGACGAGCTTGGGGCACCGCTGTTTGAACGTTTCTCCGACGGCCTGCGACTGACGGCGGCCGGCGAAATCGTGCTGAAGCATGCCAAGGACACGCTGCTGAAATACGAGATCATGAAATCCGATCTCGGCGACCTCCAGGGCAAGTGCGCCGGCCGGGTCCATATCGCCTCCCTCGATAGTCTCGCCATCCAGTTCCTGCCGGAATTCGTGATGGGCTTTCACAGGTGGCATCCGGCGGTCGACTTTCGCATCCGCTATGACAACTACACCAGTATTTTCCATTTTCTGGCCGACGGCGATGTCGATATCGGCGTCACCTTCGATCTTGCCCGGCCGCATGACATCAAGCTGGTCTACGGCGTTCCGATGCCGCTGATGGCGATGGTGTCGCGCAATCATCCGCTGGCGCGGCAGAAATCGGTGACGCTGCAGGAATGCGCGCAGTTCAAGCTGCTGCTGCAGCTCGACAACGAGGTCATGAGCTCGATGATCGCCGTCGAGCTCGGTGCGCTCAACCGTGTCGGCCGCACGCTGGTGGCGACCAACAATCAGATGATGCTCAAGCCGCTGATCCTGTCAGGCGAGGGCGTCGCCTTCTTCACGCCGCTTGGCCTTCTGGACGAACTCGATGCCGGAGAGGTCGTTGCTCTGCACATCGCCGGCTCGCAATTGCACAATCTGCAGGTCGGCATCGTCGTGCCGCGTCAACGCCAGCTTACCCATGCAGCCGAGGTGGTGATCGAGTCGATGAGCGTCGAGCTGAAGAAGTTCAGCGACAAGATTCATGCCGTGATCCAGAGGTAGAGAAGATGACCCCATCAGCCCGGTTGCTGCTTCGCCCCGGCCATCAGCCTGCGGAGCGTTTTGATGGCGCCGCACGGTTTCCGGTCGCGCAAAGCGTGTTTGCCGCGCTCGGCCCGGGCGATCTGGTGATGCCGTCGCCCGTCAATGCCCATGACCACGGATATGGTATCCGCACGCTCGATTTCGGCGCCATCGACGATGCTCTCGAGGTCTGGATACCGGGCATGCGCCTGCGGCCGCGAACCGACGCCTATCTGGAAGCGCTGGTGGCGTTCGCGCGCCTGGCACAAACCGGTGTGGGCGCGACGATGCATTGCCACAACTCGCTGAATATCAATCGGCTCGGCGATGAAGCAGCCGCCGTCATCCGCGCCGCGGGGGATGTCGGCATTCGCCTGGGATTGTCCTGCCCGCTGCTCGATTTCGACCCTTGGGCCTATGGCGGCGGGCCGGAGAAGTTGAAGCCATTGCTGAGCGAGGACGACTGGCAGGCTCTGTCGCCGAGCATCCCGGCCTATGCGCCGGTCGCCGAACAGATCGCCGCCGTCGACGCGGTGGCGGCGGCAAATTCCAATCCGATGGTCGATATTCAATACGGGCCGGTCGGACCACAATGGTGCTCCAACGCCCTGCTGGAGGCGATCGCCGAAGCATCTGCAGTCAACGGCCGGCGCATCCACATGCACCTTCTGGAAAGCCCCCGGCAGCGGCAATGGCTGGATCGCCGCTTTCCGCAAGGCATCGTCCGCTACCTCGATGAAATCGGTTTCCTGTCGTCGCGGCTGGCGGTTGCCCATGGGGTGCAGTTGCAGCCGGCGGAATGCGAGCTTCTGGCGGAAAGGGGTGTGCAGCTCGTCAGCAATCCCTCGGCCAATCTGCGCCTACGCTCCGGCGTTGCGCCGATTTCGCTCGTGGCAGAGAAAGGGCCGGCTCTTGCCATTGGCCTCGACGGGTCAGGCTTCGACGACGATCAGGATCTCTGGCGCGAAATGCGGCTTATCCACCTGCTGCATGGCGGACGCGAGCTCAATCGCCGGTTCACCGCCGCCCAGATTTTCGATGCCGCCATTCACATCGGCGCCAAGGTGCTCAACGCACCGGCCAGCCAGGATTTCGTGGTGATCGATTATGATGCCCTGACGGCTGACAGCCTGTTTGACGATATCGATGAGGCCGAGGTGCTGTTGACCCGCATGACATCAGCCCAGGCCAAGGGGCTATTCGTTGGCGGGCGCGAGATCATGAGGGACGGTCGCTTGACCACCGTCGATTTTGATGGAGCGCGGCGCGAACTGCGCGAGCAGGCAAGGGCCGATTTGCCCCGCCTGCGGCGCGAACGGCAGCTTGCCGGGACTCTGTCGGCTGCAATCCGCAGCTACTACTCGCGGTGGTGAGAAGATCGGGTATCTAGCTTGCGCTCGCCAACTCGGCGGCGATCGTGTCCAGGCTTGCCGCTTCAGCGATTTTCAGGTTCGGGCAATACATTGCCCCATACCGCATGCCCCGTCCGCTTGCCGACGAGATATTTGACCGCCGGAATGAGCGGATGAGCGGCGATCGCCTGCCTGAGGTTTCTGACCCTGTCGAGGGTCGCCTGATCGCTCTGGCCCTTCCAAAGCCGTGCCGAGGATTGCGGGTCGATATTGACGGTTGCCGAAATACAGCCTGCGAAATTATCCTTTTCCGCCTCGGCAAGAGCTGCCTCGTTGCTCGGGAAGACGGCAAAGCCGGGAATTCGTGCGAGCTTGCGGGCATAGTCCAGAATGCCTGAGCTATCCTTTGCGCCGCAGATGCGCTCGGGAAACATTTGGATGAGTTTCGCTGCCAGGGCAGGGGAGAACTCGATGCCTGTCAACTGCGGGAAATTGTAGAGATAGAGGCCAATAGGTGTTTCGGCTGTCTCTTGAATGAGGTGATCGAACCAGGCAAAAAGCCCTTCATCCGGGACCGGCTTGTAGTAGTAAGGCGGCAGGACGAGCGCGGCGGCATAACCCAGCTCGTAAGCCTGCCGTGTCAAGGCGATCGTCGTTTCAAGATCGGGCGTTCCGGTGCCCACCATCATCCTGCCGCCATCGAGGCCCTTTGCGGCGGCGGCCATCAGCGCGCTTCTTTGCAAGGAGGAGAGCGCGTTGGCCTCGCCCGTCGTTCCCAGCACATTGAGAAGATCGCATCCTTCCGCCAGGCACCAGCGGCCGTGCTCAAGGAAAGCATCCACATCGACGGTTCTGTTTTCGGTGAAGGGGGTCGGTACGGCTGCGACGACGCCACCGATCTTTGCTGCTGTCATGTCGACTTCCGTTCTCGATTACGAGGCCTGTCTTGATCAGGCTCTTTCATAGGCGGCGACGAGCGGGTGATCGCGATTGGTCGTATGGTTTTTGTCCCATCCGCCGGGCGAGCCCCAGTTGGTGACGTCGGGGCCGAAAAAGTCCTGATTGACGGCTTTGAACTGAACTCGGCCCTGCGGAATTTCCTCGTCCCATGAAATGGCATCGACCGGACAGACCGACAGGCAGAGACCGCAATTGATGCACTCGCCTGGGTGTATGTAGAACATCCGGCCGCCTTCGTAGATGCAGTCCACGGGACAGGCGACCGTGCAATCGCCATCCTTAACGTCGATACAGGGATCGGTAATGACATAGGCCATCCGGCGGTACCTCACTCTTCGCTTGAGACGAATATGGCAAAGGACGGCGTTGCGAAAAAGCGCTGATTTTCGATGTTTTGATTGCCGAAAAGGCAACGCGCCCGCCCTGCGGCCGGTACCGCACGCGCTGACGCCGAAGTCGCCTTCGCAGCAAGCCGCAGTTGGGGTGATGGCTAAGTATCCGGCGTAGGTAGCAGGATGCGACCCATCATTGGGATCTGGTAGGTGGCGCCGGTGCTGATCATGCTTGACGGTTTTCGGGCGATATCATGCTCTGTTTGTTTGATTGAGCGTGAAAGCGTCGCTTTCGCCTGGAACGAGTTCCAGCGGCCAGATCCTGTTGCGGGCGCCCTGCGGATAATGATCGGCATAGGCCGGCATGGTGGCGAGCAGGGTTTCACCGAGCTGCGCGCCGAGATCGCGCAGCGACATGCGGAAGGAGGTCAGCGTCGGCTGCAGGAAAAGCGTGCGCGGCTCCTCGCGGAAACCGACGACGGCGAGGTCACGGCCGGGCACGACGCCGGCCTCGGCAAGCCGGCGGTAAAGCCCGATCGCCATCAGTTCGTGGATCAGGATGATCGCGGTCGGCCGCTCTTCGATCATCAGCAATTCATGGCCGGCCTGATAACCGCCCTGTTCGCTCGACTTGACACGGATGACGAGGGCCGGGTCGAAGGGGATGCCGTGCCGTTGCAGTGCCTGGCGGTAGGCGTCGAGGAAGAGGTAGCCGAGATTGATGTCGGAGGAGGGGACAGCCACGGCGATCCGCCGGTGGCCTTTGGCGACCAGCCGGTCGACGCCGCGCGTCGCCACGCCCTCGAAATCGAGATCCATCCAGGTGTAGCTGCCCCCCGACGCGCTGCGGCCGAGCGCCACAAAGGGGATGCGGGCCTTTTCCAGAAGCTCGATGCGCCGGTCGGTGCGTCGTGTCGCAGAGATGATCAGCGCGTCGACAAGCCGGCGCGCCACCATGCGCTTCAGATATTCGTGCGGGTCCTCGTCATCGGGGCAGGGCAGCATGACGAGATCGAGCTTGTGGCGGGAAAAGACCCTCTGCAACCCGTCAGTGACGCCAAGGAAGAAATCGTCGCTGTTTTCGACCGTCTCGCGGCTCACCTCGAGCATCAGCCCGATGACGTTGGTCATGCCCTGGCGAAGGCTGCGGCCCGACTGGTTGGCGACGTAACCGAGCTCCTCGGCGGCGGCGAGCACGCGCCGGCGCGTTTCCTCGTTGACGTCGGGCTTGCCGTTCAGCGCACGGGACACCGTTCCGATCGAAATGTCGAGATACTCGGCGAGCTGGCGGATTCCCTTCATGTTCGACGATTTTCCTCCCCACCGGATCGCATCTATCCTTTCTTGCCACAGGATGGCGCCTGCGAAAAGCCGGGGGGAGGGATTAGGGTCTGAAGCTCTGGCGGATGACGAGCTGCGGAATGACGCGTTCGTAACCTGGAGGCGCATCAGGATTTTCAAGCCGCCGTTCCATCAGCTCGATGGCGCGCTGCGCCATGGTCAGCGGATCCTGGCGGAAGGTGGTCAGCCGGTAGCTCAGCCAGGAGGATTCCGGCACGTCGTCGAAGCCGATAATGGCGACATCCTCGGGGATGCGCAGCTGCGTTTCCAGGCGCACGACATCCATCAGCCCGAAGGCGATCTGGTCGTTGGCACAGAAAACCGCGTCTGGCTTTATTGCCTCCGAGAAGAGCGCGCGTGCGGCGGTAACGCCGCCATCATAGTCGGAATCGCCACCGCGTCCGACGACGACGGATACACCGAGCGACTCGGCCGTCGACAGGAAGGCGCTTTCACGCTCCACGATGCTGGGCGTTCCCGTGTTGGAGCCGATGACCGCCAGCCGCCGTCTGCCGCTTTCGTAAAAGGCCGTCGCCGCCTTGCGGGAGGCCTCGGAGTTGCCGGCGCGCACATGGTCGGCGTCGGATTCCGAACGGCCGATCACGACGAGCGGCTGGCCATTTCGCTGCGCGAGTTCGAAGAAACTCGCCGGCGGCGAGCCGGACAGGATGATGATCGCCTCGGCACGGTGGCCGATCAGCATTTTCTGGGCGGCGAGCAGCTCGTCTTCCGTCTGGCCGGTATTGATGAGGATCGGGATGCTACCGCGTTTGATCAGGCATTTGGCAAGCGCTGCCGCCAGATGCGCGCGAAAACCCACTTCCGGCCGGGTCGCGACGATGCCGACCAGGCGGCTCTGATTGGCAAGCACGCCGCGCGCCAGGTCGTTGACGTGGTAGCCGAGTTCCTGCGCCGCCTGCAGCACCTTTTCACGCGTCGTCGGAGCGACGCTGGCGCCTGGCGTGAAGGTGCGCGAGACCGCGGAGCGCGAAACGCCCGCCAGTTGCGCGACCTGCTCGGCGCTGACGAACCGCATGCGTTCTTTCTTCGGTGCCTTGCCGCCGTCTACTGGACCATCATTCATCGGCTTTCAGCTATTCATCGTCTTTGACAGCCGCATGACAGCGATCGCATGGCAATGAGATTTTTGCGATAGGGGGATAACCGCAGAATAAGCTGACATGGCGCTAAACGCCGCCAATGTTCATTGCAGGAAGCGCCGCGGCTGCGGACGAACCTCGGCTGGGGGGGCGAATGCGAGTGGCGGCGACATATGATCAAGTCGCGCCGCCCGAGCCTCCTGGTGGCGGGTTTATGAGCCCGTTATTCGCAGACGCGTACAGTTTCGGCATGATAGCCGCCGTCATAGCGGTTGCGGACATCGCGGTCCTCATACCAGCATCTCGGCGCGGGTTGGACATAGCGAGGCTCATCGACGTAGCGAGGGCCGCCGTTATTGGCGATTGCGCCGCCAATTAACCCGCCGACAACACCTGCGGCAACGCCGCCGGCGATGATTCGACCGGTGTTGTCGTGATGATGGTGGTGGTCGCGCGCGGCAGCAGGCTGAATGGCCGATCCAACAAGGGCCGTTGCGATCAACAGGCTGCTAATAACTCTCTTCATAATATTCTCCTCAGTGGCACTTGCCCCAGATAAGAGGGAAATGCGGCAGCAAGTCGTTTGTTCGTTCAAACTTTGCGACAGGCATTAATGCATGTCATCCGGATTAGAGCGCCGTGCGTCCTCACGGAAGCCCAAAGGACGCACTAACACTTTTCAATCCTCGCATCGCGCTTCCCGAAAATCGATTCCGATTTTTGAGCGAATGCGCTAGGTCGCCGATTGCGCCGCCGTCGTCTCTTCCAGTACGTCTTCGGGAATGTCGTCGAAGGACGCGTAGTTGAGATTATAGAGCTTCGAATAGAGCTTGCCATTCTTCATCAGCTGGTGATGGTTGCCGCTTTCGATGATTTCGCCGTTCTGCAGCACGATGATGCGATCCGCCTCGCGGATCGTCGCGAGGCGATGGGCGATGACGAGGCCGGTGCGGTTTTCGAGCAGCTTCACCAGTGCCTTCTGGATCAGCATCTCGGTATAGCTGTCGATATTGGCCGTCGCTTCGTCGAGCACGAGGATCTTCGCATCCGCCACCAGCGCGCGGGCAAAGCTTAAAAGCTGGCGCTGGCCGAGCGAGAGATTGCCGCCGCGCTCGCCGAGAACGCTGTCGTAGCCCTCCGGCAGGCGCATGATGAACTCGTGCGCGCCAACGGCCTTCGCCGCCTCGATCACCTGTTCGCGCGTCGCCTCGTGCATGTGGTAGCGAATGTTCTCGAAGACGGTGCCGGTGAAGAGGAAGGGTTCCTGCAGCACCATGGCGATCTGCGCTCCGAGCGAATCCTGCGTCAGATCACGCACATCATGGCCACCGACCAGCACCTGGCCCTGCTGCACATCGTAAAAGCGGTGGATCAGCGACATGCAGCTCGATTTGCCGGACCCCGTCGGCCCGACCAGCGCCACCGTCTCGCCGGGATTGACCTTGAAGCTCACATGTTTCAGCACCGGATGTTTCGGATTGTAGCCGAAGACGACGTCCTTGAATTCCACCGAGCCGTCCATGTCGCGCGACAGCGCCGTGGCACCGGGTGCATCCTTGATGTCGACGGGAACGTCGAGCACCTCGGTCAGCCGTTGGCCCGAGGCCATTGCGCGCTGCATCACCGAATATTGCAGGGTCAGAGAACGGATCGGGTCGAAGAAACGCTGGATATAAAACAGGAAGGCGACGAGCACGCCGACATCGAGCGCCTGATTGAGAACGCGGGCGCCACCGACGACGATGACGAGCGCCATCGCCACGCCCGTCAGGCTGTCGACGATCGGCACCATCACCTGCGCATAACGCGCCGCCGTCAGATGCGTCTCGAGGTTGGCATGCGCCTTGTCGTCGTAGAGCGTGAAGTTGACGCCCTGCCTGTCCATGCTCTGGACGGCGCGCACGCCGTGGATCGCTTCGGCAAGCGCGCCGTTTGCGACCGAATTGGTCTCGTGCGCGGCCATGAAGGACTTGCGCGCCAGCGGCAACCAGAACAGCCGGACGATGAAGAGCACCGGCAACACCGAGAGCGTCAGCAGCCCCAGCTTGAAGTCGAGATAGAGCATCACGAAGACGATGCCGAAGAGCAGCATGATGTCGCCGACGGAGAGCACCGAGGTTTCGAGGAATTCCTGCATCGAGTTGACGTCGCCCTGCAGGCGCGACATCA
Source organism: Rhizobium leguminosarum (assembly GCF_001652265.1). GTDB lineage: Bacteria > Pseudomonadota > Alphaproteobacteria > Rhizobiales > Rhizobiaceae > Rhizobium > Rhizobium leguminosarum_D. Next base: position 297,326 of record NZ_LWBS01000109.1, read on the forward strand.
ACCGTCCCACTTCGGTCTTGTCCATGAAGGAGAGCGAGACGCGCTGCAGATGCGAAAACATCGCCTTGCGGATATCGAAGAGCACGTCTTCCGCCACGCCGCCGACCAGCGTCTCCTGCGCGTAGCTCGCCGCATAGTTGATGAGGATGGCAATGGTGAAGGCGACGATCGACCAGATCAACGCCGAAGGGTTGCCGCCCGGCGACATGCCGTGGTCGATGGCATAGCGGATGATCAGCGGGATGGTGAGCTGCATCATCGTGAAGGTCAAAACGGCGACGACCGACCAGAGGACCTGCCGGCGATAGGGGCTGACGAAGACCCAGATGCGCTTGACGATGTTGCCGTCGAAGGCCTTGCCGAACATCTCCTCTTCGACGCGATGCGAACCGACGACCGCCCGTGGCGGGCGGCGTCCATCCTCGCGAACGTCGGGACGCTCGGTTTCCAGTTCCTCGGCCATGTCATTCCTCCCGCGGCCAACACTTCAGGTGGCCTGCATAGTCACTACCCGTTCCCCTCTCCCCACCCAGGGGAAGAGGGGGAATATGCTTCTGCTAGGCGCTCAAAGCCTCGTCGCCCGGCCGCACCTGAAGGTCGTAGAGCGCCTTGTAACGCCCGCCGAGCGAAAGCAGCGCCGCATGCGTGCCGCGTTCGACGATCTGGCCGTCTTCGACGAACAGGATCTGGTCGGCATGCATCAGCGAGCTCAGGCGATGGGCGACGATGATCGTTACGCGGTCTGCGGCGTAGCGGCGCATGGCGCTGCGGATGCGCTGTTCGGTGGCGGCATCGATCGCCGCCGTCGAATCGTCGAATACCATCACCGCAGGTCTCAGCATCAGCGCGCGGGCGATCGAAAGTCGCTGCCGCTGGCCGCCGGAAAGCGAAACGCCGCGCTCGCCGACGACGGTGCCGTAACCTGTGGGCAGGCCGAGCACGTAGTTGTGCAGCTGGGCGCTTTCGCTGGCGCGCTCGATGCGGCCTTCCTTCGCCCATGGGTCGCCATAGGCGATGTTGTTTTCGATCGTCGTCGTGAACAGGAAGGAATCCTGCTGCACGACGGCAACCGCCCTGCGCAGCGATTGCAGCGTCGCCTTGCGGATGTCCTGGCCGTCGATCGTGATCTTGCCGCCGCTGACGTCGTAGAAGCGGGGAATGAGATGGGCAATCGTCGACTTGCCGCTGCCCGGAGGCCCGACAATGCCGATCGTCTGGCCGCGGCGGGCTTCGAAGGAGACATCCTGGAGCACGGTGCGCTTTTCGGAACCCGGATAGGCGAAGCTGACATTCTCGAAGCGCAACACGCCGGCGGTGAGGCTCAGTTCCTTCGCATCCGGCGCGTCCTTGATCGCGATGTCGAGGTCGAGAAGGGCAAAGAGGCGCGAGCCGCAAGTGGAGGCGCGGGCAAAGGCGTTGACCATCAGGCCGAGCTGGCGCACCGGCATCTGCAGGATGGTCATGAAGGTCAGGAAGGAAGCCAGCGTGCCGACGGTGATCTCGCCCGACATCACCTTGCCGCCGCCGATCCAGAGCACCAGGCCCATCGCCGCGAAGAAGGAGAAGGTCATGGCGCTGGTATTGGTGACGCGGATGCCGACGCGCTGATGTGCAAGCGCCAACGCGCTCTTCGACGCGGCCTCGAATTTCGAGATCTCGTGTTCGTGGGCGGCAAAAGCGCGCACGACGCGGATGCCGCCGAGATTCTCCTCCATGATGCGGGTCAGCACCGAAAGCCGCTCCTGCAGATCGAGCCAGGTGGCACGTAGCCTGAGCTGCGTCACCGAGGAGCGCCAGCCGACGAAGGGCACGAAGCTCAGCGCCAGAAGGCCGAGCACGACATCGGTCGACAGCAGCATATAGGCGCCGATGCCGATCAGGATCGACAGCAGGATCATCCGGACGAGCGCTGTCGAGAAATACATGCGCACGCCTTCGAGATCGAGCAGGCCGACGGTGATCAGGTCGCCGGAATGCACGGTGTCGTGAAAGCTGAAAGAGAGACGCTGGATTTTCTCGTAGCAGGCCAGCCGCAGCTCGTAGCCGATGTGATGGCCGACGGCTTCGCTGTAATAGTTCTGCACCATGGTGAAGAGGCCGCGCAGCACACTGGCGCCGAGCAGCAGCAGCGCCGTCGTCAGAAGCGCGTCCTGTGCCGCCTGGCCCGCCGCGCCGCCGCTCATCGCCATCTGCGTGTGGTCGACGGCCCGGCCGAGAAGGCGCGGGATCATCAGCTGGAAGGTGGAGGCAACAAGCGTGGCGCCGATCGCAAAGCCGGATTGCCAGGGGTGGCGGAAGGCCATCATGGTGATACGCACCAATGTGAAGAGGCCTCGGCCCCAGCCTGCCGCAGTTGCAAGCGCCATCGAAGCCGAAGGCTTCGTCGCGCGTATTAACGCATCGCTGCTCACGGTATTTTTCCAATAGATGTGTGGTCGGACGCTGGCCCGAAAAGACGGCAAATCCATGAAGGGATTGATAGCGCCTTCACTTTTGCCGATTCCATTTGGGGGTTCAAGTAAAGAATTCACCAGTTGGTTATTTTTACGTGAGGTCTCCTCGCATCCCGGCGGGAACAATCTTCCCAACGGCCAATCCCGGCAGCCTGGGGTGTAAAGGTCGGCCATATTTTCGCAGATCGCCTATAAATTATGTTGTATTTCAATAGCTTAAATAAACATGGCAACAAACCTCTTGCCACCTGCGCCATTTGGCGCTTTCATACACTACTAGTTTGATAGACTATGGACGAGCGTGATTGCTCCCCTGGTTCTCTTGCGGGGCCGCTGGTTCGGACCCCGATGCCGCGGCAGATGTTGTGAATGGCCGCATGAACCTCATCAACGCGTGAACCGCTGTTTTATGCGTTGAAACCTCGATCGACCCATGGTGCGGATGAAGCCGCAAAGGAGTTGCGATGACGGTTCAGGGACTTTTTTCCGCGAGGGCCAATGCGGCGGCGCAGATATCAGCCGTACCACGCATTGCGATCGTCGGGCGGGGCTTTTCCGGCATGATGACGGCCATCGCGCTGATGAAGACGGTGCGCGCGCCCTTCCACCTGCAGCTGTTCGATCCGAATTCGTCGGTCAGCGGTGGGCAGGCGCTGGCCTCGGTCCGCTCTTCGACGATCCTCAACACCCGCGTGCGGGATCTCTCGGTCGCGGTCGGCGACAATGACGATTTCAACGACTGGCTCTGCAGCAACGCCGCCTTCCGCGCCGCCGTGCCGGCCGCCATCCCCGGATTCCGGCAGATCTTCGTGCCGAAGGAAATCTTCAGCGATTATGTCTACCAGCGCTTTTCGGAAGCGCTGGCCGCGCGCAGGGACATCACCGTCCAGGTCTGCAACGATCCGGTCGTGGCGATCCGCAGGAGCCACGGCAACCGCTTCCTGCTCGAAAGCGCCAATCCCGCCAATCCGCTGTTCGATACCGTGATCCTCGCCACCGGCTACGGCCTGGCTGCGCCGAATGCCGGCGGTGAGGACGCTTCGCCGGTCAGGGCTCAGCGCCTGGTCGCGCGGCCGCATGCGGTGCTGCTCGGCAGCGGCATCCGCGTCGTCGACCAGCTGCTGCAGCTGCGCGATTCGGGTTACGCGGGCCAGGTGACGATCATTTCCCGGCGTGGCTTCCTGCCTCAGAGCCATACGCCGAATTCTGCCGATCCGGTGTTCCCGGCCGAAGCTCTGCCGCAGAGCCTGCCGGAGATCGTGCGCTTCATCCGTGAAGCCTGTCGCGAAGCGGAGGAGACGGGGCGAAGCTGGCAATCGGTAATGAACGGCCTCAGAAAACATGCCCGCTCGCTCTGGCGCTCGCTGCCAGCCCGCGACAAACATCAGTTCAACCGGCACCTCAGGGCAATCTACGACAGCCATCGCAACCGCCTGCCGGAAGCCATGCACCTGCGCCTGAAACGTGAGCTCGCCGAAGGCCGCACGGTGCTGCGCCGCGGCCGGGCCGGCCGCCGGGGCCTGAGCGGCCTGTTCTTCACGCCGGCCGGTTCTTCTGCTGAGGAAGTCATCCATGCCGAGCGCATCATCGATTGCCGCTGTCAGGCGCCGGATCTTTCAGCGCCGCTGATGCAGAGCCTGCTTTCCGCCGGCCTCGCCATGCCGGACGAACTCTCGCTCGGGCTAGCGGTCAACGCGCGCGGCGAGCCCTTTCTCGAGGACGGTTCGACTGTCGCCGGGCTCTTTGCCGTCGGCCCGCTCGGCCTCGGCAGCCTGCCCGATATCGATCTAGTGCCCGAGATCGTCTCGCAGGCCTATGCCGCTGCCGAGCGGATCAGTGAGCGGTTCTATCCGCAGGTCAAGGCCGTCTGAAAATTTGAGGCCATTTCGGAACCATCCGTCCGACGCGGCGTTATAAAGCGCTGGTGACTAAGAGGGGCCGATGGAAGTGCTGAATCGACACGATACGTCTCTGGACGAAGAGGGACGCTTCCGCCTTCTGGTCGATGCCATCACCGACTACGCTATCTATATGCTGAGCCCCGAAGGCATCGTCACCAGCTGGAACACCGGTGCTCAGCGCTTCAAGGGTTACAAGCCTTCCGAAATTCTCGGCGAGCATTTTTCCCGTTTCTATCTGGATGAGGACCGCGCCGCGGGGGTGCCCGAGCGCGCGTTGGCCACGGCGGCGGCGGACGGCCGGTTCGAGGGAGAAGGCTGGCGCCGGCGCAAGGACGGCAGCCGCTTCTGGGCACATGTGGTCATTGACCCGATCCGCCGTTCTTCCGGCGAGCTCATCGGCTATGCCAAGATCACCCGCGACCTGACCGAACGCAGGGCGGCCGAAAAGGCGATCCGCCAGAGCGAGGAACAATTCCGCCGGCTCGTCCAGGGCGTCTCGGACTATGCGATCTACATGCTCGATCCAAACGGCAATGTCAGCAGTTGGAATTTCGGCGCCGAGCGGATCAAGGGCTATCGGCCGCAAGAAATCATCGGCAGGCATTTCTCGACCTTCTATACCCCCCAGGACCGTGAAGCCGGCCTGCCGGAGACCGCGCTCGGCATCGCGCGCGCCGAAGGCCGGTTCGAAAGGGAAGGCTGGCGCGTTCGCAAGGACGGCACCCGTTTCTGGGCCAGCATCGTCATCGATGCCATCCGGGACGACGAAGGCGATGTGCTCGGTTTCGCGAAGATCACCCGCGATATCACCGAGAAGATGGAGACCCAGCGGGCGCTGGAACAGGCGCGCGAAGAGCTCTTCCAGTCGCAGAAGATGGAGGCGATCGGTCAATTGACCGGCGGTATCGCCCATGATTTCAACAATCTGCTGATGGCTGTGCTCGGCAGTCTCGAAATCCTGAAGAAACGCATGCCGCAGGATCTCTCGCTGACATCGTTGGTCGACAATGCCATGCAGGGCGCCCAGCGGGGTGCGGCGCTGACGCAACGCATGCTGGCCTTTTCCCGCCGGCAGGAACTGCACATGGAGCCGATCGACGTCTCCGGCCTGGTCCGCGGCATGATGGACATGCTAAGCCGTTCGCTCGGCCCGCTGACCGTGATCGAGACCTCTTTCCCCGTCAGGCTGCCGACGATCCTCACCGATCCGAACCAGCTGGAGATGGCGATCCTGAACCTCGTCGTCAACGCCCGCGACGCCATGCCGTCCGGCGGCCGGATCATGCTTCGCGCGTCCGAAGAGTCGCTGCCATCAGGCAAGGGCCCGCTGTCGCCTGGCCGCTATGTCCGTATCGCGGTGATCGACGAAGGCGAGGGCATGGACGCAAAGACGCTGGAGCAGGCGATCACGCCGTTCTTTACCACCAAGGGTGTCGGCAAGGGCACCGGGCTCGGCCTTTCCATGGTGCAGGGCCTTGCGTCCCAGTCCGGCGGCCGCCTCACGATGAAGAGCAGCCTCGGCGAAGGCACGACCGCCGAATTGTGGTTCCCGGTCGCAATTGTCGAACGGGCGACCGAGGCAACTGCCGACCGGCCGCAACAGGAAGAAAATGCCTCGCGCCGACTGCGCATCGTCGCCGTTGATGACGACGGTCTGGTCCTGATGAATACGACGCTGATGCTGGAAGATCTCGGCCATACCGTGTTCGAGGCGATGGCCGGTCCCGAGGCACTCGACATCCTGCGCAAGCAGCAGGTCGACCTGGTGATTTGCGACCATGCCATGCCGCGCATGACCGGCTCGCAGCTCGCAGACGCGATCCGCAGCGAATGGCCCGAGATGCCGATCATCCTGGCAACTGGTTACGCCGAGATTCCCGAAGGGGCCGGAATCGCCAATTTGCCCCGCCTAGGCAAGCCCTTCTCACAGGCGCAGCTCGCCGAGGCGATCAGCCGGATTGCTTCATAAGCATCGCCTGCGAGATTAGGTGCCTGCTTGAGCGCGGTGGATTATGGACTGGCCCTCTCGTTGCAAAAAATGAACACCAGCAATGCCAGCACCATCGCCGTCAGCCCGTACCAGGTGATCGCGTAGACGAGATGGTTGTTGGGGAATGCGACGACGGTTAACCCACCGACCGGCAAGCCGCCCGGATTGGCAGTGGCATCGGCATCGATGAAATAGGGCGCGACCGTATTGACGCCGCGCTTTTCAGCGATCGCCGCGACATCGCGCGAATACCAACGGTCGGCGGCGGCGTCATTGGATTGCAGCAGCGATCCCGTCGGCTCCGTCATCCGCAGCAGCCCGGTGATCTCGATAGGGCCTGACAATTCGCCCTCGCGGCGCGAGGCCGGGTCGCGCCGGTCGGTCGGCACGAAGCCGCGATTGACGAGGATTGATGTCCCGTCGGCAAGCGTCAGCGGCGCCATCACCCAATAACCCGGACCGAGCGCGGTCGAGGCATAGACCAGCGTCTCCTTGTCGTTCGCCAGCGTCCCCACTGCGGTCACCCGCCGATATTCGTCATCAGTGGCATTGACCTTGTCCCAGTCGGCGCGTGCCGGTGCCGGCATGGGTGCGGCATGCACACGCTGATCGACGCGGGCGATGAGGTCGCGTTTCCAGGCCAGGCGCTCAACCTGCCAGGTGCCGAGTGCGGCGAGTGCCGCGGCAAGTAGTATCAGGCAGGCCGCGAAGATCGCGCGTTTGACCTGATAACGCCGTCTTTCCGATTTTTCCGAGTGAGCCTCGCTCATGAGATGACCCGCTGCGGGCGGCGTTGCCGCCGCCCCTTCGTCATAGTCACGGCGTGTTCTTCATCATCTCGGGGCTCATCGGCATCATGTTGGTATTGAGATGATGCATGACCCAGAGCGAGCCGGAGAGGGCAATGGCGACGATGATGAGGGTGAAGATCAGCGCCATGATCGTCCAGCCGCCCTCGCTCCTGGTATTCATATGCAGGAAGAAGACCATGTGGACGACGATCTGCATCGCCCCGAGGCCCATCACCAGCACCGCCGTCACCGCCGGGCTATCGAAGACGCCTGACATGACCAGCCAGAAGGGAATGGCGGTCAGGATGATGGAGAGCACGAAGCCCGTCATATAGCTGCGGAACGTGCCATGGCCGGCCTGATGGCCGTGGCTGTGGCCGTGATGAGCCTCGTGGGCATCCTCATGTGCAGGTGCTTGCGAACTCATCCGAGAACTCCCAGCAGATAGACGAAGGAAAAGACGCCGATCCAGACGACGTCGAGGAAGTGCCAGAACATCGACAGGCACATCAGGCGGCGGCGGTTGGCCTCGATCAGCCCGTGCATCGACACCTGTACCATCAGTGTGATCAGCCAGATGATGCCGAAGGTGACGTGCAGCCCGTGGGTGCCGACCAGGGTGAAGAAGGAGGAGAGGAAGGCGCTGCGCGTCGGCCCGGCGCCCTCATGGATCAGGTGGATGAACTCGTAGAGTTCGAGCCCGATGAAAGCTGCGCCGAACAAGCCGGTCACAGCAAGCCAGAACAGCGTTTCCGCCTTTGCGTTCCGCTCCATCTGCAGCATCGCGAAGCCGTAGGTGATCGAGGAGAAGAGCAGCATCGAGGTGTTGAGGGCAACGATCGGCAGATCGAAGAGATCGGCGGGCGACGGGCCCGCGGCATAGTTGCGGCCGAGCACGCCATGCGTTGCAAACAGCACTGCGAAGATCAGGCAGTCGCTCATCAGGTAGAGCCAGAAGCCGAGATTGGTGCTGTTTTCCGGATGATGGTCTTCCGTCAGGTAGAATTCAGGCTTTTCGGCCGTGTCGATAGTCTGATCGCTCATGGTCATCACACCTGCTCGGCAAGCAACGCAGTGCGCTTGCCTTCCGTTTCGGTCACCTCTTCGGCGGGGATGTGGAAATCACGTCTGTAGTTGAAGGTATGGCCGATCGCGACGACGAGCATGGCGACGAAGGAGACGACCACCAGCCACCACATATACCAGATCAGGCCGAAGGCGAGGGCGACGCTGATGGCCGAGAGGATGGCGCCGGTGCCGGTGTTCTTCGGCATATGGATCGGCCGGAAGCCTTCCAGCGGACGCGCATAACCACGGCTCTTCATGTCGTACCAGCCGTCATGATCGTGCACGACAGGCGTCAAGGCGAAATTGTATTCCGGTGGCGGCGAGGAGGTCGACCATTCCAGGGTGCGGCCGTCCCAGGGATCGCCGCTGTCGTCGCGCAATTCCTCGCGCTTCATGAAGCTGACGACGATCTGGATCAGGAAGGCGGCAATGCCAAGCGCGATCAGGCAGACGCCGAAAGCGGCGATAATGAACCAGATCTGTATCGACGGGTCCTCGAACTGGCTCATGCGGCGGGTGACGCCCATCAGGCCGAGCACATAGAGCGGCATGAAGGCGAACCAGAAGCCGATCTGCCAGAACCAGAAGCTCATCTTGCCCCAGAAAGGATCGAGCTTGAAGCCGAAGGCCTTCGGGAACCAGTAGTTCACGCCGGCGAACATGCCGAAGAGAACGCCGCCGATGATGACGTTGTGGAAATGGGCGATCAGGAACAGCGAATTGTGCAGCACGAAATCGGCCGGCGGCACGGCCAGCATGACACCCGTCATGCCGCCGATGACGAAGGTCACCATGAAGCCGACCGTCCAGAGCATCGGCACCTCATAGCGGATGCGGCCGCGGTACATGGTGAAGAGCCAGTTGAACATCTTCGCCCCGGTCGGGATCGAAATGATCATCGTGGTGATGCCGAAGAAGGAATTGACGCTGGCGCCCGAGCCCATCGTGAAAAAGTGGTGCAGCCAGACGATGTAGGACAGGATCATGATGACGCAGGTCGCGTAGACCATCGAGGCGTAGCCGAATAGGCGTTTGCCGGAGAAGGTGGCGACGACCTCCGAGAAGATGCCGAAAGCCGGCAGCACCAGGATGTAGACCTCCGGATGACCCCAGATCCAGATGAGGTTGATGTACATCATCGGATTGCCGCCAAGGTCATTGGTAAAGAAGTTCGTGCCTGCATAACGGTCGAGCGACAGCAGCGCGAGCGTGGCGGTCAGGATCGGGAAGGAGGCGACGATCAGCACGTTGGTGCAGAGTGCCGTCCAGGTGAAGACCGGCATCTTCATGAAGGTCATGCCCGGAGCACGCATCTTGACGATGGTGGCGATCAGGTTGATGCCCGAAAGCGTCGTTCCCACCCCGGCCACCTGCAGGCCCCAGATATAATAATCGACGCCGACGCCTGGACTGTAGGCAGCGCCCGACAGCGGCGGGTAGGCGAGCCAGCCGGTCTGGGCGAATTCGCCGATGAACAGCGACAGCATGATGATGATCGCGCCGGCGGTGGTCATCCAGAAAGAGAAGTTGTTGAGGAAGGGGAAGGAGACGTCGCGCGCGCCGATCTGCAGCGGCACCACGAAGTTCATCAGACCGGTGACGAAGGGCATCGCCACGAAGAAGATCATGATGACGCCGTGGGCGGTGAAGACCTGGTCGTAATGGTGCGGCGGCAGATAGCCCTCTGAGCCGTTGAAGGCGATCGCCTGCTGGACGCGCATCAGGATCGCGTCGGAGAAGCCGCGCAACAGCATGATGACGGCGAGGATCACATACATGATGCCGATCTTCTTGTGATCGACGCTGCAGATCCAGTCCCGCCAGAGCGGACCCCAGAACTTGAAATAGGTGATGATGCCGAGCACCGCGATGGCGCCGATGACGACGCCGATGAAGGTCACGACCAGGATCGGCTCGTGATAGGGGATGGCATCGAGGGTCAACCGGCCGAAGACGAACTTCAGGAGGTCAGGATTGGAAAACATGGAACAACCCGTTCATTATGTCTTGCGACGCAAAGCGCCAGGTTAATTGTTGTTGTTGTTGTTGAGCTGCGCCGGCGCCGGATCGGCGCCATTGCTCATGCCGGGCATGGAATGGCCCTCATGCTGCATGTCCATTCCAGGCGTGCTGGGCATGCCAGGCATGTCGTGCTGCATGCTGTTGCCGTCGGTCCGCTCAGCGGGCTCGCTTCGGGCCGGAGCACCCGTCGCCGGCACGGTGGCGGCGGGCGCCACGATGCCTTCGTCGGCGTGACGGTCGTCATATCGCAGCTTCTCGCGGTTCTCCGCACTTTCCTTGCCGCCGCCGCCCATCATGTCGATGTGCATCATCTCGTTCATGCACATCTGGCCTGGCGTCGCGCACAGATTGAGGATGGCGTTGTAAAGGTCGGCATCGGCGCCGGCATAATAACGCACCGGTTCCTTCTCGCTCGGCTTCTCGAGCTTCAGATAGGCGTCGCGGTTGAGCATCGTGCCCTGCTGCTTGACCTGCGCCACCCAGGCGTCAAACCCGTCTTGGGTAAGGCCGTGGAACTTGAAGCGCATGTGCGAGAAGCCGGCGCCGCTGTAATTGGCGGAGAAGCCCTCATATTCGCCTTCCCGGTTGATGACGGCGTGCATCTTCGTCTCCATGCCCGGCATGGCATAGATCTGGCCGGCAAGGGCAGGGATGTAGAAGGAGTTCATCACCGAGGAGGCGGTGATCTTGAAATTGATCGGCCTGTCCACAGGGGCAGCGAGTTCGTTGACTGTGGCAATGCCGAGCTCGGGATAGAAGAACAACCATTTCCAGTCGAGCGCCACGACCTCGACGTTCAACGGCTTGGTATTGGCCGGAATGGTGCGCTCCGCATCGAGGCGGTCGAGCGGGCGATAGGGATCGAGCTTGTGGGTGGAAATCCAGGTGACAGCGCCGAGCGCGATGATGATCGCCAGCGGCGCTGCCCAGATCACGATTTCGAGACGGGTCGAATGGTGCCATTCCGGCGCGTAAGTTGCCGCCGTATTGGAGCGGCGATAGCGCCAGGCGAAGAACAGCGTCAGGAAGATCACCGGTATGATGATCAAAAGCATCAGCACCGTCGAGACGACGATGAGATCGCGCTGTTGCATGGCGATGTCGCCGGAAGGCGCCATGACCACCATGTTGCATCCTGCCAGGAAAAGCAGCGGCAAGACGGATAGAAGGCGGGAAAACTTCGCGAGTTTTGGCACGTCTCTAAGCTCTTGTTGTTTCGTTTGTTCGCGACTAACGCACTGGACCCGATAGCGACATGAGGTGTTTGGTCGCAGTGCAGCAATCATGCCGCACTGCGGCAAGAATCATGTCCCACTACAGCTTTGAAATCATGATGAAATCAAGAAGGATTCTTCCGCCAGCGCATGTTTCCTATCAATATATCCGCCAGAACCGGCCACGCCAGCATCCCATCGGAAAATCGCGCTCCGGATCACGCTGTTTTTTCCGTCCACGCCTCATTTTGAGCCGCCATGATGAACTATTTACGTCTTACGGACTTGATAAGCCTGCAGGTTTGATCAAGATCAGGCTGAGGCGCCTTGGCGAAAGCGCTTCAACGAGGGAGGCGTTTCATGGCTACAACATCGCATTACGGACCGTCATCGTCGTCGCTGGAACGCGACGCGCGGCGCATTCACGACGACAAACCGGTTTCGCCGGGCAGCATCGCCATCGGCGTGGTGATCGGCCGCATGTCGGAATTCTTCGATTTCTTCGTCTATGGCCTCGCCTCGGTCCTGGTCTTTCCACAGCTGATCTTCCCCTTCGCGCCGGACAGGCTGACGGGAACGCTCTATTCCTTCGCGATCTTCTCGCTGGCCTTCCTGGCCCGGCCCGTCGGCTCCGTCGTCTTCATGACGATCGACCGGCTGTATGGCCGCGGCACCAAGCTGACGATCGCGCTCTTCCTGCTCGGCGGCTCCACGGCCTCGATCGCCTTCCTGCCGGGTTACGACGAGATCGGCGTCTGGTCGATCGCGTTGCTGGCGCTCTTCCGTCTCGGCCAGGGCTTCGCGCTCGGCGGCGCCTGGGACGGCCTTGCCTCGCTGCTCGCGCTCAATGCGCCGGCCAAGCACCGCGGCTGGTATGCGATGATCCCGCAGCTCGGCGCGCCGATCGGCTTTGCGCTGGCGAGCACTCTGTTCGGTTATTTCGTCGCCAATCTTTCCAGTGAGGATTTCCTCTCCTGGGGCTGGCGTTATCCCTTCTTCGTCGCCTTCGCGATCAATGTCGTGGCGCTGTTTGCGCGTTTGCGCCTGGTCATGACCAAGGAATTCGGCACGCTGCTGGAACAGCACGAGCTGGAAGCCGCCCCCATCCTCGACGTGCTGCGCGTTCATGGCCGTGACATCCTGATTGGCGCCTTCGTGCCGCTGGCAAGTTTTGCCATGTTCCACCTGGTCACCATTTTCCCGCTCGGCTGGATGAGCCTTTACGGCAACCAGCCGATCGGCGCGTTCATGGTGGTGCAGGTGGTCGGCGCCATGGTCGGCATTGTCACCATCATCGCCTCGGGCCTGATTGCCGACCGGATCGGCCGGCGCGCCCAGCTTGCCATCTGTGCCGTCATCATCGCTATCTTCAGCTTCGTCGGGCCGATCCTGATCGCGTCCGGCAACAGCGGTCATGACGCTTTCGTCATCATCGGCTTCGGCGTGCTCGGCCTGTCGTTCGGCCAGGCGACGGGCTCGATCTCGTCGCGCTTCGGCCGCGGCTATCGCTATACCGGCGCCGCCTTCACCTCGGACCTCGCCTGGTTGATCGGCGCGGGTTTTGCGCCGCTGGTGGCGCTCAGCCTTTCCAGCCGCTTCGGCCTGACTTTCGTCGGCTATTACCTGTTGTCCGGCGCCATCTGCACGCTTGCGGCCCTCGCCTTCAGCAGGGCGCTGGAACAGCGCGAATAGACGGACTTGAACACACGGGCCTGCATGGGAAACCATGCAGCTTTCGTTTTCAGGCAGCGCAATTCTAATTATTGAATGCATTGCAATCTATAATTAAATGCATATTCTTGTCGGCCTGAACGAGGATATGCCATGACCGCGGAAACCATCGATCATTCGACCCTTTCCCGCCTTGTCGAAGCAGGGGCGGTCGAGGCGGCTCACGTCGTCGGCAAGACCGGTGGCTGGTCCGTCGTCATCCGCTATGGCAAGGCCGATCGCCCGCTCGCCGCCCAACGCAGCCGGCAGGTGCGCGTGTTCAAGCGCATGGATACCCTGGTGTCTTATCTCAAGGGCGTCGGCATCTCGCAGTTCGATGTCGATGCAGTCGATTACGCTCCGGGGACGGCATCGCGGCCGGATCGGGCCGCAGCTCTGCGTCGTACCCATGAGGCGGCGGAATACGACACGTGGTTCCGCGAACAGGTCGAGGAAGCGATCCGGGAGGCCGATGATCCGAACGCGGTGTGGATCAGCGCGCAGGATGCCGAAGAGCGAATGGACAAGCTTCGGGCCGAACTGGTCGCGCAGCTGGAATCCGGAGATAAGGCTTCTTGATCGTCAAATGGCTGCAACAGGCTCTTCTGGATCGGGAAGGTCAGATCCGGCATGTCTTCGCTCAAAATCCAAAGGCTGCAATCGCATTGGATGATGTTATCCGACATCAGGCCAAAATGCTCGCCGATCACCCCGAAGCAGGACGCGGCGGCCGACTTGACGGAACCCGGGAATTGGTCATTCCGCGTACCACATTTCTGCTGATCTATCGCATCGACAGAAAAGCACAGAGGGTGGAAATACTGCGCCTTCTACATGGCGCGCAGCAATGGCCGCCGAAACGCTGAATGCGTTTTACTGCGCCATCTGCGGCTGTTTCGCCGCCCGGGCCGCGGTCAGTTCCGCGGTGGTGTGGTTGAGGCGGTCGGCGAGCACCCGCATGATTTCCACCGCCATCTCCGGGAAATCGCTGAGCAGCTTCAGGAAGTGCTCCTTGCTGATGCGCAACACCTCGAGCGGCGAGGTGGCGCGCACTGTTGCCGTGCGTGAGACATCGCAGAGGATGGCGATTTCGCCGACGATGGAATTGGGTTCGACGTCGGCGACCTTGATCTCGCCGGCCGGTGAGGCGACGACGATATCTGCGGTACCCGAGAGGATGACATAGGCGGCATCACCGACATCGCCCTGATGGAAGAGATTTTGCCCGGCTTTGTAGGTCATGCGATCGGAGGTAAAGGCCAAAAGCTTGAGCTTTGCTGGCGCGATCCTTGAAAAGATCGGCACCCTTCGCAGCATTTCGACTTCGTCTCTCAACAGCATGAGCGTTTCAATCCCCTGACGCCGGGCCTACAACACCAGGCATCTTCAAATTCCGAGGCGCTCCCCATCGGGAACACCCACCATCGCCGCCCCTATAGAATATTACGATAACAGTTCCTTGAACATCCCGTTTTTCTCGGAAAGTTCCGGATAGTTTCCGGCTTCCGCCAACCCCCCGCGGTCAAAGAGCAGAATCCGGTCGAACATTTCTGCCAGCCGGGCATTGGAGAGCACCCAGATGATTGCCGGCCGATGGCCTTCCTCGTGCAGACCCTCAATGATGTTGCGGGTGATCTGATCCTGAACGCGTTGATCGAGCGCCGACAGCGGCCGGTTGAAGATGAAATAATCCGAGCGCTTCAACAGGGCGCGGGCCAGGTTCAGCTTCTGCCGTTGCACCATGGTCAGTCGCTTGCCGCCGGAGCCGACGTCGAATTCGAGGCCGATCGACAGCACGTCGTCATAAAGGTCGAGCGCATCGAAGAGCTCGCCCATGATGCCGCGAATGCGGTCGGAGGCGTCGGCCTGCTGATAGGCGATACGGCCGAAGAGCACATTGTCCATCAGGCTTGCCGAAGGAGTGAAACGCTCGGCGTCATAGCGCTCGATCAGCTCGGCGAGATCGGCGGGAATATGTTCGTGGAACTGTTTGCGGGCACTGACGATCTTCTCCATGAGCTCGTTCGTCAGCAAGCCGAAGCGGTGGCGCGGCTCGATATAGGCAAAACTCAGCCGGATGATGGCCGAACGTTCCTCGGGCGTGGCGTCCTCGAAGCGGCGGCTTTGCAGCTTCTGCAACAGCGCCTGATAGGTCGGAATGTCGTCCGCCGTCATGAAGGTCAGCTGCTGGAAGAAAGGATGATCCGGCGGCAGGTCGTGGAAGAGTTCCACGGCGTTCTCGGCGATCTCGAGGCCCATGTCGTAGAGATCGGTGCTGAGGCCGGTCTCACGGAAGAGCTGCTGGAAATAGGGATGCGCGGCAAGCCTGCGATTGGTCATCAAAGGCCGCTTCATCGTGCCGAAGAGCAGGTTCTCGCCGACCGTCGCCTGGGCGTTATAGGCGTCGAAATCGAAAGGCACGACGATCGTGTCGAGCCCCTCGTCGCGCAGCCGGTCGCGTAGCGAGGCGCGCAGCGCGACGACGTGGTCGCCGAGCGCCACATGCACGTTGGTGTTGACGGTCGAGCGCAGCGCCAGATCGAGGATGTCCTGCGAGATCAGGACGGCGTCGAGCACCGGGCGAATCGCTTTCAGAATGTCCTCGGGCCCGCTGGCGCCGGCGGCCTTGTAGTCCACCCAGTCGCTGTTGAGGTCGAGCGTCGGATTGCCGGCCTTCTCCGCCTCGGCAGAATGCCATTTATACTCCAGCGCTTCCCGCTCGTCGTAAACCGGATCGGTCATCGGCGCATGTTTCAGGCCGTAGAGCAGATTGCTGGCGAGCGTGCCGTGGAAGAAGAAGGTGTCGGACGAGGCATAGGAGATCCGCCGGCCGGTGATCGATTCCGGCATGTCCAGGAGATCGCGGCCGTCGATGGTGATGCGGCCGGAGTCCGGCCAGACCATGCGGCCGAGCGCTTCGGCGAAAGCTTCCGCGCCGCTGCCGTTCGGCCCGACGATCGCCACCGTCTCGTTCGGCTTGATCTCGACGGAGACGTGGTCGACGAGGCGGGCGCCGCTGTCGTCGGAGAGCGACAGGTTGGTGACGACGAACGCGCCCGTCAGCGCGCCGACCGGGGCAGTCGCGAGTTCCTGTATGCGGCTGTCGATCAGCGGCTCGACGTTGAACTGCTCGTAGACCTGCTGGTACTTCACCTGCACGTCCTGGCGCATCTGGTCCCAGTCGATCAGTTCCTTCAGCGGACCGGGCAGGTCCTTGTAGGCTGATATGACGGCGACGAGCTGGCCGATGTCGAGCCTGCCCTGCAGCGCCAGGTAGCCACCGATCGCGTAAAACAGGAAAGGCGTGACCTGGGCCAGGAAGTTGTTGATGAACTTCACCAGGAACTTCCACTGGTAAAGGTCGTAGCGGATCGAGAAGATCCGGCCGAGCCGCGAGGCGATGTCGGCGCGTTCGAGATTCGATGTATCGTTGCCGTGGATCGTGCCGATGCCGTCGACGATTTCGCCGACGCGGCCGGAGAGTTCGCGCGCCGTCAGCTGCCGCTGCCGGCCGAGATCCAGCAGGCGCTTGCGCATGCGGGGAATGACGAGCGCCTGCACGCCGACGATGCCGGCCGCGATCATGCCAAGCCAGAAATTCTGCACGATGATGAAGGCGAGCGCCGTGATCGCCTGGCCGCCGAGAAGGGCAGGGGAGACGAAGGCATCACCGGTGAAGCCGCCCATCGGCTCCACCTCGTCCTTGATCATGGTGGCGATTTCGGCCGATTTTACCCGCTTGAAATGGATGGGCGGAAACCGCAGCACCCGGTCGATGAGCTCGAAGCGGATACGGCGCAGCATGCGTTCGCCGAGTCGGCCCTTATAGGTGTTGATATAGAACTTGAAGAGGCCGTTCAGCACCACGAGTGCCAGAAACACCAGGCTGAGGGCCATCAACATCTGGAAGCGGTTGAGCTGCAACCCTTGAAAGAATTCGACATGTCCGATCAGCGGAATGTCGTAGGCAATATGCATGAAGGTCTGCCTTGCGCCCGGACCTTCGAACCCGTCTCCCTGGATCGGTCCGTTGACGATCTGCTTCGGCAGGTCGAAGGACAGGAAATAGGGCACCATAGAGGCGGCGACGACAGCCAGAATCCACAGCTGCTGCAGCCGCGTGTTCTTCCAGATGTAGCGGGCGAGGCTTTTTTCCATGGCTAACCGTCAGCTTGCTGGGAAATTCCGGGGGCGCGAGCCGGGCGCCGGGACGGGGAGGAATTCTGAGATTAGGATCATGCAGCCGGACCGCCGATATCGCAATGAAAACAAGGCGAAGCGACCGGCTGCAAAAGTGCCGATTCTCGCCGGAACATTGCTTATACCACAGGAATTTTGGATTAGGCGAGGGATTCGGCAATCATGGAGCGAATGATGAGGGCGGTTTTCTCCGCCCCGTCGAGGTCGAGCAGGACCGGTCCCCTTGGCTGTGCGGTTAGCGCCTTTTCGACGGCCTCTTTCACATGGCCCGACGTCAGTCCGTTTTCCGGCAGAATATCGGCAAGGCCGAGCGCCTGCAGCCGTTCGGCGCGCACCGTCTGCTCGGTCTCGCCGCCGGCGACGAAGGGGATGAGGATCGCCCGGCACGCGGTGCGCAGGAGATCGCCGACCGTGTTGTAGCCTGCTTGCGAGATCGAGACCTTGGCGCCACGCAGCAGCGAGGGAAAATCCTTGCGGAAACGCACCAGCGTCACATTCGGGCCCGCGTCTTCAGACAGCGCGGCGAAATCTGCCTCCGGCAGGTTCGGGCCGGCGACCAGCAGCCAGCGAAGATCGGCGGGCAGCAGCGCTGCCGCCTCTTTCGCCGCGCCGATCAGCTCGGCGCCGACCGCGCCGCCGCCCGCCGATGCGATGATGTCGAATGTCTCCGTCGGTTCCGGCGCCGGCGGGGGGGCGACGAGGCCGGTATAAAGCAGCCTGTCGGCGATCTCGTATGTCAGCGGAAAGGTGTCCTCAAGCCTGACGAAACCGGGATCGCCGTGGACGAGCACGGCATCGAAATGGTCCTTGACCAGCGTGACGGTCTCCGCGTCGCGGCCGGCCTTGCGGTTTTCCTGCAGGATGTCGCGCACCGAGCTCAAGAGTTTCGGCCGCGGTTCGGCCTTTTCGATCGCCTCGAGCAGGGGCAGGAGTTCGAAGCGCATCTGTCGCCGGCCGAAGGGGAAGGCTTCGATGATGACGACATTAGGCCTTGCGGCATGAAAGGCATCGAGCAGCAACTGGCGGCGGGCATGGAGGAAATCCTCGCCGGCTGGCCGGCCATCGGCGTCGGCGAGGCCGGAGAAACCGGCATTGCTGGCGACGACCGCCGGCAAGGCCATGGTCTTCACGCCTTCGCCCGGAAAGCCCGGCACAGGCAGGCCGCCGGTCACGACGGTCACGTCAAAACCGTCCTTGACCAGCGCATTGGCGATGCGGCTGGCGCGGGCTATGTGGCCGATGCCGAGCAGATGCTGGACATAGAAGAAAATACGCGGTGCCGTCATGACGCCTTCTGCCATTCGGCCTCGAACAGGCCTGTGAGCTGTCGGATGCTGGAGTGATAGTCGAAATGTTCGCGCACCTGGCTTTCGGCGGCGTCGCCGAGTCGCTTGCGCAGTGCCGGGTCGCGGATCGCCGCCTCCAGCGCGCTGGCCAGCCGCGCCGGGTCCTCGGGCGGCACGACGAGACCGTTTTCACCGTTTTTCAGGAGCTCTGGCACGCCGGATACTTCGGTCGAGAGGCAGACGAGCCGCTGGCTCGAGGCTTCGACCAGCACGTTCGGCAGGCCGTCGCGGTCGCCGTTGGCGGCGATGCGGCAGGCAAGCGCGAAGAGGTCGGCGCGGCGGTAATGTTCGAGCACGTCTTCCTGCGCCATGGCGCCCTTCCAGACGATGCGGCCGGAGATGCCGAGTTCGGTGGCCAGCGCCTTCAGTTTCGCAAGCTCCTCGCCGCCGCCGATATGGTCCATGCGCCAGTGAAGGTCGGCGGGCAGCAGCGCAAGCGCGCGCAGCAGCACGTCGTAGCCCTTTTTCTCGACGGCGCGGCCGACGCTGAGGATGAAGGCCGGATCGTCGGGGTCGCTGCCGGTGCGGTTCGAACGCTCGCCGGCAAAATGGCCGAAACGGGCGAGATCGAGACCGTGATAACTCAGATGCACCGCATCCTTTCGGTCGGTCAACTCCCGCATGTGTTCGTAGCCCGTCCTGGTGCAGGTGACCGCCCAGCGGGCGCTGCCGAGTTTTTCCTGCAGCTCCCAGTCGGGCGACGTCCATATGTCCTTGGCGTGCGCCGAACAGGTCCACGGCGTGCCCGTGAGGATGCTCGCATATTCCGTCACCG
The DNA here is from genome assembly GCF_001652265.1 of Rhizobium leguminosarum. Taxonomy (GTDB): domain Bacteria; phylum Pseudomonadota; class Alphaproteobacteria; order Rhizobiales; family Rhizobiaceae; genus Rhizobium; species Rhizobium leguminosarum_D. The sequence goes on from NZ_LWBS01000109.1 coordinate 316,796, forward strand.
AGGCCGGCGTGTGGATGAAATGGGCATGCAGCCATTCGCCCTCGTCCGGCCATTCGCGCCCCAGCACCAGCGCCTGGCCGAGACGGCGGAAGCGGTTGCGGGAGATGTCGCGCTTGAGGTCGGCGAGGAAGCGTTTCATCAGCGCCTTGAAGCCGGGCTTGGAGAAACCGGCGATGAGGCCTTTCAGCACGCGGATCGGCTCCTCGTGCAGATATTCCGGAAGATAGACGACGCGCGCCCGGATCTCGTCATGCACGGGATGGCGCTTCTTGTCGGTCGGCCGGCGCATCGAAATCAGCGTGAGGTCGAAGCCGGCCTTTTCGAGGCCGAGCAGCTCCTGGGCGATGAAGGTTTCCGAAAGGCGGGGATAGCCTTTCAGCACGACGAGGATCTTGCGGCGTGGCGGCAAGGCTTTGCCCTATTCCGCGCCGACGAGGGAAAGGTGGCTGCCGCGGCCGTCGATCCACCGGCCGACGGTCTGCGAGATGTGGTCCAACCCTTCGAGACGCATATTGCCGCCGCTCTTCGACGGTGGCTGGCGGGAAGGCAGACGCTTCAGCGCCTCGGCCATGATTGTGGGGTCGACCGACTGTTCCGGCAGCAGCATGTCGACGAGGCCGAGCTCGCTTGCCCGCTGGGCGCGCAGCAGCTGTTCCTCGCGTGGCTTGACACGCGGCACGATGAGGGCCGGTTTGTCGAAGGAGAGGATCTCGCAATAGGTGTTGTAGCCGCCCATGGCGACGACGCCGGTGGCGCTGTCGATCAGCTCCTCCATGTGATTGTCGAACTCGATCACCTCGATATAGGGAATGGCTTCCCCCTTCTGCACCAGCTTGGCGCGCTCGGCCGCCGGCATATAGGGCCCGAGCACCACGAGCGCCTTCTGCGTCAGCGTCGGGTCGGCCTCGTAGGCATTCATGACGTCGTGGACGAGATCGGAGCCGTCGCCGCCGCCGCCTGTCGTGACGAGGATGTAATTGTCCTTGCGGGCGTTGATCGAGGTCTTGCCCCTGGAGACGCTGCGCTGCAGGAAGCCGACGAAATCCATCTTCCGGCGCAGGCTGGCCGGCACGTCGAGGCCGATCAGCGGATCGTAGAAATCCGGCGGACCATAGACCCAGACGCTATCGTAATATTGGTCGATCTTCTGCATGATGCTGTTCTTCTTCCACTCGGCCTCGAGCAGATGCGGCGCGTCCATGATCTCGCGAAGCCCCAGCACCAGGACGGTGCCGCGGGCCTTGAGATAGGCGAGCGTATCCTCGACCTCGCCCTTCAGCCCCATCGGCTCCTTGTCGACGATGAAGATATCGGGCTGGAAGGTCTCGGCCGTGTGGCGAATGCTCGATTCGCGCATCTTCAGCGTCTCGTGCAGGTCGATATGGCTGGCGAGCGACGTATATTCGCCGTTGCGGAGCTTGATGACGCTCGGGATCTTCACGAAGTCGACGCGGGCGCGGTAGTCGAAGGCGCCGGCGATCGTGGCACCCGAAATGATCAGAATGTTGAGGCCGCGATAATCCTCGACCAGCGCATGGGCGATGGCGCGACAGCGGCGCAGATGGCCGAGACCGAAGGTGTCGTGGCTGTACATGAGGATGCGCGCATCTTCGAGACGTCTGGACATGGGCATCCCTTCTGGGGTGAGCAACATACCTAGTACCCCCACCGTCCGGAGGCCAAGGGGTGGGAGCGGTGCCGCAATGGGCCGCCGCGTTTCCTGCTATTTGTAGGGATCTGCCGCATCACGCAAGCCGTCTCCCAGAAAGTTGAACGCCAAAATGACAAGAACAACAGGAATGATCGGATAGAGCAGCCACGGATAGAAGGCGATGACACTGACGCTTTTTGCCTCGGTCAGCAGAATGCCCCAGCTGGTGATCGGCGGACGAAGGCCGAGGCCGAGGAAGGAGAGCGCGGTCTCTCCAAGGATCATGCCGGGGATTGAAATCGTCGCCGAAGCAATGAGATGCGACATGAAACCCGGCACCAGATGCCGGCCGATGATGCGCGGCGTGCTCGCACCCATCAGCTGTGCGGCCTGGACATAATCCTCCTCGCGCAGCGCCAGGAGCTTGGAGCGCACGGCACGCGCGAGCCCCGTCCAGTCGATGATGCCGAGGATGACGGTGATGCCGAAATAGATGACGATCGGGCTCCAGGTCACCGGCATGATGGCGGCCAGCGCCATCCACAGCGGCAGGCTCGGCAGCGATTGCAGCACTTCGATCAGGCGCTGGACGATGAGATCGAAAATGCCGCCGCGATAACCGGCAAGGCCGCCGATGACGATGCCGAGCACGAAGCTGATCGAAATGCCGATCAGACCGATCGTCAGCGATATCCGCGCGCCGTAGAGGATGCGCGACAGCACGTCGCGGCCGAGCCGGTCGGTGCCGAGCAGGAACATCTGGCCGCCGATCGCCGGGCAGACGAGATGATAGTTCGAGGCGACAACGCCCCAGAATTTATAGGCATCGCCGCGGCAGAAGAAACGGATCGGCTGCACGTCGTTCGTCTTGTCGGTATAGACCCGGTGCAGCGTGTCGATATCGAGCGTCATGCTGCGGCCATAGACGAAGGGACCGACGAAGCTGCCCTTGTCGAAGAAGTGGATTGTTTGCGGCGGCGCATGGATGAAATCGACATTGCGCGTGTGCAGGCCATAAGGCGCCAGGAACTCGACGATCAGGATCATCAGGTAGACGGCGGCGAGAAAGATGCCGGAGATCAAGGCCAGCTTGTGCTGCTTGAACTTCCACCACATCAGCTGCTTTTGTGAGGCGAGATGGATGCGCGATTGCGCCGACGTCATGCTTTCGGTCGCATGCGGATCGAAAGGCGCGGTCGAGACGTAGTGCGGAAGCGGGGCGCCGGGTGCGGGAAGGGGCGACATTATTTGGTGCTCCTGCCTTGCAGACGGATGCGGGGATCGAGGAAGCCGAGCGCGATGTCCGAGATCAGCACCCCGATGACGTTGAGGAAGGCCAGGAACATCAGGAAGGAGCCGGCAAGATACATGTCCTGGCTCTGTAGCGCCTTGATGAGCATCGGCCCCGTCGTCTCCAGCGACAGCACGATCGCGACGATCTCGGCGCCCGAGATGATCGACGGCAGGATCGAGCCGATATCGGCGACGAAGAAGTTGAGCGCCATGCGCAGCGGGTATTTGATCAGCGCCTTCAGCGGTGGCAGACCCTTGGCGCGGGCGGTGACGACATACTGCTTCTGCATCTCGTCGAGCAGGTTGGCGCGCAGCCGCCGGATCATGCCGGCCGTGCCGGCCGTGCCGACGATGATGACGGGGATCCACAGATGGGCGAGGATCGACTGCGCCTTCGCCCAGCTCATCGGCGCCGAGATATATTGCTGGTCCATCAGATGGCCGATCGAGATGCCGAACCAGATATTGGCGAAATACATCAGGATCAGCGCCAGCATGAAGTTCGGAATGGCGATGCCCATCAGGCCGAGGAAGGTCAGCCCGTAATCACCCCAGCTGTACTGGTGCGTGGCCGAATAGATGCCGATCGGAAAGGCGATCAGCCAGGTGAGCAGGATCGTCGTGAACGAGACGAGGATCGTCAGCCACAGACGATCGCCGACCACGTCGGAGACCGGCAGCTGGTATTCGAAGGAATAGCCGAAATCGCCGTGCAGCATGCCGCCGACCCAGTAGAAATAGCGCACGATCTCCGGCTTGTCGAAGCCGTATTGCTGGCGCATCTCCTCGATTTCCTGGAGGTTGGCGGTCTCGCCGGAGGCGCGCAGTTCGGCGATCTGGCTCTCGAAGAAGTCGCCCGGCGGCAGCTCGATGATGGTGAAGACCAGCGCCGAAATGACGAAGAGCGTCGGCACCATGGCGGCGATGCGCCAAAGAATGTATCTGAGCACGCCTCAGGCCTCCTTGTACCAGAATGCATCCGGCATATAGACGCCGAGATAGGAGGTGGGATCGAAGCCGTAGAGCGCTCTCTCCGGCAGGTTCTGCAGCTTGGCGGCGCGAAGGATCGGCTGCAGCGTGCTGTTGATGAGGCCGATCGAGAACACCTGCTGCGTATAGAGCGACAGCATCTTGTGCCAGATCACCTGGCGCTCCTCAAATTTCGCCGTCGAGCCCCATTGGTTGAGCAGGTCGACCAGTTCGGCGGCCTCCGGCAGGTCGGGCGCGACGCCCTCCTGGCCGGCGGAGAGGTAATGCATGCCCCAGAGCGGCCATTGCAGCTGATCGTCGAGCGTCGGCGCAAGGCCCGAGGGTGACATGTCGGCCGTCGGCACGCCATTGTCGAGGCCATACCAGATCGACATCATGATCGAACCGCTCATGGCGCGGTTGCGGAAGACATCGCGCTGCGAAGTGCGGGTATAGAGCGCAAGGCCGATATTCGCCCAATGGTCGTGCACCAGCTCCAGCACGTCGGTGTCGAGATTGCTCTCGCCGGCGGTCTCGACGGTGATCTCGGCGCGCCGCCCGTCGGGCAGCAGCCGGATGCCGTCGTCGTCGCGTTTGGTCAAGCCAAGCTCGTCGAGCAGGCGGTTGGCCTCGTCGGGGTCGAACTTGACGAAGGCGTCGGCATATTCCTGCTTGAAGAGCGGGCTGTCGGGCAGGACGGTGTCGGCGCTTGGCGTGCCGAGGCCGTAGAAGGCCACCATGTTGACCTCGTGCCGGTCGACCGCCAGCGACAGAGCGCGGCGCAGGCGCACGTCGCGGAAGAGGCCGCGCCACACTTCGTCGGCACAGTTGAGGTTCGGCAGCAGCGTGATGCGCGAGCCGCGCGCGAGCTTCCAGAGATTGACCTTCACGGGGAAGCGCTTCTCGGCCTCTTTCAGGAAGGTGTAGTCGTTGAAATCGATGCCGGTCGCCTGCAGGTCGGCTTCGCCTGCACCCGCCTTGGCGGCGATAATCGACGATGAGGAGACGTTGAGGATGAAACGGTCGAGATAGGGAAGCTGCCTGCCGGTCTCGTCGATGCGGTGGAAGAACGGGTTGCGCTCGAAGACGAACTGCTCGGACGGCAGCGGCGTCGTATTGCGCCAGGGATCGAGCGTCGGCAGGTTCGGATTTTCCGGACGATAGGAACGCGCCATCTTGATGTGCAGATCCTGCCATTTCTTGACGCGGTAGGTCTTCATCAGCTCGTCCATCTTCGCCTGGTCCGGCTGGAATTTCTTGTGGAACTGCTTGAGATAATGACCAGGGCCGAAGATGACGAGCGGCTGTGGGCCTGCCAATGACGGCAGGAACATCGGGTTGGGTTTTTCCCAGGTGTAGCGCACGGTCAGCGCATCGAGCATCTCGAAGCGCGGCAGGCTGCCGTGCGGACGAAGCTCCAGCGCGCCGCCGCCGGGTGTCAGCTTGTCGTTCAGGATGACGTCTTCCCACCAGTAGCGGAAATCGTCGGCCGTGAACGGCTGGCCGTCGGACCATTTATGGCCCTCGCGCAGCGTGAAGGTGAAGACCGTGTCTTCCTCGGACTGGAAGGCGGCCAGGATATCCGGCTGGAACTGCAGGTGCTTGTTATAGCCGACCAGGCGCGCATAGCCGTAGATCGTCATGAAGCGGATATCGCGCTGGCCGCCGATGATGGTGCGCACCGTGCCGCCATAGGCACCGGGTTCCAGCCCCATTTCCTTCAGGTTGACGATGCGCGGGCGGGCGGGAATGCGCTCGGCCATCGGCGGCAGGCTGCCTGATGTCAGCCGCTCCTTCAGGAATTCCGGTTCGGCGGCTTGTTGCGCCCTCACCACTGCGGGCGCGATCGCCGCACCGACGAGGCCGCCAAGGAATATGCGACGCGTCACCATCAGCGCAACTCCTTGGCATCGGCGCCCTTGCGGGCGCGCACCAGATGGCCGTCGCCGAGGTCGGCATAGGCGAGTTCGGAAGCGTCGTCATGCTCGGCGGTGAAGGTCACGCCCCAGTTCTGCTTGTCGGCGGCGCCGTTTTCCCTGAGCGCCTTGAAATCGAGCGGCCGGTCGAGATCGGGGAATGGGACGGCGGCGAGCAGCGATTTCGTATAGGGGTGCACCGGATCGCGCAGGATGATCTCGCGCGGCGCGATCTCGACGATGCGGCCCTTGCACATCACCGCGATGCGGTCGGCCATGTAATCGACGACGGCGAGATTGTGCGAAATGAAGAGATAGGTAAGCCCCAGCTCCTTCTGCAGGTCCTTCAACAAGTTGAGGATCTGCGCCTGCACGGAGACGTCGAGGGCCGAAACCGGCTCGTCGAGGATGACGAGCTTCGGGCCGAGCGCGAGAGCCCGCGCAATACCGATGCGCTGGCGCTGGCCGCCCGAAAAACTGTGCGGGTAGCGGCTGAGATAGCGTTTGTCGAGGCCGATTGCCGCCATCAACCCCTCGACCTTGCGCTTGCGCTCGTCACTGTCGCCGCGGTCATGGATCTCGAGCGGTTCACTCAGGATGTTGCGCACCGTCATGCGCGGCGAGAGCGAGGAGACCGGATCCTGGAACACCATCTGGATCTTGGTCCGCATGTCCTGCAGTTCGGAGCCTTTGACGGAGAGAACATCGACGACCTCCTTGCCGTCGTTGAACACCACCGCGCCGCTGTCCGGCGTGATGGCGCGCATCAGGATCTTGCTGAGCGTCGTCTTGCCGCAGCCGGACTCCCCGACAAGGCCAAGACATTCGCCCCGGCGGATGTCGAAGCTGACGTCGTCGACGGCGCGCAGGACGGTGGCTTCGTGCTTACCGAAGAAACTGCGCTTGCGCGTCTTGTAGGTCTTCGAGAGATTGGCGACGGAAAGCAGGATGCCCGGCGTCTCTGCCTGGAGCGGCTTCTTCTTGCCGACGAGGGACTCGAGATTGACCGTTACCTCGCGCAGCGCTTTCAGCCGCTCGCCGGGTTTCATGTCGAAATGCGGTACGGCGGCCATCAGGCCTTTGAGATAAGGATGTTGCGGATTGCGGAAGATAGCCTCGACGGGTCCCGCTTCCATGATCTCGCCGTGATAGATGACGACCACCTCGTCGGCCATGTTGGCGACGATGCCGAGATCGTGGGTGATGAGCAGCACCGCCATGCCGAGCTTGGCCTGCAGCTCGCGGAGCAGTTCCAGTATCTGCGCCTGGATCGTTACGTCGAGCGCCGTCGTCGGCTCGTCGGCGATCAACAGAGCCGGCTTGCAGATCAGCGCCATGGCGATCATCGCCCGCTGGCGCATGCCGCCGGACAGTTCGAACGGATACATGTCGTAAGTGCGGTGGGGGTTGGAAAAGCCGACCAGGCCGAGCATCTCCTCGGTCCTTTCACGGGCTTCCTGCTTGTCGACCTCGGTATGGATCAGCAGCACTTCGCTGATCTGATTGCCGATCGTATGCAGCGGCGAGAGCGAGGTCATCGGCTCCTGGAAGATCGTCGCCATGCGCCGGCCGCGCAGGTCGCGCATTTCCTCGCTGTCGCGCGGAAAGGACAGGATATCGGTCGTGCTGCCGTCGAGCGGATCGGTGAAGAGGATACGGCCGGAGGCCTTGGCCGGATTGGGCAGGATGCCCATGACCGACTGGCTGATCACCGATTTTCCGGAGCCGGATTCGCCGACCAGAGCGGTGACTTTGCCGGGAAGGATGCGAAGATTGGCTTCTTTTACGACGCGTAACCGGTCACCGAAAACCGAGAAGGAGACGTCGAGATTTTCAATACGCAACAGATCGGCTGCAGACGCCATACCAATGAAATTCCCCAGTCTTCTATGTTCCCGTTAAGGCACACTATCGTACCGCAAACGGGGTGTCTAGCTGATGACAATCATAGAAAAACCGCTGCCCCCCGCCGAAGTTCCCCCGGGCGAGATGCGCAGATTATGACAGGGGTTCTAAGCTCTTACTGGATGAATTTCTCCATGCTGGTGCGCTTCACCTGTTTCTTGGCGTCGCGATGTAGGAGAATGACCTGCTCGGCTTCTGAAAGTCCGTTCTGCACGGCCTCGCGGAAGCTTTCGTCGACATTGATTGCGGGCGCCGGCGCGCGCGGCTGCAGCACCGTCACCTTCTGGCGGACGCCGCGCAGCTTCTCCTCGCCGAGCGTCGTCCATTCGCCGCCGCAATAACCGGCGAAGGCCTGGCTGGCGACGACCTCGCGGCCGTATTTCTTCGTCAGGATCTGCAGACGTTGGACCTCGTTGACCGCTGAGCCGAAGGCGGAGAAGGTCAGGCGGTCCTTGAGGCCGACATTGCCGAACATGACGTTGCCGACATGCAGGCCGATGCCGTAGCCGACCCTGGTCAGGCCCTTCTGCTCGCGGTCCCTGTTGAGTTCGGCGACCCGCGCCTGCGCCTGATGCACCGCCGAAAGCGCCGCCTCGCAGGCAATCTTCGATGGGTCCTTGTGGCGCCCGCAAGGATAGACGGCGAGAAAGCCATCGCCGAGGAAACTCAGGATCTCGCCGCCATTGCGGTTGAAGGGGGCAGCGATCGCGTCGAAGAACTGGTTCAGCGTGTCGATATAGGCCTGCCGGCCTTCCTTTTCGGCGTATATGGTGGATTCGCGCATATCGCCCATGACGAGGGCTGCGCGGATCGTCTCACCGTCGCCGCGGCGGATCTGGCCGTTCAGCACCCGCTTGCCGGCGTCGCCGCCGAGATAGGTGGTCAGCATGTTGTTGGCGAGCTTGCCGAGCACCGCCATCTTGGCGGCCACTGCCAGATGGTTCTGCATCCTGAGCAGCGCATCGATCATGTCGTCGGAAAAACCGTTATGGTTGTCGGTCGACCAGGAGCCCATCATGCCCTGCACCGAACCGTCGCCAAAGGGCTGCACGAAGGCGAGGTAGTCGGTGATGCTGTCCTTGCGCAGGTCCTCGAAGATCGGGAATTCGGCCGGGCCTTCTTGGGTCAGCCGGCGGCGGATGTGCTGCAGGTTGTTGTCGAGCAGGTAATAATAGGGGCTCTGCAGGAAGCGGTCCGGCTTCTGCCCGGCCGGCATGCGAAAACCTTCGATGGTGACGCCGCTGGCGCGCCGCCAGGTAAAACTCAGCGCATCGTAGAGCGGATGCAGCATCGAAAAGGTCAGGTGCACGCGCGCGATCGGCAGGCCGGCGGCCGCAAGCCTTTCGCAGAAGCCGCGGACGATGTTTTCAAGCTCGTCTCCGGCCAGCGAAGAGTTCGTCAGCCATTCAGCGACCCGGTCCAACAGGATGGAGGAGACGCTGGTTTCGATCGTGCTCATTCTCGGTATGATCCTCATAAGGCACGCCATCCCTAAGAGCCAAAAATTCCCTTGGCCGCCGCATTTTCATGCGCAGGTCACAGGGAAATCAGGATGTACGAGCGGTAATATAGTGTCAACGGATCTGCCGAAAGCCCGGCAGTGGCGCCCCTCAACTCCCCATATCGGGGGATCGGACGGGTTGTCCTTTCGCAGTGGTTTATTGTCAAAGTCAAAATAGGGATGCTGCAAATGCGAAACAATGGGAGCTGCAATTTTTTGTGCGCTCAAGTTGCAGCAAACGGCGCGGCCTGGGTCATTTCCGCCACACCCGGCTAAGGGATTTGGGCATCAATGCCACGCGACATCCCGGCCCAGAAGATCGACGAGAGGGTTAGGTTGAGGGGCAGCCATCGGCGAGAACCGGACGGCCGTGCCGCCGGAAAGACGAGGAAGATCCGCGCCCGGGTTTAATTTGCCTGGATCATGCATTAGATCAGCCTTCTCTTCCCCGTTTGAAAGATCCCGCCTTGACCACCTCCATCTTCGATACGCTTTTGCAGAAGATCGAAACCCGCGCGGCCCGCGCCGGCATCATCGGGCTTGGCTATGTCGGCCTGCCGCTGGCGATGGCGGTGGCGCGCAGCGGCTTTGCGGTCACGGGCTTCGACATCGATCCGGGCAAGATGGTGGCTCTCGATGCTCGCCGCTCCTATATCGACGCGGTGAGCGACGAGGCGCTTTCCGCCGAGATCGATGCGGGCCGCTTCAAGGCGACGACCGATTTCGCCGGCCTTGCCGAGTGCGACGTCATCATCATCTGCGTGCCGACGCCGCTCACCAAGCATCGCGATCCCGACCTTTCCTTCGTCGAGGCGACGTCACGCTCGATCGCCGCGCATTTGCGCCCCGGTCAGCTCGTCGTGCTGGAATCGACCACGTATCCCGGCACGACCGATGACGTGGTGAAGGTCATTCTCGAAGGCACCGGGCTGAAATCCGGCTCGGACTTTTTCGTCGGCTTTTCGCCCGAACGCGAGGATCCCGGCAACCAGCATTATCATACCGCCACCATCCCGAAGGTCGTCGCCGGCGACGGGCCTGAGGCGCTGGCGCTGATGAAGGCCTTCTATGGTGCGGCGGTATCATCCGTCGTTCCGGTCTCTTCGAATGCGACGGCCGAGGCGGTGAAGCTCACCGAAAACATCTTCCGCTCGGTCAACATCGCCCTCGTCAACGAGCTGAAGACCGTCTATGCGGCGATGGGCATCGACGTCTGGGAAGTGATCGATGCGGCCAAGACCAAGCCCTTCGGCTACATGCCCTTCTACCCCGGCCCGGGCCTTGGCGGCCATTGCATCCCGATCGATCCCTTCTACCTCACCTGGAAATCGCGCGAATACGAACTGCCGACCCGCTTCATCGAGCTCGCCGGCGAGATCAATTCGGCCATGCCGCGTTATGTCGTCGGCAAGCTCGCCGAGGCGCTCGACATCCGCGCCGGCAAGGCGCTGAGCCGCAGCAGGGTGCTGGTGCTCGGGCTCGCCTACAAGAAGAACGTCGCCGATATAAGAGAGAGCCCGTCGCTGCGGCTGATCGAGATCATCGAGGAGCGTGGCGGACGGGCGGATTATCACGATCCCTTCGTCGCCGAGATCCCGCCGACGCGCGAATACCAGGCGCTGAGGGGCCGCAAATCGGTGACGCTGACGCCTGATACCATTGCCGGCTACGATGCGGTGCTGGTCGCGACCGACCACGACAAGGTGGATTATGCGGCGCTCGCAAAAAACGCCTCGCTGATCATCGACACGCGCAACGTCTTCAACCGGCTCGGGCTTGCGGCCGATCACGTCATCAAGGCGTGACGGAAACAGCCGAAAGCGACTTGCCGGTGATCTGGCTTGCGGCCACCGCATAACCGCCGGCGGCGCCATCGATGAAATGGATGTGATCGCGCGCGATCGGCGTCGGCACGAAGCAGGTCATCAGCGCTGAGCTTTGTCGATGCAGGCCGTAGCGGGCCACACCCTTGGCCTGCGCCTGTTGCAGCAGGGTCTCGATGCGCGTCAGGTGTTCGGCGTCGACGTCGATTGTCATCTTCAGCCCGTCGTCGAACTTGCGGAAATCGGAATTGTCGGCGACGTCGCGCTTGTAGCGGCGTGCATCGAAGCGGCCGAGCGGAATGCCGAGCCTGTAGCACGCGACCGTGATGCCGAGCTGCAGGAAGATGAAGAGCTTCTGCCACAACCGCCGGCTGGGCGGCGCGGTGGCTTTGGCCTCGCGATTGATGCCATGCAGCGAGAAGGCAAGGTCCGGACCATCGGCCGGTATCGGATGGCTGTCCCTGTTCTGCTCGGTGGTGATGGCGACAATGCCGCTGACGAGCTCTTGAAATTCCCGGCCCGGCCGGCCTTCGCCGGGCACGGCGATAATCGAGACGATCTCGCCGTTTCTAGCATCGATCGGGCTCCAGCGGCAGGAGAGACCGGTGAGATCCGGGCGGGTTCCAGCCGGCGCGCGGGCGATGCCGTAACGGCCGAGCTTCATCTGTCTTTCCGCCCAGCTGGTGCCGCCGCCCCAGAACATCGCATAGGTCACGTAGGGGCTTGCGGAGTAACGCGCGACACGGACGTCGAGGCCCTCGGCACGGGTGTCGGCGACCGGCACGATGGCGATGCGCAGCATCAGGTTCAGATCTTCCTCGACCCAGACCTGCGCGGCGGCAAGGGCGTCGCGCGCCGCCGCCTCCAGCGAACCCGGAAGCGCGATCAGCGCGCCGTCGCCGCCGAAGACGAAGGGATAATCGCCCTTGCCGACGGCATTCAACACCGCTGAAATGACGCTGGCGCCCGCCATGTTGACGTCCTTGTAACGGCCGGCGCCGATGGCCTGCGTCGAGCCGACGATGTCGGCGAGCGCCAGCACCCATCCGTCCGGGAGCGGCCGGTAGTTGGCGGCGTCGGTCACGCCCTCGAATTCGCTGAAGAGCGGCACTTCGGCAAAGAAATCTTCGTCGGTCACGGTTTTCATATCGTCCAGCTTAGCACAGACCCATGTTGCCACGGCAACGCCAATTCCCATTTACGGCAATCGACTTGGCAAGGTTTCATGTGTTAGAGCCTTTCATGGTTTCCGGGACGCACGGAAACGCCCTATCTTTTTGTTTTTACGCAATTCCGGACGCAAAACCGCTCTCGCACTTTTGCTGGAATTGCTCCAGGACCGCTAACGATTTCATGACGGATATAGATTAGATGAGCCGCCTCGACAGCTTCATTCGCCGGTTGACGGCCCAACGCGACATTCTGAACTCGATCATCGATCTGGTGGGGGAAATGGAAGGCCCGGTGCTGGAGTTCGGCCTCGGCAACGGCCGCACCTATGATCACCTGCGCGAGAATTTTCCCGGCCGGCGCATTGTCGCCTTCGACTGGGAATTGCGCTCCTATTCGGCCTCGACACCGGAGGCAGAAGACATGGTGACCGGCAATATCCGCGACTCCGGCCAGGCCTTCGTCGGCATCGGCGCAGCCCTTGCCCATGCCGATATCGGCACCGGCCACGACGAGATCGATGCGGTGACGCTGACCTGGCTGCCGCAGCTGATGACCGGCGTGCTCGCCCATAACGGCATCGCCGTCAGCGGGCTGCCGCTGGAGCATCCCGAGCTGGTGGCGTTGCCGCTGCCGGACGGCATCAAGGAAGGCCGTTATTTCCTCTACCGGCGGACGTAAAGGATAGCATCAGCGGTGGTGGCGTTTTCGGTTCACGCCACCAGACCCTTGGTGAGTTCCAGAGCCTGCCGTTCGAACAGCCGGCGATAGATACCGTTATTGAGCCGGATCAGCGCCTGGTGGTCGCCTTCTTCAACGATATTTCCGTTGTCGAAGACCAGCAGCCGGTCCAGCGCGCGCACCGTGGACAGCCGGTGGGCGATGACCAGCGTCGTGCGGCCGTTCATCAGGCGTTCCATGGCCCGCTGGATCTGCACTTCGCTCTCACTGTCGAGGCTCGATGTCGCTTCGTCCAGGATCAGCACCGGCGCGTCCGCCAGGAAGGCACGGGCAATAGCGACACGCTGCCGCTCGCCGCCCGACAGCTTGACGCCGCGTTCCCCCACCATCGTCTCATAGCCCTTGGGAAGGTCCATGATGAAGTCGTGGGCACTCGCCTGCTTCGCCGCCTGCTCGATCTCGCGGCGCGAGGCGTTCGGCCTGGAATAGGCGATGTTTTCCGCCAGCGTGCGGTGGAACAGAATGGGCTCCTGCTGCACGATGGCGATCTGGCCGCGCAGGCTTGATTGCTTGACCCCTGCGATATCCTGCCCGTCAATGCGGATCGCGCCCGAATTGACGTCATAGAGGCGTTGGATGAGCTTGACGAAGGTCGTCTTGCCTGAACCCGAATGCCCCACCAGGCCCACACGCTCACCCGGCTTGATGATGGCCGAAAAATCCTCATAAAGCGGGGTGGGATGAGCGCCATACTGGAAGGTGATGCGATCGAAGACGATCTCACCCTCGCCGATCTTGATCGGCTTGGCGTTGGGCTTGTCCTCGATATCGAGCGGCATCTTGTCGAGCAGCACCAGTTCTTCCATGTCGTTGATGGCACGCTGCAGATTACGGATGTCCTGGCCGACATTGCGCAGATAGCCTTGCAGAACGAAGAACATGGCCAGCACGAAGGTGATGTCGCCAGGCGTCGCCAGCCCCTGCCGCCACATCACCAGGCCCGTTCCCAGAATACCTGCCTGCATGGAAACCATCATGAAGCCCTGAATCGTGCCGCTCAATGTGCCGCGCTTCCAGGTCCGTCGCGTGCGGCTGTCCCATCTGGCGAGCACCTGACCCAGTCGCGTCTCTTCGCGGCTTTCAGCGCCGAAGGCCTTGACCACCGAATTGCAGCTGATGGCATCCGCCAGTGCGCCACCAAGCTTGGTGTCCCAGGCATTGGCAAGCCGTGCCGCGGGCGATACGAAGCCCATGGAAAGCGCCACGGTCACGCCGATATAGATCAGCGACCCCGCAGCCACGATCAGGCCCATAATCGGCCAGTAGCTGCCGAGCACGATACTGGCGCCGACCAGCATGACGATGGACGGCAACAGGGCGACCAGCAGCAGGTCGTTGAGCTGGTCGAGCGCCCACATGCCGCGGGTGATCTTGCGTACCGTCGAACCGGCAAAGCTGTTGGCGTGCCAGTCGGTCGAAAACCGCTGCACCTTGTGGAAACCGTTATTCGTTACATCCGCCATGGTGCGCAGCGTCAGCCGGATGATGCCGTTGAAGATGAACCAGCGCAGTGCCACGCTGGTCAGGCCCAGAGCCACGACGATGACGAAGGCGCGCAGCGCCCGGTCAGCCGCATTGCTGCCGGCAATGGCATCGACGATCTGGCCGGAAAACACCGGCACCATGACTTCGGCCAGCGTGCTGGCAATGACCAGCACAATAATAATGCCCACCAATACAGGCCGATGGCGCCAATGATGGAAAACAAAGCCGAGCACATGGCGATAGGCATCGGCGCGGAAATCGAGCTTCTTGCGAGTCATTTTAATCGCTCGGCGCCATGTTCGGCAACCGGTCCTCAAAATAGAGAGTTAGATGGCACAGCCCAAGCGGGAGACGAAATGATCCCGTCAGATCAATCGGGCTATGAATTAAGGGAAAACCGCATGTCGGGCGCGCTTGAGGCGGGCCGCGAATGAAAATGACCTAGTGTCGGGACATTCCGCACGGGAAGGTTTCGATGATTGCTGGCATGCAACGCCTCCCTTGTGTTCGAACTAAAGCGGTGAGCGTTTTGTACCGAAGCAATTCGCCATTGCCAAGCGGATATTTGCAACCTTACAGAAAGTGATGCGGAAACGACACACCTTGTGCGCTTGCGAGGTGACGGTTCGGCCGGCCTGCTCGCCCGTAACGGCAGCGCCGTGTTGGTCTGCCGCTGGAGTACCCCGAGCTTCTGCCTCTGCCTGCCGACGTCAAGGAGGGCCGTTATTTCCATTACCGCAGGACGTACCCCCCGCTCAGGAGGCGCAGGAATAGGATGTGGCCGACAGCGCGGTCAGTTTTGTCTCGAAGTCGGCCGCGATTTTGTCCAGCGTCACGCTGTCCAATCGTCGCAGCAGCAGGGCCTGGGCCTCCTTCATCGCGTCGCCGAGGGCGATATTCACCGCCTGTTCCACGAGGCATTGCGGCTGATCGTCGGCTGGGCCGATGGCGAAGAGATGCGGCTCGCCGATGGCGCGGTAGACGTCGAGCAGGGTGATCTCGGACAGCGGACGCACCAGTGTCCAGCCGCCGCCATGGCCTTTTTCGGAGCGGACGTAGCCCTGTTCGCGAAGGCCGGCCATGGTGCGGCGGACGACGACGGGATTGGTGTTCAGCATCTTTGCAATCATGTCGGAGGTCGCCGATTGCTGGTGCTTATCCATGTGGATCAGCACGTGCAGCATGCGTGAAAGGCGGCTGTCATTGCGCATCGGTCTCTTCCTGTCGATCGGGCGGATCATCATCGCAAACGGGTCGTAACAAGACAAGTAACATGATGCTTGACGGCGCCAGATCATGTAACTTATGTTGAGTCATGAGTTCAATATCAAGGGAGAGTCCCATGTCGTTCGAAGTCATCGTCATCGGCGGAAATTTTGCGGGCCTGTCGGCCGCCATGCAACTGGCCCGGGCGCGGCAGCGGGTTCTGCTTGTTGACGCCGGCGCGCCGCGGAATCGCTTTTCTGAAGCGTCGCACGGTTTTCTCGGCCAGGACGGCCAGACGCCGGCGGCGATCATGCGGGAGGGAAAACGGCAGCTTTCGCTTTATCCGACCATCACCATCCGCCAGGGGAAAGTCGTCCGGGCGCAAAGCGATGGTGACGCGTTCATTGTCGGCACCGAAGACGGCAGCGAAGAACGAGCCGCGCGCATCGTGCTTGCAACCGGCGTTAGCGACACGCTGCCCGAAATCCCCGGCCTGCAGGAGCGATGGGGCCGCTCCGCGCTGCACTGCCCCTATTGCCACGGTTTTGAGGTCAGTGGCGGCAAGCTCGGCGTCCTTGCAAACCATCCGCATTCGGCCCATTCGGCCATGATGATCCCGGACTGGGGGGCAACGATCTTTTTCACCCAGGCGCTGTTCGAGCCCGATGAAGAGCAATTGGTGAAGCTGACCGCCCGTGGCGTCCGGATCGAACGCAGCCTTATCGTCGAATTGTTGGGGGACAATCCGAAGCTTGAGGCCGTTCGCCTCGCCGATGGCCGGGTCGTGCCGCTGGACGCCGTGTTCGTCGCGCCGAAAACGACGATGGCGAGCCCAATTGCCGAACAGCTCGGCTGCGCCTTCGACGATGGCCCGTTTGGGCCGGTCATCCGGATCGGGGATAACAAGGAAACCACCATCAAGGGTGTCTTTGCCGCCGGCGATGCGGCAAGCGCCATGCACAATGCCACGCTCGCCTCCGCTTCAGGCGTGCTCGCCGGCGTGCATTGCCATCAATCACTTGTCATGCAGTCGGCGGATTAAGTCAGAAGCAACACCTTCTATCGGTCGAATTCTCGCCGGAAGGTCAGGGACCCTTCACGTCCACCTCGCAGTCCTCGAAGTGAAAATCTCAACGCGTTAAGCATCGCTTTTAAAATAATGAGCCGATGCAACCGATTTATTGCAATTTCTACGCTTGAATTGTAGCTGTTTTTCAGCCGGAACTACTATCGTTCGACGACGCTGGCGAGACAATAGCAGACGCGCAGCAAGCAGAAACGGGGGCATCGAAATGGGGTTTATTGAAGCTGTTGGGACGGCTCTGGTGCAGAAATATGCAACTTTCTCAGGCAGGGCCTCCCGCTCCGAATATTGGTGGTTTGTTTTATTCTATTTCGCGGTGCTGTTCGCGATCGGAATCGTTTGCCTTGTTACCTCGAGCTTTTCCGATTTCCGGGACGGAGTTCCGCCACCAGTCGGCCTCCTCGTGTTCATCGGCGGATTGACTTGGCTCGCAATGTTTTTGCCACAAGTAGCCCTTCAGGTTCGCCGCTTCCATGATCGAAATATTTCCGCTTGGTGGTATCTCGCGGTGTTCGTCGGCGGCTTCGTTCCCTACATCGGTGTCATTGCAGGTATCGCGATCCTTGTGATCTGCTTGCTTCCGGGCACGGAAGGTCCGAACAAGTTTGGGCCGGATCCGCTGCGTCCCCAAGCGCGAGCTGAGATCTTTGCCTAGCGCATGGCCATCCGCAACGTTGGCCTGTTGGCTCTGTTCCTGGGCCACGATTCAGTTTCCGCATCAGCGAGCAACTGTTTGAAGCAACACTTATTGCAATTTCTACGTTTGAATTGTAGCTGTTTTCATCTTAATGACTATCAAGCAAGTGCTTGAATCAGCATAAATGGGGGCATTGAAATGGGGTTTACTGAAGCTGTTCGGACAGTTTTAACGCAGAAGTACGCAACCTTCTCCGGCAGGGCATCCCGCTCGGAATATTGGTGGTTTGTGCTGTTCTATACCTTGGTAGGGCTCGCGCTTGTAATTTTGGCTTTGGCGGTAGGCGCCTTTTCCGACCAACAGGGTGGAGTTTCGTCAGCGGTGGTCGCCATCATGGTGATCGGCGGATTGTTTGGACTTGCAATCTTTTTACCAATATTATCCCTTCAGGTTCGCCGTTTCCACGATCGCGACATTTCCGGTTGGTGGTATCTCGCGCTGATCGTCTTGGGCATGGTTCCCTATATCGGTACCATCACGGGTCTCGCGATCACGGTTATTTCCGTAATGAGGGGCACGGATGGTCCGAACAGGTTCGGGCCGGATCCGCTGCGTTCCGAAGCGAGAGCAGAGGTCTTTGCCTAGAGAATGACCATCCGCAATCTCGGCCTGCTGGCGGCTCTGTTGCTCGCCGCCTCGGCTCAGTTTCCGCCCGCACAAGCGCAAGACAGCGACAGTCAGCAGGTTGGGCGCGGCGATCATCAAAAGAGCGCCGTCGGAGCCGAGTATGCCGCGCAGTGCCAGCAGAACGGATTACGCTGCACGCTCGTCTATGATGATGCCTCTGCCAAAGACCAGCCAGTATCGAATACGACATCGTCATCGCCACAACGCAAGCCGTTGATGAGCCCGCGGGAGCCGGTCGTCAACGGTCCTCTGGCGGTTGCTGTCGTGCTTGTCGGTCTCATCGTGGTCATCGGCTTGTGGATACGCTTCGGAAATGGCGGTGTCTTGCTCTCGTCTGCTCCACGCGACATCAAGCGGCAGGGGGAGGCGCCGGAAAGCTGGCGCACATCAGCAGCCGAGGCAGAGGAAAAACCGAGCGACTTCCTGCAACGCATTGCCGCCATGGCGGATCGCAGGCAGGCGCTTGTCCTGCTGCTCAGACATTGCCTGCTGCACGCGGCTGATGTGACGGGAACACGGCTTTTTCGCTCGGACACGGAACGAGCCGTTTTCGCCCGCCTGCCGGAAAACATGCCCGACCGCGATCGGCTTGAAAATTTTCTGACCGCAGTGGAACTCGTTCACTACGGCGGCCGCACGCTCGCGGAAAGCCATTTCGGCGTCCTTCTGACGACCGCGCGCGGCTTGCTGTCATCAGGCAGAGTGGCCAATGCGTAACTCGGGGCCTCTTCTGTTTCTGGGGCTGTTGCTTGCGCTGGCGGCGCTGGCAGTCTTTGCGCTTTCGCGCGGCAGCGATTTCGACCGCTCGCCGCTTGGCAACAAGGGGTTAGAAGCATGGCTGCAAGCCAAGGGTATCCCCGTCGTCCGATCCGACCCTCACGTCGCTCGGGCGCGTTCGGAAATCTCGCTGCGCATCATTCCCCTGTCGATACGCCAAGCCGAGGCCGTCGCACCTCAGGCAAACGAGGAAGCGGATGACGCAGGCCCGGAAAGTCCCATCCGGGAGTCAAACCGCTATGCGCTGCCGACGCTGATCATTTTGCCGAAATGGCGCGGCAGCGTGTCAACGGATGGGGTTGCCAGTAAATCGAGACTGGTCGATCTCGCCGATATCGGGGGCGAACTCGACAAGATCGGTTATTCAGATTTTGGCTTCGCCCGTAGCAGCACCGATTTTGAAGAGGCGCAGCCACAGCTGAAACCGGGCCAGCCAATCAAGATCGCCCTCTATCAGGCGCAAACCTTCGAACGGTCGAGCCTGCCGAGCGGCTGGGAGGAACTCGCGGGCACGCCGTCGGGCGCGCTGCTCCTGCGTGGCGAGGACGACCCGAACATCTATCTGCTGTCGGATCCGGACCTGTTGAACAATCACGGACTGGCTCTGGCCGATAATGCCTCCTTTGCCGTGTCGCTCGTCACGCTGCTGCGCGGCGCTGGCGAGAAACGGCCGGTCTATCTGGATACGGCCGGCCTGCCTCTGGATAGCAAGAAACCGGCGGATGAGGGCCGGACCTACGAGCGCTCTGCCTCCGATTTCAAGCGGTTTTTCGCTTATCCGCTGTCCGTCATCTGGGGAGTGCTGTTCGTCGTCGCCGCTGTTTGTTTCTGGCGCGGCGCCCATCGCTTCGGGCCTGCTTTGCCCGAGACATCCGCAAACATCGAGCTGTCGAAGACCGCCGCGATCGACGCGACGGCGCGTCTGCTGCGCCTGTCGGGCAATGATGGCCGGATGACCGGACAGTTCGTGCTCCATCTGCTTGCGGACAGGGCGCAACAGGTCTTCGGCCCCGGAGCCGGAAACGAGGCGGGCATAGAGCGGCTGTTTCAACGCCTGGCGCGCCGCGATCAGGCGGCGGCGAAGGCATTGCATTCGTCAGCGCAGGCGTTGATCGATCGTGGACATCGGATGACGCGGGCGGACCTGCACCGCAATCTCGAAATTTTTAGAAAATCGCTAGAACAGAATGATTTTAGGCCAGGTCGGCCTAAAATCTGAATCCTGTTCCAAATTAAAGAGTTAGAGCATGATGTCGTCCGAAACCGCTTACATTTTTCGGCATCATGCTCCAGGGAGCATTGACCTTGGACCTAGGTGAATTTCGCAATCTTATCGCTGCGGTTCGTGGCGAAATCGGCAAAGCCGTCCAGGGGCAGGATGCGATCATCGATCTCGTCCTGATCTCGATCTTTGCCGGCGGACACTGCCTCGTCGAAGGTCCGCCCGGCACGGCCAAAACCCTGCTTGCCCGGTCGGTCTCCGCCGCCATGGCGCTGCAATATCGTCGCATCCAATTCACGCCCGACCTGATGCCCGGCGATGTTCTGGGCGTCAATCTCTTCAATTTCCAGACAAATGAGTTCCACCTGACCAAGGGCCCGGTCTTTACCGACATTCTTCTCGCCGATGAGATCAATCGCGCCCCGCCGAAGACGCAATCGGCCCTGCTGCAGGCGATGAACGAGCGGATGGTCACGCTTGACGGAACCGATTATTCCCTGGGACCGGATTTCTTCGTGCTTGCCACGCAGAACCCGATCGAGCAGCAGGGCACCTACCCCTTGCCCGAAGCACAGCTCGATCGCTTCCTGTTCAAGCTTGTCGTCGATTTTCCCAGCCGCGATACGGAAATTGCCATTCTGTCCAAACACGCGACGCAGGCGCTGAAATCAGACCTGCGCAACGCCGGCATCCGTCCGCTTGTGACGAGTGCGGCACTCGCTACGGGGCGGGCGCTGATCGATGCGATCCATCTGGACAACACAATCCTGACCTACATCGTCGACCTGGTGCGCGCCACCCGGTCCGATCCCGACATTCTCTACGGCGCATCCACCCGCGCGGCCGACGCTGTTGCATCGGCCGTGCGCGTGCGTGCGGCTTTCGAGGGAAGGGATTACGGTTTGCCGGATGATGTCCAGGCGTTGCTGGTGCCCGCCTTGCGCCATCGCATCGTGCTTTCGCCCTCGGCGGAAATTGACGGGCGCACGCCGGACGAGGTGCTGCGCAATATCATGAACCGCGTGGATGCGCCCCGTTAAATGCGGCCATCCTCCACTCTGATCGCGCTCGTTCTTATTTCCGCCGCGGTGACGGTCTTCACCAGCGTGTGGTGGCGCGACATGAGCTACCTCTTGCTCCTCATGTGGCTTGCGCTTGCAGCCCTGACCGTCGCCGATCTGGTCATCTCCAATCTGGCGGGCAGGATGACGGTCGATTTCGATCTGCCGCCGCAGGGCTTTGTCGGCCACACCGCCGCGTTCGCGGTCGGCATCCGGCCGCAGAAGAGCGCGCTGCCCCGGAAAATCGAAATCCGGCTCGATCTCGCTCCCGAGCTGGTCGTCGACGAAATCAGATGGCTCAACCCTGCATCGGGTGCCGGAGTAGGAGAGGTCAAGGCCTCTCTGGACCTTCATCTGACCCGGCGGGGCCGATACGCGGTACACGAGTTGTGGCTGAAGTGGTCTTCGCGATTGAAGCTGCTCGAGATCATCGCGAAGATGCCCGTCGGGCAAGAGATCGCCGTCCAGCCCGACATATCGCCGGTGCTGTCTGGAGCGATCAAGACCCAGATCCTGCCGCTGGAGGCCGGCCAGAAGGATTTGCGGTTGCGCGGCGAGGGATCGGAATTCCACCAGCTGCGTGAATTTGTAAGCGGCATGGATCCGCGCAGCATCGATTGGAAGCGGTCGGCGCGCATGCGCAGTCTCGTCGTGCGCGAGATGAGGGCCGAACGAAACCACCAGATCATCCTCTGCGTCGACTCCGGGCGGCTGATGGCCGAACAGCTTGCCGGCTTCACGAAGCTCGATCGCGCCATCAATGCGGCGCTTGCCATGTGCTGGGGCGCAGGCCTTGCCGGCGATCTCGTCGGCTTTTACAGCTTCGACAGCCGTCCGCGTCTGTTCGTGCCGGCCTTGCCCGGACGAGCGGCCTTTCCGCGGCTGCAGACGGTGTGCGCCGGGCTGCGCTACGAAACCCAGGAGACCAACCATACCTTAGGACTGACCCACCTGTCGGGACGCCTGAAGCGACGTTCGCTGATTGTGATATTCTCCGATTTCGTCGACACCATCACGGCGGAGCTGATGATCGAGAACATACAGGTGCTCGCCCGGCATCACTTCGTCGTCTATGTCGCCTTGCGCGATCCGATGCTAGGAAAGCTCATCGAACCCGAGGAAACGACGCTCGATGCCGTTGCCCGCTCGGTTGCGGCGCGCCAGATCCTTCACGAAAGGCGCGCCGTCATGGAAAAGCTGGCGCGTCTCGGCGTGCTTTGCCTCGACAGCACGCCGGAGGCACTGACTTCGGATCTCATTGCGCGCTACATCGAAATCAAATCCCGTGAGATGATATGATGGATATCGGTATCGACGGCAGGATGGATAAGGGCGCGACAGTCAATGTCGGCGCCGTCCAGAACGATACGCTTCGTTCGGCCCGCTTCCGGCTGGAGCGCGAGGCACACTGGCGTCAACTGGACGAACTCGTGACGCGTGCCGAGAAAGGGGGCGCAGCCGCGCTCGGCTATGATGAGGTCCGCAATCTTGCCACCGGATACAGGCAGGCGATGAACTCGTTGAGCGTGGCGCGCGATATTTCTCTCGATCGCGCCCTGATCGCCTATCTGGAAAGCCTCTGCGCCCGGGCCTATCTCGTCGTCTATGCTCCGCAGGAAAGCCTGGGCGGCCTGATGTCGCGCCTGCTGTTGCACGGCATTCCCCAGGCCGTGCGGCGTTCGGCCCTGCCTTTGTTCATCGGCTTCCTGGCGCTCATTTTGGGCGCGCTGGCCGGATACAGACTTTGCGCCAATGACCCAAGCTGGTTCTATATCTTGGTGCCGCCGGAGATGGCCGACCAGCGCACGCCTGATGCCTCGACCGATTACCTCCGCTCGACGATCTATGGCGATGAAGGGCATGACAGTGATCGGCTGGCCGCATTTTCCGCCTTTCTCTTTTCCCACAACACGACCATCGTCATCCTGATCTTCACGCTGGGTGTTTTCGTGTCGGTGCCGAGCTTCATCCTGACCTTTTACAATGGTCTGATCCTCGGCGCGTTCTTCGCGATGTTTTATCGCAGAGGGCTCGGCTACGACGTCTTCGCCTGGCTCTCGATCCACGGCGTGACCGAGCTTGCGGCAATCGCCATTGCCTGCGCGGGTGGGGCAAGGCTCGGACTTGCCGTTCTCCTTCCCGGTGCCAGAACGCGAAAGGAAGCCCTGCGTCACCAGGCGCATGATGCCGTCAAGCTCGCCATCCTGGCGGCGCTGATGCTCGTCGTCGCAGCCTTCATCGAAGGGTTCCTGCGCCAGCTGATCCAGGATCCGCTCTGGCGCATCGTCATCGGCTGGGGGATGGGCCTCTTCTGGGTGGGCTGGCTGCTGCTTGGAGGTCGCCAAAGCAAGGTTTCGCGCGAGGCCATGCGATGAGCCAGGCAGTCACGGACGGCAAGCGCATCGAGCAGTTCATCCCGCCGGAGGGCGTACCGATCACCTTCGCCATCGCCTCGCTCGGAACTCGTTTTGGCGCACAATTCCTCGACATCGTCTTCAGCTCAATCATCATGTTCATCTGCGCCGCCGCCGTCCTCTTTACGGGAGTGCTGCCTGCGAGCGCGGAGGCGATGCTGACGGTACTGCTCGGTTTTTTGGTGCAGGTCCCCTATTACATTCTCTCGGAGCTCATCTGGAACGGACGCACGCTCGGAAAAAGAATAACGGGCATCCGCGTCATCAACATGGACGGACGGCGGCTCACGCCGCACCAGGTGACCGCACGCAACCTGATGAAACAGGTGGAGATTTTCGCCCCCATGGGCCTTTTGGCTTCGGTCGGCACGCGGTCGGCCTGGGAAAACGGTCTGACGAGCCTCTGGCTTTTAGCGGTGGTCATCGTCCCCCTCACCAACCGACGCCGGCAAAGGCTTGGCGACATCATTGCCGGCACCCTGGTGGTCGACACTCCGCGTTCCGTGCTCTTGTCCGACCTCGCCCTGTCTGCCCCCGCCGCCGCATCGACGCAGGCGGAATTCGAATTCCTGCCGGAGCACCTCGATGTCTACGGCAAATATGAGCTGCAGACGCTGGAGGACGTTCTTCGCGACTCGACGAAGACGTCCAACTATAAGGAAATCGAACAGAT
This sequence comes from Rhizobium leguminosarum, assembly GCF_001652265.1. Lineage (GTDB taxonomy): Bacteria > Pseudomonadota > Alphaproteobacteria > Rhizobiales > Rhizobiaceae > Rhizobium > Rhizobium leguminosarum_D. Next base: position 341,011 of record NZ_LWBS01000109.1, read on the forward strand.
CGTGCGAACCATTGCCCGGAGGATCCGGTATGAAGACACCGTGAAGCCCGGCCGGGAGCTGCACTTCCTGAATGAATTTTATCGCGCTCAGCGCGAGCATCTGGAAAGCTTGAAGCTTTTCGGGACGCTTCGCGAAAACAAATATCATGAGCATACGCGAACAGAGGCGAAGAGATTTGTTTGAGATGGGGCGACCGACGGCTCACCCGGCCGTAACGGATCGATGGCGACCTTCCGTTTTCGACTGTGTGGTCGACAACGACCTGCGTCCCGTGTTCTTTGGCCACTGCTGATTGGCGGCGAGGACGAGCTCCAGCCGGTTTGATAAGGATCAATCCAGTAGCTCATGCGGTGATCTTGGCCTGCGTCGCCTTTTGGCGACCGGCTCCCCATTTCTGGATCGGCCGTTCGATGAATTCCCAGCTTAGGGCGGAAAAGGCGATTGTCGGGATCGCAACGACGACCAGTTGGATGATCCCGCGCTCCAGCGGATAATCGAACAGACGCCACATAATATGCATCATCAGCCAAAGCATCGGAAAGTGGTAGAGATAACATCCGTAGCTGATGCGGCCGAGATAGGCCAAGGGCCGGGCTCCAAGTATGCGATTGAGAATCGGGCTTGTCCCCAATGCCGTTATGGCAATCAGGATTGCCATCGGCAGAAGCGGAAGAATTTGCAGAAGGAAGTCGACGACCATTAGCAACCGTGGACGGCCATCCGTCTCAACGAGTTGCAGGGCACCCCACAGCGCCGCCGGCAGGATTGCCGCAATGAGGCGCGTTCGGACCGGGCGTGCCAGCATGCCCGAATGGAAGAAGGCCAAGGCTCCCACGCCGAATGCATCAAGCGAGAAGGGAAACCATAAGACCACGTTGTCGGGGTAATAGCCGGTGACATAACACCCGAGCCAGAATGCCAGCGCAATGGCGATGGCGCCCGCGGCGACCAGCGCCACCGATCTGTTTGCGCAGCTGAGGACAACGAGCGGCCAAATGAGATAGAACTGCCATTCGACGGACAGGGTCCAGATATGGGCAAGCACCCATGGATGCCAATTCATGCTCATCGCGAACCAGACGTTTGACAGAAAGGCGAGATGATAAAAAAGCCCATCCCGGATCGTGACGAGGCCGATCGCGGCGAGGGCCAGGACCATGGCGTAATATGTCGGCAGGAGCCTGAGCGCCCTTCGTGCGTAGAAAGATCGCAGCGCCGCAAAACTGAACCCCTCGGCGTCGCGCAACGCGACCAGTTTGGCGGTTATCAGGAAGGCACTCAAAATGAAGAACGTTCGCACCGCCAGGTCGCCGAGCAAGGAATTTCCGTCGACGAAATGCGTATAGAACACACCAAGGATGGCAATAGCCCTGATGCCATCAAGCCCTCTTATCCGATCCGCCTCCATTCCCCACCCGTTCCTCCACCCCGGTGGTCATATTCCGCCATGCCCCGGCCGGGCGCAAGAGGACGAAGCCGTACTTCGAGGTCGTCCTCAACCTCACGACCTAAAGCGCGGCAAGCGAATCTGATCGCGACCCACTTTAGGGCAGGAACAGCACGTTGTACTGATCGAACTCGCCCGGCAGGTCGCGGACCTTCGTTTCCTCTTCGCGGTCCTCGAACAGCACGAGGCAATCCTCGTAGAAGCCGGACAGCATGGATATGAAGGCTTTCGTTCCCTCACGCCCGTAGAAGAGCGGCGTGAATTCCATGTAGAGCGGCACGCGGCGGGCAAGCAGCGCCTGCATTGAGCGGCAGGCGACCGGCTCGTAGCCCTCGATATCCATCCAGACGAGGCCGATTTCGGCCGGATCGACCGAAAGTCCGGCAAGGATTTCGGAAACCGGCTTTACCGGCACGCTGATCTTCCTGTCTGTCGGGCTTTGACGGATGGCGCTGCTCTTGCCGTGATTGTTGAGGTTGAGAAAAAAGTCGATCTCGCCTTCGCTCTCGCCGGCGGCGCAATGGACGAGCCGGACCTTCTCCTCCAGCCGGTTCTGGCGAATGTTGAGGGCAAGCAGCGGGAAATTACGCGGATCGGGCTCGATGCTGACGATATTGATGTACGTGTCGCTGAGGGCGAAATAGACGGTCTGGGTGCCGATATTGCCGCCGATCTCGAGCAGCGTTGCGTCCTTTCGCAAGAGGCCGCGCTCGCGCAGGATGACGATGAGCCGGTCGACGGCCTCGCGCTCGAAATGGCCCTTCCGGAAGACCTTGCGGCCGATATAGTCGGCGGGTGAGAAGGTCATCAGGTGGTCGCCGGCGTCAACCGTCATCGAAACCACGCGCGGGCCGATATTCTCGATCAGCAGGCGGCGGCCGAAGCGGGTGTCGAAGAAGCGCGAAGCGGCGGCATTGCGCGCCTTGCGCAGCCGGCGGCTCCAGTATTTAGCGGTCAGCCAGGGCTCGGGCATCAGTCTTTTCCTTCGAGTGGTTCTGCCGCTTTCTCTCTCGGAATGACGTAGACTTTCAAGGGCAGGGCCCGGCCGCGCACACTGATTTCACGGCTTTCGATGCCGGCGAGATCAGCACCCGAAAGGCTCGCCACCGGTTCGGAGATGACGATCGCCGCCTCGAACTCCTTGGCAGCGCTTTCCAACCGGCTCGCAACATTGACGGTATCGCCGATCGCCGTCATGTTGCGCACCCGGCCGTATCCCATCGTGCCGACGACGGCGGGACCGGTATGAATGCCGATCGCGATGCGCAGCGGCAGTGCCAGTTCGTCGGCGAGCTCTGCGGCGAGTTTCTCGATCTCGGTAACGATCGCTGCTGCCGCGGCGAGCGCCTGGCGGCAGGCTTCCTCCGGCGTGGTATTGAGTCCGAAGAGCGCCATGGCGCCGTCGCCGATGAATTTGTCGAGCCGTCCGCCCGCCTGCTCCACCGCCTTGCCGATGATGGCGAAATAGCGGTTCAGCAGGAAGACGACATCGAAGGGCAGGCGGGTTTCCGTCAGCGTGGTGAAATGGCGGATATCGACGAAGAGCACGGCGATCTCGCGCTCGCGGCCGGGGCTCGTTTCCTGGCTGTTGGCAGGAAGGGCTGCCTCGGTCGCCGGCACGAGAAGCGGCGCGACCGCAATGTCGCGGTTCGGACGAAGCTGGCAGGCGAGCCGGACATCCGGGCCGGCATTGATGCGTCTTAGCGTCGTCTGTTCCATCTTGTCGGGGGCAGGCAGGCTGTCGTAATCGCCAAGGATCTGCACGCGGCAGGTAGAGCACTGGCCCTTGCCGCCGCAAACGGAATAATGCGGCAGGCCGCCGAGCCGGCTTGCTTCCAGCACCGAGAAACCGCGCGGCACGCGGATCACCTCGCCGCCCGGATAATTCACGGCGACCTGGTCAAGCCGCTCCTTCAGCTTGCGCCGGGCGCGAGCAGCGACGACGATGAGCAGAGAGGCCGAGAAGGCGCCGTAGAGCCCGGCGCGGATCATGGCGACCTGACGGTGAACTTCCGGGTTAGAGGCGTAACGGGTGTTGATGCCCTCCTTGTAGGCGCTGATGGTCATTGCCTGCTGGTAGGAGGGATCGGCGAGCGTCCGGCCCATTTCGACGAAGCCGAGCAGCGAGAGCACCGGCACGAGGATCGCAAGCGCCAGCAGCAGCGGCGCAAAGTCCGGATACCAGGAGCGGTAGCGCAGCCAGAAATGGATGCCGATGCAGCCGTGGATCCAGACGGCGACGACACCGAACACCTGCCGCACGCCGTTTGTCGGGTTCCTGATCCAGAGCGTACTGACGACCGTCTCGTAGTCATCGATGTAGCCGTAGAACTCGTGGGCGATGCGCGTGCCGATGACATGATCCATAAGCAGCAGCGGGATCAGCAAGCCGAGCACGATCTGCGCCATTTCCCCCTTCGGCATGACGAGGCTGCGGCGCATGTAGATGGCGCGCAGCACCAGCGCGATATGGGTGAGAACCGACGAATAGAAGATGGCGGTCCCCAAAGGATTGCGCCAGATCGCCAGGAAGAAGTGGCCGGCTTTATCGGCGGCGGTGACCGAAATCAGGCCAATCGCATGGTTCGACAAATGCAAGAGGACGAAGATGAAAATGACGAGGCCGGAACCGAGCCTCGCCCTTCTGATCGTACGCTCCGAAAAAATCCCTGTGGCCGAGACCGTCGTCATTCATTCCCGTTCTTGTCGATGTAACCGCAGGCCCATAGAGATTGAGAAAGAGGCGGAATTGCTTCGATCGCGATCACATTCCATATGCTTATGCGCAAGTTTTAATGAAGGGGACAATAGCGGAATTTTCGTCGTAGGCATGAGTGCCCGTTGTAAACAGTATGTCTTACCTGAGGTGTCCCAATGCGGGTGGCTTTTTACGCGCCGATGAAATCGCCGAACCATCCGGTGCCGTCAGGCGACCGGCTGATGGCGCGGCTGTTGATCCGGGCGCTGGAACTGGGCGGGCATCAGGTCGACGTCGTTTCCGAATTCCGCACCTATTCCTCGACACCGGAGGCGGCAGCGGCGCTCGAACCCGCCATCCGAGCCGAGCTGGAGCGGCTGCGGCTGACATGGAAATCCGATCCGCGATCGGAACTCTGGTTCTGCTATCACCCCTATTATAAATCGCCCGATCCCTTCGGGCCGGCGATATCAGCCGAATTTGCCATTCCCTATGTCACCGCCGAAGCCTCCTATGCGGCAAAACGCGACCGGACCGGCTGGGCAGCTTCACAGAAGCGGGTGGGCGAGGCGATCATGCAGGCGGCGGTCAATATCAGCTTCACCGAACGCGACCAGGCCGGGCTTGCAGCCGCATTTCCGCAGGCGCGGCTTGCCGGGCTGAAACCCTTCATCGACACGGCGCTGTTCGAGAAGGTGTCGCCGGCGTCCGATCCGCACCGGTTGATGACGGTCGCGATGATGCGGGCCGGCGACAAGATGGACAGTTATGTCATGCTCGCAAAAGCATTGCGGCTGATCGAAGACCGGCCCTGGACGCTTGCCGTCATCGGCGATGGTCCGATGCGCCAAGAGGTGCAGGGTCTGTTTGCCTGCCTTGCCGGCCGCATCGAATGGCTGGGCGAGCGGAATGCCGTCGAGATCGCCGAACTGCTCGGGCGCGGCGGCCTTTATGTCTGGCCCGGTTGCGGCGAGGCCTATGGCCTTGCCTATCTGGAAGCCCAGGCCGCCGGCCTGCCCGTCGTCGCGCAGAAAACGGCAGGCGTGCCAGCAGTGGTCGAGGCTGGGGTGACCGGCCTGCTGACGCCGGATGGCGATGTCTCCGCCTATGCCGAGGCCGTGGCTGCCCTGCTTGACGACAGGCAAAAGCGCGACGCCATGGGGCAGGCGGCGCGGCGCTTCGTGCTTGGGCAACGTTCGCTTGTGATGGCGGCGCAGCTATTGAACGGAATTTTGCGGGACAATGCAGGAATAGGAGTGACGTGATGACCGACAGGATGGCGGCCTGGGACCCTCTGCGCCGCGAGCTTGACCGCTGGCATGCTGCCGGCCGCGTGGCGCGGTTCTGGCTGCGGGATGACGATGCTGTCGAGCCGACCCTGGCGCTGGAGATGCTGATGGCGCTGGCTGGCGAAAGCCGGGTTCCGCTGACACTCGCTGTCATTCCTGGCCTGACCGGCGAGGCCTTGGCCGCACGCCTGGGGGAGGAAACAGCCGTCACGGTTGCGGTGCACGGCTGGTCTCATACAAACCATGCGGGGCCGGAGGCGAAGAAGCAGGAACTCGGCGGCGAGCGGCCGGCGGAGGTCGTGCTCGACGAGTTGGGTGAGGGGTTCCGGCTGCTGCAGCGGCTGCATCCGGCCCGCTTCCTGCCGGTGCTGGTGCCGCCGTGGAACCGGATCGATGCGGCCCTCATCCCGGCGCTGCCCGGTCTCGGATTTGCAGCCCTTTCGGTCTACGGGCGGGCAAAGAAGGGCGGTCCGATGCCGCTTCTCAACACCCATGTCGACGTCATCGACTGGCACGGCACGCGCGGCGGACGAAGTGAGGCGGAATTGGTGACCGAGCTGGTGGCGGAGCTTCGCGACCGGTTTGTCGGCAGCGACGAGCCTATCGGTGTCCTCACCCACCATCTGGTGCATGACGCGGCCGCATGGGACTTCCTGTCGGCCTTGTTTGCAGTGACGGGCGGGCATCCGGCCGTCCGCTGGTCATCGGCGTCGGAACTGCTAGAGCATGTCGCGTAAAAGTGCGCCGCGGTTTTGCGATAACGACATGCGCGAAAGCAAGACCTAAAGCGCGAGGAGCGAATCTGAAAGATCGCGACGCGCTTTAGGGACTTAGACATTGCCGATCAGGCGGCGTGAACGCGTCCGAGGAAATCTCGCATGAATGCTACGACGTCATCGAGATGCGTCTCGAGCAGCCAGTGGCCGCCGCCGAGCAGATGCAATTCCGCATCCGGCAGATCGCGGAGATAGGCTCGCGCCGATTTTTCCGGCATGTAGTGGTCGTTCGGCCCCCAGACGATCAAGGTCGGGGTCGGCATTCCCGCAAATATTTGCGGTGTTCCGGAAACCAGGTCCGGTTCTCTTTCAATCCGGCGATCAGGTCTATGGCGATTTCCTTGCGCCGCGGCGTGGTCAGTGACCAATGCAGCTTCCAGAGATCGGGTGGGACGGTATCGGCCAGAGGGGCGGCAGATCGTTAGGGAACTTCTCCTTGAAAACGGCCTCGCTGACTGCCTCCGCCAGCACCTTCTTCATCTCGGATCTCGGAAGCGTCCATGTCGCCTCGATCTCCGCATACTTCGGCCCGAGGGCATCATCATAGGGGATGTCGCCGTTCTGGATGATCAGCGCCACGATGCGCTGGGGTCTTTGATCGCCAACCGCGCACCGATAGGCGACCCGAAGTCGTGGAGGTAGAGGACAAACCGGTCGACCTTCATCGCGCTGACGAAGGCCTCCAACCAGGCGGCGTAGGCCATCGAAGCTGTAGTCGAAATCATCAGGCGTGCCGCTGTAGCCCGCACCCGGGAAATCCGGCGCAATCAGGCGCCAATGGTCGGCAAGGCGCGGCATGAGATTGCGAAATTCATAGGATGAGCAGGGATATCCGTGCGGCAGCAACAAGACCGGAGCATCTTCTCGGCCGGCCTCGCGGTAAAAAGTCTCGACGCCTGCAACTGTCATCCAGCGATGTCGGACGAGAGTGGCCATCGGAAAGCTCCTTTGAATCGTCTTCGTTGCTCAATGACGTCGCCCAGCGCTTCATGTTCACCTTCGGTCTTCGTCATACTGCTCGGCGCCTTCCACCGGTCGCAGCCACGGCTCGCGGCGCTTGATCCACAGTTCGTAGCGCGGCACAAGCGGCGTCGGGGCCTCCGAGAGGATGCCAAGCTTGATTTCCGCCTCTTGGTCGTCGGCGGAAAACAGGCGCGAACCGCAACCAGTGCAGAAATGCCGACCTTGGAACGCGGCGGTTTGCCCTGAATGTTCGAATTGCCCGGCGGGCCAGATCCCGTAGAAGGTAAAGGCCGAACCGCTTTCTTGCCTGCAGTCCGTGCAATGACAGATTCCAACGCGTAAGGGTTCGCCCCGGACAGAAATGTGCACCTGCCCGCAGAGACACTTTCCCGAAAGTACGGTCATAACGGATGCCTGTTTTGTTGATTTTGCGCTGGCGGGAAAACGGTTTGGCCCAGCATCTGTTCCATGGAGACGCCGCAAGTCTGCTCAGTTCGATGGATAGGCTCTCTGCCGAAGAGCTTCGGACTGGACAAGATGAAGGCGGCCTTCAGCAGCCTGCTAGATCACCACGGTCTGGTTGTCGCGCGCGGCAAAAGATTCGGGGAAGGCGGCCTGCGCTTGCATTTCCATCTGCGCCAGCTGTTCGTCGGTGCGGGAGGGGGCGTGGTGGAAGAGAGCGAAGCGCTTGGCGCCTGCCATTTTCGCGAGCTCGGTGCCGTGCTGCCAGGTCGAATGGCCGAAGCCCTTGAAACGCTGCATCTCGTCTTCATTGTAGGTGCAGTCGTAGACGACGAGGTCGGCGTCTTGCATCATCTCCAGCGAAACCGGATCGTAGCTGCCTGGAATGTGCTCGATGTCATAGACGAGAGCGACCGAACGGCCCTGCCATTCGATGCGGTAGCCGATGGCACCGCCCGGATGGTTCAGCATGAAGGTCTTGATCTCGATGCCCGCATGGGGGGTCAATACCTGACCGGCATGGAAATCGCGGAAATTCATCGTCGCCTGGCAGATGTCGGTCTTGACGGGAAACCAGGGCGGGCTGATGAATTGCTCGACCATTTCCCGCGTGCTCATCTTGCCATCGAGATGGCCGGACCAGATGTTGACGTTGATCGAGGGGTAATAGATCGCCTTGAAGAAGGGCAGGCCGATGATGTGGTCGTAATGGCAGTGGCTGAAGAACAGATCGACGTCGCTGATACTGTCGGCGAGCAGCGAGAGCCCGGCCTCGCGCAGGCCGGAGCCTGCGTCGAAGATCATCCGATGTTCTCCGCAGCGAATTTCGATGCAGGAAGTGTTACCGCCGTAGCGATCGAACTCGGGGCCTGACACGGGAATACTGCCGCGGACGCCCCAAAATTTTACCTGAAACAGTTCTGTCGTCATCGTTCTTCAAACCGGCCTTCCCACGTCGCCATCGTAGTCATTGTTCATCCCGATGCGAAGCAGTAGAATTCCACGGGTTTGCCTGCGGCCCCTTTCATTCTCCTAACCGCTAGCGGAAGAAGAAGTAGATTTTCCTAAGCAATCGGCTTTCGCTTCGGAAAGCAACCCAGTATGGTTGGTTTTCGGTAAACGGGCTGCTGAGGTCGGGGACATTTTCCCGTAAGTCATGCCTATTAGATGGTTGCGCGCGATTGAAAAAACAATTGCTGCCCTGTTGAGCCGAAAAATCCAGTTTTTTGAGCTGTACGAAAGCCGGGAGCCTTCTCCGGGCAAACCAGCATCATATGAGAAAATTCTAATTCCCATTCAGCGAATGCTTCCTTGATTGAGAATGCCAAAAAGAGATATATCCGACGATACAGAAAATATAAGAGACTCGCCATGTTGCAGCCGGTTATCAACGAGACCATTGCCGAGAGCAGCTACAGGCGCATTCGGGCCGACATCATTTTTGGTCGGCTGGCGCCAGGACAAAAGTTGAAGCTGGAAAGCCTGAAGGAGTCCTACGAGACCAGCATCAGTACACTTCGAGAAGTGCTCAATCGGCTGTCATCCGAGGGACTTGTCGTTGCCGAGGGACAAAAAGGTTTCGAAGTGTCTCCAGTGTCCGTTTCGGACCTCAAGGAGACAGCGGCGCTGAGGCTTCTGCTGGAAACACATGCGCTGGAACAGTCGTTCGTGCATGGCGACGTAGAGTGGGAGGCTCCCCTGGTATCGGCGCATTACAAATTGGCGCGGATGGAACGGGTGATGGCATCCGGCGACACCAGCAGGGCCGAGGACTGGAAGCGCTACGACTGGGAGTTCCACCAAGCGCTGATATCCGCCTGTGGGTCGAAACTGCTGATGGAGACGCATTCGGTGATCTTCGACAGATATCTCAGATATCAGATGGTTGCCTTGTCCTATCGAGGCGATGTCGCGGCCAATGAACATCAGCAGCTTTTGGATGCGGCATTGCGACGTGACGCGGAGACGGCCAAGCGCGTGCTTGTGCTGCATATCCAGGGCGGGGTCGAACATGCGCTGGCAAGAGGGACGCTGAAATAGAAATGATCCGGAAGTTTCTCTTCGAGCTTTAGGTCCACCAACACAGATGACATTTCGGCAAAACCAGGAAAAGCCATGCTCAAGCAAGTCCACGACCCGGCTGAAACAGTAAGCGATGTAGTCTTCCGGCAGATCCGCGAGGATATCATATCCGGGACATTGCCGCCGGGGGCCAAGATCAAGCTGGAGCAGGCAAAGGAGCGTTACTCCATCGGCATTTCATCGCTGCGCGAAATTCTGAGCCGCCTGACCACGGAAAACCTCGTTGTCGCCGAGGGGCAGCGTGGCTTTGAAGTCAGCCCTGCGTCGCGCCGCGAACTTCTGGAGCTCGCCGACCTCAGGATCGTTCTTGAAACGCATGCGATCGGCCTTGCCTTTGCCGCGGGAAATCTTGAATGGGAGGGGCGCATCGTCGCCGCACATCACAGGCTGGCTGCCGCCGAACGCAAGCTCCTTGCGGGCGACGTCTCGCGGACAGTCGACTGGGTCCGATACGACTGGGAGTTCCATCAGGCGATCGTCTCTGCCTGCAATTCGGCGACGCTGATGGCGACATTGTCGTCTGTCTTCGACCGCTTTCTTCGTTACCATATGTTGGCCGAGAGTTTTCGCGGCAAGCCAGTCGTTGATGACCATAGGCTTCTGTTTGAGCTTTCCATTCAGCGCGACGTTGCCGGCGCGACCGACGTCGTCAGACGGCACGTTCAAAGCGGCGTCGAACATGTGCTCAAGAGCGGCCGCATTCTCTAACCAGGGCCTCAGGAGGCGTCTTTCGGAATTCCTTCTGGACGCATCTGTTTCTTCAAAGCGGCGATCCGGAAAATTGCGTTCGGTGCGCCGTAGCCGCGGTAGCCGCGGCGCTCGACGATCTCGAAAAAGAAACCCTCTCCATATGTTCCGCTATAGAGCTGGAAATATTCGCCATGCTCGTCCCGGTCATAGAGGATGTTCTCCGCCTTCAGCCGCTCGGTCAGTGCAGGGTCGAGGCCGAAGCGTGCTTCGACGTCATCGTAGTAATTCGGCGAAATGTGCAGCGATCTGAATCCGCAAACACGAAGGTTTTCGGCGGTTGCAAAGATGTCGTCGGTCAAGAACGCTAGGTGCTGGATGCCGGCCCCGAATTTCTCGGCCATGAAATGTCCGGCCAGCGTGCGGCGGTTCTCGGCGCCGTTCATGGTAATGCGCAGCGCCCCGGTGTCGTTCTCGACGACTTGGCTGCGGACCACCCCGGCCGGATCGATGATATCAACCATCGGGGTCTTCCGCGTCTCGAAAATTGAGGTGTAGAACAAAAGCCAGGTGAGCATTTCGTCGTAGCCGACCGTCTGGGCGATGTGATCAATGCGCAAAAGGCCCGCAGACGGCGCGTCGCTGTCGTCCGTGACCGGCTGAAAGTCGATTTCGGAGAAGCGACCCAATGCGCTCTTGTCGTCGATGAGATAGACGATCCCGCCCCCAACGCCCCGAATGGCAGGCAGCTCGAGCTCACCGTCTGCGACAGGCTGGGTGAAAGGCTCTGCATCCAAGGCGAGCGCGCGCTCATAGGCCTTTGCCGCATCATCGACGATCAGGGCCATGGCATATGCAAAAGTACCGTGAACGACGTAGGCCGCGTTGGCAAATCCTGCCTGATCGACATTGACGAGGATCCGGATCTCGCCCTGCTCGAAGAGGGAGACCTTTTTCGTGCGGTGGACCGCCGTCTTTTTGAATCCGAGGGTGCGCAGCAAGGCAACCAGCTCGACTTCGTCTTCCTCGTCCGTGGCAAACTCGACGAAGCCGACGCCCTTGACGGAAGGCCTTTCCGGCATCGCCGCCCCGGTCATGCTGCCGATGCCGAGGTGGCGGCGCACCTGATCGCCAAGATAGATCAGCGAGCGGTGGCCGTCGGCGGCAATCGCCCGCGACAAGCCGCCTCGAAACTGGTCGTTGAAGATTTCCAGGGAGAAATACCCGTCATAACCTGTCGCAGCGACGGCTTCGGTGAACGCCGTGACGGGTAGGTCGCCTTCACCCGGCATGTTTCGGAAGTGGCGGCTCCAGTAGAGCAGGTCCATGTCGATCAGCGGCGCATCGGCAAGCTGGACGATCAAGATCTTCTCTTTGGGAATCGAGCGGATGGAATTGACGTCGATCTTGCGTGACAGAGTGTGGAAGCTGTCGAGGATAAGGCCGACATTTGGATGATCGGCGCGACGGACGATCTCCCAGGCGTCGCGGTGGTCGCTGATGTGGCGACCCCAGGCAAGCGCCTCGTAGCCCACCCTCAGTCCACGCCTGGCGGCACGCTCGCCGAGTTCATGAAAGTCCGCCGCCGCCCGGTCGATGCCGCCGATGGCTGCCGGCGAGACGTTTGAACAGACGAGCACCAGATCCGTTCCCAGCTGCTGCATGACGTCGAACTTCCGTTCCGCGCGGTCAAACGTGCGGCTTCGCAGCGGCTCCGGCATGCCTTCGAAATCACGAAATGGCTGAAACAGGGTGATCTCCAGGCCATGGTCGCGGACGAGTTTTCCGACATCGGCCGGGCTTCCGTCGAAGGCGAGGAAATCATTCTCGAAGATCTCGACGCCGTCGAAGCCCGCCCGGGCGATCGCCTCGAGCTTCTCCGGGAGTTCGCCGCTGATCGTGACAGTCGCAATCGAGGTCCTCATGTCAAAGCCCTTCCGATATCCGTGGGGGAACGAGCGCCGAACACGACGATGCGTTCCAGAAAACCGCTCGCTACTATTATGGCAAATGTCGTGAGGAATTCAAATAGCGTGTCTTATGATAAATTCTCATATGATTTGGAAAAACTCTGTTGATTTGAGAGTCCTTCTCTGGCAATCATTCCTCACACAGTCAAAAGGTGAGGTGGCTGTCCGGTCGAATGACCGCCAAAGGAGGAGGAGTTACATGTTCAAGTCTTTGCTAACGCGCCGAAACGCGATACTCGGAGCCGCGGCCCTGGTGGCTGCCGTCACCCTGGCGCAACCGGCCGCCGCCATCACGCCTGATGAAATCAAGGCTCGCGGCAAGATCATCGTCGGGATTCAGGGTGACAACCCGCCCTGGGGCTTTGTGACCAGCGGCGGCAAACAGGACGGCCTCGACGCCGACATCGCGACGCTGTTTGCCAAGGAACTGGGTGTTTCCGTCGAGTTCGTGCCGCTTGAAGTCAACAATCGCATTCCCGCACTGACGGCCGGCCGTGTCGACGTTCTGTTTGCCACGATGGCGATGCTGCCGGATCGCGCAAAGGCCGTGCAGTTCAGCAAGCCCTATGTTGCCAACGCGATCGTTCTGATTGGTCCAAAATCGGCAGAGATCAAGACGAATGCCGACATGGCCAAGTTCACGGTCGGCGTCGCCAAGGGTGCAGCCCAGGACACGCAGGTCACCAAGAACGCACCGCCGAGCACCACCATCCGCCGCTATGATGGCGACGCCGCGAGCGTCCAGGCCCTGGTGTCGGGCCAGGTCGAGACGCTTGGTGGCAATATCTTCTACATGGACCGGGTGGAGAAGGCTCGTCCGGGCGAATTCGAAAACAAGCTTGAATTCCAGAAGCTCTATAACGGTGCTTGCACGCGCCTCGGCGAAAAGGAAATCAATGCGGCGCTCAATACCTTTATCGACAAGATCAAGGCCAACGGCGAACTCAAGACCGTCTACGATAAGTGGATGAAGGTTCCGGTTCCGGAATTCCCGGAAAAGCTGGAAGGTATTCCGTTCGCGGCGAACTGAGCGAACGGTAAAGGATGGCTGCCCCTCACCCTCACCCTCTCCCCGTAAAAACGGGGAGAGGGGACGTGCCCCGCGAGGAGTGCGCGAGGGACGGAGAGGTCGCAGCTTGTCCCTTCTCCCCGCCTGCGGGGGAGAAGGTGGCGGCAGCCGGATGAGGGGCAGGCGACGATCGCCTTAGGGCGGGGATTTTGACGTCCAGACGAAGCTCTTACCAATGACGGCGGGCAGCCATGCCCGTCAACGCAACCGCCATGCCTAAGGCTCTACCCCGTTTGAGGTGCGCGATCATGAACAAGCCAATCTTTGTGCTCAACGGGCCGAATCTCAATCTTCTCGGTCAGCGCGAGCCGGCAATCTATGGAACCACGACGCTTGCCGACATCAGGAAACGGTGCGTGACCAAGGCAAAGGCGCTGGGATTCGACGTCGAGTTTCGGCAGACCAATTTCGAGGGCGAACTGGTCGAGAGCGTGCATCAGGCCCGGACCGACGCCTGTGGCATCATCATCAATCCTGCCGGCTATACGTTCACATCGATCGCTCTTCTGGATGCGTTGAAAATGTTCGACCCGCCGAAGATCGAGCTGCACATTTCGAATGTTCATGCGCGCGAGAGCATCTACCACAATTCGCTGATCTCACGCGTCGCCACCGCCATCATGATCGGCTTTGGAGCCGACGGCTACGAACTGGCTATCCAGGCGATGGCTGGAATGGTCAAGCGGGACTGAACTTTCAGGAAGACGGACCGGAAGGATCGCCATGAACTATAAGTTGGATTTCACCCCGGTCATAGATGGCCTGCCGAGCCTTCTGCTTGGCTGTCTGGGGACATTCTTGCTTGCCATTTGTGGGATGCTGCTGGCGATCATCATCGGAATTGGCGGCGTTGCGCTGCGCGACTCTGCGCTCAAGCCGGCGCGATGGCTGGTCATCGCCTTCGTCGAATTGATCCGCAACACGCCGTTTCTGGTCCAGATCTTCTTCATCTATTTTGCGCTTCCGCTCACGGGCATCAGGCTGGATCCGACGCCGACGGCGATTATCGCGCTCGGCATCAACGGTGGTGCCTACGCCATCGAGATCATTCGCGGCGGCGTTCAGTCGATCCCGAAGGGACAGATGGAAGCGGGGCTCGCCCTTGGTCTGCACAAGGCTCAGGTCTTCCGGCTGATCATTCTCAAGCCGGCATTGCGGGCGATTTATCCGTCGCTGACCAGCCAGTTCGTCCTCCTGACGCTCACCACCAGCATTGCATCGGCGATTTCGGCCTACGAGCTGACCTCCGTATCGCAGCGCATCGAGTCGGAGAGCTTCCGCAGCTTCGAGGTCTACTTCACGGTCACGGTTTTCTATTTCGTGATCTCCTGGCTGATGATGCGCATCTTCGCGCTGTTTTCGGCGCGCTACTTCAAATATCCGGTCAAGTAGGAGGAATTCCATGGGTCACGACGAATTCGTCTTCCTCCTGATCGGCCTGAAGTGGACCGTGGTCCTATCCGCCGTCGGCTTCGTCTGCGGCGGCATTGCAGGGCTCGGTGTCGCCCTTGCGCGCGCCTCGGGCATACCGCTGCTGGAACGCGTCACGGCCGCTTATATCGCCGTCTTCCAGGGCACACCGCTGCTGATGCAGCTTTTCGTCGTCTATTACGGCCTGGCGCTGGTCGGGCTGATGCTCGATGCCTGGGTGGCCGTTGCCATCGGCCTGACCCTGCATGCGAGCGCCTATCTGGGCGAGATCTGGCGCGGATCGATCGAAGCGGTTCCGCGCGGCCAGACGGAAGCGGCAAAGGCTCTCAGCCTCAGATACGTCTCGCGCATGAAGGATGTCATCCTGCCGCAGGCGCTGCGCATCTCGCTGCCTGCCACGGTCGGTTTCCTCGTGCAGCTGATCAAAGGCACCTCGCTTGCATCGATCGTCGGCTTCACCGAGCTGACGCGGGCCGGCAACATCATCTCCAACCAGATCTTCCAACCGCTGACGGTCTTCGGCATCGTCGGCGCTCTCTATTTCCTGATGTGCTGCCCACTGACGATCCTTGGCGCGCGCCTCGAACGAAAGTTTGCCGCCTCTGCGCGCTGATCCGCATCGCCCATTCTTCGACGCGGTCCAGCCCGCCAATATGGAGTTCTACTGATGACCAGTCCCAGTCCTGCTCAAGGCGCAGAGACCATGATCACCATGGAGCGGGTGGAGAAGTGGTATGGCGCTTTTCAAGCCCTGCACGACATCAACATATCGGTTCGCAGCGGCGAGAGGATCGTCTTGTGCGGGCCTTCCGGCAGTGGGAAGTCGACGCTCATCCGCTGCATCAATCATCTCGAGACCTACGAGAAAGGTGAAATCCGCGTCGGCGGGATTCTTCTAGGCAATCAGGCCAAGACCATCGATGCGATCCGCCGTGAGGTCGGCATGGTTTTCCAGCAGTTCAATCTGTTTCCGCATTTGACCGTGCTGCAGAACTGCATGCTGGCACCGATGAAGGCTATCGGCGTCGGCAAGGCGGAGGCCGAGGAACGGGCACGCGGGCTGCTCGAACGGGTCAAGATCCTGGAGCAGGCCGACAAATATCCGGTGCAGCTTTCTGGTGGCCAGCAGCAGCGTGTGGCCATCGCCCGCGCGCTTTGCATGCGGCCGAAGGTGATGCTGTTCGACGAGCCGACGTCGGCGCTTGACCCGGAGATGGTCAAGGAGGTGCTGGATACGATGATCGCGCTCGCCGACGAGGGCATGACGATGATCTGCGTCACCCACGAAATGGGCTTTGCCCGTCAGGTCGCCGATCGCGTGATCTTCATGGCCAGCGGCGCGATCGTCGAGGAGGCCCCGCCGGCCGAATTCTTCACGAACCCACAGCATGAGCGAACCAGGAAATTCCTCGGAGAAATCCTGCGGAAGTAAGGCGTCTCAAGGTCGATGCCTCTGGCAAATTATGGGAGCCGGCAATGAAGCCGCTAGAGATTGCAGTCATGGGAGCCGGCCTCATCGGCAGGCGCCACGTCGAGCGGATTATCTCCGAGCCCGGAACCGTTCTCTCGGCGGTGATCGATCCTTCTGCCGCCGGCCGCGACTTTGCCGAGAATGTCGGCGCCCGATGGTACCGAAACTTCTCAGACATCCGTGTCGAGGACAGGCCTGACGGCGTCATCGTGGCAACGCCGAACCAGCTCCACGTCGAGAACGGAATGGAGATCGTCGCTGCCGGCATTCCTGCCCTGATCGAGAAACCGATCGCCGACGATGTCGATGCTGCGGCGGCCCTGGTTGGCGCCGGTGAGAAGGCAGGCATACCGCTGCTGGTCGGCCATCACAGGCGCCACAATCCGATGATCCAGGCGGTCAAACAGATCGTCGACGGCGGAAGGCTTGGCCGGATTCTCACGGTGCACGGCACGTTCTGGGTCGCCAAGCCCGACGACTATTTCGACATCCCCTGGCGGCGCGAGGCGGGCGCCGGCCCGGTCTTCGTCAACCTGATCCACGATGTCGATCTCTTCCGATATTTCTTCGGCGAGGTCGAAGCCGTCCATGCGATGGAATCCCACACCGTGCGGAACCATGCCGTCGAGGATACGGCTGTCGTGACGCTGCGTTTCGAAAGCGGGGTGCTTGCCACTCTCAACGGCAGTGATGCCGTGGCCGCGCCCTGGAGCTGGGAGACGACCACCGGCGAAAACCCTGCTTTTCCCCGCTACGATCAATTCTGCTACCAGATCGGCGGCACCAAGGGTTCGCTCGGAATTCCTGATCTGACGCTTTGGACGAGCCCTTCGAAGCCCGATTGGCTGGAGCAGCTTGCCCAGGAGCGCGTGCCTTACCAAGCAGCCGATCCCCTTTGCGTTCAGCTCAGACATTTTTGCGATGTCATTCATGGCGATGCCACGCCTCTGGTGAGTGGCCGGGAGGGCCTCGCTACGCTCAGGGTCGTCGAAGCGATCAAGAGATCGGCGCGCTGGGGACAGATGATCCACCTCTCTAACGCCAGCGCCTCTTCCGATCCCCAGAAAGTCTGACCACATGATCACCGGGACGACCAAACTCATCGCTCACCTCGGCTATCCGACGGAGTCCTTTAAGGCCCCGCTGATCTACAATCCTTACTTTCAGAAGAACGGAATTGATGCCGTCGTTGTGCCGATGGGCTGCGGGCCGGAGGATTATCCGGCATTTCTGAAGCTTCTGTTCCGGCTATCCAATATCCACGGTGCTCTGATCACGATGCCGCACAAGATTTCGACGATGGCGCTGCTCGACGAAACGTCGACCAATGCGAAAGTCGCCGGCTCGTGCAATGCAGTCCGTCTCGGTTCGGACGGCAGGCTGATCGGTGACATGTTCGATGGCGAGGGCTTCGTTCGCGGCGTGTTGCGCAAGGGTAAAAAGGTTGAGGGAGCCCATGCGCTCATCGCGGGCGCAGGCGGCGTCGGCTCGGCGATCGCGGCGTCGTTGGCACAGGCGGGCGTGGATCATCTCGCCATCTTCGACGCCAATGAGACGACCGCGACCGCGCTCCAGGACAGGCTGAAGAAATATTATCCGCAGCTTGAAGTGACGGTCGGCTCCGCCGATCCTGAAGGTTTCGACATTGTCGTCAATGCGACACCTCTTGGAATGCGACGAGGTGATCCGCTGCCGATCGATATCGACCGCATTTCTCCGTCGTCCTTCGTCGGCGAAGTCGTGATGACCAAGGAGATAACCCCTTTTCTCGAGGCCGTACGGGCGCGCGGCTGTGCATTTCAGGTGGGGACGGACATGTTGTTCGAACAGATTCCAGCCTATCTCGAATTCTTCGAATTCCCGACGACGACGGCCGACAATCTGCGTGCCATCGCCAAGCTCGGATGATGCGAATTTAGAGCGAGGCGGTGATGCCGCCGTCGACCGTCAGCATGTGGCCGTTGACGAACGATGATGCGTCCGAGGCCAGGAAGACGGCGGCGCCGACAAGCTCCTTGACCTCGCCCCAGCGGCCGGCAGGCGTGCGGGTTTCCAGCCAGGCGGAAAACTTAGGATCATCGACCAGCGCCTGATTGAGCGGCGTGCGGAAATAGCCGGGTGCGATCGCATTGATCTGGAGGCCGTATTTCGCCCAGTCGGTCGCCATGCCGCGCGTGAGGTTCTTCACCGCACCCTTGGTGGCGGTATAGGGCGCGATGCCGGGACGGGCGAGTTCGGCCTGGACGGAGGCGATGTTGATGATCTTGCCGCGGCCGCGCGATATCATTGCCTGGGCGACCGGCTGGCTGACATAGAACAGGCTGGAGACGTTGGTCTTGAAGATCTCGTCCCATTTGTCGACCGGAAAGTTCTCCAGCGGTGTGCGGAACTGCATGCCGGCATTGTTGACGAGGATGTCGATCGGGCCGATCTCCGCCTCGATATAAGCGATGGCGGTGCGGCTGGCCTCCGCATCGGTGACGTCGAAGGCGGCGCTGACGGCATGGCGATGGCTGCGACGGATATCTTCGGCGGCGGCCTCCGCCTTTTGCGCGTTGCGGCCGTTGATGATGATCGAAGCGCCATGCTCGGCAAGCCCGACCGCCAATGCGCGGCCGATGCCCTGGCTGGAGCCGGTGACGAGAGCGCGGCGGCCGGAGAGATCGAAGAGGGGAAAGGTCACGAGGCTGCTCCTTTGGCGGGAAGAAAAGCTTGCGAGCCGAGGTCATCCCCCGTCTTGATAAATATAGCACCTGGTGCTACATAAACCTATTGTCGGGCGCATATACAAGACGGGTTGGTTTACCAAGGCGGCGCGCAAGGCGCATATATCGGATTCGGAATTGCGCGAAGCTATCAGGCAGGTAGCGGAAGGCAAGGCCGACGATCTGGGCGGCGGTGTCTTCAAGAAGCGTCTGAAAGACAACCGTCATCGTTCGATCGTCTTGGCGAATGCCGGACGGTTTTGGGTGTTCGCCTATCTTTTCGCCAAGAAGGATCGCGCGAATATCGATGACGCGGAGCTACTGGCTTTCAAGGCGCTTGCTGCTTTGTACCGCAAGAAAACAGCATCCGATATCGAAACCGAACTTCGAGCCGGTGCGCTCGTGGAGGTAGATGATGAAGACGAAGCGTAAATTCAAAAGCGATGCTTTCGAAGCGATCCACAGTTCAGTCGAGGCCATGTACAACGCCGGCACAATCGACAAGGAAACGATGCGCTCCTTCGACGAAAGTTGCCTCGTTTCGCCGGGCGTTCTCGATCCTGAAGAGATCAAGGCACTGCGGGAAAGCAATCACGTCAGCCAGCCCGTTTTCGCACGATATCTGAATACCAGCGAATCCACGGTGCAGAAGTGGGAAAGCGGTGCCAAGCGGCCGAGCGGAATCGCGCTGAAGCTGCTCTCGATCGTGCAGAAGCACGGGCTTCAGGTTCTGAGCTAGAGCATGATGCCGAAAAGTGTGAGCGGTTTTCGGTCGACATCATGCTCTAACTATATAATGTAGAACAGGATTCAGATTTTAGGCCGGGTCGGCCTAAAATCATCCTGTTCTAAGGCGATCCAAGCCTCTTGATATTCCCCGTCAGCTCCTTCGCCAGTCGCAGGCTGGCGGCGGTTGCCATCGTCATTTGCGGCAGCAGCAGCCATTCGAGCGTCCAGGCAGCGCCCGAGCGTTCCTGTTCGTGCAAAAGGGACTGGTGGACGCCCGATAGAAGAGTGGCGTTGAAGCGGGCGAGGGAGACGAGGACTTCAGCGGAGACGGGATTCTGCTTGTGCGCCATGGCCGACGAGGTGCCGCCGCCTGATATTTCGATCTCGCTGCCGGCCTGGGCGAGCAGCGCGATATCCTGACCCATCTTGCCGAGACTGCCCGATATCGACGCGAACAGGCCGGCGATATCGGCGATCGGCAGACGCCCGCTCTGCCATTGCGGTGCATCGGTGAGGCCGAGTTCCTGGGCGAGCGAGGCACGGATGGCTGCGGCCTGCGATCCGAGCTTGTCCAGTGTTCCGGCCGCACCGCCGAACTGGATGGGAAAGCTCTGTTCGGTCAGGCGGTCGCGATAGGTCGTCAACGGTGCGCGCCACGCATTGAGGCGATCGGAGACGGTGATAGGGATTGCCGCCTGCATGCGGGTATGACCCATCAGCTGATTCCGGCCGAACTGGCCGTCCAGCGCATCGAGCCCTGCGGCAATGGTGGAAAGCCGGCCGGCAAACAGGAAGACGACGGCCTTCAGGCGGATCATCAGGCTGGTATCGATGACATCCTGGCTGGTGGCGCCGAGGTGCAGGCTTTTTGCCGCTTCCTCTCCGACATCGGTGCGCAGCTGCTTGATGAGGTCGGGAACGACGACACCGTCTCTTGCCGTTGCCGATCGAAGACTGGAGACATTGGGCGAGAAGGTGGCGCAAGTTTCAGCGATGCGCCTTGCCGCTTCGGCAGGAATGAGTCCGTGAGCGGCTTCAGCCTTGGCGAGCGCGGCCTCGAAGGAGAGCATGGCCAGGATATCCGCCTCGGCGGAGAAATAGGGCGCGATTTCGTCGTCGCCGAGCAGGCCGGAAAGGAAAGGATGGTTGAAGGGCGATGCGGTCATGATTGTCTCGGTTTGTGGTGGGGCCTCCTCATCCGGCTGTCGCCACCTTCTTCCCGCTGGGCAGAAGGGACTCGAGGCTGCGCCGGCGCCTCTGGGCAGATGATCTCGCGTGGCACGTCCCCTCTCCCTCGGGGAGAGGGTAGGAGGGGACGCTACCTGCAGATAGCCTCCCCAGCAAGCTGAACGCGACGCCGGCCCTCAGATATCGAGAAACACCGTTTCCTTCGGACCTTGCAGATGGATGTCGAAATGACAGGTTGCGCCGTCGCGGGTGGCGACCATCGTTGCGACGCGCTCGCGATGTTCGATGCGGGAAAGCAGCGGGTCGGCGGCGTTGGCTTCCGTCTCCTCGGGGAAATACATGCGCGTGTGCAGGCCGATATTGATGCCGCGGGCCACGATCCAGAAGGTGATGTGCGGGGCTTGTCTGCGGCCGTCCTTGAAGGGGACACGGCCGGGCTTGACCGTCTCGAAGCTGTAGACGCCGTCCTCGGCACGGGTCGGGCAGCGGCCCCAGCCGGTGAAATTGGGATCGGCAGCACCGCGCATTTCCGACGGGCTGTTGTAGAGCCCGGCGCTGTCGGCCTGCCAGATCTCGATGACCGCATCGCGCACCAATGCGCCGGCGCCGTCGAAGATCCGGCCGGTGACGGTGATACGCTCGCCGAGCGTCTTGTCGTTGACCATCTCCATGCCGAGATCGGTGTCGTAAACGCCCGAGATGTTGCAGAAATTCGGCGTCAGGCCGATATGGACATAGGGGCCGGCCGTCTGCGACGGGGTTTCCTTGAGGTAGCCGAGCTGCTGCATGGTCAGTTGCCCTCCAGTCTGTTTTCGAACATCGTCGAGCGGCGGCCGCGCAGTACGATATCGAATTTATAGGCACGTGAATCCATCGGAATGGTGTTGCCCCAGTCGAGCGGCGCGATCAGCTGCTCGATCGCCGTCTTGTCGGGGATCGTGCCGACGATCGGACATTTCCAGATCATCGGATCGCCTTCGAAATACATCTGGGTGATCAGGCGTTGGGCAAAGCCATGCCCGAAGATCGAAAAATGGATATGGGCGGGACGCCAGTCGTTGATGCCGTTCGGCCAGGGATAGGCGCCGGGACGGATGGTGCGGAAATGGTAGCGGCCGTCCTCGTCGGTAATGGCGCGGCCGCAGCCGCCGAAATTCGGGTCGATCGCCGCCAGATAGGTTTCCTTCTTATGGCGATAGCGGCCGCCGGCATTGGCCTGCCAGAACTCGACCAAGGCGCCTGCAACCGGCCTGGCGCGCTCGTCGAGCACGCGGCCATGGACGATGATGCGTTCGCCGATCGCGCTTTCGCCGGGCTGCGCGTAGTTCAGGATCAGGTCGTTGTCGAGTTCACCGATCATCGAATGGCCGAAGACCGGACCGGTTGTCTCGGAAATCGTGCCGTCGAGCGACAGCAGCGCGCGCTGCGGCGCGCGCAGCACGGAGGTCTTGTAGCCGGGGGTCAGAGCTGGCGCATGCCAGGCGCGGTCGCGGGCGAAGAAGCCGCCGGTCTCGGGCTTGCGGTTCGGTCGTTCGGACATGTTCCTCCCTTAGGCCGCCTTTTCGGCGTCCATCTGTTCAAAAGCCTGCTTTGCGATCTTGATCGCGTGATTGGCGGCGGGAACGCCGGCATAGATCGCCACATGCAGCAGCGCCTCGCAAATATCCTCACGGGTCGCCCCCGTATTGGCAGTGGCGCGCACATGCATGGCGACCTCGTCGTCCTGGCCGAGGGCGGCGAGCAGAGCGATCGTGACGATCGAGCGCTCGCGCTTCGTCAGCGCCGGGCGCGACCAGACATGGCCCCAGGCAGCTTCGGTGATCAATTCCTGGAAAGGGCGGTCGAACTCCGTCGATGCAGAGGCGGCGCGGTCGACATGGGCGTCGCCGAGCACGGCGCGGCGGGTCGCCATGCCCTGCCGATAGCGCTCGGAGGAGGACGTGGTCTCATTCATGGGCTGACTTCTCCGGACGGAATGGATGTGAGGAAGGCGCGGATGATCGCCGTCAGCGCCTCCGGCTGCTCGACGCAGGGAATGTGCGCGCAATCAGGGATGACCTCGTAACGGGCGCCTGATATCAGCTTCGCGGTCGAAAGCACGAGATCGGGCGCCGTCGAGCCGTCCTGGTCGCCGACGATGCAGATCGTCGGGATGGCGATCGTCTTTGCGATTTCGGTGAAATCGACATCGCGGATCGCGGCGCAGGCGGCGAGATAGCCCTCGACGGGCTGGCGCGTCAGCATGTTGCAATAGCCGCCATAGGCATTGTTCTCGGGCCGCCGGAAGGCGGGTGTGAACCAGCGTTCCATGATCGCGTCGACAATGCTGCCGATGCCGTTTTTTTCGACGGCGGCGATGCGGGCGTTCCAGCTCTCCGCCGTGCCGATCTTATGGGCGGTGTCGCAGAGGATCAGCGCGCGGATCAGGTCCGGCCGGCGGTGATAGAGCGACTGGGCGATGAGGCCGCCGACCGAGAGACCGCAGATGACGGCATCCTTGACCGACAGCAGATCGAGAAGGCCGGCGAGATCCGTCGCATGGTCCTCGATCGATGAGGGGAGCTGGCCGACATCGGAAAGGCCGTGGCCGCGCTTGTCGTAAAGCACGATGGCGAATTCGCCGGCAAGCCGGACCACGACGTCGCGCCAGATGCGGAAATCCGTTCCCAGCGAATTGGTAAAGACGATCACCGGCCTGTCGGCAGGGGCGCCAATGACCTGATAATGGATCGTCACGTCGTTTATGCGGGCGAATTGCACGTCACTCTCCTCCTGAATGGTGAAATTGACTGGTTGATCCGGTTAAGTAAAATGATATTTATTGGCGTTTCGATAACCCTGGAGTTATGTGAACGATGATCGACAGCCGGGTCAAGTTCCGCCATCTGCAAACCTTTGTCGAGGTGGCGCGGCAGAAGAGCGTCATGAAGGCCGCCGAATTGCTGCATGTCAGCCAGCCGGCAGTCACCAAGACGATCCGCGAACTGGAACAGGTGCTGGGGGTCGATGTTTTCGAGCGCGATGGCCGCGGCATCAAGATCACCCGCTACGGCGAGGTCTTCCTGCGGCACGCTGGCGCTGCGCTGACGGCGCTGCGCCAAGGTCTCGATTCCGTCTCGCAGGAGCAGTTCGCCGACGCACCGCCGATCCGCATCGGCGCGCTGCCGACAGTGTCATCGCGCATCATGCCGCGGGCGATGGAACTCTTCCTCAAGGAGAAGACCTGGAGCCGGGTGAAGATCGTCACCGGCGAGAACGCGGTGCTGCTGGAGCAGCTTCGCGTCGGAGATCTCGATATCGTCCTCGGACGTCTGGCAGGCGCTGAGAAGATGGCGGGCTTTTCCTTTGAACATCTTTATTCCGAGCAGGTGGTGTTTGCCGTGCGCGCCGGCCATCCGCTGCTCGACGGCCGGCAATCGCTGTTTGCCGGCTTCGGCAACTATACGGTGCTGATGCCGACGCGGGGGTCGATCATTCGGCCGGTGGTCGAAAATTTCCTCATCGCCAACGGCGTCTCCAGCCTGCCGAACCAGATCGAGACGGTGTCGGATTCCTTCGGCCGCGCATTCCTCAGGGCAAGCGATGCGATCTGGATCATCTCCAACGGCGTGGTGGCCAACGATGTTGCCGACGGGCGGCTGGCGCTTCTGCCGGTTGATACCGGCGAGACCAAGGGGCCGGTCGGGTTGACGATGCGCGCCGATGCCGTGCCGTCGCTGCCGCAATCGATCCTGATGCAGACGATCCGCGAGGCGGCAGGCGCGGTATCCTGAGATAACGGAGGTCGGACCGATGGGCGATCAGAACAAGGATCTGGGCAGGCGGGCGACGGAAGCGACGGTGAAATTCGTCGCGGTGCTTTCGGTGATGATCTTCGTCGCGGCAGGCTCGCTGTCCTATTGGCAGGGCTGGCTGTTCCTTCAATTTTTGCGGCTGGATCATCGCGACGACAGCCTATTTCCTGAAATATGACCGCGCTTTGCTGGAACAGCGACTGCATGTCGGGCCGGGCGCGGAGCGGCAACCCATGCAAAAGCGTATTCAGCTTTTCAACAGCGTCGTGCTGATTGCGCTCTTCATCGGCTCGGCGCTCGATCATCGGTTCGGCTGGTCGGCCGTTCCGGTGCCGATGGTAATTTTCGGTAATCTCCTGGTCGCGGTCGGCTTTTACGGCTGCTTCCTCGTCTTGCGGCAGAACAGCTTCGCCTCGGCGACGGTCGAGATCCGTAGGGATCAGCGGGTCATTTCGAGCGGGCTCTATAGCGTCGTGCGCCATCCAATGTACGCGCGGCGCTGGTGCTCTTCTCAGGCATGCCGCTGTCGCTCGGCTCGTATTGGAGCCTGCTTGCTATCCCTCCCGCCTTCGCCGGACTTGCTGCGCGGCTGCTGGATGAGGAGAAGCATCTGACGAGAGACCTGCCGGGTTACGCCGAATACCGCCGCAAGGTCCGCTACCGGCTGCTGCCTGGACTATGGTGACGCCAAAGCCGGCAGTCCGCCGGACGCACCTCTTTAAATTTGGTTGATGAATGCCCAGATTTGGACTATGTCTAGTTCAAGACAGGAGGCGTTTATGCAGCATGCGCGACGGGAGCACCAAGAAGGCCAGGGGCCACAGCGACTGGAAACCGAGCGGTTTGCTCCGGCAAACCGCAAGAGGCTGAGCGCCCCGGCCTTGCGAACCTTTCTGGCGATCGCCGATCTCTGGGGGCTGACGGAAGAGCAGCGGCTGCTCGTGCTCGGTTATCCCTCTCGGTCGACCTATCACAATTGGGCCAAACAGGCGCGCGAGCACGGCGCTTTCACGCTCGATGTCGATACGCTGACTCGCATCTCGGCCGTGCTCGGCATCCACCAGGCGCTCGGCGTGCTGTTTTCCGATGAACGCGCCGGCGTCGCCTGGCTGCGCACACCGCATCGGGCGCTCGTTTTCAGCGGGCATCCGCCGCTTGATATCGTGACCAACGGCACCCAGGACGGGTTGATGACCGTCCGCCGCTTTCTCGATGGCGCGCGAGGCGGTCTCTATATGCAGCCGAATGCGCTCGACGAAGCGTTCACGCCCTACGAAGACGCGGACATCGTCTTCCGGTGAGGGATCGTTTTGCCCAGGCGCCGCGTCCGTCGTACCGGCTGATCCCCTCGCAATTTCCGCCCATCGGGCTTTTCGAGACGGTGACGCGGGCGGCCGATCTCGAAGCCGTGATGGAGCTCGTCGGCTGGACCAACGACCGTCTGGTCGCCGACCGCATCCAACGGCTTCCCGAGGACCAATGGGTTTATGGCATTGCCAATGCCAGCATTGTCATGGCAGCATTCCTGCATGTCGCGCCGGGAGGAATGCGATTCAACGGCCCTGATCTCGGCGCATGGTATGCCGCCGACGATCTCAGGACAGCCGCCGCGGAGGTTGGCCATCATCTCAGGCGCGAAGCTTACGCGCGCGGCGTCGCGACGATGGCGCGCACCTATCGAAGCTATTCGGCCAGTCTGATTGGTGATTACCTCGACATTCGCGGCGAAGAGAGGCTGCGGCCCGATGTCTATGACGGCACCAGCTATGCGGCATCGCAGGTGCTGGGGGAAGAGGTGCGCTCGAGCGGCGGCGCCGGTATCCTCTATGATAGTGTCCGGCTGAGAGGTGGAGTGGCCATCGTCGCCCACCGGCCGCGCAATATTCGCGACGTCGTCCAGGCCGACCACTTCGAAATCACCGTTTCTGCCACCGACCGGCGCATCGATGTCAGGAAGCTTGCGGCCTGATGGCGGCAGCCGCGGGCCGGCGCTGGGGATATGAGTGATGCTCAAACCGGCAATCGTTCGGCCCATGCCTTCACCGCCTTCGCCATCGTGGCGAGGTGATCGGCACTGGAGAAACCGGAGATCGACTTGCGTGGCTTGAGGTCGTGGTCGCCATCCTCCAGCCAGAGGATCTCGATCCTCTCGGACAGATCGTAGCCCGGCACCTCGTCCCGCGTGCCGAATTCGTCGCGTGTTCCCTGGCAGATCAGGGCAGGCGTCGTCAGCCCCGTGAGATGGCCGGTGCGCAGCTTCTCCGGTTGGCCGGGCGGATGGAAGGGATAGCCGAGGCAAAGCAGGCCGGCGATCTTCCCCCGACGATAGAGACCGTCGGCGATCATGCTGGCGACCCGGCCGCCCATCGATTTGCCGCCGATGATCAGAGGGCCGCTGGCGCCGAGCTCGGCAATGGCTGCCTCGTATTCGGGATTGAGCGTTTCGGCGCGCGGCGGTGGCTTGCGGCCCTCCGAGGTGCGGCGGGCGGCCATGTAGGCGAATTCGAAGCGGGCCACACGGAAGCCGACGCCGGCGAGTGCATTTGCCGCCGATGTCATCGATGCCGAATCCATCGGTGCGCCGGCGCCATGCGCAAGAAGGATCGTGAAGCGCGCATCCGGGGGCCCCTGCGGCAGAAACCTGTCAAGCATCGGTAATCCTCCATCCCATCGTCGGAACCATGTCGACGGCCGTGACTTCTTCCTGGAAAGGAGACAGACAATGTCGACGAATGATCAAAACGTAAAGCCCGAGCAGCGGCGACCCAAGGATGTCGGGGCCGTTCCTGAAAAGCCGGAACCCGCGGACGCAGAATCAATGGCGCCGCCGGTGGTGCAGCCGGCTGGGGTAAGGGACAAAAGCGAACGACCTGTGGTCAATCCAATCACCGGTGTCGCATCGTGATCGACTACGGTCAATTGTCGTGTAAAACCGCAGAACCGCCTCTTGAAACCCTGGCGGAAAGGGTCCATATACCCGTCCTGCCTGAAAAATGGATGCGCGTGGTATCGACGTCGTCGAACTGTTCGTTGTCCGACAGGATAAGGGCGCTCCCCGCAAGGGTCGAGCGCCCTTTTTGCTTTTCAGCCCTTGCGCATATCGCCGCTTTCGTCTTGTCGTTTGATGGCGTGGCAGGGATTCCAGCGACGGAGAAGCCGGGTCCCGTGGGTGCTGGAGCGGATTCGTGAGATGTAAAACCTGCAGAATTTTGGGGGGAGATAGTAGGTACGAAACAGGTGTATCTCTCCGCCTGATCTCGAAGAGTTTAGCCTACCGGCCATCAGGTCGCCAATGATGCCAAAACGATACCGCACGACTCTATCAGCATGCAAAACGGAAATAATTTCCGCTGACGGGCGCAAACCTTCCTTCAATGACCCACCTAACCCTTCGACCCCTCATTCGGTGCGTGCACGGCATTCGACCTTCCGCCTCTCGTTCCGACATCATAAGCAGGTATTTGCTCGTCGAAACCTTTGAGCTGGCGCGTACCGAGAGCGATCATTGAAATTTTGCCACGCACGGATTGCGCCGCGGCGTGGTCGATGAGGATTTGCAGATCATCGGCGGATGAACACAATCGCGAAGCTAGGTTTACGACATGGCCGATCGCAGTGTAGTCAACGCGCTCTTCATAACCAATTCGGCCGACCGTCGCCCATCCCATCGCCAGTCCGATGCCGAAGCCGATCGCGTGGCCGTGCAGTCGCCACTCGGCAATCAGACGCTGAACGTCATCCTGCATGTCGATCGCCATCTCCACAGCACGAAGCGCCGGGTCTGCGCACGGTACCGGGGCGTTGACGAGCACCATCAAACCATCTGCCGCGAAGTTGGTCAGCGTGGCCCCGTAGCGTGTGATGATCGCGCCGAGCGCCTTATAGTACTCGCGCAAGACCTGCATGATCTCCTCGGGTTCGGCATGCGCCGAAAACGCGGTGAAACCACGTAAATCGCAGAATACAGCGACGACTTCCGCGCGCTGGCCGGCGAGAACGCTCTCGTCGCCGGACTTTTCCACGAGTTCCGCGACCTGAGGTGCGAGAAAACGCTTCAGCCGCGCGATCCGCTCTGAACGATCCCGAGACATGGCGAGTTCTTGCGCCATTTCATTGAACCGGTCCGCCAGCCGTTCGAGTTCGTCTCCGGTGGCGATGTCTATCCGGTGCTCAAACTGTCCAGCACCGATTTTTTCGGTGCCTTCCTCCAGCAGGCGGATTGGTCCGCTCATGCGTCTGGCAAGCCAGTAGGCAAGCGCCGATGCGAAGACGGTGGCGGCGAGCAGCAGGCCAACCGTCCGCCACAATGAAGCATACAGCGGTGCGAAAGCCTCGGCCTGTGCCTGCTCGGCGAACACCGTCCAACCGACGCCTGGGATTGCTGCCATGGCAGTCACGACCGGTTCATTCTCGGCGTTTCGGGCCGTGGTCGCCTCGCCGCCTGCGAAGGCGATCTCGTCCCGCAATCTGGTGAGGGCCGCCGCCGTGTTCTTGTCAGTACCCTGCAACACCTTGCTGATGTCGGGATGGGCGATGAGGCGGCCGGTCTGATCGAGAACAAACGCCCGGCCACTACTACCGACGCGAATTTCCGAAACGACTGTCCAGACAAGCTTCAGGTTGATCTCCGCGACGACGATGCCACCTGCCTTGCGGTTTCCGGCCGTGGCCATGGTCATGAACGGTTCGGAGCCATCGTGAAAGGTGACGGGCCCATACCATGTACCATTCGAACGAACACCCACCACAGCAGGATCGCCGGAGCGATCCGATCCGCCTTCCCTCCTGTTCAAGTCGATGCGGGAGACATACAGCCGTTCGATGCCGACATCGTCAACAAGGGTGATGCTGACGATCGCTGGAACTCGTCGCATCACCCGCAACGCATCGAGCCTATGCTGTCCCTCATCATGGGCCCAGGACTGCTGGACTGTCCAACCCAGTTGATCCTTGATGCCGTCGAGAAAACTCTGGATTTTGCCGGCCGCCGATGTGGCCTCCACCCGCACTAGAGCGCTGAGCATAACACGCTGGTCGCGATAGCCGAACCAGGCGTCGCTGATGCCGCTAGCAGTTACGGGGACAATGACCGCGGTGAACAAGGCCAGGAAGTACTTCCGGAACAGCGATCGGCGCATCGGGGCGGCTTGGAGCTGGAGCGAACGCCGCACACCATCCTCACTCGATGACTTCTTCAGCCATCAGCAAAACGCTCTGCGGCAGCTCGATCCCGAGGGCCTTGGCTGTTTTCAGATTGACCGACAAGTCGAACGTCGTCGGCTGCTCGATCGGCAGGTCGCCTGGTTTGGTGCCTTTCAATATGCGATCGACATAAAAGGCGAGCCGATGTTGCATCTCGTTGTATCTCGCCGAATAGGCCATCAGGCAGCCGTTTGCGACGTACCATGGACCCCAGGCCATGGTCGGCAGGCGATGCTCGATCGCCAAGTCGGCAATTCGCTTAGACTGGTCGGCCAGCATCATGTCAGGCAGCACGAAAAGAGCCTGCGCGCCCGCGGCCTCCATGCGGTCGACTGCAGCATCGATGTCGTCCGCCTCGCCGACGTGCTGGATGTTCACCGCAATGCCGAGCCGATTGGCCGCATTCTTGGTGTCCCGTTCAAAATTCAGATCGGAGACCACCGGGTTCGCCAGCACGCCGACTGTGGTGAGCCCCGGTATGGCTTCCATCAAAAGCTCCAGGCGTTTGGCGGAGAGTTCCGTGGCGTAGTAGCTGATGCCCGTGGCATTTCCGCCCGGTTTTGCAAGGCTACCAACGAACCCAGTCGCCATCGGATCACCGCTTAGGATCGACACGATCGGAATTGTAATGGTCGCCTCGTGGGCAGCCTGTCCCGCCGGATGCGACATCGTGACGATCACGTCGACGGGGAGCCGCACCAGTTCTGTCGCCGCCGCGGCCAAGCCATTGTTGTGCTTGCCGGCGCTTCGGCACTCGAAGCTGACTGTTTTGTCCAACTTGTACCCGAGTTCGCCAAGGCCGCTAATAAACTCTCCAAACTCACCGGACCCACCCATATAGCCCGGTATGTCGCAGGGCCACCAGGCAAGAAGGCCGATACGTGGCGTCTTGGCCGACGTCTGCTGGGCAGCGGCGATGGCAGGAAAGTTCATCGCTAGCGCGACCGCTAGGTAAAGGTAGTGTCGTCGTTTCGGTTTCACTCGAACACCCCTCGCTGACCCGCGGCACATGGCGGATGGGATGGTAAAATCAAGCTGATTGCTTAAGCCCGCGCTTCGACGCGCCCTTTCTCCTGAAGAGCGGCCGACGAACAAGCCAAAAGGTCCAGGGGACCAAAGTATAGTCGATATTGGCGCGGATTGGTAGCGCAGGGCACATGGATTGCTGCCGCCGGTGGCATGACGAAACAGCTCCTTATGCTCGTCGCGAACTTTGCCGGTAAGGCTGCGCAGGATGGTGGCGTCTCGGTCGAAATCGAACAGCATCAACTCGGATTCGATGGGTAGCTGCGGCTTGCGCTCGTTCCGAGCGGCGCTTCTCTAATCGGCGTGTCGAGGTCAAGGGCTTTTCAAGTTTCCCACTTGTGCAGCGTTCTACGCTTTCTTCGCGGCCGCGCTTCTCTCGGGGATCGGAACTCAGCCCTTCCACCATGAGGTCCAGTAGATGATGCCGACGCATAATTCGGGTAAATGCCGAGGACATTGTCCGGAAACAGCCGCGCCAGCCAAGCGGAGACGGCCGTACCTTGTTACGCCGGGAAAGGGTTTCGCCACGCATCGAGTTGTTCAAGCCGTTCGTACCACGCCTGTATATGCCTGAACTCGGAAAGTGGAATCTCAGCAGAAGTCGCATAAGGAAGTGCAGCGGCCAGTGCGAAATCTGCGACAGTCAGTGTCTTCCCGACCGCGACGCTGTTAGTGGCCAAATGATCGTCGAGCACGCGAGCATGGAGGCGGAAGCTCGTCTTCGCATCTTCGACCACGGCGACGTCAGGCTCGCCGCCGAACAACGGCTTGATCAAGGTTTCAAACCACAGCGTTGCCCCGTGCCGGGTGAAATGACTGGCATCCCAACTCAACCAGCGCAGCACGTCGATCTGCCGGTGGTCATGCGGCCAGAAATCCGAGGCAACTCTGTCAGACAACCGGCACATGATGGCATTTGCTTCCCACAAGGTTCCGCCATCATCCTGCAGCACAGGGACCTTCCCGTTCGGGTTAAGAGCCAGGAATTCCGTGGTGCGCTGCTCCCCGCTTGCCAGGTCAATCCTTATGAACTCGACGTCGGCTTTGAGAAAACGGGCAGCGGCGCAGGCCTTCCGAGGATTGAGCGTCTCGCAATAGTAAAGCTTCATCGCCGCCTTATTCATGGTCCGGCCTTTCGGATTCAGCCCCCAGAAAAACGCCCAGTCGCTCGAAGCTTTGCGACCAACCACCTTCATGACCCTTCAGTGATGATTCGTTTTCAAATCCACTTTGCTGAAACGTCATTTCCGTGCCTCCGTCGCTTTCCTTTAACGCAATGGTGACCACCGTTTCCGGGCTCGTTTCGCCGGTTCCGATTTCCCAGGCATGTGTGAAGACAAGCCTGTGCGGAGGCTCGACCTCAAGGTATTTTCCGCTAACCCAGTGCTCCTCTCCATCTGGCGCTATCAGACAGGCGCGGTGTCTACCTCCTGGCCAGACTTCAAGCTGGTCACCCACCGCCTTGAAACCGTGAGGACCGCTCCATTGCGCTAGCGCTTTCGGGTCCGTCCATGCCCTGAAAACGAGATCGCAGGGGGCATTGAACCTTCGTACAAAAACCAGGTCGTGGGCACTGTCAGTATCAGTCTTCGGATTTGTCATCTTCGTATCCTTGTACCTTGGACAAATAGCCATCGAGACGATCGAAGCTCTGATCCCAGAAGCGTCTGTAATCGCCAATCCAATCAGAGATTTTCTTCAACGCGTCCGGCTGAAGTTCGCGGGGACGCGAATTCGCTTCACGGCCGGAGCGGATCAATCCAGCCTGTTCCAGGACCTTGAGGTGCTTTGAAATGGCAGGCTGAGACAACTCGAAGGGATCTGCGAGTTCGGCCACGTTCGCCTTGCCGTGAGCAAGCCGCCCAAGAATTGCTCTCCTTGTTGGATCTGAGAGTGCGGAGAAAATCGTATCGAGGCTGCTTTTCATATATCACCACATGGCTATATAACCGCATAGATATATTGCTTATCGCGACCTGTCAAAGGCAATCTTGCGCGACCGTTTCCCTGCCAACAGGTGCCCATGCTGGCGATGCTGGGGCGACTAAGGCGCCTTTAAGAAATGTTCTCATTTCCATTGTGCGGCCTCCGAAACGAGCTTCGGCATCAGCGAAGATCACGGAACGGTTCTTGCACGGTTACTAATATGTTTACTATGGGGAGACCTAATGTCATGAAGTGGCGCACATCCGAAGAGTTTGCCCCTCTGATGCTCGTTGTGAGTGGGTCGGAAAAATACAAGCTTGTGGCAACCCTTTTCCAGGCTGCCGAGATGCTGACAGTTGGCTGGCCGATCGACGACGGAGAAGAATATCTTATAGCGATTAGGGCGTGCCGAAATGCAATTCATGGGGAAATTCCGGCTCAGGACGCGCGAGCAGCGCTTATCCGTGCTGCCGACGAAGCTGGCATTCCGGTGATCACCGTTCACTGAGTTTCGCAGCCGACGGTGAAATGAGTTCGCGCGGCGGCGTCCTCTCGGAAGGGCGCGATGCCGATCATGTGCTGGTTCGATGGGGTCCGCATTTCGGACGCGCGATCTTGGTCTGCTGGGCTTTGGCGATCCGGGCGCTGAGCCGGCCAAAGCGCGGGCGAATATTTTCCGTCGGCTCTGTCGATTTTCGCATCAGCCGATCGTCCTTGTAATGATGTGCCGGCACCGCGTTAGCACGTCCTCAGGCAACAGAAGGAGCTATTGTCATGGATAATCAGCATCTGGTCCCTGCCGCCGTCCTTGCGGCCAAGAACGGCGTCCGGTTCCCCAATGAGAGCGAGGCGTATCGCAGCGCCCGCGACGCGCTGCTGGCAGAAGAGATCGAATTGCGCCGGCACATCGAGCGCGTGGCAAGACAGCGCCGGGCGCTGCCGCCGGGCGGCGAGGTGACGAAAGACTACCGCTTCGAAGGCAGCGACGGGCCGATCTCCTTTGCCGAACTCTTCGCCGACAAGGACACGCTGATCGTCTACAGCTACATGTTCGGCCCGCAACGCGAGCGCCCGTGCCCGATGTGCACTTCGCTGCTCTCGGCCTGGGACGGCGAAGTGCCTGACATCCAGCAGCGCGCCGCCCTTGCGGTCGTCGCCCGCTCGCCGATCGAAAGGCTGCTCGCCTTCAAGAAGGAACGTGGCTGGCATCACCTGCCGCTTTATTCCGACATGACGGACGATTACAGCCGCGACTATCACGCGATCGGCGGAGATGGCGGCGATGACGCGGCCTTCAACGTGTTCACGCGGCGCGACGGCACCATCCGCCACTTCTGGAGCCAGGAGATGGGCGGGGTGACGGCCGATCCCGGTGAGGATCCGCGCGGCGCGCCCGACCTGATGCCGCTCTGGACCGTCATCGATTCGACGCCCGAAGGCCGGCCGGCGGACTGGTATCCGAAACTGTCTTATTAAGATCAGCCGTGTCGTCCGCCGTCAGCCGGTGGAGCGGTTTCTTGAGGCCTCGACCCATTCGATGCTGGTGACCGCCGCATCCGGCAGCGGCGGCGGATCGATGTCGTAGACATAGCCGGAGAGCATGTCGGCGGCGCGTTCCGTCGCCTTGATTTTCGCCTCGGTTTCCGCGACCGCCTTGGAGATCGCTTCGATGCGGGCGCGGAACATGTGGGCAAGCACATCGCGGCCGGACTGTTTTTCCAGCCGCTCCAGGTGCAGGCCGATTCGCGAGGCGTGGCGCTCCAGCTCGCTCTTGCTGAAACGCGCCTTGCGCAGTTCTTCGGAAAGACTGTCCTGCATGACGGCGACGGGATCGAAACTTCCGGGTGCGCGCTCGTCGAGCACTGCGTCGGTGACGAGCTTCTCGATCATCACGAGCGCCTGCAATTCGGCCGCATCGGCGAATTCGACGTCATAGCCGGTATCGTCGTAAACCTTGCGCCGGACCGGATCGAGAAGCAGCCCATAGGCTTTCTGCAGATGGGCAAAGGCGTCCGAATCACCACCCGAATCGGGGTGGGCAACCTTCGCCAGGCGCCGATAGGCGGCCTTCAACTGCGCCTCGTCCGCATCGCGTTCAACGCCGAGAATATCGTATGGATCCGTCACGCCTGCTCCCTTGCTCCCCGGCACGTTGCGGGCAGTCTAGGTCTTCTTCTGCATCAGAAGGGCGAAGTTTAGACCGAAACGAGGAATGACGTCCATGGCCCGAGATGGCGATGGTTTATGCACATGCTTCGCCATATCCTCGATTGCTTAATGTTTTCAATTTGTTGTTCGAAGATCAGCCTGCGTGATCGAAGCGAGATAACCTCTGGCTTCGCCATCGATTTCCAGCACGGTTGCGGCCGCGTCGTCGATTAGCAGCGCATCGCCGGCCGCAAGCGCGCCGGTGTCGTCGCCCCGCCGGAATGACAATGCGCCGCGATGGCAAAGCAACAGGCATGTCGAGGGCGGCAGCGGCACGGCCTTGCTGCCATCGACGTCGATCCGGATCAGCGTATGGGTAAGCCCGTCACGGCGCGTCATGACGTTGAGATCGGTGATTGCTCCGTCCTCGAGCCTGGCGGCGACCGGGACATCCGCCGGGAAGGCCAGCGGATCGCTTGCCATTGTCAGCAGCACCGGCGAGCTGCCTTCCACCTCCAGCACCATGCCGTTGCCATCGAGGATCGCCAGCGTTCGGTCGATGCCGGGAAAGATCGAAAACGGCCCGTCTTCTGCGACCGTTGCCATGCTGATGCGCCACTCGAAGTCGTTGATCGAAGCGTCAGGTGGAAAGACGGCGATCTCCACCGTCTCTCCCTTGCCGTTTTTCCAGGGCATGCGTTTGTGATCGCCGGCGCGCAGGATCCTCACCGGGTTCAGTTCCCGAGAATGCCCGGGAGGCGCAGGCCTTTTTCCTTGGCGCAGTCGATGGCGATCTCGTAGCCGGCATCGGCGTGGCGCATGACGCCGGTCGCCGGATCGTTCCAGAGCACGCGCTCGAGGCGTCTTGCGGCATCGTCCGTGCCATCGGCGCAAATGACCATGCCGGAATGCTGCGAGAAGCCCATGCCGACGCCGCCGCCGTGATGCAGCGACACCCAGGTGGCGCCCGATGCCGTGTTGAGCAGGGCATTGAGCAGCGGCCAGTCGGAGACCGCATCAGAACCGTCCTTCATCGCTTCGGTCTCGCGGTTCGGCGAGGCGACGGAGCCGGAGTCCAGATGGTCGCGGCCGATGACGATCGGGGCGGAGAGTTCGCCTGTTCTCACCATCTCGTTGAAGGCGAGGCCGAGCTTGTGGCGGTCGCCGAGACCTACCCAGCAGATGCGTGCCGGCAGGCCCTGGAAGGCGATGCGCTCCCTGGCCATGTCGAGCCAGTTGTGCAGGTGCTTGTTGTCAGGCAGAAGTTCCTTCACCTTGGCATCGGTCTTGTAGATATCCTCCGGATCGCCGGAAAGGGCCGCCCAGCGGAAGGGGCCGATGCCGCGGCAAAACAGCGGGCGGATATAGGCCGGCACGAAGCCCGGGAAGGCGAAGGCGTTTTCGAGGCCTTCGTCCTTGGCGACCTGGCGGATATTGTTGCCATAGTCGAGTGTCGGCACGCCGGCATTCCAGAAGGCGATCATCGCTTCGACATGCTCGCGCATCGAGGCGCGCGCCGCTTTTTCCACAGCCTTCGGATCGCTTTCGCGCTTTGCCTTCCACTCACCCATCGTCCAGCCTTTCGGCAGGTAGCCGTTGATCGGGTCGTGGGCCGAGGTCTGGTCGGTGACGATATCGGGGCGAATGCCGCGGCGGACCATCTCCGGCAGGATTTCGGCGGCATTGCCAAGCAGGCCGACGGACTTTGCCTCGCCGGCCTTGGTCCAGCGGTCGATCATCTCAAGCGCTTCATCGAGCGTCTCGGCCTTGGCGTCGACATAGCGGGTGCGCAGGCGGAAATCGATCGAATCGGGATTGCATTCGACGGCCAGGCAGCAGGCGCCGGCCATGACGGCGGCAAGCGGCTGGGCGCCGCCCATGCCGCCGAGGCCGCCGGTCAGGATCCATTTGCCCTTGAGATTGCCGCCGTAATGCTGGCGGCCGGCCTCGACGAAGGTCTCGTAGGTGCCCTGCACGATGCCCTGCGTGCCGATATAGATCCACGAACCGGCCGTCATCTGGCCGTACATCGCAAGGCCCTTCTTATCCAGCTCGTTGAAATGGTCCCAAGTCGCCCAATGCGGCACGAGATTGGAATTGGCGATCAGCACCCGCGGCGCATCCTTGTGGGTGCGGAACACGCCGACCGGCTTGCCGGATTGCACGACCAGCGTTTCTTCTTCCGTCAGCGTCTTCAGCGTCGCGACGATGCGGTCGAAATCCTCCCAGGTGCGGGCGGCGCGGCCGATGCCGCCATAAACCACGAGCTCGTTCGGATTTTCGGCGACGTCGGGGTCCAGATTGTTCATCAGCATGCGCAGCGGCGCTTCGGTCATCCAGCTCTTGGCATTGAGATCGTTGCCGCGGGGCGCGCGGATTTCGCGGATATTGTGGCGTGGATTATTCATGGCGGTTCCCCTGTTCTCAGGTTTTCAATCGTCAGGTTTCGGGCGTCAGCGTTTCAGGTCGGGCGCGATCTGTTCGATGCGCACCAGAATGTTTTTGAGATGGACGCGGAGTCTGTCTGCCTTGGCGGCATCGTAGGCGAAGGGCGCCGCCTCGGTTTGGAGATGCGTCGATTGCGCAAGCTCCATCTGGATCGCGTGCACACCGGTATCGGGCCGACCATAGTGGCGTGTCGTCCAGCCGCCCTTGAAGCGACCGTTGAGCACACTGTCGTAACCTTCGGCGGCTTCGACGACGGTGAGCGTCGCCTGCTCGATCGCGCCGTCGCACGTCTTGCCCATGTCGGTGCCGATATTGAAATCCGGCAATTTGCCTTCGAAGAGGAAGGGAATGTGGGAGCGGATCGAGTGGCAGTCGTAGAGAATTGCGACGCCATGGATTGCTCTCACGCGCTCGATCTCGGCGGCAAGTGCCGCATGATAGGGGGCATGAAAGTCCCGCTGCCGCGCCGCGACGTCGGCTTCGTCAGGCGCCTGGCCATCCTTCCAGATCGCCTTGCCGTCGAAATCCGTTTCAGGAACAAGGCCGGTGGTATTCTGGCCGGGATAGAGGCTGACGCCCGCCGGATCGCGGTTGGCGTCGATCACATAGCGGTGGAAGGTGGCGCGCACCACCGTGACATTGTCGAGCAGGCCGTCATAGAGCCGGTGGATGTGCCAGTCGGTGTCGGCCAGCATCCTGCCGTTGTCGTTGAGGCGGTCGGCAATCTCAGCCGGCACCTCGGTGCCGGTATGGGGGAAACCGAGGATGACGGGGGAGGTGCCCCGCGTCATTTCGAAGACGGGCGCGCTCATGGGCAAAGCGCTCCGGCGTTCGGGGCGTTACCCCCCTCTGTCCTGCCGGACATCTCCCCCACAAGGGGGGAGATCGACTCGTGGATGGAAGCTGCCCAAACAATTGATGCTGGAACGAGCGGGACCGCCCAGCCAATCTCCCCACCTGTGGGGGAGATGCCCGGTAGGGCAGAGGGGGGTACCAAGTGCAGATACATCATGATCAACCCTCCAAAATCGGCAGAATACCATTCGAAACCGAGGCGTTCAGCGCGCCCGTCGCCACCAGTTCGGCGGCGGCGGCGAGGTCGTTTGCCATATAGCGATCGACGTCGAGGCTCGGAACTTTGGTGCGGATGGCAGTGATCGCCTTGGCAAGTTCCGGGCTCGTCGACAGCGGCGCGCGCAGTTCGACGCCTTGGGCGGCGGTTAGCGCCTCGATGCCGATGATGCCGAACAGGTTTTCGGTCATGCCAAGCAGGCGGCGGGCACCATGGCAGGCCATGGAGACATGGTCTTCTTGGTTGGCCGAAGTCGGCGTCGAATCGACTGAAGCGGGGTGCGACATCTGCTTGTTCTCCGACATCAGCGCCGCAGACGTCACCTCGGCGATCATCAGGCCGGAGTTCAAGCCCGGCTTCTTGGCGAGGAAGGCCGGCAGGCCGTAGGAGAGCGTCGGATCGACGAGCAGCGCGATGCGGCGCTGCGAAATCGCGCCGATTTCGCAGATGGCGAGCGCGATCTGGTCGGCGGCGAAGGCGACGGGTTCGGCGTGGAAATTGCCGCCGGAGACGACGGAATTGTCCGACAGCACCAGAGGATTGTCGGTGACCGCATTGGCCTCGATTTCAAGCGTGCGGGCAACCGAGCGCAGCAGATCGAGGCAGGCGCCGTCGACCTGCGGCTGGCAGCGGATGCAATAGGGATCCTGAACGCGCTCGTCGCCCTCGATGTGGCTTTGGCGGATGATGGAGTTTTCGAGGAGCGCGCGGAGCGCGGCTGCCGTGTCGATCTGGCCCTTGTGGCCACGCAATGTGTGAATATCCGGATGAAAGGGCGCCGAAGAGCCCATGGCGGCATCGGTCGACATGGCGCCGGTGATCAGCGCTGCCTGTGCGGCCCGATGGGCGCGGAAGAGACCGGCAAGCGCCAGCGCGGTCGAGGTCTGGGTGCCGTTGATCAGCGCCAGGCCCTCCTTGGCGGCGAGCACGACCGGTCTGAGGCCAGCCCTTTCGAGGGCTTGCGCGCCCGGGAGGCGTTCGCCGGCGAAGAAGGCTTCGGCCTCGCCCATCATCACCGCCGCCATATGGGCAAGGGGCGCAAGATCGCCGGAGGCCCCGACCGAGCCTTTTTCCGGGATTAGCGGAATGACGCCCTTATCCAGCATGCCTTCGATCAGCCGCACCAGCTCCAGCCGCACTCCGGAGGCGCCGCGCCCGAGCGAGACCAGCTTCAGCGCCATGATCAGCCGCACGATATTCTCAGGCAGCGGCGCGCCGACGCCGCAGCAATGCGACAGGATGAGATTGCGCTGCAAGGTGGTCACATCGGCGCTGTCGATCTTGATCGAGGCGAGTTTGCCGAAGCCGGTATTGATGCCGTAGACTGGCGCATTGCCGGCGGCGATCTCGGCGATGCGTGCAGCGGCCTTGGCGATGCCGGCATCGAAGGCGGGATCGAGCCTTGCCGATGCGCCGGTCCAGTAGATGATTTCCAGATCCTTGAGCGAGACGGAGCCCGGGTGGAGCGTGATGGTCATCGACCGTTCCTTTCGCCCTTGAAGACGCGTGTGTGAAGAGGATTGAAGCCGATGCGGTAGACGAGCTCCGCAAGGCTTTCGATATTCCAGATGGCAAGGTCGGCGGCTTTGCCGGGTTCGAGCGTTCCCGTCTTGTCGAGCAGACCGAGCGCGCGGGCGCCTTCGCGGGTGGCGCCGGCGATGCATTCTTCGACGGTCAGGCCGAAAAGCGTGGCCGACATGTTCATGGTGAGCAACATCGAGGTGAGCGGCGAGGTGCCGGGATTGCAATCGGTGGCGATCGCAATCGGCACGCCTGCCCGCCGCAACGCCTCTACCGGTGGTTTCTGCTTCTCATGGATGGCGTAGAAGGCGCCGGGCAGCAGCACGGCGACGGTGCCGGCTGCGGCCATCGCCGCAACGCCATCTTCGTCGAGATATTCAAGATGATCGGCCGAAAGCGCGCCATAGGACGCGGCGAGCCTGGCGCCGCCAAGATTGGAGAGCTGCTCGGCATGCAGCTTGACCGGCAGGCCGAGCGCCTTTGCCTTGTCGAAGACGCGGGCAATCTCGGTCGTGGAAAAGGCGATGCCCTCGCAGAAGCCGTCGACGGCATCGGCGAGACCGAGATTATGCATGTCGTCGAGACCGGGCAGGACGACATCATCGAGATAATCGCCGTTGCGACCCTTATATTCGAGAGGCGTCGCATGGGCGCCGAGATAGCTGGTGGCGATGCGGACCGGTCTGATATGGCCGAGCAGGCGGGCGCTCTGCAGCATCTTCACTTCACCGGTTCGGTTCAGCCCGTAACCGGACTTGACCTCGATCGTCGTGACACCTTCGGCAAGCAGCGTGTCGAGCCGCGGCAGAGCCCCGGCGACGAGCTCTTCGACCGATAGTGCATTGGTCGCCTTCACCGAGGAGACGATGCCGCCGCCGGCGCGGGCGACCTCCTCATAGGTGGCGCCTGCAAGGCGCATTTCGAACTCGCGAGCGCGGTTGCCGCCGTGGACGATATGGGTGTGGCAGTCGACGAGGCCGGGCGTTACCCAGCGGCCTTCGAGATCAACGATTTCGGAGTGTTCGATGGCCGATGCCGGCAGGTCGCTTTCGGCGCCGGCAAAGGCGATGCGGCCGTTTTCGACCAGCACGGCGCCCTTTTCGACGATGCCGAGCCCTTCTTTGCCAGGCGCCAGCGTGGCCAGCCGCGCATTGCGCCACAGCACTGGGCGGGCGTCGGCGGATGCGGCTTCCTCTGAAAAATTGTTCCCGGTCATCAGCTTTGCGCCTTTCCTTATGTCAATAACATGTATATACATAATCGACGGGTGACAAGAGAAATTTTGCGCGCTTTTCTGGAAAAGAAAGATCGGCGACGCGGCAAAAGGAGAGGGAAGGCCATGACCACACTTCACGCAGACACGGCGCTGACCCCGCAAGGCCGGCAAAAGAATGTGCGGCTGACGTTTGAGGCTGGGCGCATCGCGCGGATTGAAATTGGTACGTCTCCCGAGCCCGGCGATGAACGCCACGCTCTCCTCCTTCCCGCCATGGCGAACCTGCACAGCCATGCCTTCCAGCGGGCGATGGCGGGCCTTGCGGAAGTGCGCGGCCCGGCCAATGACAGCTTCTGGAGCTGGCGCACGGTCATGTACAAATTTGCCCTGGCGATGACGCCTGATCATGTCGAGGCGGTGGCGGCCAAGCTTTATGCAGAAATGCTGGAGGCCGGTTTTTCCCGCGTCGGCGAGTTCCACTATCTTCACCACGACAGGGATGGCAGCGCTTACGCCAATATCGCCGAGCTTGCCGAACGCATCGGCGCGGCAAGCGAAGAGACCGGTATCGGCCTGACGCTGCTGCCGGTCTTCTATGCCCATTCCGGCTTCGGCGGAGCTGCCCCCATCGATGGTCAGCGGCGTTTCATCAATTCGCTCGAAAGCTTCGAAAGGCTGATGGAGGGATGCCGGGCAGTCACCGGCCGGCTCGACGGCGCCGAGCTCGGGCTGGCGCCGCACAGCCTGCGCGCCGCGACCCCGGACGAGCTTGCAGGACTCGTGCCGATGGCGGGCGACGGTCCCATCCATATCCATGTCGCCGAGCAGGTGAAGGAGGTCGAGGACTGCATCGCCTGGTCCGGCGCCCGGCCCGTGGAATGGCTGCTCGATCATGCGCCTGTGGATGAGCGCTGGTGCCTGATCCATGCGACGCACATGACCGAGGACGAAACACGGCGGATGGCGAAAAGCGGGGCGATCGCCGGCCTCTGCCCGATCACCGAGGCCAATCTCGGCGACGGCGCATTTGCCGCGCCGCTTTTCCTCGAAGAC
The DNA here is from genome assembly GCF_001652265.1 of Rhizobium leguminosarum. Taxonomy (GTDB): domain Bacteria; phylum Pseudomonadota; class Alphaproteobacteria; order Rhizobiales; family Rhizobiaceae; genus Rhizobium; species Rhizobium leguminosarum_D. Next base: position 383,385 of record NZ_LWBS01000109.1, read on the forward strand.
GGCGGGCGTTACGGCATCGGCTCGGATTCCAACGTGCTGATCTCCGTGCCGGAGGAACTGCGCCAGCTCGAATATTCGCAGCGCCTGGCGCTTCGCGCCCGCAACGTCGTCGCTGCACCCGGCGGCTCGACGGCGCTTTCGCTGTTTTGCCAAGCGCTTGCCGGCGGCGGCGCCGCGCTGAAGGCGCCGGCCGGGCTCGTCGAGGGCCATCACGCCGATATCATATCGCTCGATGCCACCGCCGTTCCCTATCTCACAGGTGACCAGATCCTCGATCACTGGCTGTTTGCCGGCGGCATTTCGATCGATTGCGTTTGGGCACGCGGCCGCAAGCAGGTGGAGGGCGGCCGCCATCTCAGGCGCGACGCCATCGACCGGCGATTCCTCGCTGTCATGGGCGAATTGCTGGCTGCCTGAAAAAGAGCTTTTCCCAGCACGCTATTCGAATTAGAGCGGGAGACCAATCGGAACGTGGCGATGAACCAAAGCAGGGATCCCACCTTGCATCAGCGCATCCTCAGCGACATCGAGGGCCGTATCGTCTCGGGCGATTGGCCGCCGGGCCACCGCATTCCCTTCGAGGTCGATCTCGCCACGCAGTATGACTGCTCGCGCATGACGATGAACAAGGTGCTGACCCAGCTCGCCAAGGCCGGCCTTATCGAGCGCCGCAAGAAGTCTGGCAGCTTCGTCACCCAGCCGCAGGCGCAATCGGCTGTTCTCGAAATCCACGATATCAAGGCCGAGGTGCAGTCGCTGAACCTGCCCTATTCCTATGCGGTATCGAAGAAGACGAGTCGCAAGGCCAAGGCGGAAGACAGTCGAAGGCTGGAACTGCCTGTGGCGTCCTCGGTCGTCGAGATCGTCTGCATCCACAGTGCCGGGATGCGGCCCTTTTGCCTGGAGGAGCGGCTGATCAGCCTTGCGACGGTGCCGGAGGCCGCCAATGCCGATTTCCTGACGATGGCGCCGGGGCCGTGGCTGCTCAACCAGGTGCCGTGGAGCACGGCCGAACACCGGATCCACGCCGTCTCGGCCAATGCCGAAGTGGCCGCCGTCCTCGACATAGCGCGCAATACCGCCTGCCTCGTGGTCGAGCGCCGGACCTGGAGCGGCGCCGGCCCGGTGACGCATGTGCGCTTCACCTATCCGGGCGATCGTCATGCATTGGTGGCGCGTTTCACGCCGGCGTCGCAATAAGTCCGCTATGTTCCATATACAACATGGGCAGTGTTTTTATTCCTCGAACATCTTGCCGCTGCGCGCTTCCAGCCGGTAGCGGTGGCCGGGATAGACGAGGCGGGCGGTCGAGACCACCTGTTTTGCCGACCATGTGCGCCGGCGGATCGTCAGGCACGGTTCGGTCTTCATGATGGTCAGCAGCTTGCATTCCCAGGCCTGCGGCATCGCCGCCTCGACAACGTGCTCGGAGCCGCTGAGCGGGGCTGCGGCCGTCAGATAAGCGTTCGGCGTCAGCGTCGAAAAATCCTGGTCGAGATATTCAGGCGCGGCCTCCGGATGGACGAAACGGTCCTCGATCTGTACCGGAACACCGTTTTCGCTGTGAACGATCAGCGAGTGGAAAACCGCGGCACCGATCGGCAGTTCGAGCGCGTCGGCAACCTCGGGAGAGGCGGTTTCCTGGGCGAGAACAACGACGGAGGCCTCGTGGGCATGACCGCGTTCGGCGATTTCCTCGGCGATGTTGCGGACCTCGAACAGCGCCGAATAACCCTTGCGCTCCGCAACGAAGGAGCCGACGCCCTGGATGCGGACAAGTTCGCCCTCGTTGGCAAGTTCGCGCAGCGCCCGGTTGGCGGTCATCTTGCTGACGCCGAGCTCGACGACCAGTTCGTTTTCCGAGGGCACGCGATATTTCGGCGGCCACTCGCCGCTGTGGATGCGGTCGAGGATCACCTGCTTGACGCCGGCATAGAGCGGGGTGCTATCATTCTGCGCCAATTCGCGCTTCATCTCGCCGGGACGCTTCATTGCCTATTCCTTTTGCACGAATGGAATTCGCTACATAATTCGACTTTCCTCTTGCATATCACAAAATATCTCATATGGTACCATATACAACCTCCCAATCGGTCCTTGGAACAGAAATAGGACAGGAAAGGGCAAGCCGGCGAAGATCGGCCGTGGTGCCGCAAGGTCTGTTTCAACTCCAGAGGAGAATTCATAAATGAAATTCAGCGCAATCCTGCTTTGTGGCGTGGCGGCTTTTTCCGCCTTCGCCGCGCCTGCCTTTTCCAAAGACTGGACGAAGGCGACCATTACACTCGAAGGCGCCTATGCGCCCTGGAACCTCACCAATGCCGACGGTACGCTCGGCGGCTTCGAACCGGAACTCGCCAAGGTGCTGTGCGAGCGCGCCAAGATCGAATGCACGCTGGTCGCCTCCGACTGGGACGGCATGATCCCGGCGCTCAACGCCGGCAAGTTCGACGTCATCATGGATGCGCTGTCGATCACCGAGGAGCGCAAGCAGGTCATCGACTTCACCATTCCCTATGCCGCAACGCCTGCCGCCTTTGCCACCGCCAAGGACAGCCCGCTGGCAAAGGCCGCCGGCACTGGCACCACGATCAAGATGACGCCCGGCCAGACCGGCGTGAAGGAGATCGACGCGCTGAAGGCCGCCTTCAAGGGCAAGACGATCGGCATTCAGGCGGCGACCGTCTACGCCAAGTTCGTCTATGACAATTTCGGCGATATTGCCGAGATCCGCGAATACAAGACCGGTGCCGACCGCGACCTCGACCTGCAGAACGGCCGCATCGACCTCGGCTTCGACGACGCCGTCTACTTCAATAATGCCTTTGCGTCCGCCAACGGCGCGCTCGACTTCACCGGCCCCGAGATCGCCGGTTCGATCTGGGGCGAGGGCGAAGGCCTGGGTGTCCGCAAGGCGGATACGGACCTGCGCGACAAGTTCAGCGAAGCAATCAAGTCCGCACTTGCCGACGGCACCGTCAAGAACCTCTCGATGAAGTGGTTCAAGGTCGACGTCAGCCCGCAATAAGCGTTTCGGCCTTTCGGCCGCAAACACCGGTCTCCGGCTTTGTCGCCGGAGACCGCATGCTCGAAGAGGATGATTTAGGCCGGGTCGGCCTAAAATCTGAATCCTGTTCTCAATTAATGAGAGCATGATGTCGTCCGAAAACCGCTCACACTTTTCGGCATCATGCTCTGGCGTCAATCCGCAAAACACTGCCACGGACGGGGAACGGACGATATGGCAAGCTTGGAACTTCTCGGCTTCGGCTCGACGGGATGGGGCGCGTTGCTCATTGCTGCCGCCTTGATGACGCTGGCTGTCACGGCGACGGCGCTGGCGATCGGCGCGGTGATGGGCGCGATCGTCGCAGCCGCGAAACTCTCCGGCAATCTCGTCCTCGTCACGCTCGGCAATGTCTACACGACCGTGTTTCGCGGCGTGCCGGAACTGCTGATCATCTATCTGATCTATTTCGGCGGCTCGTCGGCCGTCACCTCGATCGGCCAGGCGATGGGCTACGAAGGATTCCTCGGCTTGCCCTCCTTCGTCGCCGGCGCGCTTGCGGTCGGCATCATCTCCGGCGCCTACCAGGCGGAGGTCTTCCGCGGCTCATTTCTCGCCATCTCCAAGGGCGAGCTTGAGGCCGCCTCGGCGATCGGCATGCATCGCGGCATGCGCCTTCGCCGCATCATCATGCCGCAGGTATTTCGCCTCGCCATTCCCGGCCTCGGCAACGTCTGGCAGCTCAGTCTCAAGGATTCGGCGTTGATCTCCGTCACCGGTCTTGCCGAGCTGATGCGCACCAGCCAGGTGGCGGCGGGCTCGACCCGCCAATATTTCCTGTTCTTCATCGCCGGCGGCTGCCTCTACCTGCTCCTGACCAGCCTTTCGGACCGCATCTTCAACGGGGCGGAGCGCCGCGCCAATCGCAGCATGCCGGCATCCGCCATGGGCCAGGCGTAAGGAGGCGACAATGGATTTCACCTTCATCGCCTCGACCATGGTCACCCTGCTCAAGGCCGTGCCGACGACGCTCATCCTGTTTTCCCTGTCGATCGTCTCCGGCGGTCTGCTGGCGCTCGTCATCGTCTGGATGCGGACCAGTGGCAACAAAGTGCTTTCGGGCTTTGCCAAAGGCTATATCTTCGTCTTCCGCGGCTCGCCGCTTTTGATCCAGATGTTCCTGGTATTCTACGGCCTCGGCCAGTTCGGCTTCATCCGCTATTCCTTCCTCTGGCCATTCCTGCGCGAGCCGATGGTCTGCGCGGTGCTGTCGCTGGCGCTCTGCACCGCCGGCTACACGGCGGAGATCTTCCGTGGCGGCATTCGCGCCGTCTCGCCGAAGGAGATCGAAGCGGCGCGCTCGATCGGCATGTCCGGCTTCCTGCTGGTGCGCCGTATCCTGGCGCCGATCGCTTTCCGCCACGCGCTGCCGGCCTATTCCACCGAGATCGTGCTGATGATGAAGTCGACGGCGCTCGCAAGCCTCGTCACCGTCTGGGAGGTCACCGGCGTCGCCCAGCGGCTGATCTCGCAGACCTACCGCACAATGGAAGTCTTCCTCTGTGCGGCGATCATCTACCTCGTTCTCAACTTCATCATCCTGCAGGGCATGGCTCTGCTCGAATATTCGCTGTCCCGACATCGCCGCGCCATTCCGCAGGCGCTGAAGGCATAGTCGATCTAGAACAGGATGATTTTAGGCCGGGTCGGCCTAAAGTCTGAATCCTGTTCTAAACTAAATAGTTAGAGCGTGAAGTTGTCCGAAAACCGCTCACACTTTTCGGCATCATGCTCGTGACCCGATTGGAGCACCCATGCCAGGCGTAACCCGACTATCGGTCCGCAATATCCGCAAGAGCTTCGGTACGCACGAAGTCTTGCGCGGCATTTCCCTCGATGCCGAAGACGGCGATGTGATTTCGCTGCTCGGTGCCTCCGGCTCCGGCAAGTCGACCTTTCTGCGCTGCATCAACCTGCTCGAAACCGCAAGCGACGGCGAGATCTGGGTCGACGGCGAACAGATCCGCATGGTGCACAAGGGCGGCACGAGCAAGCCGGCCAGCCAGAAACAGGTGGACCATATCCGCTCCGAACTCGGCATGGTGTTCCAGTCCTTCAATCTCTGGTCCCATATGACGATCCTGCAGAACGTCATCGAAGGGCCGATCCATGTGCTGAAGCGGCCGCGCGCCGACTGCATCGCCGAGGCCGAAGCGTTGCTCGAAAAGGTCGGCATCGCCGACAAGCGCCACGCTTATCCCGCCCATCTTTCCGGCGGCCAGCAACAGCGCGCGGCGATCGCCCGTGCGCTCGCGATGAAGCCGAAGGTGATGCTGTTCGACGAGCCGACCTCGGCGCTTGATCCGGAGCTTGTTGGCGAGGTGCTGCGTGTCATGCGCGCGTTGGCCGAGGAAGGCATGACCATGCTCGTCGTCACCCATGAGATGAGCTTTGCCCGTAACGTCTCGAACCGCGTCGTCTTCATGCGCGAAGGGCTGATCGAAAGCAGCGGCAAGCCCGACGAAATGTTTACCGGTGGCGCCACACCCGCCTTTCGCCAGTTCATCGGCCATTTCGGAAGCGGTCAATGACAATCACCATCGAATCCGTGCTGACCTGGCGCGATGTCGCGCGCGTCGGGGCAGGGGAAGCGCTTGCGCTGTCGCCGGCCGCCCCAGCGCGCGTCGAGCAGGCAAGCCGCATCGTTGCGCGCATCGTCGAGACGGGGGTGCGCGCCTATGGCGTTAATACCGGCGTCGGGGCGCTGGCGGATACGGTGGTTGATCGCGCCTCGCAGAGCCTGTTGTCGCGCAGCATCGTGCTCAGCCATGCCTGCGGCGTCGGGCCACTGCTGGCCGCCCGCGAAGTGCGGGCGATCATCGCCGCACAGATTGCCAATTTCGCCCATGGTCATTCCGGCGTGCGGGGCGAGATCGTCCAGCATCTTGCGGCCATGCTGGAACATGATTGCATTCCCGACGTGCCCTCCAAGGGCTCTGCCGGTTACCTCGTCCACAACGCCCATATCGCGCTTGTTCTGATCGGCGAAGGCAGCGCTCACCTGCACGGCCGGCGTATGAGCGGTCGCGAGGCGCTTGCGGCGATCGGCCTCGAACCACTGGTGCTTGGCGCCAAGGAAGGCTTGAGCCTTGTCAACGGCACGGCCTGCGCCACCGGCCTGACCGCCATGGCGCTTTTGCGCGCCGAGCGGCTGCTCGACTGGGCCGATGCGATCGCAGCACTGACGCTGGAAGCGGCAGGTTGCCAGATCGCCGCCTTCGACGCGGCGGTGCTGGCGCTGCGCCCATCGGCGGGAATACAGAAAGTCGGAGCGAGCCTGCGCGCCAGGCTTCAGGGCAGCGGTCTTGTCGACGCAGCCTTCGGTCGGCGCACGCAGGATGCGCTCAGCCTTCGTTCGGTGCCGCACGCCCATGGTGCTGCCCGCGACGTTTTCGACAATTCCGCCCGCATCGCCGATCAGGAGCTTGCTTCGGTGACGGACAATCCGGCTGTCTCAGGCACGCCGGAACACCCGATCGTCTCTTCCGAGGCCCATGCTGTCGCCCCGGCGCTCGGGCAGGCGGCCGATAGCCTGGCCATTGCGCTGGCGCAGATCGGCGCAATCAGCGAACGGCGCATGGACCGGCTCGTCAATCCGCTGGTGAGCGGCCTGCCGCCCTTTTTGGCGAGCGATGCCGGCAGCCATTCCGGCTTCATGATTGCTCAGTATACCGCTGCCGCGCTCAGCAACGAGAACCGCCGCCTTGCCGCACCCGCGGCCATGGACGGCGGGCTGACCTCCGGCCTGCAGGAGGATTTCCTCGCGCACCCGACGGCTGCCGCCGGCAAGCTGCTCGCCGTCATCGACAACGCCGAATATATCCTGGCGATCGAGCTGATGGCTGCTGCCCAGGCGCATGATTTCCTGGCGGCGCCGCGGGCGGCAGGCACGGACCTGGTCTATAAGGCAGTGCGCGAACAGGTTTCCCATTATGGCGACGAGCGCCCGCTCAACAGCGATATCGAAGCCGTGCGCAGCCTGATCCGTGACACTGCGCCGCCGCCGATTGGTTGAACCGAAGACCGCTGTCAGAACGGCTTGCTGGTTTCGGAATTCTGCTTTGGCTTTTCGCCGGCCTCGAGACGTTTGAGGCACTGGAGATAGGTCGGGTAGAGCTGATCCACTCGCGAGAGTGGAAGCGTCCAGTCGCCTTCGTCGCCGGCAAAGGAAAGCTGCACGTCAGGCGTTCCGGCAAAGGAATTCTTGATGATCTTCTTCAGTCCGCCGCTCCCCTTGCTGGCCGGACCCCAGAGGCGAAGCGTGTTCTTGTCGAAGAATTCGGCGGCGACCACTTTCGTCGTCGTACGGTTGGTCAGCGTCACCTCGGTCTTGGTATTGGCCGGAATGTCCCATGTGATCTTTGATACCAGCCAGAACGTCTCGGTCGCGCTCTGGCGGAATTCCATGGCCTTGCCGATCTCGCTGTCCCACAGCAGGCGGCAGTAGGGATGTAGGCTCTCATTCGCAAAGCCGACCGACCATTGTCTCGCGCTGCCCATCCATTCGGTCTCGCCGAAGGCGCAGACCGGCTGCAGGGCGGCTGCCATCAGAATCATCACTGCCGGAATTTTCATCGCCGAATCCATCTCCAACGCCATCGGCTCCAGCGATAGCAAAAGAAGGTTGAGCTTTTGCTACTACAGCGCCGCGCGTTCTCTCAGACGCGAAAGGACGCAGTCGCACTTTGACCTGGCCGGAGAAGTTTCGCGGTGAACGTCAAACGAGCCCATATTGCGCGGAGGATCTAAATCCGAGCCCCGGAAGATCTTCGGCGCAGTGCCCTCGACTGCGGATTCACTTCGGGAAGAGGAACGTGACCGCGACGCGGAAGCCCAGTCCTTCCGGGCCATTGTCTGGAGCCGCCGCCCAATATCGTATGCCCGCCGTCAGGCTGATCGGCTGCTTGTCGATGGTGATCAG